>JAFLVA010000022.1 GCA_022508525.1 Erysipelotrichales bacterium
ATACTCATTTTATATGTAAAGGGAAAGTTTCGGGTATTACAGGTGTCGAGCCCCAGAGGGTGATAGGGGTGTCGAACTCACATGCACAAAAAAACATTAAAGAGAAATGCTAAAAAACTCTCGGAAAATTGTCCGAGAGCCTTAATAGATGCCATTAATCAAATTGAAATTTATTTGATATGGATAATTTTTAATTTGTTTTAATATAATCAAAGTTTTCTTCAAACTGTTGGTTGGTATCGAACTCTATAGTATAATCATTAGCAAGTGATATGAGTTCAAAGCTGTACTCACTTTCAGTTACGGCGTTTTCTGCCTCATAACGAACCTCGCTATATTCATACTTAAAATCAATTTTTGACACATTTAATGTTCCTTTTGCCACGGAAGATATATAGTTATCGGTATAAACAATTTCAAATGATACCGTATCATCGTCCTGCGAAATATCGAGCTTGTCAAAATGTTCTGCGGAAATATGCGGAATAGTGTCATCCCAACCTGAAATATCCACCTTGAATAAATCAATCATAAATGTAAATCCCAAATAAGAAAGAACAGAACCGACATTATCTTTCTTTGCGACATTAAATTCATCAGCATTTGCAAATGTCCACTGATTTCTGACATCAATTATTCTTTGACATTCTTCAAACTCTGGATATACATCAAATAGTTGCCTATCCGCTGTTACTACCGCATAGCCAGTCAATGTATCATTTTTGTAATAATATTCGTGGGATTGTTTTTCTAAAAAATGCTCATTTGGCATATTCAAACCATACGCAGTACTTATATATTTGCTATAAAAGTCCATGTTGGCATTTATAAATGTAACTGAATACGGTAAAGTTTCCATCATAATTTCTTCGGGATACTCTGGGTGATAATTACTTAAATATTTGCTATAACTTTGTGTCAACTTATAATTTTTGTCAAGAAGATAATGATTTTCAAGCGTATCCTCTTGAATACCGTTATTGTAATAGTAGTACCTTATATAATTTGCAAGCTCATCAGCATTAGAAATTTTAACCAAATTAGACGTATTGTCCTGAATAGTACATCCTGCCAATCCACTACAAAAACAAGCGGAAAGACTTAATGCAATAAGTGCAAAAGATATTTTTTTCACAGATAACACCTCCTTATAACGACTTAAAATTACTGTTTATTTTTTAATTAGTATAACATATAAGGAACGTGATTTGTAAGTAACCACTTTCTAAAATTGGTATTACAGCAGTTCATTTTTCATTTTTATTAGTACTAGAGAAGTTCGCGCGAAACATGTAAGATGAAAATGCTCTCTTAATTTGGACCAAAAATCGGTACAACAAGAAGGGAGTTTTTATTTTAAAAATAATTTTTAGAAGAAAAGTGAAGGCGTTATTATTGATCCAGTTTATTTACAATATTAGAGTAATTGAATGCCTGTTAAGTTAGATATATAATAATTAAGCAAGTTTTAATTAAATTAATAGTTTTAATAAACTCGCTATAAATAAAGATTAGGTGAATAATAATGAGTTATAAAAGGATAGGAAAGCAATTTGCAAACCCTCATGGATTTCTAGGTAGATTATTTTGCAAAATAATGAATATAATTAATAAAAAAATGTACAAAAGTATTGTAAAAGAAATCGTTGCTAACGAATCATCTACTATTCTTGATGTTGGATATGGTAATGGTTATTTATTAAATTTAATATATAAAAAATATAAGTGCAATCTTTCTGGTATAGAAGTATCTCCAGATGTAGAAAAACTCGCTTATAGCCGTAATAAAAAGGCAATTAAAGAAGGAAAAATCAAATTGATGCAATGTGATTGTTGCGATATGCCTTTCGAATCTAAAACATTTGATTGTGTCACATCTGTTAATACCATTTATTTTTGGCAAGATACTGAAAAGGGACTATCCGAAATCTATCGAGTGCTAAAAGATAATGGAGTATTTTATAATGCAGTATACAATAAAAAATGGCTGCAAAAACTACCTTACACAAAAGAATATTTTAAGTTTTTTACCAAAGATGATTATATATCTCTTGGTAAAAAAATCGGTTTTTCAAGTATTGAAGTCGTTGATATAAAAAAAGATAAGAACTATATTGTGATTTTTAAAAAAGGAATCAAATAGATATAGAATTTGGATTACACAATAAAGCATACATTATACATAATTAATGAAATTTAAAAATAGAGAAAATGGAGAATTAATATGATTATATCTATTGGAATGAGAACAGATATTATTAATTATTACACACCATGGTTATTAAAAAGAATTGAAGAAGAATATGCATATTCAAGAAATCCATATTATCCTGAGTTAGTATATAAAGTTTCTTTAAAACCCGAAGATATCGATACCATGATTATGTGTTCAAAAAATTATCGACCAATTTTACCTTATCTTCCACAAATAAAAAAGAAATATCCTCTTTATTGTCATTACACAATTACCGCTTATGATAAAGACATGGAACCATTTGTGCCCTCCATAGACGAATCAATAAATACATTAATTGAATTATCTTCTATTTTAGGCAAAAAATGTATTGCCTGGCGTTATGATCCTATTTTACTTACTAACAAATATACCATTGAATATCATTTGAAAACTTTTGAATATATTTGTTCTAAAATTAATAATCACATTGATCGCTGTATCTTTAGTTTTGTAGAAATGTTTCCTAGATTTCAAACTTATCTACCAGACATAATTCCCTTAAAAGATATTGATAAACTTGCTATTGTCAAAGGATTAGGCGTAATAGCTAAGAAGTATGGAATTCATATTCAAATCTGTGGCTCAAATGATGATTATACAGAGTATGGTGTTCATCGTTCGGGATGTGTTACTTTAGATATTCTTTCTAAAGCAAATAATTTGAATTTTAAACATTTAAAGCATAACGGCATAAGAAAAGGTTGCCATTGCATTGAACAAAAGAGCATTGGAGCATATAACACTTGTTTAAATGGATGTAGATATTGTTATGCAAATAAGAAGCCATATGAATGTCGAGCTAATTATAAAAAACACGATCCAAACTCTCCTTTAATTCTTGGTCATATTCAGCCTAGCGATAAAATTATTGAAGGAAAAGTTAATCATTATCGTTTAAACAACAATCAGAGATTGGATGTCTAAATTAGCACTCCACCAAGTGTATCATTTTGTCTCTTCTGACTATGGTATTTTAGGTTATTTGTATCATTTTAGTTCTTTTCATACATTTAAGAGAGTTATAACCTATTTTATTCAAAATAGTTTATTTTTTTGACTTTTCATTAACTTTCGTGGAAGTTGTTTAACTCTATGAACATTATACTTTTTTATAGATTTAATCAATTTCAGTAAAAAATCATATTTTTTAAGGTTCGAATACTCGTTTTATATGTAAAGGGAAAGTTTCGGATATTGTTGGTGTCAAGCCCAGAGTGTGATAGGGATGTCGAACTCACAAGCATAAAAATCCATTAAAAAATATGCTTTCAAACGATGCTAAAAGCTCTCGAAAATTGTCCGAGAGCTTTTTTACATATAATAGAAGTATTAACTAAATTGTAATTTAATCGACTCTTTTCACAATATAAAATTTATCCATATTATCATCATAAAGTCCAACTACTTTTTTGTTGTTGTAATCCTCACAAGAAAATTTGGACATTAAGGAACTTGAGAAATAAGGATTAGTATCTACTTTTTTAGACAAATCTTTATCGTTGATTGTTACTGTATAATAAATCGCTCCTCTATAGGCATAAGAAGTGGAAACTTTATCTAAAACTACTTCATAAGAATTAAATTTTTGATAGTTTTTCAATAAATATCTCATTTTGCTATAAGAAAATAAAGCGAACGATCCAAAAAGTAATCCAAAAATCACTATAGCACATAACCAAGATATAATGCCGAATACTATTAATTCATAATTACTAGCACTAACAATAATAGGAATGAAAATAGTGGCGCCTACTATTATTAACCATAATGTCAAATATAATTTTACCTGATTTTTTCTCCATTGATATTCTACGCTGTTTTTAATTTCCTCCATCGTGAAATCATTTTTCATAGATATCCCCCTTGTTACTCTTCGTTATCTAGTTTTGATAGATATAACTGATTTTGAAAGAGAAGCTAATAATCACAACAAACTATAATCGCGCAAAAAAACTTTAATAATCCATTCTCCATCGAATGATTTTTTTGTTTGTTCATGATAATGTTTAAGCGATTCATATACGAACTAAAATTGATGAATGTGGCTTCAAAAGCATAGCATCACGATCCAAACAACAATGTTCACATCCATTAATTGCTAAAATTTCTTTGACATTTTCTAAATAATAATCTTCATTAGAAAGATTGATTATTACTTTTAAATTTCCACGGCGATAAATGATGATTCTTTTGTTTTCATCACAAACTTCTAATTCGAAATCGCGACTCCTTAAACATTCATTTTGATGACGAATAGCAATCATTTTTCGAATAAAGTTTAATAGTGATTTAGGATCGTCATTTTGTGTAGCAACGCTAGATTCTGAATTTTCAAATGGAAGATAAGTGTTTTTGTTTGTGGAAAATCCATGTAATTGGCTATCATCCCATTTCATTGGTGTTCGATCGCCAGTTCTTTGGAATCCGCCATCTTTACTTGGAAGATCAGCATGTAACATTCCAATTTCATCACCATAATAAAGGAAAGGAACACCTGGTAAAGTAAATAACATCATGTAGAAGATGCGAAGTTCTTTTTTTGCTAAAAATGAAGCAATTCGTGGAGTATCATGATTTCCGGAAATAAAAGAGAGGTAACCATCTGTTTTATTGGCTTCATTTATTCTCCACAAAAGATCCTCTTTAAATACTTTGAAACTTCCTCCGTTTAATACTGCAGTTCCACGAGTTTGCTCTGTTGATCTTACAAGATGATGAAAACAGTTATCATGATGATCAAGCACAAAATCTGCATCAAAACCACATTTTAATGAACGTGCCGGGTTTGACCATTCTGATATTAATACACGCTCTTGATATTCTTTATCGAATATTTCTGATTTGATTTCTTTCCAGAGTTTCATGGTTGCAACTTTATCATCATCGCCTTTTACTAAAGAATCCGCCATATCAACTCTAAAGCCATCTACACCTTTATCTAACCAAAAGCGAATTATAGATTTTAAGAAGTTTTTAGTTACTTCAACACGTGGGTCATCATAAGGTATTTGCCAAGATGGATACTCTATTTTGTTCCATCCATAGTTAAGAGCAGGTTGAGTATTAAAGAAATTGACCATATAACATCCGTTACGATTAAAGCGGCCGGCAATTTGTCTTAATGGTGGTTGCATACTCCATACATTGTCATTCCATATAAACAGATCACTATATTCATTTCTAGTGCTTTCTCCACTTTTAATGAAATATGGGTGTTCCTCACTTGTATGACCTGCGACAAGATCAATTACTATTTTAATTCCGCGATCATGAGCTTCTTTTAATAATGTTTCAAAGTCTTTCATTGTCCCAAAACGTGGATCGACATCTTTAAAGTCGCTTACATCGTATCCCCCATCTTTAAAAGGTGATTTATAAAATGGATTAATCCATATAGCGTTAATTCCAAGGGAAGTTAGATAGTCTAATTTTTGGCGAATTCCCTCTAAATCTCCAATTCCATCTCCATTAGTGTCATTAAAAGAAGTTGGATAAATTTCATAAAATATAGCGTCTTTAATCCAAGTGTTCATTGTAGTTCCTCCAAGTTATGTATACCTTATTAGTAAAGATATTTTAAATTACTTCACATATTAATTTTATTAATGAAAAAATGTTTTTTCAACTTTTAAATATATAGAATAATATCTTCATTAAAAAACTTATACATTAAGTGTCAGCCTTTAAATATTTATGTATAATTAAGTTGGTGATAAATTATGAAAAAAAATTCTTTAGTTTATGGTAATGATATATCGAGGATAAAATAATGGAATGGTATTATTGGGTTTTAATAATTATTTCAAGTTTAATAATTCTTATAGCTATGTTTTTTACTATAGTCACATTTGTATTATATAAAAGTACTTTTAAGCGACAACATAAAAATAATTTGATGCCAAAGGATTGGGAACCACATTTAGAAAAACTTAAAGAAGCAAAACAAGTAATTTCATCTAATCCACATTTAACTGAACATCATATAAGAAGCTTTGATGATAAGTATGAATTATGTGGTTGTCACATTAAAAGTAAAATCGATAGTGATGTCTTAATTTTACTATTACACGGATATCGTAGTTCTGGATTAAGCGATTTGTCCCTGTTTTATGGAATTTATAAAGATACTAATTTTGATATTTTTGCAGTTGATCATCGTTCACATGGAAAAAGTGAGGGAACGCACATTGGATTTGGAACTTTAGACCATAAAGATGTTAAAAAATGGTTAGATTATTTAAAAGATAAATTTCCAAATAAAAAGATTATTATTCATGGTGTTTCTATGGGTGCGAATACGTCTCTATTATTGAGTGATTATGAATTTGAAGAAGTGAAAGGAATTATTGCTGATTGTGGCTATACTTCAGTATATGAACAATTTAAACATATTATAAAGACAATGATTCGACTCCCTAGTGCATTATTACTTAAAGTGACAAATTGTCTTAGCAAGAAATTTTGTGGCTATCAATTAAAAGAAGAAGATACAAGAAGACATTTAAAAAAATCTTTAAGACCAATTTTATTTATTCATGGAGATAAAGACACTTTTGTACCAACAAAATTTTCAATGGAAAATTATGAAAGTTGTGTATCTGATAAAGAACTATTTATTGTTCCTAATGCAAGCCATGCGCAAAGTGCGTTGGTGGATGAAGTTCAATATCGTACCAAAGTGCTAAATTTCATTGAAAAAGCAACTAGATAAATTTATTTATTAAAAATAATATCAGATAATATTGATATTTTACTTGCATATAATACTATGCAATGTATAATATTATATATAAGCGAGGTATATTATGGATGCTCAAATGAAAAAAGGACTATTAGACGTATGTGTTCTTGCTTTGCTAAGCCGGGGCGACTCCTATGGATATGAGTTAATAAGTAAGATATCAACAGTTATTGATGTTTCCGAATCGACTCTTTATCCTATTTTAAAGCGCTTAGAAAGTGTTGGACAACTGGTTACATACTCTCGTGAATATAATGGCCGTTTACGACGATATTATCGTATAACTCCAGAAGGTAAACGACGATTAAAAGATTTTGATGAGGAATGGCAAGAAATGCAAAGAATTAATGAATTTGTGCACACGGGGGACAAAAGATGAAAAAAGAAGAATATCTAGATCGATTAAATAAAGCTTTAAATGGTGTTCGCCATGAAGAAGCTGCTCGGTTAGTTGAATATTATCGAGAATTAATAGAAGATGGCTTAGAAAATGCGGATGAAGAAGAATTTATATCGAAATTAGAACCGCCAGAGCTTGTTGCGGAAAACTTTCGCAAAGAAGAAAAAACAGACGAAACGAATTTCATTAAAAACGAAGAAGTGGTATCGCAAAATAAAAATACATCAAACAAAGATTTAGATGTATTGCGTCGCATAGTCTTAATGATTTTATGTATTGTTTTTGCTTTCTTTGGAGCAATTGCTCTATTCGTTTTAGGTACTATAGTCGTTACATTTACTATTTATGGCCTTTATATTTTTGTTGCAGCATTTGCTTTATTGGCGTCTCATACTGCAGTTGCTTTTGCTCAAATGGGATATGGATTAGTTTTAAGTACCTTGGGAATTGCACTAGGCTACTTCATGCCTTTCTCGACTAAAGGTTATATTCACATTATTAGGAAACTTTGCATGAAAGAAACTACTTTTGCAAAGCCTAAAAATACTATAAAAGTACTTTGTGGATTTGGAAGTGGCGTTGTTGCAGGTTTATTTATCTTTTTTGTTTCTTTTGCATCTTTAGGATTTAGTGTGACTAAACTTACATGCGTAGATGATATGATTTTAAAAGAAGAAGTTATAGATTTGCCGACAAATTCTTTGGATTTTACTTCTGATAATCTTAGTTTGGATATATATTATACGGATGAAGAAAAAGTAAAAATAGAGTATTATGATTTTGAAAACAATCTTAAAAACTTGGATTATAAGGATGGAAAAGTATCTCTAATATCGAAAGATAAAATGGGGGATTTAAGTCTTGTTTGGAGACGTGGCGTTTTCTTTAAAATGAATACTGGCAAATATTATGAAGCGAAATTATATTTACCATCTAGCACAACTTTTGATTTAAGCATTGAGATAGGTAATGGGAAAATATCTCTAAAGCAAATGGCTTTTAATAATTTAAATTTATCAACTTCTAATGGTGCTGTAGAATTAAATAATGTGAAGGCGAGTAATATGACAATTTCAACAAATAATGGAGTGATTGGTGTTAAGAATTGTGAAGTTGACAACGCAAATACCTCATCTGATAATGGAACTATATTTGTTGATAATACTAAAATTAAAAAGGACATTAGCGTTAGAACGGGAAATGGTCTAATTAATATGAAAAATGTTATTTCTGAATCACTAAATTGCAAATCAAATAACGGAATGATTCGTTTAAGTGATTGTCAAAGTGAAAAATTATTTGCTGAAACTGATAATGGAGCAATTTTTATTAGTCGCATTCAAGCTAACGATATAGAACTAGTTACTAGTAATGGCGCAATCAGTGGAACTATTAATGGAAAAAGAAGCGATTATCGCATTGATGCAAGAACTGGACTTGGTACAAATAATCTTGTAAATAAAGAGGATGGAACAAAAGTATTAAAAGCCCGTACTGGTGATGGATCAATAAACATAAAGTTTTTAGAATAACTTTTTCGTATAATAAAAGAAGAGATTAATTATTTCGTTAAATCTCTTCTTTTTTTAATTATTAATAATCTAATCCAAAAAACAGATTTTCATAAATAGGATATGAAATGTTTTCAATAGCCAAATGATTTTCAACACTATCATATAACGCTCTCATAGTGTCAAGTAATGGCATAGCTTGTTTTAATATGCATAAGCCCATTTCTTTTTTATTAGAAATAGATACAATACTATTTAAAACTTCATCTAATTCATCAGCGTAATTACTGAGTTTTTCGATTAATAAATTGTATTGCTCTATTTTTTTGCTTAATGCTTGAGGAGTTATTCCTATTGAACGGATCATAGATATTTCGTGAATAAGGGTAGGAATAATTGACCCTCTAACTAAATGTAAGAAAGTACGACATTCAATTAAGCGGATATTAACATAGTTTGAATATTGAACATCAGCGTGAGATTTTAATTCTTCAATTGAGAAAATATGATGACGAACAAATAAGTCTATTGTGTCTTTATCTTCTAAAATTGAAAGTGATTCAATAAATGTGTTAATGTTTGGTAGTCCACGCCTTTTTGCCTCTAAAACCCATTCATTAGAGTAGCCGTTTCCATCGAAAAGTATACGATTATGTGCTTTCATAATATTAACGCAAATGTCTATTGCAGCTTTTCGCTTATCTTGGCGATATTTGTGGTTTTCTAATTTATCAGCGATGTCTTTTAAAGAATCAGCCATAATTGTATTAATAATAACGTTTAAACTTGCGGCGTTCATAGAAGAACCGAGCATTCTAAATTCGAATTTGTTACCAGTGAAAGCGATAGGAGAAGTACGGTTTCTATCTGAACTATCATGAGGTAAATATGCAAGAGAAGATATACCAAATTCGTTAAGAGATGTTTTCTCATATGTTCTTGGTTGCTTTTCTATAAATTGATTAAGTAGGTTTTCAATTGTTTTACCTAAGAAAATAGATACTATCGCTGGTGGTGCTTCATTTGCTCCAAGACGGAAATCGTTTCCTGGATTACTTGATGCCATACGAATTAATTCTGGATGATCATCAATTGCTTGAATTAGCGCACAAGCAAAAATCAAGAATTGAATATTATCATGTGGATCTTTGCCAGGATCAAAAAGGTTTATACCAGTGTTTGTAATTAATGACCAGTTATTATGTTTTCCACTACCATTCACACCTTTAAAAGGCTTCTCATGTAGCAAACAAACGAGATTGTGCTTAAGGGCAGTTCTTTGTAACACATCCATTATGATTTGGTTTTGGTCGACAGCAACATTAGCGCTATTAAAAATTGGTGCAAGTTCAAATTGAGCAGGGGCGACTTCATTATGTTCAGATTTTGCATATATTCCAAGTTCCCATAGTTGACTGTTGACATCTTTCATAAACTCATGAACACGCTCTGGAATTGCTCCGAAATAGTGATCATCTAATTCTTGACCCTTGCTAGGTAAGGTGCCAAATAATGTTCGCCCTGTTAAAAATAAATCTTCGCGTTTCAAAAACATTTCGCGATCGACTAAAAAGTATTCTTGCTCTAATCCAATATAAGGAGTAACCGATGTGACTTCTTTATCTCCAAAGGCATTTACAATTCTTGTGGCTTGAGCTGAAATGGCATCAATGCTCTTTAATAAAGGCCATTTTGTATCTAGTGTTTCTCCATGAAAACCAACAAATATTGTTGGAATATATAAGACATTATCGCGAATAAAAGCAGGAGAAGAACAGTCCCAATATGTATATCCTCTAGCCTCGAATGTGGAACGGAGTCCACCATTAGGGAATGATGATGCGTCTGGCTCTCCTTTAATTAAAGATTTACCGGAAAACTTTAAAATAGTTTCTCCATCTTTTGTATCAATAAAAGCATCGTGTTTTTGTGCAGTTAGACCTGTTAATGGTTGAAACCAGTGACAATAGTGTGTGCAATTGTGCTCTAATGCCCATTCTTTCATTGCGTGAGCTATAGCATCAGCGGTTGTGCGGTCAAGAGCGTCTTTCTTTTCCATTGTCTCAACCCATTTTTTATATACTGGACTCGGTAATTTTTCTTTCATTACCTTTTCATTAAATACTTTTGTTCCAAAATTTGAAGTATCAAACATGATTTTTCTCCTTTTTATTAATTTATACATAAAAATAATATGCTTATATTTATATGAAATCAACAAAAATGTATAAAAGTTGATTTTTTATTTATATTTATTTGTAATTAATCAAATTTTTATGAAAAAACTTAATTTTTAAGAATTGATAATAAGAATATTTTGAAATTCCTAATTAATTCTCTTCTAAGAAAAAATGTCAGAAAATATTACACAAAATACAACTATATTGTGTAATAATTTTTATTTAATGTAAACCCAGTTGACATACACATAAAATGATTTTAAAATACATTGATTCTACTTATGATAAAGGAGAAGTATATGGTAACTAGAGAACAAGTGATTGGTTTAATGGAACAATTAAAACAAAATAGACCAAATACTACATTGAACAAGTTAAGAAATTCGGATATGGGAATGATTTTAATATTGTTTTATTTAAGTGAACATCCAAATACTTATGCATATTCAATAAGTAAGGAACTGAATATTTCAAGAGAAAGAGTAAGAGTACTCACAAAAAAACTTGAAGAAAAGAAATTAATAGTGAAAACATCTTCATCGGATAATGCAAGAATTGAACTTATCAATCTTACTGATTTGGGAATTAAATATATAGAAGATGATAAAGAACAAAAAATTGAATATTTCACAAACATTGTTGATAAAATCGGTTATGAGAGAATGAAAGAGTTTATCAATACAATAAATGATATTAGAAAAATCATTTCAAAAGAAAAATGATAGGAAGGAGAGTTTAAAATGCGTATAAATTTAAAAACAAAATCAGCAATATGCTCATTCGTTTCAATAGTGTCATTTCTATTGTTAATGGTGACAGGGCTAGTTATGCTAGGAGGAGAATTCTTCAGTTGGGTAACTAAAGGTTTCCATTATA
>JAFLVA010000023.1 GCA_022508525.1 Erysipelotrichales bacterium
CAACGAAACACAAATCCTAGGCGGCTAACAAACAGTAGGAGTTAGTCACTAGATTAATCTAGGACCTTCCCTATTAATATTATACACTAATTATAAAATGATTTACAAAAAGAATTTCATAATAATGGCTAATATTTTAAATAAATATTAGTATTTTAAGTATTTATCATTTTTACGAATTTTTAACATGTCTTTTATCTCATCTACACTTTTTGCTCTTTTAAATAAAAATGGTAATACTGGATAATTAACACTATACATTACCCTTGGAACAATCGGTTCATCAAATATCCCATACTCTTCTCCTATTTCATAAGGATCACCACTAATACCTAATTCTTTCATTGCGGTTAGAAGATTTTGGAAACTATCATCATTTTCATTCATATTAACACCTCGTAATTAATATTCCCACTTTCATTTTATTTTATTAATTTTTGACACATATCTCTTTTCTAACACGTAAAACAAAAAAGGTGAGTTTTCACTCACCTGTATTTTTTTAAGCCTTAAATCCTATTTAATTAAGAATTTTTGACTGCGTAGATTTGTAACCATCCACCACCGTCATATAAACGGATATAAAGTGTATAGTTACCTGATTCTTTAAATCTAAGATTTGGTGCATCGCCAGCAAAGCTCATCCAGTCTTCGCCATATGGATTGACCCCACCTTCTTTTGGTGTACCAGTTACTTCAATATAGTCTTTAGCGTAAATACCAGCGCTTGCATCAGCACATAATGAATATCCGCTTTCTGTTTTCTTATCTGATTTTGATGTTGGATAACATTTGCTTCCATAGCCAAATAAATCAGTTGTTGAATAGAACTTAAATTCATATCCTGCAGCGAAATCTGCAGTTACACTATATTCATTTGTGTTAAATGTAGCAGAGAATGATGACGTTAATCCATATTTCTTATCACTATCTGCACTAGTAGCTAAATATTGTTTGTAATCTCCAATTGGATCATCTGGAATATCTGGAATATCTGGGATATCAGGATTATTGACATTTCCTTCTTCCCACCAAGCTTCAAGAATTGTGCCAGGGTTAGCAGGCATTTTTTCTACTTTAATTAAAGCACCACCAGTAGTTGATGGCATAACCCAATAAAGGAATTTAACTCCTCTACTAGATGTTACTCTATCAGCACCTGGAAGGGCAGTTCCAGTTAATGCAGTGTATGATACACCATATTCAAGGCTAGCACTGCTGATATCTGTACCAGCTTTACCATCGAATAGTCCATATTTACCAAGATTGAAATAAATTGTATTTTCAACTGGTGGAATGCTTGCGCTAGGTTCATCATCAACTTTATCGCTTGTATTTACACTAGGTGTACTGACAGAACCACTATTTTTACCTTTACCACATGATGTTAGTATCATTAATAATGCGGCGAATAATATAAATTTCTTTTTCATTTCATTTCACCTCTTATTTTAAGACAATAGTTCCACATGATGGAAGTGAACCTTTGCTTGCTCCACCATTTTCAAATAAAACTTGTGAACCATTCATTTGAATACTTGCAGTACTATTTCCATAGTTATGATAGATGTAAATAGTTTCTCCACCATAACTTAAGCTATAAGCAAATATGTCAGTATTTCCACTTACAGTAATGCCGCTATAAGTACCATGAATAATTGCTTCATGATCGTTTTTAAGCTTTGTTAATTTTCTAAAATAGGAAAGCATTGAATTAGGATCGTTTTCTTGATCTTTAACTGATTTTAAAGTATTACGGTTATAATCATCCCAAGTAACTGTGTAACCACTGAATTTGTATGAAGTTACCATATCTTGTCCTTCAGTATTACTCCATTTCATTGGTTGACGATACCATCTATCTTCATTCCAATCTTTTCCAATTGCGTCCTCTGGTGCATTAGAAGCATTATTAGCAATCTTATTACCACTCATACCTAATTCATCACCATAGTAGATGAAAGATAGACCTGGCATTAAAATTTGGTTAGCAGCGTAAACTTTTGCTTTCTTCATTGCATTTGCAGCATTAGCAGCAGTAATTGCAGTGTGTGTTTCAGTAGAACTACTATTTTTCCATTCAACAGTGTTGTTGAGGTGGTTCATCATTCTTTCTACGTCATGGTTAGATGTAAATGGTGCATTGATTGCTTGTCCACCACGTTGTTTGTTATACATGTTGTATTTGTTAGGGACAGTTACTGTTGATTCCTTTTGAGCATTACTTGCTTCATGTTTATAGAAATTAATATAAGCAAAGTGATAGTAAGCAGCAAAATCGAATAATGAATCTACGCCTTGATAGTATTCAGAAATTCTTTGATCCCATCCATCAAAGTTTTCGCCAACAACATAAGCATTTGGATAAAGTGACTTAATACGTGCTGAGAATTCTCTAAAGAAGTTAATATTCTTTGTTTTATTTGAAGAATAATCAGTATTTGTTTTTGCATCGTAGTCTGCCTCTACTGTATCATTAGCACCCTTTGTAACTTCATCAGCCATATAAACGTGCTTGACAGCGTCAATTCTGAATCCATCAACACCAAAGCCTAACCAATATTTTGCAACGTCAACCATTGCATCACGAGTGCCTTGGTAATCGTAGTTTAATTCTGGCATTGAGGTTGAGAATTTACCATAGTAATAATAATTTGTAGTACCAAATCTGTACCATGGTCCTTTATCTGATGCAGGCACTTTTGTGCCATCAGTAAATGTTTTACCATCAGCAGAATATTTCCATTGATAGAAATTACGATAATCAATTTTAGAATTATCAAGAGCAGTACCAGTTGTTAAACTTGCAGAACGCTTAAACCAAATGTTATTTAAGGATGTATGGTTAACAACTAAGTCCATAACAACTTTAATACCTAATTTATGTGCTTCATAAATTAATTCACGATAATCAGCTCTGCTACCGAAACGTGAGTCAACATTGTAGTAGTCAATGACATCATATCCATGATATGATTCACATTCTTGAATTGGAGTTAACCAAAGAACATCGACATTTAAATCTTTTAAATATGGTAATTTTTGTGTAATACCCTTAATGTCACCATATCCATCTCCATCACTATCAGCAAAGCTTGATACTTGGATTTGATATCCAACACCAGCAGTTTTCAAGAATTCATCAGATGTTTTAGCAATTGGGTAAGCATCTGTTTTTGAAGAATTAACTCCACCTTTTGAAACAAAGTCTCCACCCTTATCATTTTTAAATGGGTCTTCTGCTGCTTCACCAGTATATTCAAAAGTGTAGTTAACAGAATTACCTTGTGTTGCAAAGATATGAATTGATCCATCTTCACGTCTATGTGAATCAACATCAGTAATATAGACATCGCCACCAGAGTCACTAGTCCACATGCCAGATGTTTGTTTACGTGATGAATCTAAAACAATTAAGAATCCGATTTTAGTAGCACCATCAAATTTTGCATCGCTAATATCGATATCAACAATAGCACCACTTTGGTCATAACGACTCCAATTGTATTCTGTTCCTGCGCTATCTTTAGGAACTTTTTGCCATGCCCAAACAATCCATTCACCATAATCAGCTTGAGTATTAGCTTCGCGAAGATAGTGAATGTAAAGGTGATCTCTTTGTGACCACGCGGACATTGAATCTTCATATTGCTCAGGTGATAAAATGCCTTCAGCATTAACAACTGGTGCAAGAGATTTTGCAATAAGTGTTGAAGTAGTACTTGTTAATGCTACTAAAGCAAGCGTAATTGAAGCACCAATTTTTTTCTTTAAATTAGTTTTCATCTTATTTATTTCCTTTCTACAAATTAAGCGGCTACTTGAATCCAGAATTCGCCTTTTACATTGACATACATGTCATATGTTCCAGCAACTTTACATCTAATGTTTTGACCGCCAAAGCCATCAGGGCTTCCTTCGAAGCAAGATCTTCCAGCATTAGCAGGATCTTCCCATGTATCGATTTTTTCATAACCGAACCAAGTCGATCCATCAGTAACTTTAAATGTATCACCGACAGCAAATGTAATACCTAAATATTGACCTTTATCATCAGGGTTATCTGGATTTTCAAATAATTGAATGCCACCAGAGATACTCCATCCATCTGCACCCCATAATGATCCTTCACCACAGATATACCATGATACGAGGTTTTTATCATTATTATCATTACCACCGACTTTTGTTAAACCAGAAACTGCAAATGTGGTATTGCCAGTTACAGTATAACTATATAGACCTTGAGTTTCAGTAAGTGTTTGACTATTTGCTGTAACAACTGGTGTACCTTCGTAGTCTCTACCAATTGCAAGTTTAAATTCGATAACATCACCAGCATCAGCAGATTTAATCAATGCGCCATTTGGATTGATATAACTAAATCCAGGTCCGCTAGTGTAAGTAATGCTATATGTCTTTTCTTCATATAGATCTTCAATAGCATCATCGCCAAGTGGATCAGCATCGAATACGTTCCATCCAGCATAGATATCAAGACCATTTTCAGGAACTACTGTATTATCAAAATCAAATGCATTCATACAATAGCGATCTTCAAACCATCCTCTAAACATATAACCTGTACGTTGTGGTTGATCGTATAATGATGGCTTTTCAATTTTGTCGCCAGGATAATACGGGACAATTTTGAAGCGAAGATTTTTGCCATAATTATAACGGAAATTAACTGCAACCATTCCTTCAGGAATTACGACATCCGGTTCTTCTTCACTTCCAATAGTTGAATTATTAGTACTTGGAGAATCTACACTAGTGCTTACGTCAGTACTTGGTTGGGTACCGCTATTTTTTCCTTTTCCACAACTTACTAATGAAGCAGCTAAGATAAAAGCACCTAAAGCACAAAATATTTTCTTATTCATATTCCTTATCCTCCTATGCTTTTACTAAAACGACTGATTCATTAGCCGAAAGTGTGTATGATGTTGATGCAGCACCACTAACAGCACCATTTTTGTTAAATATGACACGGTAAGAACCATTTAAGTTATAATTTCCACCATTGACTGAATGGATAATGTATAGTTCTTCTCCACCATAATTGATTGTGTATCCAATTGTAGTGCCAGAACCAGACTTAATAGATAATGCACTGTTAACAGCACTATTAGTTGCTAAACGTAAACCTGCATGAGCTCTACGTAAAGCAATTAAGTCTTTGTAATAATTAAATACATCTCTGTTCTTTAATTTTAGATTCCATTTAATTGAGTTAGTATAATCGGTTGAACGGTATGAGTTATGATCATAACCGGCTCTATTTGCTTCACCATAATCTGAATTAGGATCCATTGGTTTACTTCTTAAGAAGTCTTGTCCTAATTGTATAAATGGTATACCTTCGCTCAATAATACGATTGAATCAGATTGATTATTTCTTGCTTTGATTGTTGCTTCTTTATTATTAGCTCCAGTAGCAGTTACTCCTTCTTCTGTTGCAATCTTATCACGTAATGTTAAATTATCATGACATGCAACATAGTTAATAACGCGAGTTGGATCAACTGAAGAACCATCGAATGTACCTTTAATACCATTTACGACAGTACCTGTTGAACCAGTGCTACCTTGTACAAATCCTTTTGAACCATCGTTGTTGCCACCTTTAACAGCGTCTCTAATCTTGTCATTAAATGCACCAACACCAGCAATTCCTTTTAAAGTTGATTGGTTAGTTGATCTATATCCTGAGTATGAAGCACCATATCCACCCCATGGTTCTCCATAAACCATAACGTGATTATAAACTTCAGCACATTGTTCATATACTTGTTCCATTGTTGTGGTATCAATAAGACCCATCAAGTCAAATCTAAATCCTGAAAGATTATATTCGCTTAACCAGAACTTAGTTGAATCTAAAATGAATTTTCTTACCATTGGACGTTGAGAAGCAAGCTCGTTGCCACATCCTGATTCGTTACGATATGTGCCATCATTGTTCATACGGTGATAGTAATTTGGAACAATCATGTTGAAGTTAGAATTTGAACTTCTTGCTGTATGATTAAATACAACATCCATGTTGATAGCAATACCTGCTTTAGTTAACTTCATAACCATTTGTTTGAACTCTCTAATTCTTACTAATCCATCAAATGGATTTGAAGAATAAGAACCTTCTAAGACATTATAGTTTAGAGGGTCATAGCCCCAGTTGAAATTAGGCTCAGCTAATGATTCATTAATAGATGCAACATCATAAATAGGCATTAATTGAACGTGTGTAATACCTAATTCCTTTAAGTGGTCAAAGCCAGTTGAAACTGTTACACCATTTTCAGTATAAGTTGTACCTTCTTCAACAAAGCCTAAATACTTACCAGCTTTTTCAGGATTTCCACCCCAAGTAACGTCTTTAGTTAAATCACGAACATGACTTTCGTAAATAATGGCATCAGTTGCATTTTTGATTACATCTGGACGATCTCCAACTGTAAAGCCGATTTCCGAATTTAATTTATCGAAATCAACAATTAAACCACGTTCGCCATTAACACCAGCACTCTTAGCATATGGGTCTACTACTTCATTAAATCTTGTACCGAAATAAACACTATATGTGTAATATACTCCATGCAAGTTAGCATATTCAGTATGTGCCCAAACACCTTGTTGTTCTTTGTGCATCAAGATACGGTGAGATGGAGTTGAAGAGACAGCATCTCCAAATCCTGCATATTCTTTTGGTGTACCAGTAGTATAAAGATTTAATACTACCTTTGTTGCTAATGGAGCCCATAATTTAAATGTAGTATTCTTATGGTCATTAGAGAACGTTACGCCAAGGTCATCACCATAATATGTGAAGTTCTCGTAGAATTGTGGGAAATCATATAATTTTGATTTATCTACAGACATATCGCGAGTTCCACTTGTAAATGCAATTTCAATAGTGTATGCAATTTGAAGATCTACTTCTTCGTTAAATGTTGCAGTGATCTTGTTTTTTGTATAACTAAATTTATAGTTATCATATAATACATCATCTGCGTAAACGCGGAACTTGTCGCTAGTAATATTATCTTCTGTTAAGATATCAACTACTAATGTTGTCATATTAGAGAATGCAGCAGTTTTAATTTTATCATTCTTTGCCTCATCAGCAGTCTTATAAACTTGTGAGAATCCTTGGTATAAATAAATATTATAAATACCATTTTCGCTAGTTGCTGGAATTTCAATAAAACGGTCTTCAACTACATCACGGTCAGCCCATTTATTGCTTCCATCACTTTTCTTTACTAAGAAACCAATAGTTGTCGAAGTTCCTAATAAGGCATCATTCTTCATATCAATTTCAGAGTATACACCGTAATCATCTTCTCCAGTGAAATAGTACTCACTGCCTTCACCACTTACTGGTTTATAGGCCCATAGCCATAAATTCCAGTTTTTGTAGTTTTCATCATCACGGCAATAATGAATTCGCACTTTTTCTGTTTCGCTCTCTGCCGCACGTGCCACAGATGTATTTGGCATTATGATAAGGGCAAATAACGCAACTAATAGTGCAGAAATTTTAAACAATTTTTTCATACAAAAAAACCTCCTGTTGTTACTATATCATATGTATTACTTTTTTGAAAGCGATTTCGTAATAATATAAATAATATATTATTTATAAATCCTGGAAAGCACCAATGATCGCAGTTATTAGTGTTTTACTTTTTTTACCATAAAACCACATTTCCCCTCATTGTATAATAAAAGACGAATCTACAATTGTAAATTCGTCTTAAATTGAATTAATTAAACTAATTATTTAGCTAATTTTTTCTTTTCAATGAAATAGTATGCAGATACTGCAACTAATCCTAAGATTGCAAATAATGCAATTAATGAAACATTGCTGTTTTCATTTGTTAAACTTAAGATAATTCCATTTCCGTTAGCTTTTTCTTCGTTAGCAGCTTTTACACCAGCAAGTAATTCCATATAAGCAAGTTTATCACCAATTGTAACTGTTGCAGTCATTGCTCCGTCTTCATCTTTGTTTCTATCGCTAATTTTGATAGAATCGGAGTCTTCAACTAATGCAGCTAATTCTCTGAATTCAGCATATTTTTCGTAATCAGTACATGTGTCAACATCTTGCATACGTGCAATTAATGCATTTTTCATTTCATCTTCAGTAATTCCAGTTTCTTTTAATTCAATACGGCCATCGTTAAATGCTAATACTGAAAAACCAACTTTACTTGCTGTAGTTCCTGTATATTGTAATTCTGCCCATTCAATCTTGTCACCAGGAATATGAGCAACAACTTTACGAACAACTTCAGTTGTAGCAGTGAAATTTCCCGTGCTATCTTTAGCACCAATAGAGTAAATTACTGTTTCATCAGCAAGAGGCAAATTAACTGTTTGTTCAGCGCCAGACACGTCGTTATTTAATCCATTACCGAAGATAATACTATCATAAACATATCCTGTGTCAATTTCAACATACCAATAATTTGTAGTTCCTACGCGAGTCATTGCCTCTCCCGGCCATGTATTATTGTGACCCCAAGTGTTACTCCACAAATATACGTATGGTTGTGCCCAACCTTGGTTGTTCTTAATATACAACTCAAAGTTTTCAGCCTCTGAATACTTACCGTATAATGTTAAATCGGTTGTAAGAGCCTTTTGAGTATATGGAGTTCTAAGTGATGAATCAGTATACCATCCTTCAAGTCTATAACCTGCATCGTAAACAAATTGTGGGTTATAATTTGTTCCATCAGCAACTTCTACTTCTGTAAGTTTTTTTGAACCATGGTAATAGGTTACTTTGTGTGTTTTAGCAGTATAAGTTTCAAGAGAGAAACCATAAGATTTGTCACCATAACCTGCAACGTTATCATCTACAATTTTTAAAAGATAAAAATCAGTACATCCAGTTTTAACTTTGAAGTTACCTCCACTATTTTGTAAATAGTCGCCAATTCCTCCACCAGTATTACCACCGTATGCAATTTGTGTAGACCATCCACCATTGTAACGAATTTTAAATTCATCACCAGCTTCAAGATGAACAATTAATTCGTAGCGTGAGTCAGCAGAATTATAACTAAAAGGAATGTCAGTATCCCAGTTTGTATAAGAGTTTGTAGATGGATTTTTAACAGAACCAATCAAACTCCATGGTTCATCGCCAGCTCCTTTTGTAGCATTTGCAGTTACAGGTGCTTTATGTGCTGTGCCACCGATGGCAAAGGCGCCAACCATTAATGCTCCTAGTGCTGCTATTTTTGAAAATAATTTTTTCATCGAAAATCATGTCCTCCTTTTAAATAGTATTCACGAGAAAACGTGAAAATACTTGATTTTCTATGAATAGTATAATACAAGCTGAAAGCGATTACAAGTATAAATGTAAGCGTTTTAATAAAAAAATTTGTAAAAATTAAAAAACAACGATTACCAGCGTGTTTTTTCGAATAGGATAATTTATTTTCTTAGCTAAAATAATAATTTTAATATTTAAGTGTCACTCAAAATGTCGAAATTATTTACATTTTTTCATGAACAGCAAACAAATTTCTTGAATAATTATTCATTTATATAGGCTATAGAATATGTTTCATAATATTTTTTAAAATTTATATTAATTCAAAACATAATAATATCAAAAAAGGAACACCAACGAATTGGTATTCCTTAATTTCATTTAGTTATTTTGATTATTTAACTAATCTTCTTTTTTTGCTTAAGACAATGTATC
>JAFLVA010000024.1 GCA_022508525.1 Erysipelotrichales bacterium
TCGATGAGTTTTTTTATTTCTCATAGACATCATCTCCTTTAAGTAGGAGTTTTGCACGCCTAGACTATCTAGGTCCTTCATTATACTTATAGGCAAAGCAATATTTAAAATAGAAAAAAATCTACAAGTTGAGACAAATATGCGATTATAACGCGACAAAAATTAAACCAATATTTTATGCTTAACAAATGAAAGCATTGATTTTTTATGGTATTTCAATTTGTTTTATCATAATTTTTTTAATGATTCATCATTAATATTTGCAATAATTAAGATAACAATAATTGATTTTCTCTTTAAAAGGTCATAATATTATTATTGTAAAGGAGAAAACATATGGCATTATTAGAATTTAAAAATGTTACATGGAAATATCGAGGCGCAAAAGAATATGCCTTGAATAATGTTAACTTATCACTTAATGAGGGCCAGATTGTCGGATTATTAGGACCAAATGGTTCTGGAAAAACAACAATAATCAAATTAATTGCGGGATTGTTGAAAAATTTTGATGGAGAAATTCTTATCAATGAGAAACATATTGGACCTGAAAGTAAAGCAATCGTCAGCTATCTACCAGACTCAACATATTTAAAAGAAAATCTCGTCATCAATGATGTAATTAAAATGTTTGCGGATTTTTATCAAGACTTCGACACAAATAAAATGCTTAGCATGTTGAAGACTATGAATATTTCTCAATTCAGTGTTATTAAATCACTCTCTAAAGGAAATAAGGAAAAACTTCAATTAGCACTAGTACTATCAAGAGATGCAAAAATATATCTTCTTGATGAACCTATCGGTGGTGTTGATCCGGCTCAAAGAGATTTTATTATAACCACTATTTTAAATAATTACGCTGCAAACTCTTTAGTAATAATTTCAACCCATTTAATTGAAGATATTGAAGGTGTATTAAATCGCGCAATATTTATACAAAATGGTTCTGTTGTAATTGACGATACAAAAGAAAATATTGTTAATACACATGATAACAAGACACTAAATGAAGTGTTTAAGGAGGAATTCAAATGTTAAAACTACTTAAACATGATTTATTGCAAACATACAAAAAATACTTGTTGATGTTTGGTGTTTCACTAGTATTCTTTGTATTAACACCACTATTAACATGGTTTGAAGTGCTAATTGCCTCAAATGAAAATGCTAATGTTGTTGGCAGCATCCTTGGTACGCTATTGATTATTATTCTAATATTCGCGGCATTTGCATTATTTATGATTGTGTCTGTTCTAGTTGTTATTTACGGATACTCATATGTACATAATACGCTCTTTAAAAAGCAAGGATACTTATCGTTCACTCTGCCTTATAAAACATGGCAATTAGTAATGTCAAAAATCTTAATTATCGTATTTTGGACAGTATGCTACTCAATAGTTGTTTCAATCGGCGCCGCTATTATGTATGGTGAATACTTATTGGTATTTAGTCGATATATTAATATTGAAGAATTAAAAACAATTTTCCAAGCATTAGTAGAATTATTCGATATTATGATTGATGCAATGAATGCTAGTGGTAGCACTGCAACAGTAGTCACTAGTGGCATCTTAATTGGACTAAATTCAATTGTATCTCTCCCTGTAGGAATCATTATCTTCTTACTTTCAGAAGCTATCGTAAATTCAAGTATTTTAAAATCAAAAAGAAAAGTCACACCAATTTTGCCATTTATCTTAATTACATATGGAATAAGTTTTATAAGTCAAATCTTATTATCAGTATGTATGGCAACTTCAAATTCAATAATTGTTCCGTTAGTAATTGAATTAATAATCAATTTGGCCGTTGTAATTGGCGGATATGAATTAACAATTTACTTATTAGAATACAACTTAGAACTTGTCTAAAACAAAATTAAAAGTGAATAAGAATCAAAATCTTATTCACTTTTTTTTATTTTATTAGAATCCTTGATAATAATTTGTATTATATTTATTTACAATATGTTTTAGCTCATTATTGTTTATTACTCTAATATTTAAATTATTAGCTAAAGCAAGCGAACTTTTTGAAAATTCATTATTAGTTATAATCCAAACTTCATCAGCTTTATTTTTTTCTTGAAGTTGTTTCATATTATTTACATAGGTTGTACTTATTTTACCAATCTGCTTTTTAACACCTATAACAGTTAGTCCCGTACTTCTTGAAGGTTGCATTAATAAATACGCCCCAAATTGATTATCACTTTTTAGTTCTACTTCTGTCTTATATAACGATTTAAACGCTAATTGAACCCAAGAAATAAACTTTCTTCCTGTCATAAATTCAATCTTTTTCAATGTGGCATCGTTCATTTTTTTAATATGAGCATGCTTTTTATTTGCGTCATTTATGCTTGCACAATCGCTATAAAGCTGATACGAATCAAGTAGCATCATAATATTACTGATTTCTTCTACTTTGTTTCTAAATATTTTAAGGCGACGAACTCTCTTATTTAAAACTACTTCACCATTACTAGCAAAAATGAAATCACACATTAACATTATTCGATCATCTACTTTAATATCAATAGATACACTAAGATCATTATAGTTATAAACTTTTGGTTCGATAAGTTTGTTCTTATTAATCTTAAGTATCACTAATGCACCGTTATATGCATAAATAATTGAGTTTTTAGATTTAAAATAATTTTTATTTCCAAAACAAGAAGTTATCATCCAGTCAATTGTTGGTTTTTTTCTTTTCTTATACAAAAAGACTATAAGATCTTGTAACAATTTTGGCTCACGTAAATCTTCTAATAAACGCACATCAATTAATTTAGGAAGTTCTTGCAAAGCATTTAAATCGAATGCTAAATCCTTCTTACGCTTTTGTTTATTCTTACCTAATGTTGCAATAAGATCATTACAGTTAGAATTCACAATGGAAAAGTTATTAATATTCTTCAAAATGTCATTATTATTAATGCGATTATTTTCTCTAATAACTATTTTTTTAGATTTAATGTTTATATCTAATTTACGTTCGCTTTTAGACAAAAATTTATTATATTTATGATAAAAAAGATTACGTAACTTATGTCTATGAATGCATTTAACCAAGAAATAAATAAGGACAAGCAACACTATAGCAGCTAACACTGAGACTATTATTGTTTCTTCAGTTGTTCCTAAAAGTATTTTTAACATGTTGCTCACCCTTTTCTATTTTTAATAATAATATTTTTCTTAAGAAAAATAAAGGATTTACTTAAAAGATTTATCTATTTTTAATTCTTCTTTTTTGATTTACTTTTATATACTAAAAAGTATCCTAAAGTCACTAGTATAAGTGCAATTATAACATATACAAAAGGCAAATAATCTTTGCTAATAAAAGTTCCAACACTTGATAAATTGTTAGAAGTTATATCATTGCCATTACTGCTAGTTTCTCCTTTAGCGCAAAGATTTAAAATATAATCCAGTCTTTCTTTATAAGTAGTTTGTCCATCTTCAGTTAATAGTTTATTAAATATTTCTTTTTCATTTTCACTTAGTTTATTGTATCCATCAATGATATTTTCATAATTTAAACGTATATTATCACAGGTACAATTATCAATCATTTCTACTAAATGGCTAATAGAGTAAGCATATAAATTTCTTCCAACAATATGCATATTCTTTATAACCATATTTTTACCTGCTATTCCATTAACATTTGCAATTACAAACTTATATCTAATAGACTCAAAACTATCATCTATTAATAATGAATATGTTTCATTACCTACAATAGTTTTTAAACTTCCGTTAACATCATTATAAGTTTTACCAAAATCTGTAGAATATTGCACTTTAAATTCTATGTTACTTCCAGTTCTATTAATATTTACAGTGCCAATATCTAACTTTACATATTCTATATATCCGCTTAGATCAAATTCCATCCTTAATTCATCTTCATCAGTTATATTTGTTGTAGCAGTAGTACTTCTTCCAAATTGTAATTCATTATTCACACAATTATAAGAAAATGAAGATGCATAATAAGTATAATCATGAGAAATAAATGTGGTATTATTACCTTTACCATATCCTATATCTACACTAGATAAATCATTGAATTCATTGAAAAACTCTGATACTTCACTCGCATGTGTAGTGACAATATTTGTCTTTTGAGAAAAGACAAGCAGAAAACACGCTATTACTAAAACTAATGTTTTAAAAATTTTATTCATTCTATATACCCCTTTACCCTCTTATATGAGATTAATTTCATTATATAGTATCTTGTCATTTGCAAAAAGACATTTTTAAACTTTTTGTAAAATTCAAACAAACAAAAAGACGATTCTACATTTAAGTAAAATCGTCAATTTCAATTATCAAATTAGATTTATTATCTAGCTAATTTTTTCTTTTCAATGAAGTAGTATGCAGATACTGCAACTAATCCTAAGACAGCAAATAATGCTACTAATGAAGTTGTGTTGTTATCACTAACGCTGACGATAAATGAATTTAAAGTATTATCTTCAGAAGCAGCAGCTTCACTCTTAAGAACATTATTAATGTAATCCAATGTTTGTCCAATTGTTACATCATCTACATCAATAGATTCACGAATTAATGCTTTATCTTCTTCACCGAAGTCTTCAAAGCGTTTTAAGAGATCTGTAAGTGCGTTTGTTCCATTAAGGTCATAGTCACAAATACCTCTTGTACCGCCTGCTCTCATTTCTTTCCAATCGCTAATGAATTGCTCTACAAGATTAACTTTTTCTGGTTCAGCAAAGAATTCAGCTACAATATAATCTAATCTAAAGTCTCCACTTGTTGCAGTTGATGCAATAATAACTGCATAATGTGCAGATTCAATTTTATTGAATTCAAATACGTAATCCGTATTAACAGAGCCAACAGACATTCCTTGTTCGCCACTTGTCAATTCAACCATTGAATAAGATTCACCATCAATTGAACTTGTCAAATACATTTTTGCATTACTATAATTAGATCCACCAGTATATGTAAATACTAATTTACCTACATTATCTAATTTGTTAACACTAACGATAGCAAATGATAAGACACTACTAGAAACTTCTGCATCACCAATATATTTACTATCGACTTTACAGCCACTAGAACTTTTTGAGTTAGTACCACCAGATTTATTATTGCCACCATATGTTAGAAGCCAATCTTCATTTGAATATTCAGTGTAATTACTATTAGAAACTACATCTGCAGATTCGAACAGTGCAACTGTATTAGGCAACTCAAGAACATCAACTGTAAATGTTGCACTCATTGTTTCTTCTTCATCGTAATATGCAGTTGCTGTTACACCATTTGCAACAACACTTGAATCCACATCAACATGATGTGCTAATTCAACACCTGTTTCACCATCATCATATAAAACATTTAATTCAACATCTGCACCATCAATTGTGTCTCCAACAAATATTTCAGTTGGATAATTTTCGCCAACACCAGTTACTGATTTAACTGTCTTTGTAGGATCAGTAAAGTTGCTGTAATAAACTGTTAAATCATTCCATCTTGTTTGAGCAGTAGGGGTAAAAGTAATCGTTGTTGCACTGCTACTAAACTCAACTGTGACAACTGAGCCACTTGCGCCTGTTGTAGGTGTGCCTGACCAATATGATGCCTCAGCTGCAACGCCAGCGTAAGAATTTGAAGTTGCTGTTGCAACCAATTTTGTTATTTTTGTAGTTGGTGAATCTGTAGAAATTGTAAAAGTTGTATTAGCATAAATTCTTAAAGGTGTATAAGTATTATAGGCTGACATTGAAACTGTTATAGGTCCATCTGTCATCGCTGCACTCATACCGCTTGAGAAACTAAATTTAACACTCTCTTCAGCATTTACACCAACAGCGTCTTTACTTCCAACTAATCCTACGCCCATTGCCAAAGCTAATGATGCAAATAAGATTGGAAGTTTTTTGTTAAACTTTTTCATTTTTTTGTTTTCCCTTTCATTTTTTAAAATAATTTTTTTGTATTCATCTAATCACTTTACCTAAGCTATGTCGATAATTGAGATCAACTATACCCTAATTATCTTTTAAGATATAAGCGAATGAAACGCTAACAGCCAAAAGGAAGTAATTAAATATAACTACATTAAAATAATGCCACAATATTTCAGATTATGCAAGACTTTATATATAAATATATAATTGTAAGCGGTTATATCAAAATAAACGATAACTAAAAAATCCCTTAACAATGGCTATATTTAGAGTTTTTTTACTTATAAAATTTCTAAATTTTTTTAATAAAAACTATGATATTAAAAGTGTTATCTAAATTAAAAATAGATTCTTATAACATTAAAAAAACAAATCATATTTTTATGTCATTTTTGCAAAATAAAAAAAACATAAATTGAACTAGTCGAGAAAAAAAGACAGTTTAAAAAGTGCTCATTAAACCTTAATTCGGTTTTAAACTGAATTTGGGTTTTATATTTTATAATTTAAAGAATAATCATGTCGATCATAATTAAAGTAATTAACATAATCCTTAATCGTTTGTTCAACATTATCTGAATGATATAAATCAAAATCTATTATAATTTTCTCTTTAATCCATCAATTAAGTGATTCATTCACAGGATTATCTGTAGGTATTTCTGCTCGACTCATAAACCGTTTAATGTTATAACCTTTTATGAGCTCGTTATAGCTTATTGAAGAGTAAAACCGAACCTTGACTGTGTATAAAATCGTTGGTTCCATTATCTCTTCATTTTTAATAATTTAATACATCTTTTTTAAGCCTTACCTGTCTGAGATTTTAATCCTCCAATGCCATTTTTCTGTATTTTATTATTCATAATGACTTTGAAAGTAATCTGGTTCCTACGTTCCCATTCAGATATTTAAGAACTATTTGTCTAGTGTTCGCATTACATTTTTTGTTCCCGCTGGTCTTCCAATACTCATATTTCTCTCCTCATTACTTAAGTGCAACAAAAAAGTAGGTCATGACTTTTTTCATTTTGTCTACTTTACTGTATCACTCCAAATTTATTCTTTTTTTCATTTAAATAAAACTATTTTTAAATATTCTTGCGGGCAAGCACGCGCGTATGATATATTATAAGTGCATATTAAGTTGTCATATCTATATTTGGCTTGTGCATAAGAAATAGTGTAAACAAACAATAAGTTTGTTAGATGTATCTCAAGTATCATCCAAGCTTTATAGATAAGATAATGTAAATATACAATTTAAACTTTAAAGAAAGGAATTAAAAAAATGAAAAAGTTTAACAAAAAAATCCCACTATTATTTGCTTCTTTCGCTTTAATGATGGGTGTTGCTGTTACTAATGCCGATTCAAAAGTAACCAAAGCCGCTGCTGGTGACACTTATGAAAAAGTTACCACTGACACAATTGATACAAATAGTGAGTATTTACTTGCTTATGTAAATGAAGCATCAGCCAAAGTATTTAATGGTGCAGATGCTGCTGCAGACTATGTTTCAGCTACAATTAATAATGATAAAATTGTTGCAGAAACCGGAATGGCTGTTATTAAGTTTGAAAGCACTTCTACAACTGGTACTTATGCAGTAAAAATTGATTCAGGTGCAGCTAACTCTGGAAAATACATAGAAGGTAAATCAGGTAGCAATAGTATTCAATTTAAAGCGTCTTCTACTGGTGCACAAATAACTTGGAGTGCAGATCATAGTATTATTATAACATCTAATAGCACTTCTTTTAGATTTAACAAAGCAACTACTAATGGAGATAGATTCAGATTCTATAAAACAGCAACAACTGGAACCGATTATGTCTATCCAGCATTATTTAAATTAGTGACCGATTTAGACACAAATACACCTTCAATTTCCATCACTGAAAAGCCATCAGATTCAATGCGTGTCGGCGAAACATTTGATTTGGTTGCTGAAACAAAAAATGCTGATGACGCAATAGTAGAATGGTCTGTAGACAATGACGATGTCGCTTCTATCACTACTAGCGGGCACTTAGAAGCACTATCTGTTGGAACATTTGTCGCTACTGCAAAAATTACTGTTAATGGTGAAGATTATACAGCTTCAACAAATCCAATTAAAGTTAAAGACGTCTTAGTTTTAGATCATGCCGGTACTGAAGAAGACCCATTATCAGTTGCAGACGCTATCAAAGTATGTGTAGATGCTGGTAATGCAAACACAACAGAAAGTTATTATGTAAAAGGTATCGTTACAAATATTGTCGAAATCTCCCCATCATATGGTAACGCCACAATGGATATTGCAGATACTGCTGATGGTGTAGATGTATTAAGATTATATAGAATTTATTATCTTGGTGGTGCAAAATTCACAGCCGAAGATCAAGTTGCAGTTGGCGACACAGTAGTATGTTATGGTAAACTAATAAATTATGGAAACAAAACTCCTGAAATGCCAACTGGTTCACAATTAACAGAACACACTGTACCAAGTGAAGAAGTAGACCCACAAGTTGAGGCAGAAGCATTCTTAACAGATTGGTATGCATTAAGAGATGAAGAAGGAAGTATCT
>JAFLVA010000025.1 GCA_022508525.1 Erysipelotrichales bacterium
TGAATAATATAGATCGAATAAACAGGTTAAAAGTTGTTTTGGCTGAACAAAATCGTACAGGGAAGTGGCTCGCTGAACAGTTAGGCAAGAATGAAGCAACAGTTTCACGATGGTGCTCCAACACAGCTCAACCCTCATTGGAAATGCTTGTAAAAATAGGCGAGATTTTGAAAGTTGAGCCAAGAATTCTTATCAACGTTAAAGAGAATATTTGATTATGGCCAAGAAAAAAATACAATCAGTTGAGCCTCAAATTGCAGATCTTGCAAATAGTTGGATGCGATCATACGGGCTTGATTATAAATTAGAACAAGAAAGTCTAAACTCGGAAATAGACAAAGCTTTAGAAGAATATTATACTAAAAATGGTGGTTCGGGGGCTAATCGTCCTGATGCAAAACTCTTACTTAAAGATGAGCAAGGTAGATGGTATCCTGTTATGATTGAATATAAAGGTTACAAAGATAAATTAGAAAAATTAGATGCTTATGGTATAATAGAAAATAAAAATTCTAAGAATGAAGCAATTTTTAATAATATCAATTCTTATGCAGTAAATGGTGCTGTGCATTATGCGAATGCAATTCTACATTATACATCGTTCACAGATATAATATCCATCGGAATGACGGGATGGAAAGATGAAGAGAGTAAACTAAAATATAAAATTGGTGTTTATTATGTTTCAAAATCTAATTTAGGAACGGGACAGAAAATAGGTGAATTTACTGATTTTTCCTTTTTAGCACCAAACAATTTCAATAAATTAATTGAGATTATAGAAAGATTAAATCTCCCTCAAGAAGAATTAGATCGAATTAAAGCTCAGAAAGATAGAGAAATTTCTCATAGTTTAATGAAATTAAATAATGACATTTATAAAGAAGAAAAAAATTTAAGTGAAAAAGAGAGGGTATACCTAGTTGCAGCTTCTATAATAGCGACCTTGGGAATACCTAATAAGGTTCCATCATTAAAGCCTGACGATTTGAAATCTTTAGATGAGTTTGGGAATAAAGACGGGGATATTTTATTAAGAAAGATTCAAGCTTTTTTGGAATATAAAAATATTCCAAGAGAAAAAAAAGATATTATTATCAGAACGCTTCAAAACACTATAACAAATGATAATATTAATAAAGTCGAAAACGGTGAAACACAACTTAAAAGAGTTTTTAAAAAAATTGTAGACGATTTAGGAATTTATTATAAAATTGGTTTAACAACAGATTTTACAGGGAAGCTTTTTAATGAGATGTATGGTTGGATGGGATTTACTCAAGATCCTACTAATGATGTGGTCTTAACTCCTTCCTATATAGCAACTTTATTAGTAAAACTGGCTAGAATAAATAAAGATTCCTTTGTATGGGATTTTGCAACTGGTTCAGCTGGATTGCTTGTAGCAGCTATGAACGAAATGCTGCAAGATGCCAGAAACAAAATTTCTTCTCCTGATGAATTGATTCAAAAAGAACTTAAGATAAAAGCTGAACAATTATTAGGACTAGAGATTCTTCAAGAGATTTATATGTTAGCAGTACTGAACATGATACTAATGGGAGATGGTAGTTCTAATATATTAAATAAAGACTCTCTTGTAGATTTCGATGGAAAATACATTACAAAGGGAGATAAAAAAACTTTTCCAGCTGATGCATTTGTTCTAAATCCACCATATTCCGCGGAAGGTAATGGAATGATTTTTGTAAAAAAAGCGTTAAACATGATGTCTCATGGATACGCGGCTATAATAATTCAAGGTTCAGCTGGAAAAGGCAAAGCTAAAGATATCAATACCGAAATTCTAAAGAAACATACTTTATTGGCAAGTATAAAAATGCCGACTGATTTGTTTATTGGCAAATCAAGTGTACAAACTTATATTTATGTTTTCAGGGTTAATGAACCTCATGCGAAAGATGACATTGTTAAGTTTATTGACTTCTCTAATGATGGGTACACACGAACAAATAGGAAGAAAGCGGCAAATAATCTAAAAGATACCGACAATGCTAGAGAACGATATGAAGAATTGGTTAATTTAGTACGTTTCGGGAAATCATATTTACATCTAATTGGTGAAGACAATTATTATGAAGGTCGTATAGATCCAGAGAATGGTTGTGACTGGAATCAAAGAAAACCAGTTGATTTCACTCCTAAAATGGAAGATTTCCAAAAGGTGGTGTCTGATTATATGATTTTTAAAATAAATGAAATATTAAAAGTAAAGATAGGAGAAAATAGCCTGGGAAAATAGTTCCCCCACTTAATAGTTTTGAGAATGTTAAGTGGGGACAAATTGATGTAACTAATTTTTTTAAAATCGCACCTGTCAAAAACAAATTATCTAAATTACATTTAAAATCTTCAGGTAAATTTCCTGTTTATTCTGCTGAATCTTCAGAAGGTGGTATAATCGGATATACTGATAATCCCGAGTTTATTTGTAACGAAACGAATCCTTTGTATGTTATATTTGGTGACCATACAAGGACATTTAATATTGCTCGTAAGAGTTTTTCTGTTTTGGATAATGTGAAAGTATTAATTCCTTTTATTTATGATATTAAATTAATATTGTATTTAATAGCAGTCTGGAATAAACAAATTCCTGATCTCGGCTATTCCAGACATTGGAGTATAGCTAAAAACTGCAAATTACGCTTGCCCCTTGATAATGATAATCTAATTAATAAAAGATATGTTTGTCAATTTATTACTTTAATTGGAGATAACTATAAAAACGATCTTAAGAATTATTTAAAAACTCAATCATTATTTCAAAACAACTTAAATAAAGAAGAAATAAAATGCCTAAAAGATTTCAAGGAGTCAAAAATTAAATTTATACCCATTAAAATTATTGATAAGTTTGAAGTTTCAAATGCTCATAATATTTTAAAGTCTCAAATTAAATCAAAGAGTGGGAAGTATCCATATGTAACTGCAACGGAAGGAAATAATTCTGTATCTGATTATATTGATTATGACTTAAATTCTATAGAAAAGGGAAACGTTGTTTTCATTGGTGGAAAAACTTTGGTGATTTCTTATCAAGAAAAAGATTTCTTTTCTAATGATAGTCATAATCTTTTGATACGCAATCTTTCAAAAGAAGGTTTAACTGAAAACGCTCAACTATTTATAGTAGCGTCTTTAAATAAATCACTAGGAAAAAAATATTCATGGGGTGATTCTATATCAAAAGCAAAAATTCAAGAAGATGTAGTTAGTTTACCGATTAAGAATGACGGTGAAATTGATTATGATTTCATGAAAAATTTCATCAATGCAATAAAAAAGCTTATCGTAAAAAAAATAATTCCTTTCATAGAAATTTCAGGAAATCAACAAAATCCTTATGAGACTAAAAATGATTATAATTCCTATTTAGAGGCAGCCGAGCCATTTGTAATTTATCAATACTCTGATTTTGAAGCTTCTGCAAAAATTACTGAAAGTGATCCAATTTTAATTGGCTGTTATAAATCTCCGGCCCACCTTCAATGGATTTTGAACCAAAATAAATATAATGTTCGTCTTGGGGATCGTGCCGGTTCTATGGAGGAACATAAAAGACTGTTTAACAAAACCCAAAAGTTGGTGCTTTATAATGTGGAAGAACCCACTGAAATCCAAGTAATGGAAATTTCAGATCCTAAAGAAATAACAGGAAAACAAATCAATGAAATGGGCTATCCCTACAAGCGACCGGAAGAATTCCGATATGAAATTTTCAATGCAATCCATTCATATGATTCCGGCCAACAATATTCAGATTTAGTAAAAGAAGTAATCAGCAAACCCGATCACATAGAAGGCGCTCCAGCTTTCATCACACCAAATAATTTTTAATATGGAATACAGATTAGTAAAATGCTGAAAATTCAATTTTAATATGAATTCGCCATATATAGAACAATTGAATATAACATTGGGAAAGTCTCTAATTGATAGTAGCTATGAATTATCTACTTGGTGTGAAAAATTATCCGAATTATATAATTTAAAGAAAAATGGGACAATAGTTTCGAATTATGATATAACAATAATAGAAATATATATCCTGGTATTATATACCATTGTATCAATTGCTACCTTTTTTAGAGCAGATTTTACTAGCAATATCGAAGTGGAAAAACGATTGAATTTAAGATATTTATGTTTTATATCGGTAGAGTTTTACAAGTCCCTTTTCATTGTAAATAAACCTAACACGCTATGGCAAAAATTCGAATTGATTCTTTCTAATAATAATCAAATTGATCTACTAAAAATTAGAGATAAAATAAATGATGCTTCATCGGAATTCAAATCTAATTATTTCAGATCTCAAAGACGCAATATATCCCTCCATTACGACTATGATTTAGATATAGTATATCAACATATCTGTGATATAGATGAAGAAAATGAATCTAAACAAACAGCTTCACTACTTGCTACATTGGAGCCTCTTAGCCTAATTTGCAGTATATACTTGAAAAATAGATATCCTCAAAAAAAAATAATTAAAATACTACAAGAAAATAATATTCATAAACAATTCCGTAAAGAATTATATAAAAGATTATATGATTTTACTGGTTCTCATATAAATAAATTCGCCGAATATCTGGATCAAAATATGAGAACATACCATATGATTGACCGACCAGAAATTAAAGAATTATTGACACAAGAGGATTATAAACAGATTTCCCAATTTAGAGAATGTTTCAAATTATCAATTCTAATCCACTATTTTTATCTTGATTTGGGTACAGCAATGCGTGGATATCTTAGATCAGATAATTTTTTTGAACAACAATTACATGTGATTAGAATTAACTTAATAATATATGAAGGATTTAAGAAGATTTTTCTACCTAAAAATGATGATAAAAAGTGTAAATCTCTTTGGGTGCAATATGTATATATTCCAATTAAGACCTCTGGAAATTCAAAATATATCGATGAGTTAGAGTCTATAGAAAAAATACTTTGTATTTATGCAACTAATGAAGAAATTAAGAAATTTCGTCATTTATTTTCTCACTTTAGAAAAAATAATAAATTACAATTAATTGATTTATGGGATTCTGTTATAACAATAAACCCGATTGTTGAATTAAATAAGGCTCTTGATTTTCTTAAAATCATAGATCGAATTATAAAACTAAGTAAACCTTGTTTGGAATATTTTGCAAAGAAAGAGAATGAGAGACATCAACAAAATTTATTAGTTCCTTTAGAGACTGTTTTTACAAAGATTATAGGTTCATGTAAAACTCCAGAAGAAAAAGAGAGGCTTCAGAGTTTTAAGAATGAATTAAAAGAAATGATACTAGGAACTTTTGATAGAATGATTCAACTCCATAAATGCAATAATCATGAATAGAATAATAATAATAGGCAATGGTTTTGACTTGGCTCATGGTCTTAAAACAAGTTATAAAAATTTTATTTATCATTTTTGGGAGAACAATTTTAAATATTATTTTGAGAATTTATACCAGTTTCCCCCAAACGCATTATTTGAAAAAGCTTTCTACAATAATAGAATATTCAATGAATCAAATCTTAAGCCAATACAACAATTTATTTTTAATAATAATTCAGAAGATTTTGACTTATTAAAACATTTACATTCTATTCAAGGATTTTATGAAGAATTTCTCACTCCTTTATTACGAGTAATATGTAAAAATATAAATAAAAAAGGATGGTCTGATATAGAGGATGATTATTATCAATTAATGAAAGGTTCAGCCTATAAAAGGAATGGAGAAAAACCAAAAATTAAAACACTTTTTAATGAATGTTCTTCTCTTCTAACACCAACCATAATTAATAGTCAACTTGATGAGCTTTCTAATCTTTTAAAAGAATATTTAATTGAAAATACAAAAAATCCCGTGAGATTAAATGAAATTTCTTCTATCATACATGAACCTATCTATAAAAATGATATAGCCACTAATAATTATGATGATTATGATTTTTATTGTGAACAAATAATCAGAAATGAATATCCTAATTTAATTTCAAGATGGAAAGATAATGGAATTCATCCTTCTTTATATGAAACTATTTTAAAGGAATATAGTGAAAGTAAACAAAATGTTAATAATATATTAGATGATTATTTAGTATTACCCAATCAAATTTTATTATTGAATTTTAATTATACCAATACCTGTAATCAATACTTTGATAATAAACAAAATTATATTTCTCAAATCCATATTCATGGTTCTTTAGATAAACCAAATTCCTTGATATTTGGATATGGAGATGAAATGGACAAAGATTATGAATTTATTCAAGACTTAAACGATAATCAATATCTAGAAAAAATTAAGTCAATAAAATATTTAGAAGGTGATAATTATCGTAAGCTTTTAAATTTCATCGAATCAGATAAATTTCAAATTTACATTATGGGACATTCTTGCGGAAATTCAGATCGAACTCTTTTAAATACCCTTTTTGAACATCAGAATTGTGTAACTATCAAACCATTTTATCATAAGCTTGAAAATGGATCGGATAATTATATGGAAATAATTCAAAACATTAGTCGAAATTTTACTGATATGAATTTAATGCGCGATAGAGTTGTGAATAAAACATTTTGTGAACCTCTACCTCAAAATAATTTATAATATTAAAATTATGGACACTGATAACCAAAATAAATGGAAAAATATTTGTACTCAATTCAATATTATAAAATTTCAAGATGAATTAAACTATCAACAATGCATTGAAAAAATTATTTTTGAAGATAAACTTGGATGGGAACCAATACAAATTTCGTCTCAACTTTCTCTTCAATTAGGTGCCCGGGAACGCCTCGTCCCAGATATTTATTTAAAAAAAGATGAAAAAAATTCTTTAGTAGTTGAAGTCAAATCACGAAATCACATAAAAGAAGATAAAAATATTAATCAGTTAATTTCTTATATGAAACAACTGGAAACATCAGTTGGAATCTATATAGGAAGTGAAATTGAAGTTTATTATAAAAAAATTGGGGATGGTTCTAACCCTTTTTTGTTAATGAAATTACACTTCAATGAGCAAGATGAAAATGGAATCAATTTTATTTCCTTATTCAAAGAGAAAGATTATTCTATTGAAAGAGTTGAAAAATTCAAAATAGAAAAACAAAAAAATCAAGAATTCCAAAATAAAGTTGATGACTTAGTTAAGGATATTAAATCTGATTATTTTAAAGATATACTTCCCAATATTGTATCTTCATTTTTTATAGAAAAAGGACTAGATCAAAATGTTGTAAAAATAGCTTTAGATAAAATTATCTTTGATGTCAAATTAAAAGAGGGAAAAAATAAAACTCATGAAGAAGAAATAACTTTAGACTATTTATGCCGTCATAGTTGTAATAAAAAGATAAAACCTAATAATGGAACTGTCCAGAGATATGCTTATAATTTAATTAAACAGATAATAGATAAGAATTACGGTAAGTCTTACGGTCAAATCTATGCTATATTTGGAAAAAAGAACCACATTGAAGATATTAAAAATATTACAGAAAAAAGACTGAATAGATGGTTTCAAAATCCAAAGGATTTAATAACTTTAATTGATGGTACTATTGTAGCTATTAGCAATCAATGGGGTATGAACGGAGCAAGTAAACCCGAAATGGATAATCTAATAAAAATTGCCAACGATTTTGGGATAGACACTTCTTTTAGTTGAAAACTTATGAATTTGCAGGACTCTTAGAGATTTATGAATTTTGTTTAAGTTGGAAAGATTCAGGTTAATAATCGATCAATAATAACAAAGATGTAATATTCATAAAAAAAGCGTTGATATAGAATTTATTGGAAATGCATAAAGATCTTGACATACAGATAGAGGAAGCGTTGAAAGCATATCTGGCTTCCGG
>JAFLVA010000026.1 GCA_022508525.1 Erysipelotrichales bacterium
ATCGTACAAATATTATATCACACACAACAACCTATTTTCAAGTGATAATTCAGGGTATTCACGCAATTTCAAAGGGTATGCCAAAAAAATTGCAGGGTATGCAAATTGTATTAAAATAAGCAGTCAAGTACATTTAAGAGAGTTATGACCTATTTTATATAAAATAGGTTATTTTTTTGACTTTTCATTAACTATCGTGAAAGTTGTTTAACTCTATGAACTTTCTACTTCTTTATAGATTTAACCAATTTTAGCGTAAAGTCATGTTTTTTAAGGTTCGAATACTCATTTTATATGTAAAGGGGAAGTTTCGTGTACTGCAGATGTCGAGCCCCAGATGGTGATATAGGCGTCAAACTCAACAAGCATTTTTGCAGCAATAAATTGTATACATTTTATTGTATACTTTATTGTATACTTTTTATTTGGGATATAGTATACTATAATCAAGAAAGGTGCTTGACTTTATGGACAAATATATTGATATTTTAGAAAATTTATTATCATTGAGAGACGAATATGAATGGCTGGATTTTAAAGAAAATTGGTTTTCAAAAGACGAAATAGGAGAATATATTTCAGCAATTTCTAATGGTGCTGCTCTTTGTGGTAAAGAAAATGGGTTCATTGTTTGGGGAATTAATGATTCCACAAAGAAAGTCATAGGAACAAATATAAATTTTGATAAGGACATTGATCATGAACCATATAAACATTATCTTGCAAGAAATTTAAAACCAAGTATTGCATTTGAAGTGATTGAAATAAATTATCATAATGAGAGAGTAGTAATGCTCATTATTCCAGCTGCCAAGTCAGTGAAAACAAAATATAAAGATTCTGAATATATAAGAATAGGATCTAGCAAAGAAAAATTATCAAAATTTCCAGAATGGGAAATAAAATTAAATAATATTTTGATTAATGGATTTCCAACGATAGTGAACACTCCTGCACCTGATTATGCACAAGAATTAACATTTGAAAAACTATTTATATATTATGGTGCTAAAGGTGTTATTTTACGAAATGATACATTTGAAAAAACGCTAAAACTAAAAACCAAAGATGGTCTTTATAATGTTATGGCCTATATTTTGTCCGACCAAAATAATATACCACTAAGAGTATCAATATTTAGTGGTAAGGATAAGTCAGCACCTTTATTTTCCGTAAAAGAATTCGGTAATAATTGTATTTTGTATTCAATGGAAAAAGTATTAGAATATGGAGATGCGATAAATATTATTCAAGCAGATGAAAGAAACAGAATTTCTGACAGAAAAGATGTTCCTTTATTTAATTATGATGCATTTCGCGAAGCAATACTTAATGCTTTCATCCATAATAAGTGGCTCACATTAAACGCCCCAGCGATTTGCATATTTACAGACCGCATCGAAATTTTATCACATGGTGGACTTGCGATAGATCAAGATGAAAAAGGCTTTTATAGTGGCGCAAGCTTGCCGGTTAATGAAATTTTAGCATCTATTTTTCTTCAATTAAGAATTAGTGAGCGATCTGGTAGAGGTGTTCCAAAAATTGTTTCTTGCTATGGGAAAGACTCTATAAAAATTGAAAAAAACAGAGTAACTGTTACTATCCCATTTAATAAAATAAGTGTTAATAATTTTGAAATGGCACCTGATAAAGTATCTGATAAAGTATCCTTTAAAATGAATAAAAGTCAAAAATCAATTATGTCTTTAATACGAGATAATCCAAATATAACAATCAATCAAATTATGATTCACACAGGATTATCTGAACCTGGCGTAAAGAAAAATTTAAAATTATTAAAAGATAAAGGGTATATTGAAAGAATTGGAGCTAATAAAAATGGCTATTGGAAAGTTGTAAAGTAAATTGAAACTTTTATAGAAATGTTTTTTATATGAATGAATTGATAATTAATACTTAGATAGAGGTATTGAGGATGAAAATATTATACACAGGATTCAAAGGAAAATATAACGCATCATATCAACTTGTTGAAGCAATTAGTCCAAACAACAAAATACTATTAACCAATTCTTTCAAAGGGATAAAAAGGGATCTAGAAAATAGTCCTTTAGAATCATATGAGCTTATTTTAATGTTTGGAATTAATAAAAATCTTAAAGATAGAATTGTTATAGAGGTTAATTCTTCATACGATGGTATTTCATTGAGTACAAACGTTAATTATAAAAAATTAGAATTATTAATCAATAAAAAAGGTGTTAATGCGGATATAAATTTTAAACCTACAAAATATTTATGCAACTATGCTTATCATAACATCCTACTTAAAAACAAAAACGCTATTTTTATACATATTCCTGGATTTACTAAAATAAAAGATTTTGATAAATTTGTTGATATATTTAAAGAAATATAAATTTCAATTTTCCGAGTTTAGAAGGTTACGCAAATTTAACCGCAGATATACGCACTTTTAGTGGGTGAATACAAATATGAAAGTCGGTAAAAAATATGTCAAGTTATAAGCACTAAAAAAACATAAATTCCTGTTTTAGAATAAAGAAACTTATAAACTGTCATTTTACAGAATTGGTATTAAAGCAGTCTGTCATTGGTATTATAACAGTCAGTTTTTTCATTTTTATTGGTATTTGAGTAGTACGCATGAGACATTTAAGAGAGTTATAACCTATTTTATATAAAATAGGTTGTTTTTTTGACTTTTCATCAACTTTCGTGGGAGTTGTTTAACTCGATGAACCTTATACTCTTTTATAGATTTAATCAATTTTAGTGAATAATCTTATTTTTTAAGGTTTGAAACTCATTTTATATGTAAAGGGAAAGTTTCTGATATTACAGGTGTCGAGCCCCAGATGGTGATAGGGGTGTCGAACTCACAAGCACAAAAAAGCCATTAAAAAGAGATGCTAAAAAGCCCTCGGAAAATTGTCCGAGAGCTTTTTTATACATTGTAATTTGTTAAATATATTTACTTGCTTCTTTTATACTTAGATTATCCATTTTATCATTGTATTTATCTACAAAATCTCTTACCCACTTAGGATTAGTTTTAGAATAATCTCTTAAAGCCCAACCGATTGCTTTATTTATAAAAAACTCATCACTACCAAAACAATTTACAATAATTTGTTCTAATAATTTTATATCCGTTTTTTCTTTCAAACATAATTGATGTTCTATTGCTGTTCTTTTAATCCAAATATTTTCACTTTTAGACCATTCAATCATTAAATCCTTAACTTTAGAATTTCTTGTTCCAACATCTCCAATTACTTTGCATAAAAAGTCTATTGTATCCCACCAAGATTTATTTGTAATATAATTTTGTATTTTTGAAATATCTTCGTATGATACATATTGTTTCATAGCAAGTAAATAATCATAAACTAAATATTGAAATTCTCTATGATTATCTTCATAACACTTATTCAAAAAATCCCAATCTATTTTTTTTGATTTTTTTTCTAACTTAATGAAATCATTATAAATTTCTTTTCTTTTTGGAGTAGGAAGTCCATAAAAATCAAACATATTTCTCATATATTTAGACATAGCAATAGAATTTTCTTTATCTTCCATTGATTCAAATTTTTTTTTAATTTCTAAAAACTTATTCACGACTTCATCTCACTTCAAATTACTGTTTACCTTTTAATTATTATAACATATAAGAAACGTGATTTGTAAGTAAACACTTTCTAAAAATGGTATTAAAGCAGTCCATTTTTCATTTTTATTAGTACTAGAGCAGTTCGCGCGAAACATTTAAGAGAGTTATAACCTATTCTTTATAAAATAGGTTATTTTTTTTGCATTTTCATTAACTTTCGGGAAGTTGTTTAACTCTATGAACCTTATACTTTTTTACAGATTTAATTAATTTTAGCGAAAAACCATGTTTTTTTAAGGTTCAAATACTCATTTTATATGTAAAGGGAAATTTTCGGGTATTACATGTGTCGATCCCAAGAGTGTGATAGGGATGTCGAACTCACAAGCATAAAAATCCATTAAAAAGTATGCTTTCAAGCAATTCTAAAATGTCTCAGAAAATTGTCCGAGAGTCTTTTTACATATAATAGATCGCATTAACTAAATTGAAATTTAGAAATATCCTCTTTTCTTCGCTTCCTCAATAAGTTTAGGTTGGATTAGCGGATATGTCCAATTATCCACTAATTCAGGTGTAATTATAATTTTCTCTATCTCGCTATGTAATTCTTTTTCAAAAGAAAGTATATTTGCAAAAAACAACATACCAAAACTTTCTTCCCCATAGCTTTCAACATCGCTCATTTTTCTTTTGACTGAATATACGCAGATAGGCAATATATTAAAATCAACAGCTCCTGTTTCTTCTTTTAATTCTCTTTCAGCAGCTTCAAGAATGCTTTCCCCTATTTCTCTATGTCCGCCCGGAATCTCGTATGTGTTTCTCGCTTTATGCTTACAAAACACCCATTTTCCATCTGTTTTAGATATAATAACTGCAAACCTCAAAAGTTCATCTTTCACTTGCTCATAAAAATTGACTTGTAGTAACTCCATATATACTCCATTAAATTACCGTTTATTTTTTAATTAGTATAACATATAATGAACGTGATTTGTAAGTCGCCACTTTCCAAATTTGGTATTAAAGTAGTCCGTCATTGGTATTAAAGCAGTCCGTTTTTTATTTTTATTGGTATTAGAGCAGTTCGCGAAAGACATTTAAGAATTTAGCAAACTATACAATACGTATGGCTTGTTTTTTTAAATACTTTATTAATCATATCGTGAAAGATGATGAACTTTGCAAGTCGATGAAAATATCTGAATAATCTAAAATATCATGAAATAAGAGCATGTGCGTTGTGAGAGTTGAACCTATTTAGATGTCTGTTTTTCATTAAATCTATAAGTAGAAATTTATTTTAAAATCATAAAATGATATAATATTCAAAAAGTATGAATGCTATGAAAAAAATAGTGTTATTGTTTGCACAAAAAGGAGAATTTGATATGGAGTTAATTTGTAGTACTGAACTTGATATTTTAAAAACGTCTCCCTTGTATTTTTTTGGAGAAATTGTGCAAATGCCTAAGTATTTTAAATATCATTTTACTAATAGTTTGGTGGATTTATTAGAAGTGGATTTTGATATTGATGGAAAAGTGATATCAAAAAAAGTAGCTAGTCATAAAAGTATCAGATATAAAAGTACGTTAAGGCAAGATCCAAATCATTATTCATATGATTCTTTTGTTTTTGATAACTATACTATTTCTCATAAAAATGCATGGGGATATCAATGCCATAAGGATGGTAAACTCATATGGACTAAGTCATTAAAAGGTTATTTATATACTGAAATAGAAAAATATGGTGACAATATTGTGTTTGGAACTGCTGGATATGGTGGACATTTTTATTCACTAAATCTTAGAAATGGTAATATTCTTTTCGATTTTAATACTAAAGGAACTTCACAATTTTTTTATGTTGAAGGTTATTTCTATATTTGCATGAGAAATTCAAGGTCCACTGATTTACTAAAAATTTCTACAGAAGGAAAAATAATAGAAAATATAAAACTTCAAGGAACATATCATGATTATTATTGTCCATTTAATAGATGTGATAACAAATTATTTGTCGTGACACTTAAGGAATTGAAAAACAATATTTTAAAGCCGATAATTCATTGTGTTTCTATTGTTTAAGATTAAAGATTATGGAGAAAAAAACAATGAAATTGATAAGAGACATAAGGGTTTTTATTTATGATAAGCATATAAATAATTTTTTTGGTGCTCGAAGTTTTAGTGCTAAAAAAATTAATATTGCCGTTACTAGATTGGCTAAACTTTTAGCTACAAAAAAATTTTATACTAATGGTGACTATGACCATATTTATTTGATCTTTCGTGAAAGTAGAGAAGACTTTAATGTATTAGAAAATAATACAAAATTAGAGAGAGAGTTAAACTGGATAAAGATGTTTTATGTTGAAATACCTAAAAAACAATTTTCTAATCTTGATAACGAAAATAATATAATGGAATTTTATGAACTATTAAGAAAAATACTTTCATATATTTTTCCATTTTATCAAAAAATAATTGATTCATCGATTGAATTATTAATTGATTATGGAGAAAAAGCCGAAATCGAATATAAAAGCAAAAACAATGAGAAGATTCATGTAAATCTAAAGTATCAGCTTCTTGATAATAGTATGTTCTTACCAATTATTGTTGTCTGTAGTAAAAATGGCAATGTAATTCGAAGATTAGAAATGGATAAAACAAATGAATTAGGAATGTTTGGTAATATAAGAATTAATAAAAACAAAATAATAATAACGCCAAAGAATGGTATATATTACAAAAGATTTTCTTCGATAGAAATAGAAATATAGTTTTATTGTTTACTAACTTATATTTGGTAAGGGTTTTGTTCGTGTAGTGATGAAACACTAAATGCAAATTGGAAGAATACAAATTATTTTTTTAAATCTTATCCTGCGTTTTACTCAAATTGTGCCATTTAAAAAAGTACGGATGAGTTTGAATTAAGTATTAAAAGGGATATAAATTAAAAAAAACTCTTATTATATAAAGATGATTTAAAGGTGTTCTATGTTTAAGAAAATAGAATCTTTATTGTTTAACGCATAACAAAAAGGTTATGAAGACGAAATAGTTTTAAAATCCACTTGAACTCACCAAATTCGAAAATACGATTTGTAAACTATTGTTTTTCAAAAATGGTATTAAAGCAGTCCGTCATTGCTATTATAACAGTCCGTTTTTCATTTTTGTTAGTATTAGAGCAGTCCGCTTTAAACATTTAAGAGAGTAATGACCTATTTTACATAAGACAGGTTGTTTTTTTTGTCTTTTATTAACTTTTGTGGAAGATGTTTAACTCTATGAACCTTATACTTTTTTATAATTTTAGTCAGTTTTAGTGAAA
>JAFLVA010000027.1 GCA_022508525.1 Erysipelotrichales bacterium
AGAGCGTTAAGTTCAGCCATGCCATAAAAAGAGCCTTGCTAAGTCCCGACTATTCCACGTCCATAGACTCATTCGTTATCAAGATTTAGTCCCGATCATAAAAATTATCCACAAATTGATTTACCTCCAAAATCCTCACATAACTATATCTAGCTTTCATACATTCCAAACTCTGACATCAATTCAAATTATGGTCTTTTATTTGGAAAAATTCTTGTTCAAAGTTAATATATATCCTTAACATAATGGATTTATCAATAAATCTTGCCAAATTTTGGTAATTTTATTGCCAAATTTTGGCAATTTAAAAAAGATTTAATAATTTTGTTACCAGAAAATGGCAACAAAATGAAATTTGGAGAAAAACTTAAAGAGTTAAGACTTTCAAAACAATTAACACAACGACAAATAGCAGATGAGTTGGGTGTGGCGCCATCTATTTATAATAGATTTGAAAAGAATGAAAGGAAGGTAAAAAGAGAATTTCTTTCTAAGCTTGCAGTTTTACTAGATATTCATGAAGAAGATTTAACTAAATATTGGATTGCAGATCAAGTTTATAAGCTTCTTGAGAATGAATCAAATCCCCAATATGTTATTTCAATGGTGGCTGAAGATTTAACTGAATATGGTATAAAAAATTTATGAAAAAAGATTTAACTATAAAAAAAATAACAGGAGCAACTTTTACACCACAGCCGTTGGCAGATTTTTTATCTGCCAGAATATTAAAATATTGCGATGTTTCTAATAATATTTCAATTTTAGACCCAGCGTGTGGAGACGGAATCCTATTATCTTCTTTTGTCAAAAATTTTTCAGATATTAGAATAAAAGTGTTTGGTTATGATACTAATCAGCAATATATTAATTCAATAAATCAAAAATTTTTCTCATTAAATATTTCTGAATATGAATTTATAAATGATGATTTCTTAACTATATGTCCGAATAATATTGATTTATTTAATGATAAAGCTAAAAGAGAATTTTGCGATATTATAATTGCGAACCCTCCGTATGTAAGAACTCAGACATTAGGAAGTGAAAAATCACAAGAATTATCTAAAAATTTTGGGATAAAAGGAAAGATAGATTTATATTATCCTTTCTTTATGGCAATTACAAATGCGCTAAAAGTTGGAGGTATACTTGGAATAATTACATCTAATCGTTATATATGTACAAAAAGTGGCTCAGATATAAGAAAATTTTTAATAGAAAATTATGATATAATTGAAATTATTGATTTAGGGGACACTAAGCTTTTTGATGCAGCAGTTTTACCAGCTATTTTTATAGGTAAAAAGAAAAAAAAGAATTCCTCTAATCATTATAGGCCTATATATAGAAGTATATATGAAAACAATTTATCTAAGGATTCATATATAAAAACTTATTCAAATATTTTTGATATATTAAAATCAGATATTCCAGGTATTTATAAGACTGATAAAAGTATATATGAATATCGGTTTGGGAAATTAAAACAATCTTCAGATAAATCAGATATTTGGCAATTAGCTGATTGTAATAATAGTATCGTAGATACTATGGAAGAAAATTCTCCTTTTAAAATTAAAGATAAATTTAAGGTCCGAGTAGGGATTAAATCGTGTGCAGATGATATTTTTATTACTCAAAAATGGGAAAATATGGGTATAAATATCGAAGCAGATCTTTTAAAACCTATGTTATCACAAGAAAATATTGATACATGGCATATCGAATCCAACGATATAATTGAGATCCTTTACCCTCATTATTCAGCAGAAGGTAAACGTATGGTATTCAATATTGAGGATTATCCGAATGCATATAAATATTTAAATCTACATCGTCAACAGTTGGAAAAAAGAACTTATTTAATTAAGGCTAATCGTAACTGGTATGAATATTGGGTTCCACAAAATCCATCCTTATGGTCTTACCCAAAAATTGTATTTCCGGATATTAGTATCAAACCCAGGTTTTGCCTTGATAAATCAGGTGCAGTTGTTAATGGAAATTGTTATTGGATATGTGCCCAAAATAAAGAAGAAGAAGAATTATTATTACTAATTGAAGGCGTTTGTAATTCTTCAATCATGACAAAATATCATGACTCAAAATTTACCAATAAACTATACTCTGGTAGAAGACGTTATTTATCTCAATACATAGAGGAATACCCGTTGCCAAATCCAAACTGTGAAGAATCTAAAAAAATTATCCAATTAACAGAAAAAATAAATCAGTGCTTCGATTCTACTGAATTAATATCCCTAACTACAGAACTTGACAAATGGGTTGAGAAAGCTTATGGTATTATTCAGGATTAAAAACCGATTGCCTTTCGTATTTATCAAAAAAAGTCATTGGGATACTCCTTTGACATTTAAAACTTGTGCCTTTTACGAAGGTAAATTCATCTTTTAAATTTTTACCAGAAGAAAGTACAATACCTTCTATAATACCTTCAGAATTTGTTAATGCTATTAAATAACGCACATCTTCAGTAGTTAAGAGCATTTTATTATCTATGATTTCTGGAGTCATTGGAGAATATTTCCCCAAATCTACTGTAGGAGAATCTTGAACTTTTATTTCCAGTAATTGATTTGGAATATCAGGATATCCTCCAACTAAAGTATCTGTTTCAAGATATCCCAATTGCGTAGCCACCAACCTTTCTAAAGATTGCCCCTTTGTCTTTGTATCAGCTGATTCCAATCTTTGTCCGATTAAAGGTTTCACTTTTTCTTTAATACATTCTAAAGAGAAAATCTTTCCTGGTACTGGTGCATCTGAAAGTTTACTTTCTTGAACTGAATATTGAGCTGCTAAATAACTAGACATATTATGAGAATCCTTTTTTAAAAGAATATTGTTTTCCTGTGATAATATTGAGGCCCTCTTTGAATCTGATATAATCATTTGATGTTTTATAGTAGGCACTCCAAATACACCAAATTTATTTTCAATATATTCTGGAGTAGCTATGATTATTGTAGTAATGATGTTAGTATCAGGATTGACTTTAACTAGTATGAATTTAATATCCTTACTTGTGATTACATTTTCATTGTCATGGTATTTTATTAAAATAGAGGATGAATTAGGAACTCTATTCCAAACCTGTAAATTATATTTCTCTCCAGTGGTTACTATATAAGAGTCACATAAACAACCGAGTAATCTTGGAACACCTTTACCTTTATCAGGAACTACATCATAATCATCTTTATCAGCGGTCAGGATTGATCCATCATTTAATGCTTCATTTATTAATTTTCTTAATTTGCTACCATTTGTTCTCGGATTCTTTGAAAGTTTAAAATCTTTTCCAATTAATGACTCTAACTTATTTGCAATTTCAGCTCCCGATATAACTTCTGTTATATTAAAAGGTGCATATTTTAAATCCTTCATATTATATCTTATTCTTACAAGAAGATATATAAACGCCCTAATAAAAAGGGCGTAGAAGAATTGTGTTGGCACTAAGGCCTAGCAAAGCCACATCAGACAACAACAAATCAGTCTACGCTCTTATTTCTTGATTAGAACGCAAACATCCGAGTCTTAACTGAACTGATGTTTCCTTAAATTGCTAGTTTTAGTGCTTCAGTTTCGTCAAGGGTGTCGTTAACTTATATATTCTCGATCTTTACAAATTATTTTAAAATTAGTAGCAAATTTAGTAATAAAGGCTTATATAATAAATTTCTAAAATTGCAGAAGAAACGAACCAAGATTATACTATTGATTAACAGATTAATAGCAAGTAAAATCCATTTTTATTCTCCCTGTTTTTCTGTTTCAATAACATTCTTCGGGAAATGAAAGGCCATAATCTCAAGATTTATCTTTTGATTTTTATCAGAAGGCAAATGGAATATATAACTTAGAGAAGACTTATTATGTGAGCCTTTAAATGTTATATAATATGGATGTGTTGCTACTTCTCGTTTTATTGTCTCTATAATAGTATTGAATTCATTACCATTAACAAAAAATATTAGAGCAACTTTGGAATCTCTTACTGTCAAATATCTGTCAAATAGTTGATTTATAGCAGAACTAAATGCTTTTTGTCCTTTCCAAAACTTACATTCAGCAATAAAGATATTTGATTTGGATACAGGATCTTTTACTATAATATCAGTTTTTCCACCAAAATTAAATGTTTCAGCAGTCGTTGTAAAACCATCATATCTTATCGTTAAATGAGATAAGAATAAATCCCGTAAAGCTTCTTCATCCTTTCCTAAATATATAGAGGGATGTCGTTCCCATGATTGTCCAATGTCATTAAATGTTTTAATAATATCTTCATACATAGATTCCGCCATACTCGGATAAGTTTCATACTCTCTCCCTTTTATAGATGGTTTTTGTATTATCTTCTTTTTGATAAGCGGAAGTTCTATCTTTGATTTTTCTTCTCTTGCCTTGACATTGATTGCCTTAAAGAATTCATTTTCCTTTAAACATTCATTTCTTCTTTCATTATATATACCTTGAATTTTTGTCCTAAGGTTACCATTAAAATTTTCTACATCTTTATTTATCGCCAAATAATGATTTAATTTGCTGTCGAAAACATGTTCCTTATCAGAATTAAATTTTGAAGGATCCATATCCCAACATTTAAAAGTCAAAATTAATTTATTTCGTATATCATCAATTCTTATCTCAGCATTAGCACCTCCTATACTAAAAGAACTAGGTCTTACAAAAAATAATCTTGTATCTCCACTATATGGATATTCAACATCAATTTGGTATCCTTCATATACCATTATGCCATTTCTTCTGCCATATAAGGCAGCTTCATAAGGATTTTCAACTTTTTGACTTATTTTTTTAGGTTCTTGAACCTCATTTAATTCTTTATATATTTGCAATGGTTCAATACAGTATTTTTCACATAAATAATTTAAAAACTCGTCTTCATTAATATTTAATAAATCAGCTTTAGATAAATCATATACTTCTCTCCTTATTTCTTTAAGAACATCTTTAAAGAAATCATCCTTATGGTCATAATTTTTATAGTGCATATTTTTGAAGTATTATATACAAAATTAATTATTAATAGAGTATAAAAGAAATCTAATCCTATTTAAACAATAAGTATCCATGTTTTTATTTTGTATAAGAAAAGTAAAACGAAAAGATAAGCTATTTAGATAGTCTATCTTTCCAACTACCCTTAATTCTTTTATAATGAAAAAAATCTGTCTTCTTCTACCTTAGAACGGCATAGTCTCTTCTTCTACCTTTTCAAAAGGTTGCAGTTCTGAATAAGCCACTTCAACCATGTTGCCATCCCTATCCATATCATACATATCAGGAAATTCTCTCTCATTACCAATCAAACCCTGATAATGGACTATCTGGTCTTGAACTCTATCTATACGACCGTTTACCATGGCGGTATCCTTTTTTACAGCCTGAAGAGTGGATTTTATAAAGTCAGGTTCCTTTTGTAGGTGATCAAGCCAAGATTTCAGATAGGCTGCACTGTCTTCCTTCATATTCTTTACTATTCCGTAACTTGAACAAGTAATTGCTGCTCCCAATTCTGCAACCAGTTCCTCTCGAGCATAAGAATCAGAACCGAAACCGGATAAAGGATCCAATCGTTCAACCTGTTGTAATAACTGGTAGAATGTATCATTTCGTGAAAAGTGGTTCCATAGTAACTTTCTCCGTCCACAAACTGGTTATTCTCCGGAACCACTATCACATCCCTCGAAGGGCTGTATTAGGCTTCATCCTGTTTAATCGGACGAATAGGACAAACCTAGGCATTCTTTGCTATCATTTCATCTACACCCGGGAAAGAAAAGACTTCTCCATTCTCCTCCTTGGATTTCTGAATCTGAGCCTGTTCCTGTAGCTTGGCATACAATTCAGGACGAGCCTTCTTAATGTTTGTCTAATCTACATTGAACACATTATAGACATTCAACTTCGGATAGACGTTATAGTCCTGTTTTTCTTCGTTAGACAACTTCTTGGAATCATCATAACTTATCTTTGCCTTGCTGTCTTTATTGACACAGGTAAAAGTAGTGATGAATATGGGGAATGATTTCTCTCCCTTGTTTACAGTCACAGTCGGAAAATTGTTGCCTTCCTTATCAATCAAAGGTTTCATATCTGCGTCATAATTGAGACCTTCAACTCTTTGGAATGTGTAGTACACGAGTAGCTCATATTATTATAAATATAGCGGTTAAATGAGCGGTTTTATGAACAGTCTAGTCCCTATTAATTGCTTGAATAATCGGTAACAAGGGAAATCTATATCATGAAAGAAAATTTTATGCGCTGATAGATTTTGAACAATTTTACTTTGGTAAATTGAGTTAATTTACTGTATAAATTTGAGTCTGCTGGGGAAATGAAAAATCATTTAAGACTGTTCAGTTGTTCGCCATATTATATATATATACCGACTGAATGAACAGTTTTCTGAACAGTTTTTCTTCCCCTGTCTTTTTCACTTTTTGTCGTCTTAAAAAAGGAATTGAGATAAGGTTAAAAAATACTGTTCAGTAGTAGACCTCCTATATATGCAGCGGGTGAATGAACTGAAAAGTGAACGGTTGGGAAGAAGTTCCTTAGAGATGTTTTTTTAGATAGTAAGTGGTCTCAATGTTAAAGTAAAAATTTTAAAGGCTATAAATTTGATGATATTGACTATAAGAATTAATTTTGTAATAGGGAATAGAAAGGAGGACTAAAAGTCCTCCTAAAACCCAAAGATGAGGCTACCTTGCGCATTACCTTGCACAAGGAATTTGAGAGAACTTTAAATTATTATTAATCAGTCGGCTATAGTGGTTCCGGATTTGACTCATAATCAG
>JAFLVA010000028.1 GCA_022508525.1 Erysipelotrichales bacterium
AAGTCTTTATCAAATTAGCGGACTACTATGGGGTAACTATTGATTATATTGTTGGGAGAAGTGCCATAAAAAAAAATGATAAATAAATTCTAGTTCTGCTGAAGCACATTTTGCCAAAGGCAGTCTACCTACTAGTACATTGTTTTCTAAATAGTTGAACTATAAAAACGCTGTGTTTTTAGGTGTTTTCGGCCAGAATAGAGTCCAGATAGTTAGCGAGCATTAGAGACTAGTCCATCCGTTAGGCTCTGTTATTTTTTCACAGATATGATATGCATGCTCATGCCATTATACTCAATTGTTTCACCAATTTTTCTTCCTATAATTTTTTGTGCTATAGGAGCATTGCAAGATAATTCATTATTTAGTATATTGCCTTCATCTGTTCCAACAATCTTATATTCATCAATCTCCCCATCTATTTGTACTTTTACAATGCTACCTAAAATGACAGTCTTACCATCAAAGTGAATATAATCTTCCATATCTTCAATAACTATAGCCTGCTTGTACCTATTAAATAATTCCTTTTTTCGCGCAGGTAATTCATACATTGCTTTAACTCTTAATTCCATAAATTCAGGATTTTCACGTAAATCATTATCAATTTTTGCACTTTCTCCCATTTTTCTATTAAGGTCTACAATAGCGTCATCAATTGATAAATACTCTTCATATAACTTCTCTTTCCCCAACCTAGTTATATACATTTGATTCCTCTCTATTCCTTTTTAATGATTTTTAACAGAACCTTTATTTTAATCACTGTTAAAATGTTTATAGTACCAAATCCATTCCAAGCCTGAAACCTTACATACAAGAATCTGCATGACAGGCGCTACTTATATTCTGAAAATTTAACTAATGCCAATGCTGGATGTGATTATTGCATTTTTCTCAAATCATCTCTAACACGACACAATATTTTTCCATATACATTTTGACCATCTTTATTAGGCCCACACCCCCAATAACTTTCCTTCTCAGTATCCTCTATAATTGTTTCATTTTGAGTTGCCAATAGCAAAATAGCTATATCGGGATTTGCTAAAAACTTTAAAAGAACCGCTTCATACATAACATCTGCGCGAATTTCATCCCAATTTTCTCGTATGGAATATTTTCTATTTCTTCCAATTTCTGAAGCCATTTTGGGAGTTTCAGCGGATGCTATCTTTAATTTTATGTCATTGTCAAAAAATTTTTGAGCTTGATAATAATGCTCAGATGTTTTCCAGTAAATCCCATCTGCATAAAAGCCATAAGGAGCATATGTGGCTAAAAAGCCATAAACTCCTTTTTCTTTATAAAAATGTATTGACATTTTTCCTCCTCTGTCCTGGTATCAAATACGACGTATTTAATTTATGAGCATTAATTACAATATCATTATCTCGTAATTTAATAGTTTTAGAAAAAACGCATTGTCCGTCAACTGTTGCCGTTAAAGATAAGTCTAGTTTTTCAATAATAACTGTATTGTCACACCCAATACTAATTCTCCATACACATCCTTCTTTTGTCATTGAACTATTAAATTTTCCATAATTACGCTCATGAGTGGGAGTCAAAGGAGCATTCTTTATTTCAGTAATCCCATGAAATTCATTTAATGCTCTTCCCAAATTACAAATCACACCAGTATCTATAGTAAAATCTGGATCGAAAAAAACTTCGGCAGGATATTGAGCTGCTTCTAATGCTTTACTATACCCTTCTATAATAGGAAGAATTTCATGTGTTATATATTCACTTTTATAATTTTCGTTTTCGACTTGATACTGTTCTGCAATATTTTTACAAAGGCGAATAACATTATTCACATCCTCCCATTTTGCATTTTTAAATAAGTCAAGCGGTTTTAAACCTTTATTTAATTTGTATTGTAAGAGTGCATTTAAAAAAAATCTTTCTGTAATTAAATATCCCGAAAAATGCCTTTTGGGTGTTTTGGGATATATATTCATTCCGTAATTTCCAGTACTCTCAATTTGTGGATTTACAGCAAAATATTCTCCTTCAGAATTACATAATTTATAAATAATTACTTTTTTATAATTTTTATAACATCCGTTTTTCAGTTTTTCAATTAACAAATCAATATTTTTCATTTGTATATTACTTTTTTTAATATCAACATAGTAAAATATTTCAGAATGTTCTGTTAATTTTATTGTATTATCAAAAGCATCCATAATTTTAGCTTCATTAAGAGATACTCCTTCGTTTATTGATATATATATTTTATCTTTAATTAATATTACCATGTGTTTCTTTATTTCCTTAATCTGAACCATCCCATTTATGATTAAAGGCTTATATCTCAATTCCACACACATTTTTCTTCTACCGCTTTTATACATGTCAAAATATGGTCTATATATTTTAAAAAAATTACTTAGATCTTGAATATACTCCTCCCTGCTAAAATTTGTTTTATCAGCCCATCCAATAGGATAAGATGTCAATGACACTCTAACTCCTCCCAAAAATCCTATGCGTTCTGGCTCATTAATACACTTATGCATATTATTTAAAATATTATTATATCTACTAAACCCAACAGTAGATATACGAGTTTTAACACCTAAGTTTTCATATACAATTTTAATGAATTCGCCCAACAAACTATAATAACCAACATCATTATCTAAATAAGGAAAGATAACTCCTGCTCGATGCACATTACTTTCTGTTGAAATTAAAAATGTATCATTGTGTAGCACTCTAGATTTTGATACAAATTTAAGTGCTGCAACAACATTTCTAATTCTATCCAGAGTCCAACATACTGTTTCTCCTTTAGAAGACTGGCTACAACATGCACACATATTTAAGCATCCCATTTGAGGCTGCAAATGACGCAATTTTATAAAAAAATCATCCGGTAAATCTTCTAGCGCAGTTATTAGCTCTTTTCGTTCCATATAGGATGTTTCATCTATTCCGTAAGTTTCATCATTCAATAAATAATCATAATATCTCAAAATTTTGCTCCTCTTCAATTATCTCAAAATATTTTTTTAATTTTCCGTCCTTATTATATACATAGCAATTTTGTAAATCACTATCGTCTATATCGTTTATGAACATAATATTAGAATAGCTGAATTTTACTTGATAAATGTTTTTTGCGCCTTTAAATTTACACTCTTTCAAAACACTACCTCGCATTTTTGTGCGTTTTAAAGAAGTTCCATTAAACTGTACCTTACATAAATCTGCACCGTTTAAGTTAGCATTTTCTAATTCAGAATAACATATTTTACTACCGACAAGAGAAGCACCTCGAAAATCTACATTATTTAAACTAGAATAACGCAAATCTGCATCTTTAATGACTGCACAACGCATATCTGTTCCGTTTAAATTTACTCCCTGCAAATATAATTTATTAAATGTTCCGTTTTTTAACAATCTAGCTAAATAGATACTGTCATTCGGGTTTGTTAAAAAATCAGATAATAAAAACCTTGTTTTATTTTCCTTGCATATTCTTTGATATAATATTGTCACAACCTTCCAATAACCATTAAAAGCATTATGTATTCGATCTATGAGTAGCGTTTTTTTATTTTCCAAACTACTTATACAATTTTGAGATAGTATGTAAGAAATGCTTTTCTTTAAATATTGTGTTTCCTGCTCCTTATAAATTATATCCCTGTTCTCTATAAAAAATATCAGAAAATCCAGCACCTCTCCTTCTATATTTCTAGCTGAAAATACTTCATCAATTGTTTTCAGTATTCTTTGCTCTTTGTAATCTTCACAAGTAAAAATAGAATATAATTGATTGTATATATATTCCGCAGCAAAATAAGAAGATATACTATTATGAACAAACTCCAGTTTGCAAATATCATTTATATCAGAGTTAATATTAAGCATACCTGTATATCGTATAAATCTGGAATTTGTTATTTTTTTGTATTCTTCATCGTCCTGAGTTGAAACAAAATATGTGTTATGCGCAAACATTCTATACCCTATATTTTGTATAACATTACATACATACTTTATATCTTCTTCATTCTCATGATATCCTTTACCTTTATATAGATTTGCAAATAATGAACCATTTATCCCAAAAATCTTTTCATATATGCTACATTTAGATAGATTTCCCCCTACTGTTTCTTCGTAGTGACAAATCATATATAACATCATAGGATTTGAAATTATGCCCAGATTTTTCTTAGGTAACTCACTTTTTAAAAATTTGGGTAAAACATCCGAATTATTTTTTTTATTGAAATATTTTTCTTTAAATTGAATAATCTGTTTACCATCAAAACCTAATAATTCTATCACTCTAGTATTTTCGAAACTATCTCTCCAATGTGAAAATCTAAAATATTCTTTTCTTATTGTTATTATTGCTTTAATCGAATTTTCCTTTGGAAGCAAATTTTGCAAGTCACAAATAAATTCTCTTAAAACTTCTTTTACATTATTACTATTTTTAATTGTTTTCGACTCGTCCAAGCCATCCAAAATTAATATTTTATTTGCAAAATCAGAATCGGTATAACTAAGTTTTCTTTTTAATGCAATTATTAAATCCTTTTCATCTTCTAATTCTCGTGATTGTAATGCTATAATATCATTTCTAAATTGATACTTATCAACCAGATTACACAACAAACTGCTTTTACCTATTGCTGATTGTCCCACAATAAATAATATATTATTATCTTTATCATCAAACATAAATTCTTCTAGACAACCTATTGAGTTGCTTTTGCATACTTCATTTTCCTTATACCTTGGATCTATATATACATCCCGCAACCTAATATAATTTTTTTCATTTTCTTCCAAAAATAATTTTCTATTGTATTTTTCAATAAATTGAAATCTTTTATCTCCGTAATATTTCTTATCTTTTCTAATTTCTTTATATACTTCATCCAATTGCCCTATTATACAACTTAATAGTTGCTCGGTTTTATTATAATTTTTTATCATCTCCCATTTTATATTAGCAACTATTACTTCCTCACTTTTTCCCGTTTCTAAATGATATCTATAGGAAAAAATACAAATAAATATCTCATTAAAAAAAGCATATATAGTGTTCTCATTAATATATCCTAACTTTTTTTTATATTCTTGACAAAAATCAGAAGTGATTTTCTTGATAGGATTATGCTCTATTTCATTATTGGCAAATTTATTGCAATAATAGAATAATTTATCTAATATATTGTTATTTGAAATATAATTATAAAGACAATTATAAAATGTTTCATCACAATACTTATAAATAATATTTTCAATTTTAATTTTAATCTCTACTGCATTTTTCTTTTTATTAATTTCTACCTTAATAAACTCAAATACTTGTTCCAATAACATACTAACTAAATTCTCCATTATAAATAATCCTCCTAAACTTTATTATTAATACGTATGTTTAATTAGAAATTACTTCTCAGTTTTAAACAATAGTTACTCTACATAAAGAAACATTTTTCCTTTGAGGATTTCAATACAATAAATTTCAATATTTTAATTAATCTGCCTTTCTAACTAAAGTATTTTATCAATCCATAAATCTGTATATAAACTTTATAGACTTTGTCCCCTTATTTATGGATTCGCTATAAAACTCTGCTCTATTTGAGTAATAAACTCCGGCAGAGTCGAGGTAACAATTAGCAAAAACCTCCTTGCAAAGCCTGTTATATTATTCATTTTTATATCTTTGGATCAAGATTGTCCTTTGGAGATCGTGATTAAATCATACTTGAAATGTTTAACGAATTAATTATATTTTATATTTAATTCACCTATGCTTTCATTATAATATTCGCGTATAAAATAATGTTCAGTATTCTACATCAACGAATATATTAAATATAGCATTTTGAATCACAAATAAACTTGTTTCATACTTAACTGCTATGATTAATATATCCTAAAATTTTATATTTGTTTTTATTTGCCCAATTGTATAGCGTAATATTTCGCGCTTAATTTAAATAATTGTAATATACTTTTTAATTTTATCACATTTAGTTAATTAAATCCATATATTTTTCTTGAATATCATTTATATTTTGACAAATTTTTTAACTTTTCCAACAGATAATATTTTAAAAATTGTTCTACGAAAACAAAGGTGAAAGTATTTACCGCTATCCACTTCCTACTTCAAGACTTTTTTCCAATCTATACCTTCATTAATACCCTTGAGTAACTACCACCCTTTTTTAATCGGATTTCTCAATGTCAATAATGTACTTACAAACATTCTCATTTTATCTGGAACGCCTCATATACTTACCTGCTTCCAACATGGTAATCTTGGAGGCTGTCAGTGTCAA
>JAFLVA010000029.1 GCA_022508525.1 Erysipelotrichales bacterium
GAGTATTAAAACGAGCAGGACTACCCAAAATCCGCTTTCACGACCTCCGCCACACCTTCGCAACCATGGCACTGCAAAACGGAGTAGACGTAAAGACCGTGTCAAATATCCTCGGTCACTTCTCTGCAGGCTTTACTTTGGACACTTACGCACACGTAACCACAAACATGCAGCAAGCCGCAGCTGAAAAAATAGGACAGTTTCTACGGAATAATACTTTGTAAGAGCCGAAAGTATGTCAAAGAGTAAAAATATACTACCACAAAATAATCTTGTAAGAGTTCGTTTTTTAGCATAAAGTGTTTCAAGACGTAAAAACGTAGAACACACCCAATCATCTAAAGAGCATATTAAAATTCCTCACGGATTATTTTAGGACACTAAAAGATATTTTCTACGTTGTGATTTTGTCCTTGCATTGCAGTATCAAAATAGGTGGATAATATATAAATAGATACAACTGCAAAAAAGCAATTCTCATTTAGTTTTTTATAATCTATAACAATCGTTAATAAAAGCTGTCATTCTATTTATAGCATTATTAAATGAATCCGGGTTAATTCCTAATCCAATTCGAAAACAACCTTCTAAACCAAAGCATGCTCCAGGAGTAATTAAAACATCATAGGATTCATATAGTTTTGTACAAAATTCATAATCTCGAATTATTCTTCCATGATTTTTTACTAAGCAAAATGAACAATTTTGTGGAATACAATTTATAGATAAAAAAAAATTATATCTATTGATAAGTCTTACCAATGAATTGATGTTGTGCAATACAATTTTTCGGTTATTATTAATAATATAATGCCTATATTTTAGTATATCATAAGATATCTTTTGTAGGACAGGGGAAGTGCAAATGGATATTAGTTCTTTTATAATCTGGCACCTTTTTATTGTTGTTTTATTTGCTATAATCCATCCGACTCTAAGTCCTGGAATACCGTATGCCTTTGACATACTATTAATACAAACACAATTGTCAAGATGATAGTGAATATTTCTCTCAATATATGTTTTATTTACAGACAGCGCCGTTACTTCATCAAAAATAACTATTTTTTTTGTGCGCTCTGCATAATCTATAATATTAGCATAATCATTGTCATTTAATTCAATGCCTGTAGGATTGTTAGGGAAATTAAGTAATGCCACATCGGAGTTTCCAGAAAATACTTTTTTAAACTTTTCAATATCAAAACCAAACTGCAAATCTAATTCTGGAACAAACCATTTTATATCGCACTCAATTCTATTAAAAAACGATTCAATTGGATAATAATAAGGAAATTGACAAGTTATTTCTGAACGGCCATCACATAAAACCGAAAGCAAAATAAACAGCGCTTCCGATGCCCCGTTTGTTATCAGTACATTTTCACTATTGCATCCATATATATTACAGATTGAGTTAATTAAACACATCTCTCCGTTAGAATTTCCATAGTCAGACAGGATGTTAAGACTTTGATATTTGCCAAAATCTGTAAGTTGATTTAAGTTAATGGTATTTACCATCCCACATTCAGAAATATCGTATTCGGGATTTTTTCCTTCATACCATTCTTCTAATTTGCTTCTTTTAAACACACTTTATCATTCCTTTGTAAATAGTAATCAACATTGCATGCTCCACAAGATATACATGTACCATTACAAATATTACTAAAATTTTTATTTTTAAAGTATTTATCGATTTCTTCTGATATTAATGCTAAATTTTCTGGTGAGGTAGTTTTGCTAATTGATAAGTTGCAATTATCATAAGGCTTAAATGGAATGATAATTGGTAAAACTCCACTATCAAGTAACAATTGTGCACATTTAATAGTATTGTCCATTGGTTCTATACCAGCAATTAGCACAGATGCAACATTTCCCATCCCGAATATTTTAACTGAATGGTTTAAAACTTCGAAATAGCGTTTGGTATCTATTTCCCCTTTTCCAGGGCAATATGCTCTTCTGAAATTATCATCATAAAACTCTATATTCATTATAATTGAAGTAGCACCACTAGAATACAGCAAATCAATATAAGCATCATTTTTTGGCGGTGCCAGTTCAACCGATGACTTTATTAAAATATTACTCTCCAAAATTTTCTGCAATATCGAAGAAAAATACACAGCTCCACGGTCATTTCGATTTTTAACGCCCTCACTTAAAGCCAATGAGTAATCACTATTCTCTTTTAACGCTTCAATAAGTGTTTCTACAATATCCTGTTTTCTGATTTCTATATCTAGCAATTGAGAAGTTTTATTTTCTGTGACACTACAATATAAGCACTTCTTGCCTATTTTTGAGTAATAACAATTTATGTAGTGAGTAAGTGATAACACATTTTTACTATGAACACATAATACATCATACATTTTGGTTCCGTTCAAAGTTCTCTGTTCATACCACTTTGGCGGATTTGGAATAGTAATTTTACATATCTTATCTTGGCTTTTATATAATACAAATTGATCTTTATCAAATCTTATGGAATAAGGTGAATTGCGGGTATACGTTTCGTTAATCGGGCTATTTACCCAAACATCATTGTCTAATAGAAAAAAGGCAGCATGAACACTTTTATTGCTACTAGCATATGGATTAATTGTTTTTATTTTGTTAAATATATTTTTGTTACAATTAACCCCATAGCAAAGCAACTCATTTTTTATCATTCTAATGTTCGTCATGTTCATAATTATATATCTTCCTTTTTGCTCATCATAGCTAAATATTCGTCACAATACTGTTCAGCAAAATTTATATTTTCAAAAATTCTTTCAATCAAATCTTTTTTTCCGTATGTAATGTCTTCTTGCTCCAAAACATCATTGTATTTTTGTTCGCACATACAAGTACAATTTTGTAATGATTCTATACATTTATTTATTAGAGTAGCATCGTGAGATTGCCTAATTCTTTGTAAAGTATCCCTAATTGTTTCTGCACAATAACTACAACTCGTCTTATGCTCATTACTAAAAAAATTCGTTGGTGGAGCAGGAGGACCTCCAAACAAATCTCCCATCAGCCAATAATCCCTATTGTCCTGTACATTACTACTTGTAATAAAATTTATATTTGTGAATATTCTAAGTGCGGTTCTAGGATCAATAAGATTATATCGATTAGCTTTATAAAGGAGATGAGGTAAAGTATACTCTTGCAAATTAGGGTACATAATTATTGGCATAACTTTTTTGCTGGTCAGATACATTACACTATTAGTAACATCTTCAACTATTTCATTTTGAGTCATGGAATGAAAACCAGCATATATAAACGCCGCTGATTGCAGACCGAGTTTTGAGTTAACTTCAATTGCTTTTTCGAATTCAGTCAACGAAAGATTTTTTAAATAAATTAAGTTTCGGGTAATAACATTTGAACTTTCAAAACCAAAAGATATTACTGCATTTAATCTTTTTAATAGTGGAAATATATCATCAAATTCAGCACTCGATAAAAAATAAAGATAATCAGAAACACATGTTTCTATATAAGTTAGTGGTCGAAGATTTCGTTTTTCAATCTCATCAGCTAACATATGAAACGCTTGTTTCCTAGCTTCCTGTGTTGTTTCGGCATCGCTAAAAAGGGATCCATTGCATGCATAACAAAAAGTTATATCCCACTTATCTTTAAAGCAATCTTTTCGAGATTGAAAACCAACAACAATTTCATCGAAGTGATCTATAATATATTGCGTTTGAATAATCAAGGAATTGAATATATCTTCTTTTGAACAACTACTTTTTGGAACCTTTGAAAAAAAACAAGGTGAACAATATCCCTGTAATGTCCTGATACATGGATGAGTTGGTAATATAAACTCAGGAAATGGACCCAGACTTTCAGTTGCCATTCCGTTTACGAATTTCCCAAAAAAAGGCTTTCTACGAATATCAACTAGTTTTTCTGTGGTATCATACAATTCTACTCTAAGTCTACGATTAATGGCTTGCGTTTTTTTGATTAGATTCTCGTATTCTGCATTCAATTTTCTCACCCACTATCTTTTATTTACATATGCTAATTATAATCTCGGATATTTCATCGATTTTTTTCAATATTTCTTCATTGTTAGAAACATCATTTTTTTCCCTTGCATAAAATGAATATTTGCCTAGAACAGAAATATCCATTACCTCAAAATAGTTTTCAAGGCAAGTGCAAGCTCTTTCCCAAGATGTTTCATCTGCCTGACCAAATGTCAAAATATAAGCTCTTTTACCACCAATACTATTACACAGTGGATTAGTTCTGTCCAATATATTCTTGCAGATAGCAGGTAAACTATCAAAATAAACAGGTGTGGATATAATAATAATATCTGCTGCTTGGAACTGCGTTATTAGTAAATCCATATCATCTTCTATATGACAATGACCAGTTTCTTCACACATCAGGCATCCATCACAAAAATTAATATTCATTTGCGATGCTTTAAATGTGCTTGTTGAGGCATATTTGCCACATTGGTACATTATCCTAGAAAGTGCTATTTCGCTGTTCCCGTTATATCTAGGGCTACCGCAAATGCCTAATATTTTTTTCATTATTTATTTCCTCCTACTTAATATGCGTATTATGTATTTTTAGTGCTTTATACTACAAATTCTTTAGATGCACAAATGCAATCATCTTTTTCAGATGTCCATATCACAGTTGCTCGATATACACCCGTTTTTTTAAACTTAATCGTTACATCTTCAGAAAATTCCTCACCTGGGTCAATATAATGTCTTCCCTCTTGACACAACTCATTCAACCTAACAACTGTTCGTTCATAACCTTTATATTCATCGTCTTTTATTATATGCTCAGGGAACTCCTTCAACCTGTTAGGCAGTTTACATATAGCCCCCAGTTCACAGTCTTTATTGTTTCCTTCATGGCAAAGCAAAAAAGGAAATCTGGCAACTTCATCGTCGCAATCAGGATTCTTCCCCTGTTCAACAAATAAATAGATATCTTTAGGCTTAATTCTTCTGGCATCACGATTAGATATTCTGCAAGTTATAACTGTATATCCATTGTTAGATTCAATCTTTAGAGCTATGCTTTTTTTAGCAGCATTACAATTACGTAAAATATTTTTGCTTATGCTCCACACACATTTTGTTAATGTCAGGATTAAAGTTATAATAGCAATAACTTCAGCTACTGTATAATCTGAAACATATATTTGTACAAGCGGTATCAATAAATATAAAACAAATAAAGCCAATACAACAATTGATACTATTGCTATAATACCAACTACTAACTTTTTCTTATTTGGAGAAAACTCTTTTTGATTGCTAAAATTTGTTTCTGTTGAACTTGTCATCGTTATGTACTCCCTCACATTCTAATAATTTGTTTAGAACAGATTCAGCAAAATCTTTAAATTTATATCCACTTCTATTGTCAAAACCATCCACCATATTAAAAAAACAGTTTGGTATCTCTTCATTTTTTAAATTTTTAGATATACATAAAGAGCATCCATTGTCATGATTTTGAGGATGTAGAGCACAATTAGTAAATGTGCATGTGCAAAAACTACTTAATTTTTTCACAGTTACTCCTTTTTTGTTAAAATATATTTTTACTCTCTAAAACCAAGGCGTATAATTTAGAGATGTAAATAACTATTATTGTCAGTAAATACTTCTTAATAAGCACTTGATTTCAACATTCATTTAACAATGGTGAGACTTTCATCATATTTTCTTCTCTGATATATATAAATCCAAAAAAATCTTTTTTGTGACAGGTTTAGACATTTTATAAACAATTTATACACTAGCACTTAATTCATCCTATCTTTTGCTGTACAAATGGCACGACTGTAACATGACACATATTTTTGCACATCAGTAACTCTTTCATAATGCACTTAGCACTATATTTGCTTTTCTTGATTTAATCAATCATTATAAAGATTGCGAATATTTATATTTACTTAATTTGTTTAAATATTTTTGAATTTCTCATGAGAAATTTCATTCTTATCCCCACGCTACCACATCTGCGCAATAAACCGCAGCAGAAAAAGTAGGACAGTTCCTACGGAAAAATATCCCGTAAGGGTCAA
>JAFLVA010000003.1 GCA_022508525.1 Erysipelotrichales bacterium
TACTCTAGTAAGCATTATAACTACAATTATCGATATTATTGACAAATAATAATCGGTAGAAACAAAAAAGCCGCTGATGACGAGCAATCTTTAGCGGCTAACAACAACGTAGGAGTTAGTCACTAGATTGATCTAGGACCTTCCTTATTAATATTATACATTAATTGTTAAGTTTGTTGCAAAGGATTTAAATTATATAGAAAAATCAAAAGGCGCAATTGATTTATTAATGATAAAATCATTAAAAGTATAAAAATAGGTGTTAATTCTTTAAAGATAGTTTATAATTTTAAATGAATTCGAGGTGTTATTATGGGAAAAAGACCAGATTATATTACATGGGAAGAATATTTTATGGGCATTGCCCAACTTTCTGCATTAAGAAGTAAGGATCCTTCTACACAAGTTGGTGCATGTATCGCTAATGCTGATAACAAAGTTGTAAGTATTGGTTACAATGGTATGCCACATGGACTTAATGATGATCATATGCCTTGGGGACGTGGTGAAGGTTTAGAATCTAAATATTTGTATGTATGTCATGCTGAGTTTAATGCAATTTTAAATAGTAATATCTCTAATTTAAAGGGAACGAAAATTTATGTAACTTTATTTCCTTGTAATGAATGTACAAAAGCAATAATTCAAACAGGAATTAAAGAAGTAATATATTTAAGTGATAAATATGCTGAAACAGTCGAAACTAAAGCAAGTAAAAAAATGCTTGATATGGCTGGTATTAAATATCGTAAATTTGAGGGAAAATTAATAGAGTTTAAATAGTATGGAAAAGAAAAGAATATTAAACAAAGGATTTTTCAAGCGTTTTATAATTTGCTTAATAACATATTCTTTGTTAATGGGAGGAATAGTTGCTGCTTTAAGTGATTTACTATTAAGTGCTCATATTGCGATAAAGATTATAGTAGGAATTGTAGTAGTATTACTTTTTGTAGGCTTAATTATTTATATTGAAATATCTCATAGAAGGAAGGAAAAATAAATTGAATATTTTGTCAGTTAAAGATTTATCATTTGGTTATGAAAAAGATAAAAAAGTACTAAAAAATATCTCTTTTGATATTGAACAAGGTAAATATGTATCTTTAATTGGCCACAATGGTTCTGGTAAATCTACTTTAGCCAAATTAATTGTTGGATTATTAGATCTTCAATCTGGTTCGATTGAAGTTTTTGGCGAAGTAATGAAAGGCAAAAATATTTATAACTTAAGACAAAAAATTGGCATTGTTTTCCAAAATCCTGATAATCAATTTATTGGAGCGACAGTTCGTGATGATATTGCTTTTGGTTTAGAAAATAATTGCGTTCCACATAATCAAATGGACGAAATAATTAATGAGTTTGCAGGTAAGGTAAATATGATGGAGTTCTTAGATAAAGAACCGACAAGATTATCTGGTGGTCAAAAACAACGAGTTGCGATTGCGGGTGTTTTGGCTATGAGTCCTAAAATTATTATATTTGATGAAGCTACTGCAATGCTTGATCCAAAAGGAAAAAAAGAAATACGCGAATATATCTTAAAAATGAAAAAAGAAGATGAATCTTTAACAATAATTTCGATTACTCATGATATTGAAGAAGCCTATAATTCTGATGAAGTTATTATCTTAAATGATGGTGAATTATATTTAAAAGGTAATCCAAAAGAAATTTTTAAAAATGAAACAAAATTAAAGGAAATAGAATTGGATTTGCCTTTTTTGTCAAAATTAAAAGATTCGCTTATTAAGCGTAATATAGATGTTGAAAATGTTAAGACAATGGAAGAGTTGGTGAATGCTTTATGCCAATAATTTTTGATCATGTTTTTTATACATATTCAAAGAAAACGCCTTTTGAGCAAATTGGTTTAGAAGATGTTTCTCTTTCATTTGCAAATTATTCTTTTGTAGCGCTTGTAGGACATACTGGATCTGGTAAGTCGACGCTTGTTCAACACATTACAGGTTTAATTATTCCAGATAACGGAACTATAAATGTTGATGATTATGTAATTACACCGCATAAAAGAAAAAATAAAAATATAAGAAAAATTCGTGAACAAATAGGTATTGTTTTTCAATTTCCAGAATATCAGTTATTTGAAGAAACTGTTTTAAAAGATGTGGCTTTTGGTCCTAAAAACTTTGGTGTAAACGAAAAAGAAGCTATACAAAGGTCAAAAGATGCGTTATTAAAAGTAGGGCTCGATGAAAGTTATTTCAATCGTTCACCATTCGATTTAAGTGGTGGAGAAAAACGTCGTGTCGCAATTGCAGGCATTATTGCTATCAAACCAAAAGTTTTGATTCTTGATGAACCTACTGCTGGCCTTGACCCTCAAGGTAGTAAGAATATGATGCAATTATTTTGCGATTTGAACGCAAGTGGAACACAAATAATTATGGTAACACATGATATGGATTTAGTGCTTGAATATGCTGATCATGTCATTGTTATGAAAGATGGTAAAGTTGCAAAAGAATTATCGCCATTAGAATTATTTTCTAGTAATGATTATCAAGATTTGTCGCTGGATTATCCACGTGTTTTTGAAGTTGCAAAAGAATTAATTAAAAAAGGTTTAAACATTAATTTACAAAAAATCAAAAATATTGATACCCTAGTGGACGAAATATGTAAAGGTAGGGATGATTATGAATAATATCTCTATCGGACGTTACATTCCTTATAATTCAAAAGTTCATCGTTTAGATCCACGTCTAAAACTTTTTGTTATGGTTTTATTTATGGTAATGATTTTTTTACCATTTGGTGGATCTGGAACAAATTATATGGATTTTATAGCGTATGGCATTATTGCTATTGTTATTTTTATCATTATGGCCATTGCTCATGTGAAATTATCTATGCTTTTTAAACAATTGAAATCTATATGGTTTTTAGTGATAATTTTATTTGTTTTTAATTTGCTGATGAAAAGTGATGGAAAATCATATACATTATTTAACACCGTTACACTATATTATGAAAAGGCGCTTTATGATACTGCCTATATATTTATTAGATTACTTTTAATGATATCTTTAACTATGACATTGACTGCTACAACAACACCTTTGGATTTAACTTATGCCATAGAATGGTATCTAATTCCTTTTAAGCTTATTAAGTTACCAACACATGAAATAGCTATGACGATATCTATTGCCTTACGTTTTATACCAACTTTGCTTGATGAGACAGATCGTATTATGAAAGCACAAGCAAGCAGAGGCGTGGATTTCCAAAACGGTAAATTTAAAGAAAAAGTACGAGCAATAATATCTCTTATTGTTCCACTTTTGGTTTCCGCATTTCAAAGAAGTGAGGAACTCGCAAATGCAATGGAGGCACGCGGTTATAATCCTGGTGCTAAAAGAACACGTTATCGCTTATTAAAATGGAAAATGTTGGATACATTTGCTCTTATTTTGTCATTAGCGTTTTTTGGATTAGTTCTTTATATGTCTATATCAAACTTTGACTTAGTAATGCAAATTAAGAATATTATGGGGTAAAATTATGCGTATTAGATTAGATATTAGTTATGATGGACATAATTTTATGGGTTTTCAAAGACAACCTGATTTACGCACAGTGCAGGGAGAAATTGAAAAAGTTTTGACAAAGATATTTAATGTTGAGACAGTTATTACTGCCGCAGGAAGAACTGATGCTGGCGTTCATGCTTTTAATCAAGTAATAACTTTTGAACCTAGCAAAGAAATAGAATTAAATCGACTTCGTTATTCTTTAAATTGTTTACTTCCTAACGATATTCATGTTAATGAAATTAGAGAAGTAGATGATGACTTTCATCCTCGTCAAAGTGCTAAAAGTAAAGTTTATCGTTATTTAATTAATATGGGAGAGGCTAATCCTTTCTATGAAAACTATCGCTATGAGTTGAAAAGGAAGTTAGATATAGAAAAAATGGTTGAAGCATCAAAACTATTTATTGGTACGCATGATTTTAAAAACTTTACAACAAAAAAAGAGGATTTGAAAAACTTTATTCGTACTGTTCATAATTTAGAAATTAGTCAAAAAGGAAACGAAATAACGATTGAAATAACTGGCGATGGATTTATGCGTTATATGGTACGCATGATTGTTGGTACATTAGTAATGATTGGACTAAATAAAGAAACTAAAAGTTTCGTTCAAGATCGTTTAGATAGTGAGAAACACGAAGTAGTGATATACAAAGCTCCAAGTAATGGATTATATTTAGTAAAAGTTAACTATAAGGAGGAAGATTAAAGTGATACCTTATTGTTTTCATACACATACAAAAAGATGTGGACACGCAATCGGAGAAGATGAGGAATATGTTATCGAGGCAATTGCAGCTGGTGTGCGACGCCTTGGTTTTTCTGATCATGTTATGATTCCTGGATTTTCTCAACCAAGAATAAGAGGAGAATTTTCAGAAATTGAAGGTTATTTGAATTCAATAAACTTTCTAAAACAAAAGTATCAAGACAAAATTAAACTATACGCAGGTTTTGAAGCAGAATATAGCGATAGTTTTGAATCATATTATCGTTCACTTTTTGAAGAAAATAAAATAGATTATTTAATATTAGGACAACACTTTAGTTTTGTTAATGGAAAAATTGAAGATTACTTTGGACATGTCCACGATAAAACATCAATGTATAAATATCGTGATTATGCTGTTAAGGCAATGTCAACAGGCTTATTTTCTGTTTTTGCACATCCTGATTTGTTCTTGTCAAATGCTCCGCGATTTGACGCAACTGCGAAGGCTGTGGCGATTGATATTTGTAAAGCAGCTTTACAATATGATGTGGCACTTGAAATTAATTTGGCGGGCATTAGAAAAGGAATAGTAAAAATAGGAAATGAAAAGCGTTATTTGTATCCGTATCGTCCGTTTTGGAAAGTGGTAGCAAAATATAAATGTCGAGTTGTAATTGGAGTAGATGCTCATGATCCACGAGATTTTAAATCCAATGAGTATAGTATGGCTTTACAAATGATTCGCGAATTAGGTTTAAATCATGATCAACAACTAAAACTAAAAGAGTATAAAAAGTAGTAAAAATTTCAAGTCAAAATTTATTAAGTAATAAAAATCAAAGTATTAATTGAAACAAAATCATATGTTTTTAGTAAAATTTATATAAAAAATATGTAATATCACACAAAAAGTGTTATAATTTTAAAGGTTTAAACAAGGAGAAATTAATTATGGGAAGAGCACATGAAGTACGTGCTGCATCTATGGCAGCTACTGCAGCAAAAAAATCCGCATTATGTATGCGTGCATCTAAAGAAATTTATATGGCTGCAAAATCTGGAGTTCCTGATCCGGTAGCAAATCTTGCACTTAAGGCTGCGATTGAAAAATATAAAGGTCAAAACTTACCAAAGGATGTTATTACTAGAGCTATTGAAAAGGCTAAAGGCGGTTCACAAGAATCTTATATTCAAGGACGCTTTGAAGGCTTTGGTGCTGGTAATGTAGCAATCATTATTGATACTTTATCCGATAACTCAAATAGAGCATATGTTGAAGTTAAAACAGCAGTAGGCAAAAAAGGTGGACACTTAGGTACACCTGGCAGTGTCTCTTATAACTTTACAGAAGCTGGTTTATTAATCTTCAAATCAGATAAGAGTGTTGAAGAAATTGAAGAACTTTTAATTATGTCTGATGTTGACGTTACAGAAGTTAGTAAAGATGAAGAATACATTGAAGTACACGTTGCTCCTACAGCATTCGGAAATGCTAAATCTGTATTAGCAGATAATGGTATTACTGAATTTGATAAGGCAGAAATTTCAATGTTACCAAATGATTACGTTAAATTAACTGGTGAAGATTTGCAAAAATTCAAAGATATGTTAGATTTACTTGACGATTGCCAAGATGTTCAAGAAGTTTATCATAACTGTGACTTATCAGAAGAATAATACATTAATACTTAATTAACAAAATTTAAAAATGGTGTTGAAATATACACCATTTTATTTTTAATTATTTGTGAATCTTTAACTTTAGAGGATTCCTCGGTGGTTCAAAAAAAAGGTACTAAATCTGTGAAAAAATCTATAAAAAAATGGGTAATTAGAAAAAGATCACCATTTTGAAGATAGGTGCAAAAGAAAAAAGAAGCAGGATTTACGTTCTCGCTTCTTTATTTTTTTGATTATTTAATATCTATACCATGAACCATATGTTGAGTTAAGTTCGCGCCAATTATCGAAATATGTTTCGGAAGCAAGATATGATGATCTGCTACCATATCCACTAATTGCGCAGAAGAAGTTTAATCCGCCTGCATCAGCAGAGTTTTTACCATAAACATTATGAATAACAACTTCTTCAAGTGCTGTCTCTACATCTTCAATTCCAATTGAAGAAAAGTCTTCACTTTCTTTCATAGCTTCAATAAAGTCTTTTATATCAAATACATCGTAAGGATAACCATAACTTGAGTCATAACCGAATTTTTGACATCCATTAACATAAGATTTGAATTTTGACCATTTGCTAGTGCTTATAATAATTTTAGAAAGATTTAAGGACATATTTTCCCATGCTTCACGGAAAATTGGCATTTTACTTAAATCTAATACAGACATTGTTGCGTCGTTATAATTGCTATAACCCCAAGATTTATAATATGCATCGCATTTTTCTACGTATGTATTAGCGATTTCTTTTAATAAATCTGGTGTTTCAATTTCGGTATTTGCATATAAGTCATCAAGCCAATTATCGTAATCCCATCCTTCACCAGGTTCACTTTCTTGCGATGCTACCATATATTCAAAATAATCACTACTTAAGTCGGCGACATCAGCAGTTGCCATTAAGCAACAATCATAACCAATCCATTCTAATTTATTAGTGATACCAGCTTCTTCAAATGCTTTTTCTAAAGCATAGTGTGCTTCGCCACTTGTTAATTGATCGTAATCATATGTTTCATCATAGCAACATCCAACTACTGCACCACCGTGTCCCCATAAAATAACACCTGTTTTACTAGCAGGATATTCTGTTAATCCCCATTCCATAAAACTTTGGAAAGTGGAAGATGCGCCCATTGAGGCATTTGGAAGTTCATCATCCATAACAAGATTATTGTTTTTGACGTGCCATCTTTGTAATGTTGTGGAACTAATTCCGTATTTGGTGCTCCATTTTTTTGCACCGCCAGTTTGAATAATAATATTGATGTTATCAGGCATATTATCGACAGAAAGTATTTCTGCTATATTTTCAGTTGCTAATCCTGCATCAGTTTCTAAGTCTGTGCCACTTAGATAAATCATAATAGTATAATCGTCTAAAAGTTGATTTTTAACTTCAACATTACATGATGCAACTTTTGTTCCATCTTCAGAAGAAGCGGTAATTGTAGAAGTACCAGAGCTAATTGCTTCAACAATTCCATCAGTAACTGTTGCAACACTTGGATTACTTGAATTCCAAATTATATTTTTATTTGTTGCATCATCAGGAAGAATAGACGCTGTTAATTTGTAAGTTTGATTTATAACTAGATCAAGAGAAGTTTTATTTAAAGTTAGACTTGAGATAGGAACATTTTCAACAGTAAGTATAATGCTCTTTTGAACGAGAACATCATTTTCGCCTATTACTGTAGCAGTGATTGTTGAAGTTCCTTGCTTAATTGCTGTAACTTTACCAGTATCAGAAATTGTTGCAACAGAAGTATCACTTGATTCCCATGTAACTACCTTTCTATTTGTATTATAAGGTGTGAATTTAACAGATAATTGAGTTTCATAACCAACTAATACTTTAGTATTACCAATTATTTCAATAGAAGTAGCATATATTGGATCACCGATTTTGCCACGGTAAATTTGAGGATAAGTTTGTACTGAAGTAAATGGTCTAAAGTTTGATTTTATTGAATTGTAATAAAGTGTTCCGAAACTACTATTGGTATTTTTTATTGTTGCATTTCCATCACTTGCGATACTAATTTCCCAAGTAGTAGAACCAGAATCCCATGCTAATTCTCTAGCAGAGGTAGCACCTAATAATTCACCATTTTCATTAGCTAGTGTCCAAACACCATCTTCTTCCCCTAATGTAAATTGAATTGTTCCACTAGATAAAGAAGTGATTTGCTTTTTATCGCTTGCGAAAGTTGAATTTTCTGCAACTAAATATTGAGTATTGTTTTCAAATCCGATTTCACCAGCAGTAACACTATCTTTACCACTTGCGATAACTATAACATCACCAGCATGTAACTCTGCCTCATCGGTAATTAAATTCCAAGGCAATTCTTCAGGTATTTCAGGTCCTGAGTTTTGACTATTTGATGCTGAGTTTTCATTCGATGTTGAATCTGAACTTGTATTTGAATTCTTATTTGAATTAGAGCAAGATGCACAAGTTAGTAATGTGAGTGCAAAGAACAAGAGTAATTTTTTAGATGTTTTCATAAACTTCCTCCTTAATTAGCCCACGAAACATTATTTTACATAATATTAACATTAAATGTAAATATATTTTAAGAAATATATTGGATTTAATTTTAGCACAAATCATTATATACTAGTTGTTTTTAGGCTATGTGTGCCAAAGTTTGGTAAAGAAATAAGCATTTCTTTATATTCTATTTTTCGAGTTAAGAAATGTGATTACTACCACAATAAAAAAGTGGACATTTAAGTCCACCAAAGTAGTTTTAATTATATTAACTATCTATACCATGTTCCGTATTGAATATTGAGATTACGCCAATTTGTGAAATTTGTATCAGAAGTAGTATATGTTGATTTTTGACTATATCCATAGACGGCACAGAAGAAACATAATCCTGATGCGTCGGCTGAGTCTTTGCCATAAGTATTATATATCACTAACTCATTGAACACATTTTCTACTTCATTAATTCCTATTTGAGAATAAGTTGAATTTGCTTTAATAGCGTCAATGAAATCCTTCATATCAAATACATCAAAGCTATAACCATAGTCTTCATCATATCCGAATTGTTGACATTTTTTTACAAGTGTTTTAAAAGTTGACCAAGAGCTACTATTAGTAATAATATTTGAAAGATTAGTAGCCATATTTTCCCAAGCCACACGGAAAGATTGCATTTTACTTAAATCTAAAACTGACATTGTAGCATCATTAAATCCACGATATTGACCACCATAACTATTGTAACAATCAGCACATTTTGCAACAAATGTGTCAGAGATTTCTTTTAATAATTTTGGTGTTTCAATTTTAGAATTGCTATAAATATCATCAATCCAATTATCGTAATCCCATCCTTCACCTGGTTCGCTTTCTTGTGATGCTACCATATACTCAAAATAATCACTATTTAAATCGGCAACATCTGCAACTGCCATTAAACAAGCATCATATCCTACCCAAGATAATTTTTCTGTTCTACCAACATTTTTGAAAGCATTTTTTAGTGCAGTATGTACTTCACTATTTGTCAAAGGATCATCGTTAAAGTTTTCATCATAACAGCATCCATCCATTGCACCACCATGGTTCCAGAATACGACACCAGTTTGATTTGCGGGATATTCGGTTAAACCCCATTCCATGAAACTTTGGAAAGTAGAAGATAAACCCATTGATGCTTTCGTGAGTTGAGCGTCTTTTACTAATTTATTATTTTCAACGTGCCATCTTTGCAAATAATTAGCACTGATACCATATGTAGATTTCCATTTTTTAGCACCACCAGTTTCAATAATAATATTGACGTTATCAGGCATATTTTTAACAGAAAGTATTTCAGTAATATTATCAGTTGCCAAACCTCCATCAGAAGCACTTTCTAAATCAGATCCGCACATATAAATCATAATTGTATAATCATCAAGGACAACATCTTTGACTTCGACATTACATGTGGCCTTGAAGCTTCCTTCTTCTGTAGTAGCAGTAATAATTGCTGAACCTGCACTAATACCTGTAACAGTACCATCTTTTACTGTCGCAACTGAATTATTGCTAGAAGTCCAAGTCACATTTTTATTTGTTGCGTTATTTGGAAGAATATTTGCAGTTAATTTAGAAGTTTTATTAATTGCTAGTTCAATTGAAGTGTTACTTAAGCTTATACCCGTAACAGGGACAGATTTGACAGTAATTGTAATACTATCTTCGATAAGATTATTGTTTTCACCCTTGACTGTTGCACTTATTGTAGCTGTGCCTTCTTTAAGTGCTGTTACAAGTCCTTTATTAGAAACAGACGCAATTGAAGTGTTACTTGATTGCCAAGTTACGTCTTTCATGTTTGTATTAGAAGGAGTGTAATTAACATTCAACTGAGCTTCTTCACCTACTGATAAATCATTTTTACCAACAATTTCGATTGATTTAGCATAGATAGGATCAGCAATTTTACCACGATAAATTTGTGGATATGCTTGCATTGATGTGTATGTAGTAAAGCGAGGACTTTGTTTATTGTAATATAATGTTCCGTAATTACTTTGTGTATTACTAATTGTAGCGTTACCATTATTTGCAATAGTGATGTCCCAAGTTGTGTTACCAGAATTCCATGATAAATTTTTAGCAGATGTGGCACCTAGTAATTCACCATTTTCGTTAGATAATGTCCAATAATTGCTACTTTTTCCGAGAGTCAATAATGTAGCATTTTCATTTAAAGATGTAATAGATTTATTGTCACTTGAAAAAGTTGAACTATTAGCTTCTAAGTAACGTGCGTTACTACCATTCTTTATTTGTCCTGCTGTATTACCACTATCGGAATTTGCAATAACAATGACATCTCCAACTTGTAAATCAGAGGCATCAGTTATCAAGTTCCATGTGCTTGTTTCATTAGATTCTACAGAAATTGTGCATTGAGCAGAGACGTTACTACCATCATTTGCAGTTGCTTTAATAATGGCAGTGCCAATAGATTTTGCAAGAACAACACCGTTTTCATCAACACTAGCAACGCTAGAAGAAGATGTTGTCCATGTGATACTTTTATCTGTTGCATTTGCTGGTAAAACAGTACATTTAAGTGACAACTTTTCACCGATTTTCATGATTTTATTTGTAATATTTAATTCTAAAGAATTAACATACACAATACTTGAAGATGGAACAGAACTTGAATCGGGTGATACTGGAGAAGTAGAACCAGAATCTGGTAATACCGAAGGATTAGAATTTGAAGTACTGTCTTGTGTTTGGCTTACACTAGCGCTATCATCTGGTAAAGGTGCAGAACTACCAGTATTTGAATTTGATCCAGAAATATGTATGGTACATGCTGTACAAGTTAGCAATGTAAGTATTGAAAATACTAATAATTTTTTTGTTTTTTTCATAAAAATCCCTCCTAGGCTTTGATGAAAGATTTTATTATACATAATAATTCCACCAAATGTAAACGATTTTTTAAAAATTAAATTAATTTAATTTTAACATTCTGATATGTCTTATTTTTCGAGTTTAGACTAAATGATACAAAATAAACTTAAAATGTTCTTGACACAATCAAATAATATATATATTATTTTAAGTGGCACATTAGCCTAATTGTAGTCCCGGTAAGACAAACAATTTGGTAAGGAGGATTAATTATGCAACGTCAAACAACAATTGCAAAACCAAATGAAATTAATCGTAAATGGTTAGTCATCGATGCGACTGACAAACCATTAGGCCGTCTAGCTTCTCAAGTCGCAATGGTATTAATGGGAAAAAACAAACCTATTTATACTCCAAATGTCGACTGTGGAGACTATGTAATCGTCGTTAATGCTGACAAAGTTATGTTAACAGGCGATAAAATCCACAACAAAAAGTACTACAATGTTAGTCAATATGCAGGTGGATTAAGAACACGTACTGCTGGTACAATGTTAAAAGAATATCCTGTAGAAATGGTTGAAAGAGCTGTCTGGGGAATGCTTCCAAAAGGACGTCTTGGAAGACAAATCTACAAGAAATTATTCGTTTACGAAGGATCAGAACACAAACACGAAGCACAAAAACCAGAAGTGCTTGAATTCAAACGCTAGGAGGAAATAGATTATGGCAAAAAAGAAAAATGAAGTCCGTTATTACGGTACTGGTCGTAGAAAAAGCTCTGTTGCTCGCGTCTATTTAGTTCCTGGTAAAGGTTCAATCACTGTTAATGGTCGCGATGTTAATGAGTACATGCCTTATGCAACTTTAGTTATGGACTTAAAACAACCATTAGAAATGACTGCAAGCGCTGACAAATTCGATGTCATCTGTTCAGTTAATGGTGGTGGATTTACAGGACAAGCCGGAGCAATTCGTTTGGGTATCGCAAGAGCGTTACTTGAAACTGGAGATGTTCGTGGAGTGTTAAAAGCTGCTGGAATGTTAACTCGTAATGCACGTGCTAAAGAACGTAAGAAATATGGTCTTAAAGCCGCACGTCGTGCACCACAATTCTCAAAGAGATAATTTGTGGCAACAAGTCCAATCTGTTATGGATTGGGCTTTTTCTTTTACCTTATAATTTATAAGAATAAATATATAAATTAATACATAAATCTAAATGGTGATAAAATGAAGCATCGTTATGTTTTTATATTGATTATCATATTAGAAGTAGTTTTAATTGGTGTTAAACATGTTAATAGAAATCAACAGGTATCATTATTTGGTATTAGTTTTGTAATAGATCCAGGTCACGGTGGTAAAGACAATGGTTCTTGTTTTAATGAAGTTTTAGAAGATGAAATTAATCTAAATATTGCCACAAAATTGATGAATATTAGTATAAATGAAGGTGCGATATCTTCTCTTACACGAATTGGAGATTATGACTTATCTAGTGATGACGCTAGTAATCATAAAAGAGAAGATTTAAAAGCAAGAGTGGATTATATAAATAATTCTGGTGCACAATTTTTTATTTCTATTCACATGAATTCTTATCCAAGTAACGTTAATGTAAATGGACCAATGGTGTATTATGAAAAAAACAATGAGGAATCAAAGCAATTTGCTGAAGAAGTGTCAAAAGTATTAAATGAATTTTCTAATAGTGATAAACCAATTCATCATGATGATTTTTATTTGTTTCGTAATACAAAAATACCGGGGATTTTAGTTGAGTGTGGTTTTATTTCAAACTCTAAAGATCGCAACAATCTCACGAATGAATTATATCAACAACAATTTGCTAAAAAACTATACGAAGGAATAGAAAATTATACGCTTGGAGAAAGATTTTAAAATATATTATTTTAATTTATCAAAAATAATGATATCCTAGTTTTGTTTTAAAGGATAGTGAGATTATGAAAGATAAATTTAAAAAGGCATTTGATTTCATACTTAAAACCACGAATGGTATGGCATATGGTCTATTTGCTACTTTAATTATTGGAACAATTGTCGGATCAATTGGCAGATTGTTTGGATTTGGGAACAGCAGTTTTTGTACATTTATGTCTACTACTTTAAATGAAGGAGCAACAGTTCTTAAAAATCTAACCGGTGTAGGAATAGGAATTGGTATAGCTTTATCTTTAAAATTTGATACTTTAAAGACAATAGCTTTGGCAATTGTCGGTGAAATTGCAGCATACTTCTCTTTGTCAACAACATTTGTGAATAATGGAGGAATTGCAAACGGATTTCAGATAGGAGATCCTTTAACAATTTATCTAGTCGTAATAGTTGTTGCATTATTAATAACTTTAATTTTAAAAAAGAAAACACCAGTAGATATTATATTAATTCCTTTAGTATCTGTTATATTTGGAATGATTTGTGCGTTATTAATTAGATATCCGACTATTTATATTACTTATGCAATTCAATGGCTTATAAATACCGCGACAGATGCTCAACCATTTATTATGGGAATAGTAATCGCAGTATTAATGGGTATGGCTTTAACTGCTCCAATTTCATCAGCAGCAATTGCAGCAATTATATTTACTGCGGATGGTGGTATAGCAAGTGGAAGTGGCCTTGCTATTGCATCTGGTGCAGCAATTATTGGTTGTTGTACTCAAATGGTTGGCTTTGCTATTCAATCACGTAAAGATAATAATTTAGGAATGGTAATATCGGTAGGAATTGGTACTTCCATGTTACAATTTAAAAATATACTGAAAAAGCCTATTATTTGGCTACCTACAATTATTGCAAGTGCAATTTTAGGACCAATTGCCACAACACTTTTGCACGTTGAATGCATAGGCGCTGATGCGGGTATGGGAACAGCTGGTTTAGTTGGTATAATTGGTACGATTACTTCAATGGGTGTTGATAAGTGGCAAACATGGGTGGCTGTTTTTGGTTTAGAATTAATTCTTCCTGCAATATTAGTGTTTGTAATAGATTTATTGTTTAGAAAATTCAAACTAATCAAGGACGGAGATTTAAAAATATAAAAAATATTTTTATTTATTTGACAAATAGATATCAATTTTTTATTATTTATATTATCAAAATTAAAGGAGAAATTATTTTATGAAAAAGATTAAAACTACTTTAGTAGCTATGTTAGCCCTTTGTGGTCTATCTGCTTGTGGCGGAAAAGATAATAGTCAACCAAGCGCACAACCAAGTGCACCAACTTCTGATAGTACACCAAGTTCAAGTGACACATCTACATCAAATCCTGCTAATGATTGGGATGCTGAAATGAAGTCTAATATGAGACTATATTTTGGTGAGGTATTGCCTTATTTTGAATTAGGTACAGATGCTGAATATGGTTTTGATGTTGATGATTATGGCGATTATTTTTACGCTTGGGATTATGATACAAAAGATTTGACTGACTCTGTTATATCAGCTTTTGAAGACGCTGGCTTTGAGTATGACTATTCTTATGATGATGGTACAGAAGAGTATATAAAAGAGGTTAGTGATGGCGTATTATATTTAAACGTTGGTTATTATTCATCAGGTGAAGACTTTGGTAATGAAGTTTATGTTTGGTTAGAAGCTGATAGCGGTTATGACACTCCAGTTGATGGTGATTGGGATGAAGAAACAAAACTTTATATGGAATTAATCTTTGGTGAAATCTTACCATATTTTGAATTAGGTGAAGATTTTGACTATGGTTTTAACATAGATGATAATATTGGAATGTATTTTTATGCCTGGGACTTTGATACAGTTGATTATTCAAGTGTAGCAGAAGAAGCATTTTTAGCAGCTGGCTTTGAATACTATGGCGAAGATGAATACGGAACAGTCTATTATACAAAAGCAAATTCTTATGATGAATTATTAATAGTAGAACTCGGCTATTATGTTTATGAAAGCGGAGACTGTGGAACTGAAGTCTATGTTTATGTGGAAGGTAATGGAGGAGAAGAATATCCAGACTATTCTGACAAAACAGATTGGACAGATGAAGAAAAAGCAGATATGCTTGCTACTTGGGGATTTGAAATTCCATTTATTCAATTAGGTGAAGATCCATATTATTATTTTGAAGATGGTAATTTAATTGCCTATGACTATGATAGAACTGATCGTACTGAAGACATCATTAAAATCTTTGAAGATTTAGGATTTGTCTATGATGGAGACGATGAAGAAGGATATTCATATTACGTAAAAGAACTCGAAGATGTAATCATTGAAGTTGCTGTCGCTTTCTTCAACGAAGAAGATTATTTCGGTAATGAGGTATACGGCTATCTTCTAACTAATGACACTGACGCTGATGGAGAATTTTCTTTCACTTCAAAAATACCAACAGAAGAAAGTAAAGATAGAGTCGTATTTGAATCTGGAAATAGTGTTATTGTATTAGAAAAAGGATCTAATACTTCCACACCTGCAAATAATGGCTTACCAGCATCTTATGGCGAATTAAGAGTATATGGTGGTCACAAATTAACATTTAGTGTTCTTGAAGGATCAATTGATACAATTACTATTAATTATTCAAGTGTAAGTGGTGAAAAATTCAAATTAGAAGAAAGTGTTGTAACTGGTGGAACAGTATCATATGGTACTGGTGAAATTGTAATTACCGCTAATTCCAATACTTCAGAAGTTAGTATGCAAATGGGTGGAACAGCAGGACATATTAAAATTACATCTGTTGTTATTACTACAAAATAATTAAATTAAAGTTACATATAGCGACTTGAAATTCAGGTCGCTTTTTTTTGAAAATTGTAATTTTATTACAAACTTTTTGTTGTTTTTACTTTTTAATTTATAATAAATTAAGTAGTTATAAAGGGGTTCTTTTATGAAACGAGGATATTTGTTAAGCGCAATTGCATTATTTATATTATCTTCTTGTGATTTTGGCTTGGGTGATAATAGTATTTCACCTTCGGATTTTCCTTCGTTTGAACTAGAATCATCATTAATTAGCTCCGATTCTTCATCAACCGATCCGAATTCATCATCAGAACCTGATTCTACTGAAGTACCATCTACTTCTGAAACTAGTTCAACTTTACCGGATTTACCAAAGGAAGAATTAGGAGAAGAACTGTTAAAAAATTCTGATTTTAATTCTTTGGATTCGTAGATTATAGATAATGATTATTGTCTTTTAAATATAAATAGCCATCATAATGGCACGATTACCATGGACGTTAATAATTATGAAGCAGACGAAGTGTGGAAACCACAATTTATTCAAAGAGATATTAGCTTAGTATCTATGCATCAATATCGTATTAGTTTTACAATTCAGAGTTCTGTTGATCGATTAATTATGGTTAGATTACAAGCTAATGACTATTCTACGATGTTAATTGAAAAAACAATATCTTTATCTTCTAATATGCCTTATACGTTTGAAGAAGATATCACTGTTTTAAATACTACGAATTATTTGTTTGGATTTATGTTAGGTAGAATCAACAATCAAGTATTAGAAAGTGTTCATACAATTACTATATCTAATCCTAGTATTAAAGAAGTATATAAGAAGGATTCAGAAACACCTGATTCTCCAATTAAAAATCGTTCACTAGCATGGAGTGATGAATTTAATGGCACTAGTATCGATAATACCAAATGGAGTTATGAAATAGGAATTGGTTCATGGGGATGGGGTAATAATGAACAGCAATATTATACTAATTCTCAAGATAATTCTTACGTAAGTGATGGAACATTAAAAATAGTTGCCCGTAAAGAAACAATGCATTCTTCTAATTACACTTCAGCACGTATGATTACTAAAAATAAATATAGTTTTAAATATGGTTATGTTGAAGCTCGCATTGCTCTTCCTTCTTCAATGGGAATTTGGCCAGCATTTTGGATGCTTGGTACAAATATTGATCAAGTAGGTTGGCCAGCTTGCGGGGAAATAGACTTCATGGAAGCAGTAAATAACAATAATACTGTTTATTCTACTATTCATTATAAAAACGCAACAGGACATGAAGAATACGGACGAAGCTTTAATGTCACAGATAGAACAAGTTTTCATACATATGGATTTGAATGGACAGAAACTAAATTATTGGGATATGTAGATAACATTAAAATATTTGAAACTAATAATGATGGATGTAAAGCAAACTCATTTAATAATGAATTCTATATTTTGTTGAATGTCGCTGTTGGAGGACAATGGCCAGGCTATAATATAGCAGATAATTTCCCTCAAGTTATGACTGTTGACTACGTTAGGGTATATCAATAATAAAAGATAAAAGAGAATTAAGGATTGGTTATTCGCCAGTCCTTTTTAAATTAACAAAATGCAATTATTATTTGTTTTATTTGAAATTCATAATTTTAAAATAAAATTGAAAAAAATTCTTGATATTTTGGCATCATTGTATTATATTTATATAGCGTAAGTATAAATGGGCCATTAGCTCAGTTGGTTAGAGCGCACCCCTGATAAGGGTGAGGTCGATAGTTCAAGTCTATTATGGCCCACCATTTAGTTGAAAATGCCCGAGGTAATCGGGCTTTTGTTTTGTAAGGAGAAAATATGCTTCTTGTTGACACTTTTAAAGATAAGAAATTCTTGAAATCGTTTTTTTCTATAGCATTTCCGGTAATGATTCAATCATTACTAGCTTTTATAGTGTCTTTTGTTGATACATTTATGATTGGTGCTGTATCAAATGATGCAGTATCGGCAGTATATGCGGTTAACCAAGCTGGCTATATATTCTTAATTGCGGGTTTTGGTGTAATTTCTGGAGCAGCAATATTTGTTCAACAATATAATGGCGCTAAAGATCATAAACATGTACGCCAATGTTTTAGATATAAGTGGATGGTAATGTTAGGACTTTTGCTAGTCATGACACCTCTTTATTATATTTTTGGTAAGCATTTGGTGTGGTTTTATTGTAAATCTGACTTAAATAGCGAGGTTATTTTTGGACTTGGAAAGAAATATTTAAATATTATTGTTATTAGTTACGTTATTGAGTCTATAGCGACAATTTATTCTAGTACATTAAGAGAGATAGGAGAAACTAAAATACCGCTTATTGCTAATTCTATTTCTTTAGGAATAAATGTTTTATTTAATGCACTATTTATCTATGTGTTTGCTAAAAAAGATCCAGTTAAAAGTGTTGAAGGTATTGCCTATGCAACAGTAATTGCACGTGTGATTGAATTAATAATTTTAATTGCAATATGTAAGATTAAAAAATTTGAATTTGATAAGCGAGTTTTCATGCATTTCCGCATTGAAAAGCCATTATTAAAAAGATTATTCATAAAATCTATTCCTTTGTTTTTTAATGAACTATTTTGGTCATCAGGTCAAGTTTTAATGACTTTGGCTTTATCACAAAGAAATGGAGTATTATCGGCACTTAGTATCGTTTCTACGATGTCTAATATTTTTGCAATTATTTTCCAAGGGCTTGCTATTGGAATTGGAGTAATGGTTGGTAATACTCTAGGAGCAGGAGAGTTAGAAAAAGCGCAAGATAATAATAAAAAATTATATGTGGTTGGCTTAACAATATCCATTATTGTAGGAATAATTATGGTTGCTTTGTCGCCGGTTATTCCTTATCTATTTGCTAAAGTAGATGCCGAGCAAAAAGTATTGGCGACTAAATTGATTATAATTTATGGGTCACTACTTTGGGCGTTTTGTGTATGCACATGTTTTTATAATACCCTTAAATCTGGTGGAATGGCAATTCATACATTTTTAACGGATTTTATTTCAATGTGGTGCATAACTCTTCCAGTTGCTTGGATTTTAGCAACATTAACAAATATAAATATTATTTGGCTATATTTAGCAGTGCAGTCTACAGATATTGCTAAAGCAGTTATTGGTTTTATTTTTGTTCGTCAAAAGAAATGGGTAAAAAACCTAACTGTAAGTGATTCATAATAAACCTCATTTATTTTTTAACATTTAAAAAATAGTGTTTTTATGTTAAAATTAATTGAAATGAGGAATATTTCAATGAAAAAAAGATCAAATTTATTTCTTCTGACGTTATTATCTTTGACGTTGACAGGATGTACAATTAATTTTGTTGTTGGTGATTCGACAAGTGATAAAACTTCAAATTCTAACAGTGAATCAACAAGTGTAAGTACTCCGACTTCAGATAGTGACGATTCTATATCTATAAATTATGACACTGATAGATTTGTTAGATTATACGCTATTAATGATTTTCATGGTGCAGTCAATGAAAATGCTCTTAATAGTGAACCAGGTATTGTAAAACTTGGTGCGTACCTTAAAGAAAAGAAAAGTGAAGGTAATACTCTTTTAATTAACTCTGGTGATATGTGGCAAGGCTCAATTGAATCTAACTATAATCGTGGTAATCTTCTTACAGATTGTATGAATAATATTGAATTTGATTGTTTTACATTGGGTAATCACGAGTTTGACTGGGGACAAAAATATATTCAATTAAATCGTGAAAGAAGTAGCACGACTGGATATCAAACTCCATTCTTGGCTTCAAATATCTATGAATTTGATATTGGTACTAAAACTGTTGGGGAATATGCCGACTTGGGTGATAAATATGTTATTCGTGATTTAGATAATGGCTTAAGAGTTGGTATTATTGGCGTTATTGGTAAAGATCAAATTACATCAATTACATCGCAATATGTTGATGATATTAATTTTAATGATCCTACAAGCGTTGTTAAAACTTTATCAGATGAACTAAGAACTGAACATTCAGTAGATGTGGTTATTCTTGATTGTCATACTGATCAAAGTACTATTACTGGTACAAATTATAATGACGATGATTTAGTTGATAGAAACCAAATTACTAGTGTTTCAAATGTATCCAAACAAAGATATGTAGACGCAGTATTTTGTGCTCATTCACATTGGGAAGAAAAAGCAATGATAAACGGTGTTCCATTTATTCAAGGCGGAAGTTATGGGAAATATATTTCCAATGTTGAATTATATGTTGATACAAATGGTAATGTAACTTGTGAAACTTACAAAAATTTAAAATCGACAACAGTCACTAAGGGATATTATGATGAAGAACTAGCAGAACTTGTAAATACTTATAAACAAGTTAGTGATGAAGCAAGTAATGAAGTTCTTGGCACATTTAACGGACAATTTATGTCTAGTGGTTCTCTTCCAAACTTAGTTTGTGAAGCAATTGCAGAATATGCGACTAAATCAGGATATGATATTTCTTATGCAATGGTAAATAACGCTCGTGCAACTGTCGATAGTGGTACTGTTACTTATGGCGGATTATACCGTGCCTTACCATTTGATAATGAAATATTTATCATTGATGCGTTAGGATCTACACTTAAAACAGAATTAGAGTATGATTCAAACTTTATGTGTCGATTAGATAGTGAACGAATTGATGTGAATAAGACATATAGAATTGCTGTAATTGACTATTTAGCAACACATCGAAATTCTAAACGCGATTATAATTATTTCCCTGGAATGACTATTGTTGGAAAATTAGAAAAAGATGGATATGATATTTATAATTACCGTGATGTAACAGCGGATTATATTAGAGAAAAGGGATCATTTGACTATTGGAACTATCTATCTACAAAGGATAAATTTAATACTAATAAAATTAATAGTGCAATTTAAAATCGAACACTTATTGAACAAATATCAAGGTATACAATGAAAATTTGTGTACCTTTTTTATTTTGATAAAAACTTTTTCAAAATTGAGTTGATATTATTTTATAAATTTGATATATTAAACAAGTGTCAAGGGAGAAAACAAGGACACTTAGCTCAGTTGGGAGAGCGTTTCCTTCACACGGAAGAGGTCGCAGGTTCGAACCCTGTAGCGTCCACCATTAATATGCCGTCTTAGCTCAATTGGCAGAGCAACTGATTTGTAATCAGTAGGTTGTTGGTTCGATTCCGATAGACGGCACCATTTATCAAAAATGTGTACTTGTTTTTTCTGAGACAATACACTTTTTTATTTTGTGGGCGCATGGCGGAACTGGCAGACGCGCTAGACTTAGGATCTAGTGGTAATACCGTGCAGGTTCGATTCCTGTTGCGCCCACCATTTAAATAGATGCATGAGTAAATACAATGAGTATTTGCTCATTTTTTTAGTAAAAATGGAAAAAAACATACAATTTTTATATTTGTATCTATTGAATACCAACAAGCATATTAGTGATAATAGAGATTTAGTTTTACTAAAATCCATATTTTTTGACATCGTTTGGCAGAAAACGTAGCACTTAAAGCATGGTTCTATAAAATATCGATGAATGGCTAATGTATAGACATAAAACGGGAATAAAATTAATTTTAATGGGAAAATAATGCAAAAAGTGATATAATTTGATTAATAAAAATGAGGACAAATCAATGAAAATAGATTACGCTGATGCAATATTAAAATTAAGATTCAAACTCAATCTTTCACAACAAGAATTAGCAAAACTTTTGAATGTTTCGTTTCCATCAATTAGTAGATGGGAAAATGGACATCATGAGCCAACTAAACTTGCTAAAATTAGAATATTAGAACTATTAAAAGAAAATAACATTGAAGTGAAAGAGGTGGCGTAATTATGGAAATAAATACAAAAAAGATACTGGAAAGAGAAGAATTACATAGATCTATTTGGAACATTGCAAATGATTTACGTGGGGCAGTTGATGGATGGGATTTTAAACAATACGTCCTTGGAATAATGTTCTATCGTTATATTTCAGAAAATTTAACTGATTATATTAATAAAAGCGAACGCGAAGCATCTAATGATTCAACTTTCGATTACGCAAATTTATCAGATGTAGAAGCAGAAAGTGCTAGAGCAGGTCTAGTTCAAGAAAAAGGATTCTTCATATTACCATCCGAATTATTCTGCAATGTGAACACACGTGCTGCAAGTGATGAAAATTTAAATGAAACTTTAGAGAGAATATTTAAAAATATCGAAGAATCTGCAAAAGGTACTGATTCAGAGATTAACTTTAGTGGTTTATTTGATGATGTTGATGTTAATTCTAACAAGCTTGGTTCTACTGTTGAAAAAAGAAATAAAAAATTAGTTAAGATATTATCAGAGATTGGACAGATGAAACTTGGAAATTATCAAGATAATGCAATTGATGCATTTGGAGATGCATATGAATTTTTGATGAGCATGTATGCTTCTAATGCCGGAAAATCAGGTGGAGAATTTTTTACACCTCAAGAAGTATCTGAATTATTGACAAGGTTAGCGGTTGTCGGAAAGAAAAATGTTAATAAAGTTTATGATCCTGCATGTGGTTCTGGTTCCTTACTTTTACAAGCAATAAAAGTTCTTGGAAAAGATGCAATTAAACAAGGATTCTTTGGTCAAGAAAAAAATATTACAACTTATAACTTATGTAGAATTAATATGTTTTTACATGATGTTGACTTTGATAAGTTTAATATTGCTTGTGAAGATACACTTATTTCACCCCAACATTGGGATGACGAACCATTTGATGTTATTGTTTCCAATCCACCATACTCAATTAAATGGGAGGGTGATGATAATCCATTATTAATTAATGATCCTAGATTTTCACCTGCGGGTGTTTTAGCACCTAAAGGTAAATCTGATTTAGCATTTATTATGCACTCACTTTCTTGGTTATCAACAAGTGGTGTGGCCTCAATTGTTTGCTTTCCGGGAATCATGTATCGTGGTGGAGCAGAGCAAAAAATACGAAAATATTTAGTCGATAATAACTACATCGATTGCATTATTCAATTGCCAGATAATTTATTCTATGGTACAAGTATAGCAACTTGTATTATGGTATTAAAGAAATCAAAAGAAGATACAAATATTTTATTTATTGATGCATCAAAAGAATTTTTAAAAGTTACTAATAATAACAAGTTAACTCCAGAAAATATTTCCAATGTGGTTGATATCTTTGTTGATAGAAAAGATAAAAATTATGTTGCAAAATTAGCATCTTATGAAGATGTAAAAGAAAATAATTATAATTTGTCTGTATCGATTTATGTTGAAAAAGAAAACACTAAAGAAAATATAGATATTAAAGTATTAAACGAAGAAATAAAGAGAATTGTAGCAAGAGAAAATGAATTAAGACTTGCTATTGATGAAATCATTAGAGATATAGAAGGTGATTTAAATGAGTAAACTTGAAGAATTACTAAAGAAACTATGTCCTAATGGTGTTGAATATCAAGAACTTGGTGATGTTTGTGTATTTAATAGGGGAACACCTTTATTATCTAAAGAGGCACAAGAGGGTGATGTTCCAGTAATATCTGGAGGGAAAACACCGGCATTTTATCATAATATTGCCAATAGATATGGAGAAACCATTACTATTGCTGCCTCTGGTGCTTATGCGGGATATGTACAATATTTTAATCGTCCTATATGGGCCGCGGATAGTTTTACAGTTGATACTAAATACAATATTGATCTAAACAAAAAATATATATATTATTTTTTGCAAAGTATGCAGCAGAATATTTATAATACAAAACGCGGCTCCGGAGTTCCTCATGTTTACGGAAGTTCCGTTGCTCAATTTAAGATTCCTGTTCCTCCATTAGAGGTACAGTGTGAAATTGTTCGAATATTGGACAATTTCACAGAACTAACAGCAAAATTAACAGCAAAATTAGCAGCAGAACTATCAGCAAGAAAAAAACAGTATGAATTTTATCGAGATAAACTGCTTTCATTTGATAATTTAAAGGACACGAAAACTCTTAAAATTATTGATATTGCAAAAGTTTATCGCGGAACAAGGGTAGTGAAAAGTCAGCTAATGCTTGATGCAAAATATCCTGTTTATCAAAATTCTTTGGAACCAATGGGATATTATTATAAATCAAATGTTGCAAAGGAAAAAACCTATGTTATAAGTGCTGGTGCTGCAGGAGCAATTGGATATTGTGATATAGATTTTTGGGCTGCTGATGACTGTTTGGTAATTGAAAGTGAAAGTGTTAATAACAAATACATATATTATTACTTATTAACAAAATCAAGTGTCATAAATAGTAAAGTTAGAAAAGCAAGCATCCCAAGATTATCTAGAGAAGTAATAGAAAATATGCAAATTGTTATTCCATCATTAGAAATTCAAAAGAGAATTGTAAATGTTTTAGACAATTTTGACAAAATATGTTCGGATTTGAATATTGGATTACCCACTGAAATAGAAGCAAGAAATAAACAATATGAGTATTATCGAGATTTATTGTTAAGCTTCTCTGAGTTGACGGGGGGGGGTATAAATTAGATGATATTAGACTTTTACAATTTGTTTATGGGTATGTAAATGTTAGACTTTGTGATATAGCAGTGGATATGTATAGAGGAAATGGAATTACAAAAGAACAAATATGTGACGTTGGTATTTCTTGTGTAAGATATGGGGAAATTTATACGACTTATAATATATGGTTTGATAATTGTGTTTCACATACAAATATTAAGTTTATAAACAACCCGAGATATTTTGAAAAAGGAGATATATTGTTTGCTATTACTGGTGAAAGAGTCGAAGATATTGCTAAATCTGTTGCCTATGTTGGAAATGACAAATGCATAGCTGGAGGCGACATTATAGTTTTAAAACACAATCAAAATCCTAAATATTTAGCATATGCATTAGATACAAGCAATGCGAAAAAGCAAAAGCAAGATGGAAAAGTCAAGAGTAAGGTTGTCCATTCAAATATTTCATCTATAAGTAATATTATTATTCCTTTGCCTCCTTTAGAAGAACAGAACATAATCGCCGAAATCATAGATAAATTAAATAAATACTGTAATGATTTAGAAGAAGGATTGCTTGCTGAAATAGAAGTAAGAAAGAAACAATACGAATATTATAGAGATAAATTATTAACGTTTAAATAGGAGGTGCTATTATGCCATATTTTAACATAATTACTGAATCTAACGATGCTACAGTTGTCGCAGAATATAAACCAGTAAAAGCAAAATCTAGTGTTTATCAAAGTGAAGCTGATTTAGAAAAAGAATTTATTAATTTACTGTGTCAACAATCTTATCACTATTTACCTATTCATAATGAAGAAGACTTAATAAAGAACTTAAGAATTCAATTAGAAAGTCTTAATGATTTTAAGTTTTCTGATAGTGAATGGAATAGATTTTTTAAGCATAATATAGCTAATCAAAATAATGGAATAAAAGAAAAAACTAGAATCATCCAAGAAGATTATGTTCAAAATTTAAAAAGAGATGATGGCGCCACTAAAAATATTAGACTTATTGATAAAAAGAATATTCACAACAATAAACTACAAGTTATAAATCAGTATGAAGTGGAAGGCAATCATAATAATAGATATGATGTAACAATACTTGTTAATGGATTTCCATTAATACATATTGAACTTAAACGTAGAGGTGTTGCTATTAAAGAAGCATTTAATCAAATTAATAGATATCAACGTGATTCTTTTTGGGCAGGGTCTGGATTATTTGAATATGTCCAAATATTCGTCATTTCAAATGGTACAAATACTAAATATTATTCTAATTCAACTAGATATAATCATATTAAAGATAGTGGGTCTAAATCAAAGAAAGAAAAGACAAGTAATTCATTTGAGTTCACATCTTTTTGGGCAGATGCAAATAATAAGATAATTCCTGATTTAATTGACTTTACAAAGACATTCTTTTCTAAACATACAATTTTAAATATTTTAACAAAGTATTGTGTGTTCACTGCAGAAGACATGTTATTAGTTATGAGACCATATCAAATTGTTGCTACAGAAAGAATTTTAAATAGAATCGAGATTTCAAACAATTATAAAAAATATGGTACAACTGCAGCAGGTGGTTATATATGGCATACTACAGGAAGTGGTAAAACACTAACATCTTTTAAAACTGCAAGAATGGCTACTGAAATACCATATATTGATAAAGTATTATTTGTCGTTGATAGAAAAGATTTGGACTATCAAACAATGCGTGAATACGATAGATTTGAAAGAGGTGCTGCTAACTCAAATAAAAGTACAGCAATTTTAAAAAAGCAATTTGAAGATAATAATGCAAAAATCATTATTACAACAATTCAAAAACTATCAGTATTTATTGAAAAAAACAAAGGCCATGAAGCTTTTATTAAACATATTGTAATAATATTCGATGAATGTCATAGATCACAATTTGGTGATATGCATACTGCAATAGTAAAAAACTTTAAAAACTATCATATCTTTGGATTTACTGGTACTCCAATATTTGTAGCTAATTCAGGATCATCTAAACATTATAATTTAAGAACTACTGAACAAGCGTTTGGAGATAAATTACACACCTATACGATAGTAGATGCTATTAATGATAAAAACGTTTTGCCATTTAAAGTTGATTATATTAAAACAATCGATTTACCTGATGATATCGAAGATGAAGAAGTTTACGATATAGATAGAGAGAATGTTTATAGTGATCCAAATAGAATAAAGCTAATTGTTGAATATATATTAAATAATTTTGACAAAAAAACTTATCGTAACAATAAGTATTTTAAACATTCTGTTATTAGAAATGTTAATGAAATTGTTTCATCTAAAGATAGACAAAGTATTGAAGAGAAAAAAGATTCAGCACATGTTAATGGATTTAACTCAATTTTAGCGGTATCATCTATAGAAATGGCTAAAGTGTATTATAGCGAATTTAAAAAACAAATGAATGAGTCACCTAGTAAGTCCTTAAAAATAGGACTTATATACTCTTATGCCACAAATGAAGAAGAGCAAGAAGAATTGCTTGGAGAAGAAAATAGTGATGATACATCTAATTTAGATAAATCATCTCGTGATTTTTTAGAAGAAGCTATTAAAGATTACAATTCTATGTTTGCAACAAATTATGATATATCAAGTGATAAATTTCAAAATTATTATAAAGATATTTCTTTAAGAATGAAAAACAAGGAATTAGATCTTTTAATTGTTGTTAATATGTTCCTTACAGGTTTTGATGCAACTACTTTAAATACTTTATGGGTTGATAAAAATCTTAAAATGCATGGTTTAATTCAAGCATATTCTAGAACTAATCGTATCTTAAATTCTATTAAAACATTTGGTAATATTGTTTGCTTTAGAAATTTACAAAAGAAAACTGATGACGCAATTGCTTTATTTGGTGACAAAGATGCAGCAGGAATTGTTCTTTTAAAAGGCTTTAAAGACTACTATGAAGGATACGATGATGCTGATGGTAAACATCATAAGGGATATAAAGAACTTATGAGTGAACTAGAAGAAAAATATCCTTTGTCTGATGAAACTATAATTGGTGAGAAAAATCAAAGGCAATTTATTGCTTTGTTTGGAGCAATTCTTCGTATGCGTAATTTATTGTCTTCATTTGATGAATTTGACAGTAATGGATTAATTAATGAAAGAGATTTCCAAGACTATTGTGGTAGATATCTTGATTTAAAAGAAGAATGGAAGCATAAACAAGAAATACAAGAAGCAGAGAATATTAATGATGATGTAGTTTTTGAAATTGAACTTTTAAAACAAATAGAAATAAACATAGATTATATATTAATGCTAGTTCAAAAATATCATGATAGTCATTTACAAGATAAAGAGGTACTGATAAACATACAAAAAGCTATTGATTCATCACCTGAATTAAGAAGTAAAAAAGCTCTTATTGAAAACTTTATCAATGGAATTAACGAAATAGATGACGTTGTTTCAGAATGGCGTAGTTATGTCGCAGAAGAAAAAGAAAAGGAATTAAAATATATTATCGAAAGTGAAAATTTAAAAGAAAAAGAAACCAGGAAATTTATTTCAGATAGTTTTGAATATGGAAGTGTTAAGATAACAGGGACTGACATTGATAAAATTATGCCACCTACTAGAAGATTTGATGGTGGTAATCATGATATTAAAAAGAAAGCAATCATTACTAAGATTCTTGCATTCTTTGAAAGATTCTTTGGTATAAGTTAAAAAATAAACGATATGCATGGATTCGTTCTTGTATGGTAACTTGTTCACGATACGTATTTTTGTATTTACTAAGTTCGTATTTTGTATTTAATTAGTATACTTCTATATATTTCGTTGTAATTACAGAGTTCGCTTGTGACATAATAGTAGTTCACCTATTTATATAAATAATAAGCAAGTAATAGTTTTTACTAATCATATTACATCTATTTAATCAAAGCTTTGTGTTTTTGCGTATATATTTTTTTAAAAGTGTTAAACTACATATGCTTGACAAACAAATTGTGCATATGATTAAATAAAGGTGAGAAAAATGAAAAAAAAGAAAATGAGAGGGCAAAGTAGTATGAGTGCTATTGAGTTAATGTTGAAAGACGCTATTGATGTAAATATGTCCGAAGAGGACAAGTCATCAATTAGGGCAATTAATTCGCAGGATGTTTTGGGGTATAATCATTTCAGTGTTTATACTACTTTAAAGGGTAAAAGAATTGGCAAGCATAAAAGAATCGTTTAATGAAGTAAGTAATTTAATTGTAAATCAAAAAGAAAATTTAAAGTCATATAAAAATATTGTGGATGTAATGGTTTCAAAGGGTATAATAGCTCAAAATCATGATAATACAGTTGAACCAATTCGAAAAAAATGTATTGAAGCAAATCGTATAATTCAAGACGCTTATATTGATTTATCAATGTTTTTTGATGAAATGAATGAGTTGGAATATAAAGAATTTTTAGAATTGCAGCAACAAGCTCAAAAATTATCACTGGAATTAGAAGTAATAGAAAAACAGTTTTCAGATTTTTCAAATAAAGCATGGCGCTCTCTATTTCTAAAAAATCATGAAGAAACTCAAGCAGTTATTAGAGATCATCAAAATAAAATTGAAAAACATGATACTAGCTTTTTAGCGATTGTTTCTTTATTTATTACACTTGTTTCTATAGTTTTTGCAAATATCATTCAACTTGGAAAAGATTCAAATACTATAATTATAACTAATTTATCTATTTTGTTGGCTATGTCTGTTTTGTTTTTTATGATAAAAAATGTTCATGGAATATCATTTATGAAGTTTTTTTGTGATCCGATGAATTGGATAATATTATTAATGATTATTGGTTTCGCAGCAGCTATTATTTTATTGGCAAAGAAATTCCCAAATGAACTTAATGAATCTAATAATTTAATATCTCCATCATTACCTGCAACATCATTAGATGGCTGTTCATAATTGCCAATCAAAAGATTGGCTTTTTTTATAGCCTAAAAAAATAAGATTGAATTTATTATTTTAAGCTTTATACTTTAAGTTGGTGGTGGTTGAAATGAAAGATAAAAGATCAACAATGGCAAAACTTGTTGAGTTTTACCTTAAACATTTTAATTATCACAAGCGATATGATTTTGAAGAAAATCTTAGACAACTTGAAAAGATTAAATTAAGTGGTGAAAAGGAATATCATTTACCTAAAAGATTTGCGCGCAATGTTAATTGCTTTACGTACGCAAATGTTAAAACATATGTATTTAATGGTAAAACCAAAAGTAATACTTTGATTATATATTTGTATGGTGGAGGATTCTTTAATCGTCCAGTTAAATATCAATTTAAAATGATAAAAAGAATAATTAAAAAGACAAATGCTTGTGTAATTATGCCTTTATATCCATTATTACCTTTCCATACATTTGGAGATTGCTATGATAAATTAGTGGATTTATATGAAATAATTCTTGAAAATAATGTAGGTAAAAATATTATATTTATGGGCGACTCATCTGGTGCAACACTTACATGTGGACTTTGTGAATATTTTATTGAGCATAATATAAAAATGCCTAATAAAATTATTTTACTTTCTCCTGCAGCTGATTTGAGTATGACTAATCCTGATATAGAAGAATATCAAAAGAAAGATCCAATGTCTTGGACTCCGCTTATAAAAGCATGGGGACTTTATTGGGCTGGTTCTGAAGATAATTTATATAACCATCTTGTAAGTCCATTATATGGAGATGTGAAAGAATTTCCTACAACTTATATATATCTTGGAACGAATGATATATTATATCCTGATGCAATGTTATTTATTGATAAATTAAAAGAAAATGATGTAGAAGTGCATGTTAATATTGGAGAAAACTTAGGTCATGTATGGCCTGCTCACCCTATTCCTGAAGCTAAAAAAGCAATAGAAGAGATATCAAATATTATTATATAGTGAGATAGACTGATCTCACTTTTTTTAATTAAAAACCCACTATATTGAAATAGTGGGCTTATATTATCTAGTTTTCCAAGTTTTGTAATTAAATAATGCAAGCATTGGGAATAATTCTAATCTACCAGTAATCATTGTGATAGATAAAACAAATTTAGAGAAAGATGAGAAACTAGAGAAGTTTCCAGCAGGGCCAACTATATTACCTAAACCCGGTCCAATATTACTTATACAACTTAATGATGCTGTAAAATTAGTAACTAAATCTTTTCCATCAAAAGATATTAGCATCGTACTTACAAATAAGATAATCATATATAAAACAAAGAAACTTTCAGCACCTTGTACAACATCTTCTTCAATAACTGCTCCACTATCTTTAAGTGGTACAACTTTACGAGGTGAAATCATTTGTTTTATTTTTCTTATTGCTGATTTACATAAAATATTAATACGGGATAATTTAATTCCACCACCTGTTGATCCAGCACAAGGACCAGTAAGCATTAAGAAGATAATTACCATAAAGCAAATTGTCGACCAAGTAGTATTAGCGCCTGCAGCATAATCAGTAGTAGAATATCCAGTTGTGGATATAATAGATGCTACTTGGAAAAATGAATGTCTAAATCGCTCCTCAAATGTTCCATAAATGCCATTTGTAGTTAATGAGATTACAATAATAACGATACTTATTATAACAATTGAAAGATATAAACGTAATTCTTCGTTCTTAAATACACCTTTTATCTTTCCAATTAAAATCATATAAAACAACGAGAAATTAATTCCAAATAGGAGCATAAATGTTGCAATTACGTATTGCGAGTATGGAGCGTAACTTGCTATACCATCATTAAGAACAGCAAATCCTCCTGTACCAGCTGTACCTAATGTTAAAGTAATACTTGAGAATAAATCCATTTTTTTATCAGGACCTAAGACCAAAAACAAGAATTCAATAACTGTTAAGGCAACGTATATCAAATATAAAATTCTAGCTGTAACTGAAATTTTAGAAGTAAGTTTACCAACTTGAGGACCAGGAGATTCAGCACGTAAAATATGCATGTTTGAGCCTTCTTTATTATCAGGTAGTATTGCCAAAATAAAGACAATAACACCCATTCCACCAATCCAGTGGGAGAAAGAACGCCAGAATAAAATACTATGTGGCATTATTTCAACATCAGTTAAGATTGTTGCACCAGTTGTAGTAAAGCCAGAACACATTTCGAAAAATGCATCAAAGAAATTAGGGACATGTCTACTAACGATAAGTGGAATACAACCAACAAGGGACATAAACACCCAAGATAAGGTAACTATAATAAATGATTCACGCGGTAAAATTGTATGACTCTTGGCTTTTTTAATATTTAATAATAAACCAATTACAAAAGATACAATAGCTGTTGCACCAAAGGCAAGTATTGTAGTGTTAAATGGTTCTTTGTATATGATTGCAACAATAAGCGGAAAAATCATTAAAATAGCTTCAACTTGAAGTATTCTTCCGATTGTATTAAAAATATTTCGATAGTTATTCATATTTTTAACCTACGATTTCTGCTAAATCTTCTAAAAGTGAATCAGTAGTGATGACAATAACACTATCATCAATTTGAATAGATGTATTTCCATCAGGAATAATTACTTCGTTTCCACGAATAATTCCCGCAATAATAATATTTGGTTTAAGTTTTAAATTTTTAAGTGGAACATCAACAATCTTACCTTTTTTCTTGACGTTAAATTCTAATGCTTCAACTTTTTGATCAACGAGTTTATATAATGTTTTAACATTACTACCACGCTTATTTGCTTTAGCACGAATATAAGATAATACTTGGTTTGCAATAATTTCTTGAGGTGAAAAGACACTGGCCATGCCAATGGTTTCCATCATACTATTTAAGTTAGGATTATTGACTTTTGTAATGATTTTTTTAGCATTACGTTTTTGGGCAAACATAGAAATAATAATGTTTTCTTCATCAACACCAGTTAGAGCTAGAAATGCGTCGATGTTTTCAATACCTTCAGACTCTAGAATACTTTGATCTGTTCCATCGCCTTCGATAATTTCAACATGAGAAAAACTTTCTGCTAACGATCTACAAGTCTCATGGTCATGTTCAATAAGTTTAATATTATATTTGTTTTTAGCCACTAATTGGCAGAAATAATAGGCAATACGACCTCCACCAATCATTAAAATGGAACGTAATTTTTCCATTTTACTTGTTTTTTGGAAGAATCTATATAAATCTTGGTGTGAGGCAGCAATATAAATTTTATCATTAGCTTTAAGCATAAAATTACCGACAGGGATAATAACATCATCACCACGAACAACCGCACACACAAGCATTTTAATTTTAACTTTGTTAGCAAGTTCAATTAAAGTTGTATCACTTAAGATGCTATTTGCTTCAACACGTAGTTCTACTAATTCCATTCTGCCATTTGCAAATGTTTCAACATTTAATGCGCCAGGTAGGGCTAAGTTACGTGCGATAGCTTTAGCAGCTTCATATTCAGGATTAATAGACATTGATAATCCTAAATCTTCTTTCATAAATTGTAGTTGTTTCAAATATTGAGGATTACGAACACGTGCAATGGTGTCATCAGCGCCTAATTTATGTGCAAGAAGACAAGATAAAAGATTTACTTCATCACTAGAAGTAACTGCAATTACTAGATCAGCACTTTGAACACCAGCTTCTTTTTGAATTTCTAAGCTAGCACCATTACCAACCATACCCATGACATCATAAGAATCTATCAATTGGTTTACGATTTTTGCATTACTATCAATAATTGTAATGTCGTGTCCTTCTTTAGAAGCACTACGAACGATTGATTGACCAATTTTACCTGCTCCAATAACGAATATTTTCATAACTGTTGACCTCGCTATTTAAAACTAAATATACATATTTAGTTTACCGTGTAATATTCTAACAAAAAAGAGCAACAAAAGAAACAATAAATATATGTTATTCTAGTAGTTATATAAATTCACATTGTTTTTAATATATAATTTATTTAGAATTCAATATGTTTTTTGGAGGTGGCATTTATGGAAATATGGGATGCTTATAATGAGCGCTTTGAAAAAATCGAAAATAAAGAACTTATTCGTGGAGAAAAAATACCAGATGGTTTATTTCATCTAGTATGCGATATAATTGTAAGACATGTTGATGGCACTTATTTATTAATGCAAAGAGATCTTCGAAAACATTATGGTGGAATGTGGGAAGCTACTGCTGGTGGATCAGCATTAAAAAATGAATCACCTTTAGAGTGTGCAAGAAGAGAACTTTATGAAGAAACAGGTATTATTTCATTAGACTTAATTGAAGTTGGAAAAGTTATTGAACCAAAAAATCATTCTATATATGTAGAATATTTATGCGTTACTGATTGGAAAAAAGAAAATATTATATTACAAGATGGAGAGACTATGGCTTATAAATGGGTGAGCAAAGAAGAACTCATTAATATGCATAAATCGGAACTTGTGACAGAGAGAATGCAAAAATTTATTGAAGAATTAAAATAGATATTTGTATATTAAAACAGCAGTTTAAACTGCCGTTTTAACTTTATCTTTTGGAAATTAGAATTAATGGAACTAGCATCTCTTCTGTTAGTGATCCATGATGTCCTTTATGGCGGTGTGCTAATTCTCCAAGTAACATAATTTTATTATTTTTAGAAATTGCAATATAATCCGCAAGTAAATATGCTTTATCTAAATTATCTATTGGACCAAATACTTTTTGATTAATTAAATCTTTGGTTTCAAATAGTTCAAAGTCTTCACTATATTTTTCGTTAAATAGTTTAATAAATTTATCATTACATCCTTCTTTTATTTTAAAAGCTGGAGCACGTGATTCTAAGAATACTGGCCAACTTAAAAGAGAAAGTAACTTTTCATCTTTATAAAGTTCGATATAATCACTTACATCAACTTGTCCATGATCTGCAGTAATAATAAATAATGTATCTTCTACTGAGTCATATAATTCTTTTAATTTTAGATTTAAGTAATTAATTGTGATTTTACTCTCAAGAGATAAAACCCCATATTCATGCATCATATGATCTGGTTCAGGACAATATAGATAGACAAATTGTTTTCCTTCTTTTTCACATATTGCTTTAGTCAATGAAAAATAATCATCAATATCAGAGGCAACATATTTATTTAAATCTTCTCCATCTGTCCAATAGATAGGGACTACTTTACTAATCGTGTAATCCGTATTTGCATATTTATAAAATGGCTCAGTAGGAATAATATTCGTTTTATAGCTTTGATCTACTGGCTCTTTAGTATGTGAGTTAACACCAGGAAATACATCTACTGCTACTTTAAGTTCATCAAAATATAAACTCCAACCAAACCAACCATGTTCCATAGGATATTTATTAGTTAACATTGTCGTAGTTGCGTTCGCAGTAGTAGATGGAAATACTGATGTTAGTACTTCTTTAATATTTGACTTCATAAATGAATCATCTTTTAGATTAATATTAATAGGATTAATTCCTAGTCCATCAAATATTATAAATACAACATTTTTATAATTCTTCTTTAATTCTTCTTTTAATATTGGAAGAGTTGCATTGTTATTTGGGCAATTCAAAAATTCTGCAAGTGTTGCAGATATATTTAGTATGCTTTTATTAAAGTTAGGAAAAATAAACCTACTAGACATATTTATTATTCCTCACTTAAATCTATTTCTTTATTGCTATATAAGTATTTAATAATACTTTTTCTTTTTACAATACCAATAAAAATACCTCTATCATCTACAACTGGAACAAAGTTTTGCTCTAATGATAATTTAAAGAGTTTCTTGATATCCATATTAATTTCAAAAGGTTCATATGGACGATATTTTTCAATATTTGCAATGCTTTCTTTTTCTGCTACTTCAAGATTAAATTTGCTTTTATTTTTAATATATCTTAAGATATCACCTTCAGATATAGTAGATATAAATTTACCGTCTTCATCCACTAAAGGAACAACACTAAATTTATGAGAATCTAGTTTCTCTAAAACTTGTCTAATTGTTGATTTATGATCTAAATAAAAAGTTTGAGCCTTTGGAGTTAAAAAACTAAATAAAGTAACAGACATGATTATGAACCCCCTAAATTAAATAATTAGATATTTTAATATCTAATATAATTATATAAAATTTATGTGGTATTATCTATATTGATATAATTTAATTATCAAAGCGCACGCAATTTGTGAATTTTTAATTGATAAAATGTCTTATCACAAAATTTTTAATAATATCGATTGCCAAATATGTAGTGAAACTTTTCACGTAAGCTTTTCTACGAGGATGTATCTCGTTACTTAGTATAAAAAAAAGACACGATTTTAATTTCGTGTCTCAAAAATATAAAAAGGTTACACTGTCAATATGTCCACCTTTAATGGTTATTTCATATAATTGTTTTAACACTTTAACACCTCCTATTTTATTTGCTAAGTATTAAAAAAGCCAATTTTATTGAATGGACTAGTTATTATCGTTTTTATTTTTCCAATATTCGCCAAAATTTTTGAGAGTATTTGAAATAATTTCTAAAACCTTATTATCTTTTCTATTAAACAAATATTCAAATAATATTTTTAAAAGCCCTAAACTTTCCACTACAAGGGCAACAAATGCAGAGATGTAAACACCCATATCTAGTTCAAAAACAAACGCCAATATAGTTATAGCAATTATCAATATATAACTTATGATTATTAAACTAAAAATTAATTTAGAATAGCACGCACGTCTTTCTCTTATAAACTTTTCTTCCGCTTCAAAAGAATCTTTCATTTGTTTCATTAAATCAGAGTATGCCTCTGAAGGATTTTGATATGCTTTAACATCTAAGTCTATTTTTTCTACGTCTGCTTCATCAAAATCAAAATCATCTAAATCCAAATCAAAATCAAAATCATCTAAATCTATCTCATCTGATGAATCTATGTCAAAATTATCTATAGATTCTGGCGTAAGTGTTTCTTTTTCATCACACATAATACACACTCCAACGCATTTAATCTGCTAAAAGATCTAATCTTGTTTTGACAGCCACTTTATCTACACCAAAAAACACTGACATTTCATCATCGCTAAACACTTTTTTTAGTTCTTTTATTTTAGTGCTTGGCATTAATAATTCAAGTGCAAATATATTCGCATACTGTTCTCTTTGTAGATATTTATTTTTATCAGTATCAGAATCAGGAATAGAAAAAAGGCGATAATTAATATGCGAACTAACAACTAATTTATCTTTGAAATCTTCAGTTGTATATTCATCAAATAAAATATGACCAAATTCATGCATCAAAGAAAATCTTTGAAATACAGGATCTTTATCACTGTTTAAGTAAATTCTCGCAATGTTTCTAGTAACACCTTTTGTACGCACCATCATAGCGCCAAAATCTTCAAGTTCCTTTTTTAAATCTTTAAATGAAATTTTATAAACTTTTATATCAATCTTTTTTATAATCTCAATGTAATCTAAGCATGCTTGAGTATTGACCATTTCTTTTCCATCGTATCTAATGCCACTCAAAATATTTTTTACTACATTCTTAATTTCATTAATTTTTTTCTGGTCCATATTTATTAGCACTCCTCAATCAGCTCCTTTTTAAGTTTTTTATTACTTATGTAGTTTAGACTCGAAATAGACTTCATAATCAATTATCATCTTAAAAAAGAGAAAATGATACACCAACTAATAACTACGACAGGCGTATCAAATAACAAATTTAGATAGAGTTTATATTTTAGGCTTTTCGAGCCACCCAAGCTTTATGCCCTCTATCCTCAATTACATATTAACCCATTTTGGAAGTAATTGCAAATAGTAATTTTCCACATAGTTTTCCACAATCAATGATATAAATTACATAAGTAATTTATATTATTAAATATAACTTAATACAATTATATATAAAACTTTTTTATACATTTAGAACTCAAAAAAGCATCTTATCAAAATGATAAAATGCCTCTTTTAGACTAGTCTAGCATGCAGATTTCCCAGAAAAATTTAGTGAATAATTCAAAGTCAAATTAAGTGTTCTAAAATTATAATCATCTCTATTTCTATCTTTAATTGATACCAAAATCGACACAATTATGCTTATTATGGTGATGAACATAGAGACGACATCAATTAATCTATCATTCAATAATTTGTCCTCTTTAAAGATGCTTCAATACCTATAAAATTCAACTTCATTAAATGCTGCATAATTACCATAATATTTCCCCCTTAATAATTTAGTAGAATCATCCTCTAAAACATTTCTAGATCTCTACACTATTATTATATGTACAATATGTAAAAGTATTTCGGTATAATTTAAAAAAATTTTTATTCATCAAAAAAGAGGAGTCTCTACTCCTCTAATTTTTTTCGTTCTGCATCGAGCTTCGTTTGTTGACTTTTTAATTTCTTTCGATTCTATAAAGTTCAACAAAAGCACCTGATAAGGCTAATGTAAAAAGAAATCCCAATAAATTAAATTTCCCTGTAGAATCATAATCTAAGCCAACTTTAATAATACCGATTATAAGTACAAGAGCAACAATTAATAATAGACTATTAATTCCCAACTTTTTTAACCATGCAATAATCTTAAAAATACTTTCTTCACTTTTTTCTTCTATATTAATCCCTCATTTCAACATTCAAATAAACTTTTGAAAAATTAACTAGTTTATCATACTCAGTAATTATCTTAGATGCAATCAATATATCAAAATTCCCATCATCACGCAAGGTAGCTAATGCTACTTGCCAACCATCTCCAACATATAACTTTTCAGTATCCGTTGTATCAACAGATATTTATAAACAATTATGTGAAAACAATGTAGAAATAGTACATTTAGGATGATAGCATTTTGTAGGACTTATAAAATCACCTTTCGAAACTTTAAAGTGCGAGTCTATTGACAAAACATACAATTGCATGTTCTTATTCGATGTAACAAGCAAAAAATCTAAAAGTCCATCATTAAAAATGTATTTTTTACCGACTGTTTTTTAAACTTAAAGTTTTTTATGATAATATTAATATAATAGAGGTAATGTTTATGGAAAAGAAGTATGTGTTAGTAACAGGTGCTTATGGTGGATTAGGAAGAGCGGTTGTAAATAGTTTACTTGATAATGGATTTACTGTATTTGCAACTGATTTAAGAATAGATGATTCAATGAAAAATGAATCACTTATTCCTATTAAAGTAGATGTCACTAATGATGAAGATATAAATAATGCTTATATTGAAGTATCAAAACATACTGATTGGTTATATGCAATTATTAATTTAGCAGGAATATTCTATCTAGATTCAATTGTAGAAGGTGAAGAAAGTAAACTTCGCCGCATTATTGAAACTAACTTTTTTGGCACATATAAAATGAATAAGAAATTTATGCCTTTACTTAAAAGTAAGAAAAGTAGAATTATTAATATAACAAGTGAATTAGCGGGTTATTCTCCTCAACCATTTATGGGATATTATACTATTTCAAAAGGAATGTTAGATATTTATACTGATGTATTAAGAAGAGAATTAAATTATTTATGTATAAAAGTAATTAAAATACATTCTGGCTCATTTAAAACAAAATTATTAGCGAACGCAAGTGATGAATATGATAGATTAATAAATAAAACTGAACATTATAAAAATCAATTAACTAAACTAAAATTTATGATGGATAAAGAATTAAAAAAAGAAAACAATCCTAATAAATTTGCTAAGCAAATTATTAAGATTGTTAATAAGAAAAATCCTAAAATACGCTATAGTATTAATCGTAGTTTTGGTTTGAGATTGTTATCTGCTTTGCCAGAAAAATGGCAGGATAAGGTGTATTTGATATTTATTAAATAATAAATGTAATTGTATTAAAATGAAATGAAAAATCAAATATAATTAAATTAATACTAAGTTTTTTAATATTTGTGGCCTGAAAAAATATCTTTAAAATATATTTTTTGAGAATTAATTATGGCGCCATCTTCCTTTTCACATATATATAATGCAATTTCTTTTTTTCCTACAATTAAGTAAAACAAATATTTTGAGCTTGTTTTGCATTTAACTGAATTATTCTTAAATGTGTTATAATCAGTACTCGAAGGAAAAACATAATCAGAAGGATGAAAATGCCAATCGCCTAGGTACATTGTAGTATTATCACATTTCCAAATAGAGTTGACAATTTCTATGTGATTTGGATCTAATCTACTATAACTAGTTGATGTAACACGATCAAAATATTGCTGATTTGTAATTCCTGAGATAATATATTCGTTTTTTTCTTTGATTTTAAATCCATACAAAATGCCTCCACTTTCTAAATGAGAATTTGTTACTTTAAAAAGACTTTTAATTACATCAGTTTTTATAACTATTGATAGTCTTTTATATGTTATTACTACGTTTTCCACATATATCGCATCCTTCATAAACAAAATCTTTAGATATAGAATCTAATTCCTCCTGAGTGTAGTTTGCATACTTTGTCAGCTTGTATCCATCCTGCAGATACTTTTTAAAGTTACCTTTTCTTATGAAATGCTTATTTCCCAAGGGGGAATAACTGCTATAATCATTTAATAATAAGTCTACAATTGAAGTGGCCAATCTAACTGTGGATACTTTCCCATAGGGAGTATAACTGCCTGCACATACATTATTTCTAATTTTATAATCTACATCATCGGTAGTAAAATGAATATTGTTTGTTGATTTGCATAGGCAATTGTAACATCCAGGTTTTGATGTATCTATTGTTAGAATATGTTCTGCGATTCCGTAAGGTTCAAGCCAACCAAAAATAAGCTTCGTATTAATATTATTGTCATAAATGTATTTATTTATATATTTGTGTAGAATATTATTTCCTACACAAACTATAATATATTTATATTTTTTTAGATTTAATTTAGTGCATTTTAAAAGTTCTACAATGTTTTCTTTATAAATTGTTATATTTACATCAGGATATTTAAATTCTGTGAAACATTTTAAAACTTCAGCTTTATTGCTTTCTTCTAAATGATTTAAGTATATAAAACCTGTTAAATTTCTGTATGTGTTTTCATATTTCAAAAGATCGTAGTCGACTATGGATAAATTTAAAAATCCAGAGCTTGAAAGCAGTTCAACCACTTCGCTCCCAACAGATCCACATCCAATGACTAATACATCTTCATCGGCCTGTATGCTTCCACCTCTAGTTCTCAAAAATTCAAAAGAAATATCACGAACATTATATATTTTTATGCATGTGTCAAAAGTAGAAATATTATTTTTATATACAATACTTTTATTTTGTTCTAACTCTGTAAGAAAGTAATTTTTAATTCCGTTATCAAGTTTATATTCACATAAAAAAAATTGCGCTTTATTCATTTCTTTTTCCATTTTTTTCTGTGATGACTTGGTAAGACAATTATATAATTCATTGATCATCAAATTGCTGGTAGTAATCTTAGGTAAAGAGTGTAACTCTAAATGAATATAATTTCTGAATGGATAATTTTTATTTGAGTTTTTTTTATAACATTTGTATAGTGTAGAATCAATCCCGATTAATATTCTATTTTCCTCAATAACTAATTGGCCTTTGTCGCCATTAATTGATGAACATAATAGACATTTTTTTTCGCAATAATTCAAATAAAAAGGTAGATAGTCATTAAATTCGTATTTGATTTCTTTTGAGTTTTCTTCTTCTGAAACTAATAAAAGGTTTCTCAGAGAATTAATAGTTTTTATAATTACTTCTTCCTCATTCTCTATGTCATAGTCAATATCTTCTTGATTTTGAAGACAAACAACACCTTTTTTGTCAATGTGCGAATGAATTAAATCTGTAAGAACCGTTAGTTTTGGTAAGTGAATTGGAAAATATTTTGGAAGGAACAATTCAAATTTTTCCCCTAAGAAATCAAATGTACAAATAAATTGCGAGTCATGATTATTATATAATTTGCTTTTATCGGCTATTACAATATTCTCTATACCGATTATTTTTTCTAATATATTTTTATAATCAGGCATATTTTGCACTTTTTGAGAAAGACTCATTGCTTTCCTCTTTTTCTGGCTCTGGGAAGTCTGGAAATATTTTTCTCAGTATACAGCAACATTCATATAAACTGGATTTTTTAATATTTTTAGCTTCAATTAATGTATTATGTAATTTTTTCACTTCTTCTAAAAATATTGATACGCATTTTTCATCAGCGTCCATTTTATAATAGATATTATCCGAAGAAAACGGATGACATTTGGATATGTGACCATTAATAACTAAGTTTTTTAGCCTGTTTGCAATTTCGATAAGTGTGTCTAAATCATTGTCAAAAAAGAAAGAATCAAACCATTCTTTTGCTTCTAACGTTAAGGCAATACTTGGGGTTTTTGAATTTTTTCTTTTATTTGCAAATGCGTTGTTATTCCATTTTTTAAGAAGTCTAATTATTCTCTTATAATCAGTGTTTTTTGATTGCAAATACTCTATTAAATCATTTGGTTTAGATTCGACCCATTTGACATCATCTTGCTTTCCATCTGCCAAATAATATTTTTTTGTTTGATCATCATAGGCAAAAATTGGAAAATCAATATGATAATTAGGATTACCATCTTTTATATATATGGCTGTTAGACATTTTGTTTTAAATTTTTTCTCCTTATGATTAGATATAGCATCATAAACAGATTTTTTGCATTCATTTGCATCGTATTTTTCTAAATCTGATTCTAGAATATTAAGTCTTATACCACAATCAATGTCATAGTCATTATCTTTATATTTTACGCCTGTCTTTAATTTATAACTTCCCAAATTAATATAACTAAATGTTAAGTTATCCAAATTATTTTTAATCTCATCTAAAGTGATATCCCTTTTTTCTCTCATTTTGTCATAATCACTATCATGTAGCATTATTGAATCATTATAGTCTTTAAATAAATCATTTAAATCTTTCATTTTTGTATTCTTCCTTCCTTAATGTTAATTTTCCATGTGTAGTTTCCGTTTTCATATTCGTAACAGTACACATTTGGGTGATGCTTTTGTATTGAACTACCAATCGTAAAAGCAATAGATTGCCTTGCTGCAACGTATAAATGTATGTTTTTTACATTTTTGTAATCTAAGTAATCAAATAGTTTTAAACATTCTTCATAAACAAAATCCAAATATTCTTTGGAAATTACCTCGTTTTTCATCCTTACATTAAGAAATATTGAATTTCTTTTAGGTAATTTATCAGTGCTTATATCATATGAACTATTTATAACGACATTGATGTCTTCTAATGAATTTTCGATTTCATAATTGATGTCATAATCGATGTGTTTTTTGCTGCTTTTTACTATATATTTTTTATTAGTATTTTTGTTGTTTTCCAAAAAAACAATGTTTGCTTTGTTGCTTGCCATATACCCATCATAAATCGCTAATGGCACGCTAACGCATCCAGTATAATAAAGTGTTTTAGAATATTTTTTACTTTTATTAAATCTTTTCCAAATATACTTCATTTTTTTTAAATGGAGCTTATAATACTTATCGTTTAACGTATATAGTTGTATTACATTGCTATTTTGCAGTCCAATTTCTTTTTCAAATGTGCGCATATCTTCACCTAAAAATTTTTTATTACAATTAACATAAATAATGTTTTTATCATATTGTTTTTTGATTTTTTTGTAAATTTCTATTAGTTGCCAAACAAATTTAAATAGTTCTATCATGCGATATGTCCCCCCCTTTGTTACTATATTATATAAACAAATTAGCACTGTTGTCAACAAAGTGCTAAAAAACATTTGCTGAAAGTTGTCAAATTGTTAATTTTGCGGCAAAAACGGAATAATTATCTCAGTTTTATACATTGAAATAGTACAACTTTATGATAAAATTATTTTAATAAGTGCTTAGGAGTAAACTATGAAGACTTTATTAAATAATTACTGCTTTTCTGAAAAAAAAGGTGGGTTATTATTGATAGATATGCCTACTGGTATAGGAAAAACACATGATGCTATTGAGTTCATATATGAAAACTATAAGAAAGCAAAAAATAAGATTATTTTCATTACTAATTTAAAGAAAAATTTACCTATAGCAGATTTACAAGAATATTTTAAAAAAGATAATAGGTTAGATGAGTTTGAAAACGATGTCTTGTTTTTAGATAATAATGTTGATACTCTCATTGATCACTTCGATGAAGTTAAAACTTTAATACCAAGAGATAAATTTAATAAAAATGGTATTTTAAACAACGTGGAGACTTGCATTAATATTATACACACGCTCAAACCCGCTTTGAATAAAAGAAAAGATATGGCAAGAGATATTGTTTCAAAAGATAATACTATTTTTATTATAAACCAAGCCAAAGAAAACCTTAGAGATAAATATGAAAAGGAGTTTAGATTAGTAATTGAAGAAGTATTAAAAATTGATGCTGATGGAAAGAAAAGAACAAAAGCGCAAAAATTACAACTCATCAAAGATGATTCTGATTATCAATGGATTTCAAAACTTTATCCAGCTGTATTCACTGATGAAAAGAAAATACTTTTTATGAGTATTGATAAATTTCTTGTTAGAAATTCAACAATTATTGAGCCTTCATATAATTTCCTTGATAATAAATCATTATTAAACGATTCCATTATTTTTATTGATGAGTTTGATTCAAGCAAAGAAATTTTTTTAAATAATATAATAGATGATTGTTTAAACACTGAAATAGGAATAATTGAATTATTCCGTATAATTTATTCTGGGTTGGAAACTACTAATTTTTCAAGATTATTAACAGAAGTATCTAAAAAACTATTTGACAATATAAATAATAAAAAATTACGTTACTATACGCCAGAGAAGATACTGAATGAGTTTAGTGCGCGAGCAAAAGAAATTGAAGAAAAATATAATCTTGTTGATTTTCATAAACTTGAGGTTTCAGAAAAAGAAAAGGCAAACTTTTTGTTTCAGGATTATCAATTTCATACAGTTCTAAATGATGAGAAAAAATTTGTTTATTTTGAAAACGACCATAAACAGCATATAAACTGGATAAAAAGTTCCAACAGTAAAAAAACAACTGAGGAGGAAAGTCTTTTTTCATTGCTTAATGAAATTAAATCTTTTTTAGTGTATTTCCAAAATGGAGTTAAGTTAATTGCGGATAACTATTTATCATTAAAGAATGATAGAAATCAAGAAACAAATAATTTTTCTTATGAAGCCGCTGTAAAAACAGTTTTATCAGAGTTTGGTATTGATGGGAAATATTTAAATTACTTAACCAGTCAAATTCTTAACACAAAGAAAACAAAATCGGTTAAACTAGTTGATTTAAAAAGTGAACTAGATTGCTCAGTTTATGAAAAAGGATTTAGATTTTATAATTTAATAGATAATGATAGTTTTGATACTCAATCAAAAATTAATTTAATATCTTTTAATATATCGCCAGAAAAACTATTAATTTATTTATGCTCAAACTCTAAAGTAGTGGGTATATCCGCAAGTGGCACTTTAAATACAGTTACTGGCAACTATGATCTTCCTTATGTTAAAAGTAAATTAGGACATTTATACTACGAATTAAGTCGGGATGAACAAGATAGAATTAACAATTTTGTTATGAAAAATTTAGGTGATTATAGTAATGTGAAAATTGATATTGATAAATGTATTATTAATGATAAAAATTATTATGATGTTATACAAAATTTTTTGACTGAAGATGAGTTTAAGTTAATCAAAAAGAAAATTGATAAAATTACTACAGAAGACTATATGAAATCAAGATATTGCAAAGTTACGTATGCAATTCATAACTTTTTTGTAAGAAATATAAATTCATTTTTATTTTTAACAAATGTGTCGATGAATAATAGTATGAATTTTAATTACGAAGTAGTTAAATTTATATTTAAAACATTAAAAACAAAGTATTGTAAAAATGCATATTTATATTCTTTAGATGGTCCGTTAGATAAATTTGAAAATTTAAAAGAAAATATTTTTAGTAAATTGAAAGAAGGAAATGATGTGTTTGTAGTTTCGTCCTATCAATCAATTGGAGCCGGTCAAAACTTACAATACGAATATAATGAAATGTATGAAGATTTATTGGAAACAATAAAAGATAGTTCATATGGAAAAAAATATAAAGACTTTGATGCTTTATTTTTGGATAAGCCAACTAATTTGTTTGTAAATATGAATTCTAGCCCAACAGAAGAGCAATTACTAAAATTTATATATCAAATTAAGTGTCTAGAGGAAGTTGGTTTTTTTACTCTTGAACAAGCGAATATTGAGATAAAAAAAGGAATTAAAAGATTATATCATACTTCTACTCAAAGAATTAGAACTCCAAGGTCAAAACATTTATATATGCATACTGCTAAAATTATTTTACAAGCAATTGGAAGAATATGTAGAACTAATAAAAAGAATAAAAACATTTATATTTCCTTTGATCAACAAATGGAAACCGAGCTAGCAATTTGTAAAGAAGATCTTCTCAACATACAAATTAATTATGAACTAAGAAAATTGCTAAGTGAGTGTAAAAATATAAAAATTATTGATGATCAAAGCATACATAATGTAAACAATTCGAAAATTAGAAAAATTAATGATAGATTAGAGACTCTAAAACAGTTTAAATTTGAAAGTGATATTGAAAAATGGGAGGAATTGAGAGATGTTGTTTTAAAACATCCGTACGATAATGATGAAATACATTTTAAATATGATATATATGTTGAGTTAAAGGAAGCTAGTAATCATTATTATTACAATTTAAATGAATACAATGAAATAAACGTTACATATAGTATGCCTAATGATTTTTGCATATGTGAAAATTCCTCCAATTTAAAAACGCTTATGTCCATAAATGGTGTTAAAGATTATTTTGAACTAAAAGGTTATGCAACCTCATTTCAAAAATCAAGATATATTCTTTTTCCGAATGTTTTTAATAGAATATATCTTGGTGCATTAGGCGAGGTTGTTGGTGAGTTTTTAGTGAACAAAATATTGGAACCTTTCAATTTTAAACTTGAACGCATTAGGGAACTAGAAAGATATGAAAAATTCGATTTTGTTTTTGATAATGATAAATATATTGATTTTAAATATTGGAGCGGAATGAATGATAAAGAAAGAACCGCTGAAGTAAATAGAGCATTAAAAAAATTAGATAAATGCCAGGGTAAAATATGCTACATAATTAACATACTCAAACCAGAAAATTATGATCCTAAACTTTACATAAGTGCAGATTCAAGATTAATTATAATTCCTTATTTATATAATCCCGAAACTTGCAAATTTAATAATAATGCTATAGAGTTGCTTTTAAAAAACAGCTTTTAAAGGTTTTATATAAACTTACATGTGTAAGTACTTTTTTGTTAGATATGATATTAGAGTTACTCATTTACATTAGAATTATGTTTTTAAGTTTTACATATTATTTGAATTCATCATATTTACAAATTAATATTTTGTTACCGTCTCATTGAATATGATCGCCAAATTGACAATCTCCACAAGTGAATTTATGTTATTACAATTGTTTATTTGAGTAATGTTTTTATAGCTTGTTATATTTTGTGGATACACCTTTAGCTTTATCAACGGGATACTTTTTTTCTGTTTTATCCATTTTTTCATTTATGATTTCTAAAATGTCTACATTTACGACTAGAGACATTTGAATGCAATAATTCATTACATCTGCCAATTCTTCTTTAACTTCTTCAATATCATATTCATTATCGTTCCATTGAAAACATTTTAATAATTCATTCGCTTCAATAGAAATAGATTTTGCTAAATTAGATGGAGTATGGAATTTATCCCAATCTCTGTCTTTATTAAATTTATCGATTCGTTTTTTAATAATTTTAATTTGTCCATACTTATATCCTCTAATTTAATTTTAACATTTTTTTAATATAATTTGACAATGCTTTATCTTCACAATAAATAAAACATCCTTTTTGCCCTCTTGTTAATAATGTTTTATATGTGTTTTTAATTAGTTGTTTAGCTAATACTTCTCCACAAGATCTAATACCTGATGATTTATCATCTTTTGAAATTTGATTTTTATCAGTTATTATTTCGTTTTTAACCTCGTCATATCTCAAATCTTTTCCGATAAGGACACCAATATAATTAAATTCTAGTCCTTGAGCAGTATGAATACATCCAACTTCTTCAAAAGACGATGGATTAATAACCCATATTTTATCATTTTCTAAATTCCATCTTGCTTTAAATCCATTTTCTAAATAAATATCGTATTCTCCACGATGGTTTTTAACATCCCAATCATAACAATACCCTGCAACCATACGTGCTTTATTATCAATTTCATTTTTATTTCTTAATTCATCTCTTAAAGCATTTGGATCATCAAAGACTCTAATATCGAAATTTAAGTCAGAAACATCAATATCAACAGGTTCTCCTATTTGAAGAATGTTATTTATTAATTGAATATATAGATCACTACCATTACATCTAAATTGTTAAGTTAAAATTGTTTCTTCGTTCATTGTGACTCTACTATTTAATTGCTTTGCCCAATGAGCTATTTCTTCAATTGATCCAATATCTTTTGTAGTTACTTTTTGATTTTCATCAATTAAAAATATTGTTAACAAAGAGGCATTGATGCATTCCATAATTTGATTTTGACCTTGGAAGTCACCATACATTTGTTTGACTAATCTATGTGATTCATCCACAATTAAGCAATCATAAAAATTACTTGGAGACTTACATAATCCAAATGGTGATCTAAACAATTGCTTTATATTAACTTTTTTTTAAATCGGGTTTACTTAATAATCTTAAATATGCATCTCTAGAGGCGCTATTTTTAGTGACATAACTAGTATTTAATACATTAGCAATGTATCGTTTTAAAAGATTTACAGCCAAAACAGATTTTCATGTACCTGGTCCGCCTTGAATAATAATAGTTTTTTCATAGTCTTAACACACATGTCATAAACTACAGCTTGTTCATCTAAAAGCATGAATTATTTTCTGCCTTTAATTAATAAAATGGTACGAGACAATCTTGTAATGACTTAGAAGGCTTAGTTCTACCATTATCAATTTTATATAATAAATCACCATCATTTGATTTTTGATACAAAATGGTACCATATCATATCACTCTTTATAAATAGCATCATTTAATTTTCAGCAAATAACTATAACGTCGTATTTATATTTATTGTATTTGATTATACGCGCTACAATTGGGATATGAATAATTTTAAATTACAAATAGGCATGGTGTCATGACTATGTATAACTTAATATTTTTTAAATAATATTTCGATTGAACACACAATGCCAACTTGTACCATTGTTAAACATTTAACTCATCCTTTTTATATATTGTTTGAGCTGTTTTATTTAGAAATTACTCACTCATCTTTATCTAAATCAATCATTCTTTTAATTATGAATCTAACTTTATCACTTTCAAATATTAAGCCAAGAATTTGTTTTAAAGCACTAATTGATTCAACATATTCAATTGTAAATTTCTCTCCCAATATCCCATCTTCAATTTCGATTCTTAGTGGAAAAACAGATTGATAATTAAGTGTAAACAATCTAAATTTGTATTTTCTACTATAAATCTCAAATTTATATTTGTTTTTTTCGAATAATGAATCTGCATTTTCTAAATTTTGTGTTTCATCTTTTTCGATTTTTTCAACATTCGGCGCGCATAATGTTGAAGAAATCTCACTTGCTGCAATAAGTGCTTTTTTCAAAACTTCAGAATTTAGATTTTTATATTGATAATGTACAAGGCTAAGCGAAGCCGTAACTTTTCCATCTGTTTTTTCTTTGAGTAAGTTTGCCTGACCTCTAATAAGAGATAAAGCTGTACTTGCAATATTCTTATTACAATTTACATTTCCCCATAAATCTAGTTTGTCATCCATAAATTTCTCTCCTTATATATTAATATTTACTAATAATGGAAGATGATCACTAATTTTTTTATTAGGTTTTTTCTTCTTTATTAAATCTTGTTGCTTTATTTTTTTTAAGTATTTGAAAGTGTGTATTTGATTGGCCAAGTTTTTTCTAACTAATATTTGATCAAAACAATACCAATAAAGACAGTAATTGCCAGAACTATAATAAAACGAGCCATAGTTTTCGTTGGTTTCGTTAATATATTCTATAATCGGATTATAAAATCGTCTATATTTACATTCTAAGTAAGTAACAACTTCTTGCGAATTTATAATGTTTTTGAAAAGGACCGAATTAAAAGAGTCCTTTTCAATCATTTCTGCATCAAAGGGACTTGCATTCATATCGCCAATTACTATACTACTCTCAATATTGTCTTTCTCAGCATCTGAAATATCATTTATTATATTTCTTATAATATGTTTTCGATCACTACTATTAGAACCACATGTGTTTGATGGTAAATGTACACCTACTATTATATATTTTTTGTTTTCTAGATTTAATTTGGCTAATAAATATCTATGTTGCTCTCTGATTAATGTGAGTGAAATTGTATTCCTATATAAGATTTTAACTTTCTTGCAACCACCAAAACTTTCTAATAAACAAAAACTATCTGAAAGTTTTCTTTTTAAAATATCAAAATTAATATTTTCATACTCCGAAAATATAGCGATGTCTATACTATTTTCTTGAATACAATCTGCAATAATTAATTCTAGATTATTATTAGATTTTAAATTCCAATACAACAAATTCATTAGTTTCATTCCCACAAAAGCAATATGCCCATTTATATATTATTTATAGCATGTTTATTGAAATATATCAATTGTATTAGTTGATTTTTTTGAGCTACAGTTGCTTTATATTATTTAGGTTTTTAATAGAATGAAATAAAAATGTAAGCGTATGCTTTAAGCATCTAAACTAAAAGGAGAAACTATATGTGAATATTATATAACTAAATGATAAGAGTTTGATGGATATTTGCAAATATCGCTTGGAAACGATGAGTGTCATATTAACTTTGCATTTTTTGTTTTTGTAAATCAAAAATCAATTTGAGTTTTTGTTCATATTGACTAACTATAAAACTTCTTTCTTGCAGTATATAGTTTATATATTCCATAAATAATGCCTATAAGTGTTACCACTGATAAGTAGCTAGTAACATATAAAAAATCAAATGAGCCAGAAATCAAAATGACCAATACTACACTAAATGTATAAGACATGATTAAAGGTATTAGATTAAAAAATTTGAATTTAATTTTAAAAATTAAACCTACTAAATAAGAAATTGAATAAGAAATAAATACAGTGCTAATCCAAATTATGCCAAGAATGACCAAATGCAATGAAGAAAAATCAAAATCAATTAATCCAACAATTGTTCCAAATATAATAGATAGTATAGAAGCAATTATTGAAACAATAATCATTTTAATAAAATTTCGTTTTTTTAATCTTATCAATACTATTTTTTATTTTAGTCACTATTTTTTATTGCCCCCGAAAAAATTCGAAAAGGCCTCTTTTGATTTGCCTAATATATTTTTCTTTTGATCATAATGCTCTAATTTATCATTAAGAGAAATAGCATGTCTATAAAAGTTTTCTATTTCTAATTTTTCGTTGTAGTTATATTCGTCGTAATTATCCATAATATCTTCAATTACTTTATTTAATGCTTTAATTAAATTCTTTTTTTGCTCATAATCGTTCTCCAAATGTTTTGCTAATTTTACTTTGTTTATTACTAAAAGAAATTACAAATGTAAATGTTCTATTCTATAACTTTAAGCGAATTATAAAGTTTGCATATTCTCTAAAATTTCATATTAAAATTATAACATATAAATTATGTATATGCGTTTCTGAATTTAAAATAAAGAAACAAATTAAAAACATTTTGCGTGCTTGCAAAATGTTAATAAAATAACTGGTAGTCCCAACGGGAATCGAACCCGTGATCCAGCCTTGAGAGGGCTGTGTCTTAACCGCTTGACGATGGGACCATATGACTATATTTAATCACGAATAATAGTGTTATGCAAACATTATTTATAATTAAATATAGTTATTTTTCTTTATAATTTGTTATTAATAACGTAATCAATACGTTTTGCTATTTTGTCTTTACCTAATATTTGTAAGACATAATAGAGATTTGGGCTTTGTTTTGATGATGTAAGAGTAATTCTTAATAATTCTGCTACATCTCCAACATGACCTATATACATATCTTTATTTTGCTTATAGATTTTGTTACTTTCAGCAAAGCCGTATTTAGTTCCTAATTCTTTTAATGAGTTAAACCAAACTTGTTCATCTAGTGATAAATCTAAAGTATTACTAAATTCATTTAATAAATTTTTAATAACATCTTTTGAAATAAATGGATTAAATGGTAATTCATTATTCATTAATTCTAAATAGTAATCTTCATAGAAGAATTTAATTGCATTAAACATATCAGAGAACTTTTCATAATCTTTACGAGGATTTTCTTTTTCTCTTTCAATATTCATGATTGATATAAAGTAATTCTTATCACGATTAATTAAATCTAATAATTTTTCATCATATACTTTTGCCCAAGCTAATGCACGATTAGTAATTTCCACTTTATTCATTCTAGATAATAATTCTTTAGAAATGAATTTAAGTTTCATAATATCAAACAACGCTCCATCAAGAGACATCTTTTCAAAACTTAATTTAAATTCATCATTTGATTTATCTCTATTTTCTGCTTTCCATTCTTCAAAGTTACTATTTGCAATAGTTAATAAATATTCAATCAATGCTTCAAATGGGTATCCATCTTTTAAGAAGAATGATACTGCAGCTTCATCATCTTTTCTTTTAGATAATTTACGGCGATTACCATTATCTAATTTCATAATAACAGGAAGATGAGCATACATTGGTAACTCAAATCCTAAAGTATTAAATAATTCAATATGAATTGGAAGAGAAGATAACCACTCTTCACCACGAGTTACACAATTAGTGCGCATAAAGTGATCATCAACAGCGTGCGCAAAGTGATAGGTTGGAAGACCATCACTCTTTAAGATAACAATATCTTGATCGTTTTCTGATAATTCTAAATCTCCACGAATTAAATCATGAACTTTAACTTTGTTGTTATGATTGCCAGAACTTCTAAATCTAATAACGTAAGGTTCTCCACTTTTAATTCTTTCAATTGCTTCATCTACACTTATATTTCTACATTTAGCGTATTCTCCGTAATATCCTGGAGTAACTTTATTTTTCTCTTGTTCAGAACGTAAATCTTCTAAATCCTTTTGACTACAGAAACAAGGATAAGCTTTACCATCTCTTACCAATTGTTTAATAACAGTTTTATAAATACTCGCGCGTTCTGATTGCTTATAAGGACCATAATTTCCTTCTTCATGATCTCCTAAATATCCTTCTGAAGGAATAATTACAAATTCTTTTAATTGTTTTAATAAATCAGCACCTGATCCTTCAATTTCTCTTTTAGTGTCTGTATCTTCTAAACGAATATAAAATAGTCCTTTTGTATCTTTTGCAAATTTATGTGCGATTAACGATGTGAATAAAGAACCAGTATGTAAGAAGCCAGTTGGAGATGGAGCAAAGCGAGTTACTAATGCACCACTTGGTAAATCTCTTTTTGGAAATCTTTTTTCTAAATCTTCAATAGTTTCTTTAATTTCAGGAAATAATAGTTCTGCTAAATCATTGTTATTCATACTTATTCCTTCTTTCATACGTTAAATATCATAATTAATTTTATAAAAATTAACAAGAAATTTTATAAAAATACTTGCAAAAAAAATATAGTATATTATAATAAACAACGTATCGCAGGCGTAGTTCAGTGGTAGAACACTACCTTGCCAAGGTAGTTATGCGGGTTCGATTCCCGTCGCCTGCTCCATTTTTTTTGCTCTGAAACTCGGATTTGGCTCATAAATTCGGGTTTTTTATTATTGTTAGGTATGAATTATTTGTATTTTAAATTATTGCAATTAAATTTATACATGATGTAAAATGTATAAAACAAGAGAGTAATAAAAAGGTATGAGATATAGAATTAATTTAAAAACAGAAAGAGAAAAACGTAATATGACGCAAGCAAACCTTGCGAAACTTATTGGTGTGACTGAAAAATCTATATCTAAATGGGAAAGTGGTCGTGGACAACCTAGTTATGAAAATATGTTAAAGATTTGTAAAGAGTTTAACATTGATATAAATAAGGTAGATAACAAGGCCATTATTAGGAATAGAATTAATATAATTTTGAATGGTTGCCTAGTACTCGTTAATTTAACAATAGTTATATTAATTTTTATACAAGTTGCTAAAATGAAAAATTCCGATCCTTTAACTGGCAACTTAAGTGTAGCTGGTCATTCACAGCTTATTGGCGAAGGAAATTTGATATCGGCAAATAGATTGAAAATTCTGTTAAAAATATTCATCATTGCTCCATTAATAAATTTATTTATACCTTCTATATTACGAAAACACGTTTTAATATCGGCTTGTGTTGCAATTGCTAATGTAGTATTTTGCATGTTTGTATTTAAAGATTTGAATTATTCTATATTCAAGTTTATTGGAATTATATCATTATTCATAATCGGCATAATTTTGTTTGCTAATTTCAAAACAAATAAAGAATTTAAGGTGACATAGTATGATAAGTTCAGATGATTTTGGTAAATTTATTTCTGCTAAACGAAAAGAACTAAAAATATCTCAAGCATTATTAGCAGAAAAACTAAATATTGATTCTAAAACATTATCAAAATGGGAAAATGGTGTAAATTATCCAGATCTAGAATCTGCACATAAAATTGCTGAAATTTTTAATATATCTTTAGATGATATATTAAATGAAAATTTTGACACAGAAATAATTAGAAAGAAAAGGATTTTAACTTTTGATAATATTTTTGCTTTTGCGGTTATCATTTTAAGTACTATTTTTGTTGTTTTTAAGTATGTGAAAATTTTTCGTGTTGTTGATGTAAATGTGTCACCAATAATATTAAGTTTCGATTTCTTATTAAACGTAGCATCCTTTATTATTTTAATTTTATATAAAAAGAGTATAACCAAGCAAAAAATGCTGATAATTTTTATTAAAATTATCTATTTTTTAACTATTGTATTGTTATTTATTTTGTAAATTTCCGTTTTTATAGATATAGGTAGAGTTGACTTTGTGCTTATTATATAGCAGAAAGGAGCTTTTATACCGACATGAGCAACGGATTATTTTTAGTTGCAGGGTTATTAATAGGTGGAATGACCTTGAGCAACAAACAAATTGGCGATAATGTTGATATTGCTAAATTTGAAAGTCTTAACTATATAGTTGAGCACATGAAAGAGTTTAATGAAGTTCGTATGGATGAAGGGTATGCGCCTACGAGCGTTGATTTCATTAAACCGGTTCCAATTAATACGGTCGATGGTGAAAAACTTGATGGCCGTTTATTAAAATTAAATGAGGGCTATATATTATTTGGTGAGGATGAAAAGATTCATGAAATCTCTCATATAAATAATATAGATATAGACAAATCTGCAAAATTAGAATTTTACGATATTGGTGGATTTGTAGAATATGATAAGGCAACTGGAGAATTTGTTCCAATTAGTGAAAAAAATAAAGATGATGTAAATGCAACAACACCTACTATATATGATGGACAATCTAGTAGTGGAGAAGGATGTATCTATGATCCAGAATTATATGTTTTATCAAGATATGGTGAGGGATATAATCTTTATCAATCTTATGAAATTCGTAGTCCATTAGATAGATCTGTTAGAGCACTTAACGCATCTATTGTTGAATTAGGACAGTATAGGACTAATTTGGGAGCAAATGCTTTTGTGGATGAAGATATTTATGGCCTTATTGATGCTACAATTCTAGCGGATTTTATAAGTTTAAATTATGAATTTAGATTTGGCAGAAATTTATCATTTATTTATAATTGTGAAGAAAATGAACCAGAATTATATGAATACAAAACCACACATGGATGGTGGTGGACAAAAAATTATGTTTCAAAACTTTACATGCTTTTAAGAAAGCATATGTACGATGAATATGGAAGACTTGAACTTCTTACAAGAGACCAAGTAAAAGAAACTATTTTGTGGTTTGCTAATGAATATAACTACCCATTATCGTTGTCTGAAGATACGAGTATTTGGAGAAGCATGTATCTTAGAACGGATTTTTTCAATAAAACATTAAATCAGGATAGAATTATGATTGTGGATATTTCGAATAGTAAAACATATTCAGAATTAGTTGGAGTTGGAGTGGGATATAGAATTTATCAAAAAATTTCATATATCGTAGGTGTAGAGGTTGTTCAACAAGCATATTTATTAGATTTTAAAGATTCATTCAATTATGGCCCTAATTATCTAGATATATCTTCTGCTGGAGTAGCGTGCAAAACAATTACTATGATTACGTCACCAGAAAGCTTTAATGCTTAGGTGTGTAATAGATCCTATTTGGGTATGATATGAGCGTAGGACATATCGTTCCAGCGGGTTGCCTCTTTTTGAGGGGGAGGCAACCCATCTTTTTTTTTATTTATAAACTTTTATATGTGCCAGATTTGTAGTATTATATTTTTGTGCCCTTGTAGCTCAGTTGGATAGAGCATTCGCCTCCTAAGCGAAAGGTCGTGCGTTCGAATCGCGTCAAGGGCGCCAGCACAGAATTAGATAAAAATAGGAAGTTTATTATGGCAAAAATTTTAGTTATTGGAAGCGCTAATGTTGATTTTGTAAGTTATGTAGACAAGTTACCAAAAGAAGGAGAAACAATACTTGGTGATTCTTTTTCAATAAATGCTGGAGGTAAAGGTGCAAATCAAGCTGTTGCTTGTGCAAAAGCAGGAGCGAATATTACTTTCCTTGCTAAGGTTGGTCAAGATGAAAATGGTAAGTTATTAGAATCAGTTTTACTTGATAATAATGTTAAAGCAAAATTATTAATTGACCAAAAGAATCCTACCGGTGTTGCTTCAATAATTGTAGACAAAAACACTGCAGAAAATAGAATAATTGTTGTAAAAGGCGCGAATGATAATTTAACTATTAAAGATATTGAAGATAATATTGATTTAGTAAAAGAGGCAGACATAATTATGGTGCAACTTGAAATACCATTAGATGTTGTAAATTATGCTGTATTGTTAGGATATTTAGCGCATAAAACCGTGATTTTAAATCCTGCTCCTGCTCAAGAATTAAGTCGAGAAACATTAAAACATGTAACGTATTTAACACCAAATAAAACCGAACTTGAGTTATTAGCAAAAATGACAATTAATAGTGAAAATGATTTACTATTAGCGCTTGAAAAGATTGCTAATTATGGAGTGAAAAATATTATAGTTACTTTAGGAGATCGTGGATCAGTATTATATAGACATAAACGTATGGAATATATCCCTAGTTATAAAGTAAATGCAGTTGATACAACTGGTGCTGGCGATTGCTTTAACGGTGTATTTGCAGCAGGATTATCAATGAGATATAGTGTGGTTGATGCAATTAAATTTGCCACAAAAGCGTCTTCAATATGTGTTACAAGAGCTGGGGCAATAAAGGCAATGCCATCTAAAAAAGAAATAGTAAAATAAGAAAAAGACAAGTTAGGGAGGACTTAACTTGTCTTTTAGTTTTTATTTGATAACAAATATGAATTTATCATCAAAATCTATATAAATATTTGAATTTTTCTTGATTTTTCCAGCAATTATTTCTTTAGATAATGGAGTTTCAATTTCTTTTTGAATGAATCTTTTAATTGGTCTTGCTCCATAGATTTGATCAAAACCTTGCTCCACAATTGCATCCATTGCTTTATCGCTTAAAGAAATCGTGATTTGCATTTTAGAAAGACGATGTTCTAGTTCTTTAATAAATTTGTTGACAATGTTTTTAATGATATCCTTATTAAGAGGATTGAAGAATATTATATCGTCAATTCTATTTAAGAATTCAGGTTTAAAATGCGATTTTAATTCATTTTCCACTAATTGATAATTTTCTTTAGATGCACTTTCTAGTAAGTATTCAGAGCCAATGTTAGAAGTCATAATAAGAATTGTGTTTTTGAAGTCTACAACTCTTCCAAGTGAGTCTGTTAGTCTTCCATCATCAAGTACTTGTAATAATACATTAAAGACATCAGGATGTGCTTTTTCAATTTCATCAAGTAAAACGATAGAATATGGTTTTCTTCTAACTGATTCAGTTAATTGACCGCCTTCTTCATAACCTACATAACCTGGTGGAGCGCCAAGTAAACGAGAAACTGAAAATTTTTCCATATATTCGGACATGTCTATACGCACTATTTGATCTTCACTATCAAACATATTTTCTGCCAAAGCTTTAGCTACTTCTGTCTTGCCAACGCCAGTTGGACCTAAGAAAAGGAAGCTTCCGATTGGGCGATGTTCATCAGATATACCTGCTCTAGATCTTAATATGGCATTACTAACTTTTTCTAATGCTTCATCTTGACCTATAACTCTTTTGGAAAGATTTTCCTCAAGTTTTAATAACTTCTCTGATTCTGAGGAATTTAATCGCGATACTGGTATACCAGTCCATTTAGCCACTACTTCAGCAATATCAGTTTCATCTACAATTTCATCAAGCATTCTTCCATTTTTATCTTTAGTTTTATCTTCAGTTATTAATTTTTCTAAATCTGGAATGGTTTGATATTGGAGCTTGGCTGCCTTTTCAAAATCAGCATCATTTAATGCTTTATTTAATTCGATTTTTGCTAAATCCAAATCTTTTTTAGCATTCTTAGCTCGATATAATTCATCTTTTTCTTTTTGCCATTTAGCAGTTAATTCAGTCTGTTTTTGTGTTAAATTAGCAATTTCTTCATCCATTTCTTTCACTCTTTTAAGAGAAACATCACTTGTTTCTTTAGAAAGAGAGATACGCTCAATTTGAAGTTGCATTAATTTTCGAGATATTTCATCTAATTCAACAGGCATTGAATCAATTTGCATTCTTGTAGCAGCACATGCCTCATCAATTAAATCAATTGCTTTATCTGGTAAGAAACGATCAGAAATATAGCGTTTAGATAATGTTGCAGCGGATATTATCGCAGAGTCTAATATTTGTACACCATGATGTGATTCAAATCTTTCTTTTAATCCTCTGATGATTGAAATCGTATCTTCCACAGTTGGCTCGTCAACCATGACTTTTTGCATTCTTCTTTCAAACGCTGAATCTTTTTCAATATATTTACGATATTCATCAAGGGTTGTTGCTCCGATACAATGGAGTTCTCCTCTTGCAAGCATTGGTTTAAGCAAATTTGCCGCATCCATAGCGCCTTGAGTTTTACCAGCACCAACAAGCAAATGAATTTCGTCAACAAATAGTATGATTTGTCCATTTGATTTAATTATTGCGTTTAAAACAGCCTTTAATCTTTCTTCAAATTCTCCTTGGTATTTAGCACCAGCAATAAGCGCACCCATATCTAATTCGAAAATAGATTTATCTTTTAAAGAGAATGGAACATCACCTTTAAAAATTCTCCATGCCAAACCTTCTACAATTGCAGTTTTACCAACACCTGGCTCACCAATTAAAACAGGATTGTTTTTACTTTTTCTTGATAATATTTGCATTACACGACGTATTTCTTCATCGCGACCAATAATAGGATCAATTTTTCCTGAACGTACATCACTAATTAAATCTCGACCGTATTTTTTTAATACTTCATATGTCTCCTCTGGGTTTGTACTTTTCACAGTATTTCCGCCTCTAATATCTTTAATGGCATTAAGCACATTTTGCTTTGTGAAATAATTTAACTTCTTTAATTTAGTAGTGATTGAGTGCTTATTATCAAATATTGCTAAAATTAAGTGTTCAATAGATAAATATTCATCATCAAAATTTTTCTTATATTTTTCAGCATCATTTAAAAGAGTAGCGACATTATTAGATAAATAAGGATTATTAGCATTAGATGTTGTAACACTATTAAGAACATAATCATTAATAATATTTAATACTTCGTTTTTATTTACTCCTATTTTTTCTAAAACGTTTAATAGCATTGAATCATTATCTTGATACATCGCTAGTAATATTTGAGGCATATCAATCTCGTTATTTTTATGATTTTTTGCAATTTCACTTGCGTCGTTTATTATTTTAATAACTTTTTCTGTCATTTTATCGGTCATATGTAAACCTCCTTTAGCACTCTACAGCTTCAAGTGCTAATTATATTATATGGTAAATTTTAGCAATGTCAATACAAGAGTGCTAAAAATTGCTTTTATACTAATATTATGTTTTATTTTGGAATAAATAGACTTGTAAAGATAAAATTAAATTGTTAAAATATTTACACTGCCCGAGTGGTGAAATTGGTAGACGCAATGGACTCAAAATCCATCGGTTAAGAGCCATGCCGGTTCGAGTCCGGCCTCGGGCACCAATTGAATAAACAAGTTTGATGTATCTATATCAAACTTTTATTTTTGCGGTTGAAAGCGAAGTGAACGTTCATGAATGCAAATTTTAAAATAAATGGAAAAACACTTGAAACAAGTAGACTTATATTAAGAAGTTTTAAACAGGCTGATCTCAATGATTTTTATGAGTATGCATCTGTTGATGGTGTTGGTGAGATGGCTGGATGGTCTCATCATGAAAATATAGAAACATCTCAAGAAATCTTAAATCAATTTATTAATGAAGATAAAACTTTTGCAATTTGTCTAAAAGAAAGCAATAAAGTAATTGGTTCACTTGGAATTGAAGAATATAAGTTAGAAGACAAATTAACTGAATTTTATGGTTATAAAGGCAGAGAAATAGGATATGTGTTGAGTAAGAACTATTGGGGACAAGGAATAATGCCAGAAGCAGTTAAAACAGTAATTGATTATTTGTTTAATGAATGTAATCTTGATTTTTTGCTTTGTGGTTATTTCGTATTCAATTCACAATCAAAAAGAGTTCAAGAAAAATGTGGATTCAAGCCATATAGAAAACTTGTGATGCAAACAAAAATGGAAACACAAGAGACAAGCGTCTTAAATCTACTTATTAATCCAAATAAAAATTTGAAACTTAATTTTTCTCACCCGGAAACTTTAATATATAAAAACGATTAATTAATAATATAGACTTTTATTGGTCATAAGACTAAAATAAAAATATGAATAAAAAATGCTTTGAACCAATTTATGATAATAATTGTAAGATTCTTATACTCGGAAGTATTCCTAGTGTAAAATCTTTAGAAAATAATTTTTATTATATGCATCCAAGAAATCAGTTTTGGAAAATATTAGATGCAGTATTTTATAAAGATCAGCCAACATTCACTTTATTAGTGGAACAATATCGAAATAATAAAACTGAGGAGAATCGCGAAGCAATAAAGCAATTGTTACTTAAAAATCATATTGCCTTATTTGATGTAATTAATACATGCGAAGGTAGAGGATCCTTAGATATCAATATAGATAAAAATAGTATTAATACGAATGAAAAAGAAATTAAAAAAATACTGAAAATTACAGACAAAATTTATTTAAATGGTGAGAAAGCATATAGTCTATTTATAAAGATGTTCCCGCATTTAAAAGAAACAGCAATAAAATTACCAAGTACAAGTCCTGCAAATACAATTCCTTTTGAAAAGAAGTTAGATGAATGGAAGAAAATAAAAAATTAGTCGTTAGACTAATTTTTTTAAATTCCAAATTCTTTTCGATAGACTTTTAATAAATCATTAAATCTGTCGTAGTGTACAACTTCACGTTGTCTTAAATAAAGAAGAGGGTTAATAACATCAGGATCTTTAGCAAGATCAATAATATGTTCGTATGTTAAGCGAGCTTTTGCTTCTGCCGCTAAATCTTCTTCTAAATCAGCATCATAGTTTCCAGTTGAACCGACATTTGCCATAGAGAATGGAACACCATTTACATCAGTTGGGAATAGTCCCATACCGTGTTGGGCATAGTGTTTATCTAGCCCTACTGCGGCTAATTCTTGAAGTGTTGCACCTTTCATTAATTGGTATAATAAGGTACAAATCATTTCAACATGTCCTAATTCTTCTGTACCAATATCTGTCAAGAGTGTGCGACCTCTTTCATCAGGCATAGTGTATCTTTGATTTAAATAACGCAAGGCTGCACCTAATTCACCATATGGTCCACCATATTGAGTTAAAATGAAATTGGCCATTCTTAAATCTTTAGTTTTAACGTCAATCGGGTATAAAAGACTTTTACTATATTTCCACATAATTTATTCTCCTATCTAGAAATCCAAGGACTTGGTGTTGTTACGTAATTAAATGTTCCGTTTTCATCTCTGGCATCTTCTGCCATAAGCGGACCAAATTGCTTTACATATTCTTCCCTGGCTTTTTTATATTGATTGTTAACTTCTGTAAATAAAGCAAGTGCTTCTTTATCGGTTGGATAAACATCAAGAATGAGATTTAAATCATGACTATAATCGTATAAAGCTAATAAATTAAAAAACTTTAATTCACGTTCGTTTTTCGGGGCTAATTTTGGAATTCTATAATTTTTGTATGGCAAATATTCACTTCTAACAATGTTACCTGCCAAGAATCCTTCCTCTACGCCAAAGAATCTAGAATCCATACTTTTTGTAGCTCTAGATAATTCAGATTCATCTTGAAATGATTGGAATGGTTGATATGGATAAAATGATTGATAATACATTTTGTTTTCCTCCCACATTTCAAGATATTCACCTATGTTTTACTGACATAATTAAATAGCCCAAAATCAAAATAATTTTTTTGGCGTTTCACCTAATTAGTCTTGAAAATAAGCATAATATTTAATATTATAAACAAGAAGCCGGCTTAGCTCAGTTGGTAGAGCAATTGAATCGTAATCAGTGGGCCGGGGGTTCGAATCCTCTAGCCGGCACCATTTTATATGACTAGATTGATGAATATCAGTCTTTTTTTATAAAAAGTGGCTAAGGAGGAATTATAGTGGATTATACAATTAGTGAGAAATATGATTTGATTATTAATGAAGTAAAAAAAGATAAATCTTTAGATCCAATCAAAATTGTTAAGAATATTATGCATAAAGAATATATTAACATTCATGGACCTGAGCATCACTTTTTAGATGGTGCAGCTTTTCTAGTCGCTTATAATAACGCTGGTGGAAATATTGATTTAGATAAAGCATTATTTGATTTACGTGAAAGAACAATCAAAATGCCGGGAGCAATGTGTGGCTTATGGGGCGTTTGTGGTTCAGTAACATCAATTGGAGCAGCTCTATCTGTGATTCATGGAACTGGTCCTTTATCAAATGATGACTTTTATAAAGAACATATGAAATATACATCATCTGTCATTGAGAAGATGAGCGAAATTGGTGGACCAAGATGCTGTAAAAGAAATGCATTTTTGTCTTTAAGTGCCGCAATAAAATTTGTTGAGGAAAATTACGGTATTAAAATGGAAAATAATCAAATAACATGTGAATTTACAAGTTGGAATAAGCAATGCATAAAAGAAAGATGCCCATTTTTTGTTAACACATTTAATAATAAAATTTTAATTTAAATAACAACTTTTAGTGATTAAGTAAACGAAGCGTCTTAATTGATATAACTAAATATTTTTGTTATCATATTATAAAATTAGACGGGTTAGAAAAGGGAGTATTGATTAACTAATCAATAGACTGATGAATATGGAAAAGTTTAAACAAGGTTTTTTTACAGGTGAAAGAGCATTATATGATACACATGATGCAATAATAGAAGATTCTACTTTTTGTGATGGAGAATCTCCATTAAAAGAGAGTTCAAATCTTAAAATATATCATTCGATTTTTAAATGGAAATATCCTTTATGGTATTGTAAAAACGTCGAAGTAGAAAACACAACGCTTCTTGAAACAGCAAGAAGTGGAATTTGGTATACACACAATATCACTATGAAAAACTGCAACATTTCTGCGCCTAAAACTTTTAGAAGAGCAAGTAACATCCATATTATTAATTCAAATATGCCTAATGCTATTGAAACACTTTGGAATTGCAAAGATATTGAAATTATAAAGGTATCTGCAACTGGTGATTATTTTGGATTAAATGCCGAAAATGTATATATAGATGATTTCAATTTGATTGGGAATTATGCCTTTGATGGTGGCAAAAACATCGAAATTCATAACGCTAAAATGGACTCTAAAGATTCGTTTTGGAATTGTGAGAATGTTACAGTGTATGATTCAATAATTGTTGGAGAATATTTGGGTTGGAATTCGAAAAATTTGACATTCATCAACTGCACGATTGATTCTATGCAAGGAATGTGTTACATGCAAAATATTAAAATGATAAATTGTAGACTTTTAAATACGAATTTATGTTTTGAATTTTGTGAAAATGTTGAAGCAGAAATTAATTCAAACATTGATTCAGTAAAAAATCCTTATAGTGGAACAATTAAAGCAAAAAAAATCGATGAAATTATTCTAGATGAAAAATACATTGATCCTAAAAAAGTTAAAATTGAAACGGAAGAGTAATTATGTATAATTTTGATAAACTTGCTAATAGAAGAAATACTTATTCTCTCAAATGGGAAGTTAATGAGTCTGAACTACCAATGTGGGTGGCAGATATGGATTTTAAAGTTGCCCCATTTATTAAAAATGCTATAAAAAGTAGAATGGATATTGAAGCTTATGGATATTCTTTAATTCCGGAAGAGTTTTTTAATTCAATCATTGGTTGGTATAAAAGAAGACATAGTATTGAATTTAAGCGTGAATGGATGCTTTATTCATCTGGAGTTGTTGCTGCAATATCATCTATGGTAAGGAGACTAACTAATCCTGGCGATAATGTTATAGTTCAAGCACCAACATACAATATTTTCTACAATTCTATTATTAATAATAAATGTGTGGTATTATCAAATGATTTAAAATATAAAAATGGCGTTTTTGATGTAGATTTTCACGATTTAGAACAAAAAATGAGTGATGAAAAAACTACACTTATGATTTTATGTAATCCTCATAATCCGATAGGAAAGATTTGGAGCAAAGATGAACTAGAAAAAATAGGACAGTTAGCGAAAAAATACAATGTTACAGTTATTTCTGATGAAATTCATTGCGATTTAACTGATCCTGGCTATGAATATGTTCCATTTGCGTCTGTAAACGAGACTAATAGAGAAATATCTATAACTTGTATTGCGGCATCAAAAACTTTTAACATTGCGGGATTACAATCTGCATGTTTAATTATTCCAAATGAAAATCTACGAAAAAATGTAGATCGAGGATTAAATAATGATGAAGTAGCAGAACCGAATTTCTTTTCAATGGAAGCAAATATTGCTGCTTTCACAAATGGCGATTTATGGGTTGATGAATTAAGAGAATATATTTTTGCAAATAAGCGATATTTTTATAATTTTATAAAAGAACATCTACCTAATTTGCATGTTATTGAGGATCATGCAACATATCTAGTTTTTGTAGATATTTCTTACTATTCAAATGATTCGGTGAAATTTTGCAAGGAATTACGAGAAAAGACTGGGCTATATGTTTCAGATGGCGAAGAATATGGAAAAAATGCAAAATCTTTCTTTAGAATAAATTTAGCAACGTCAATAGCGAATGTTAAAGATGGATGTCAAAGATTGCAAAAATTCCTTAGTATAATATAATCTTTAGTTTTTTTACTGAAAAATTTAACTTATTTTTTCTCATTGATTAAACATCCGAAATAATCGGGTGTTTTATATTTTTTTACTAATGTAAAATAATTAGCCAATTTTTAGCAATGTTAAAAAATTGTTTTACATTAAAAATGTAAAATAATATAATTTTTATACAAAAGGAGAAATTTTTATGAAAAAAATATTACCAAATATTTTTATTATGTTATTAGCATTAGTGGCAGTTTCTGCTCCTCGTAATGTTAGTAATGTAGAGACTACTAAAGATTTTACAACTCATGTTCGTAGAGCAAAAGTTACACCTACTTTTTCGTTTACTTATGAAAAAGACGGCGAAGAGGTTGCTCTTACAAGTGGTACACATTTTACAGAAGGCAAAGTACCAGCTTTTAATGTCCATGCAAATGAAGAAGGTGCACAAGTTGAAGTCTATTATACTATGAATGACGGAGCAACCAATTTGGGAAGTGTGGCACCATCTGAACCAGGAACATATGCAGTTAACGTTAATTCAATTGAAGATGATAATTTTGAATCTAAATGGGACTTCCGTTGGTATGTAATTGATCCAGCACCAGAGGAAGGACAAATTAAAGTCCATTTAGTTCCTGATGAAGTGGCATTTATTTATGATGGCCTACCACATTCTCCAATTTGGCATTTTGAAGATGAAAGCAATAAAAAAGTTGAAGGTGTTCAATATACTGCTAAATACTCTTCAGAGGAAACAGGATATGATAGCGAAGAAGCACCAACTGATATTGCGTGGTACTCCATCTCAATTACAATTACTGATGACAAACATTTAATGGATGGAAGTTGGTGGGTTGTATTTCATATTGATGATTCGGCAGATGCATTTATTAGAGACTGGAATGCTTTAAGAGTTGAAGGTGGATCTGAGGGAATGTGTGCATTTATAACTGATGGAAATACATATAAATTAATGGCATTAATTAATCGTTATGATAAATTAAATGAAAATGACAGAGCACGTGTTAATGAAGAATATGAAAATGATGGAGAAACATTAATATCTACATCCATTACTTACTTTAAATCTATGTTAGGATTAGAATCACATGCTGCTAGCGATGATCAAAATAGTAATAGTACTTTATTACTTGTAGAAGGAAATGTTAAATACGTTATATTGTTAGTTTCATTGCTTGGCGTAGCTGCTTTAAGTTATATGGTTATTACTAAAAGAAGAATAGCTCTTCTTGATAAATAAAAATTAGTTTTTAATTTTTTGGAGGCATTATGAAAAGAAATTTAAAATTAATTGCATTATTTAGTTTGGCTTTTTCGGTATTTTTAGGAGTAAAGAATAATAATGCTAAAGCTACAAACGTAAAAGCAGATTCAAAAAGTTATATTGTTGATTCGTTTAATGATGTTCCAGCAGATTGGGAACTTTATAAACGTGCAGATCAAGGAACTCAAGCAGAAGCAAAAGATGGACAACTAGTAATAACAAATAGCAACGGAAGTGCTGGTAACTATTACGGCGGTGTTTATCTATTTGATACTGAAGCTTATACAAACTTCACATTTAAAATGGAGTTTTCTATTCAATCTTCTGCAAACACTAGAAGATTTATTGGCTTACTATGGCACACAAATATAGTAAATGACTATTTAAATGGTCTTTATATGAACTATCGTATGGATGGTGGATCTGCAGCATCGGTTATTCATCATTCCGGTTCATTTACAGATGATTCTGAAATAAAAGCTGGTACACCAGCTCTTAAAACAAATGAATATCACACTTTAAAAGTAGTAATGAATGGTGATTATGTTTATCAATGTATTGATGATATTCTTATCACTTCTTATGATGTTAAGGCTAAATATGCTAGTAACTTATTAGGTCCTGACTATCCAAGAAGCGGTGGCTTTGGAGTTCTTGTAAATAACTGTGCTCTTAAAATTAAAAGTATTTCTATTTTTGATGAAGTAGAAAGAAATTCTGATGGTGGAACAAGCACTGATCACCTTATGGCCTTATTTAATAACTATAATGGTGCAATGGCTAAATGTATTCCAGCAAGTTGGTCAACAATTCCTTATGTAATTGATGGCGCGGATTCGACATCTGCTGTCGGTTTAAAGGGATCAGCAGGTATATATAGAGATACAGCTGGCAAAGCAGATTATTTAGAATTTGGTCAATATGATGAAACTAGCAACTGGCCAACTGCAGAAAAAATGAGTTTAAAAAATTATAAAGATGTAGATGAAGAACTATACAAGGTCTATGCAGATTTACAAGATACTTTACAAGATTATCGATTCGTTAGTGCTTTGATTACTACATCGTATATTGAAGATGTCCAAGATATATCTTTATATTGGGGTAACTCAAGTTCTGGTCTTTATGGTAATGCTTATTTATACTTCGTCTATCAACTAGAAGATGGAGATGGAAGTTGGCATATTTTAACTCGAGATGATGGTGTTTCAACATATTCTACAAGTTCTATTTATGGAGGCGTTGGAGCAGATGGCGATTATGCATGGAACAACTACGCTATCTTCTCTGGTGATGTTAATGGTGCTAACGAAACAACTGATGATGGAGACTTTGCATTAAATCTTAAAGGTAAAACTGCTAAAATCGGCGTTGTACTTGCTTCACTAAGAGGTCCAAATAATAAAATTGATCTTACTGGTTTTATGGTTAATAGAGTCAACTCAATCAAGGCAGTCATGAATGACGCAAGCTTGAATGAAAGCACATTAGTTGAAATGGGAGGATATAACATTCTTCAATCTCAAGCAGATAAATTAGATTCAGAGATTGCTTCAAATGGATCATATTTCGATGATTTTAGTAAGAGGTATGAAGAAATTACTGGAAACAAATTAAGCAAAGAAACAGTTCGTACATTCCTTGAAGATTGGGATAAAATGAGAGCTAATGGTGAAGGTGGAATTTGTGATTATATAAAAGATCCAAATTGGAATATGTTAAAAGACTTATTAGCCCGTTATGATGCTTTCGATGAAGCGCATAAAGAAGAAATTAATAATACAATTGATAAAGGATCTGGTGGATTTGATAGCGAGGATACTACTATTGGTAACACAATTCAATTTGCTAAAGCAGAATTAGAAGCATACGAAAATGAATCTAGTGACCAAAACGATCCTAGTTTGGGTGGATTAATTATTTTATCAAAGAATAATACTGCTTCAATTATTGCGTTATTTATAATTTTAGGTTTAGTAGCAGTATCTGCATATTACTTAATTGAAAAAAAGAAATTTGCTAAATAATCAAAGCTTAAATTTTTATGGGTACATATAAAATATGTGCCCTTTTAATATGCGATTAAAATATTGAAATGCCTTTTGTTCGTAATGGTTATATTTTTTTAATAAAATAATTTAAATTTTTTTATTTTTTTTGAAACGATTGAATTAGTCAATGTATTTGTTTTTTTAGGGCAAATAAAAAAAATAGTCATTTTTTAGCAAACTAAAAAAAGTGTTTTACATCATAAATGTAAAAAGATAAAATTAAATTGAGAATGATTTGATTGTTAAAAAATTCTTAAGCTATTGTAAAAACTTTGGGAGGAACTTATGAAAAGAAAAACTAAAATTTTGGCATTGTTTGGGCTAATATTTTCAATTTTTATGGGTGTAAATAATAAACAAATTATTGATGTTAAAGCTGATTCAAAAAGTTATAATATTGATTCATTTACACAAATGCCAGAAGATTGGACAATCTATAAGCGTTCGGATGTAAATTATTCGTCGCAACAAGTGGTTAATAATGAACTAGTATTAAGTCACTTTAATGAAAGTGGAACTCAGGCAGACAAATATTATGGTTCTGTTTATTTGTTCAATACTGAGGCATATACCGATTTTACATTTAGTATGGAATTTTCTTTGGAATCAGCGTTGAATACGAGCAGATTTATAGGATTGCTGTGGCATGCTAACGAAGTTAATGATTATTTAAATTCATTATATATGAACTATCGTGTAAGTGGTGAAACTGCATCATCAGTTATATGTGGATCTGGTTCGTTTAAAGATGATACATCAAAAAAAGGACCAGTTGTGTTATCTGATGGTAAATATCATGAATTAAAAGTTATCATGATAGATGATACAGTTTATCAATATATTGATAACAATTTGCTTACAACTTATAGTGTTGAACCAAAATATGCTGATAATTTATTAACAAGTTCATTTCCTAAAGATGGAGGTTTTGGAATTCTTGTGAACAAGAGTACGATAAAAATTAAAAATATTCATATATCTGATATACCCGAAGATCCATCAACCATTGTACCTGATGTACCAGAAAATAGACCAATTAAAGATAATGAATTAGCTTCTACATATCAAATGGAAACTGCACTAGTTAATTTCCCTACAGTTGTCGCGGATCTTAAAACTAAATCAGATTTACTTGCAATAGAAAGTAATCAGGCAAAACCATCTAACGCAATATTAAGAATGAACGCTGATCAAGATATTGTTGATATTAACAATAATAAAATCGATTCTTTTGAAAACATTTTTAAAAACACGCTTAAAAAACAAATTATTCCAATTGTCAGAGTTGAAGATACACAATCCGCTGATGCATTAATTAGATACTTAAATAACGAGATTGATATATTGGACATGGCGGTTATGTCAAGTAAACCAGAACTTGTAAAAAAAGTGAGAACAGCTAAAACTCATATTCGTGGAATTATTTCTTTTGAAAATAGTAATTTAACAATGATACAAATTGTTCAAACTCTTAACATGAATTATGCCACTATTGCTGTTTTTTCTGAAGATATGGCAACTATTGATAATGTATTCTATGTCCAAGCAAGATTTAAAACAGTTTGGGTTAATATGGCTGATTCAGCAACAGATTTTAATATATGTAATGCAATCAATAGTAGTTGTTATGGAATAATTGCCAAAGATTATAATAATGTATATGACGCATATAAAACTTATGATTCAACGGCGTTTATCCATCCTGTATTTAATGCAGCACATAGGGGGTTACCTAAAAAATATCATGAAAATTCCGTAAGTGGTGTTAAAGCTGCAATTGCTGCTGGCGCAACGCATTTAGAAATAGACTGCTATTTAACAACAGATAATAAGGTTGTATTAATGCATGACGCTAATATTGCGCGTACTACAAACGGAGAAGGAAATATTGAAGATTTATCTCTTGAGCAATTACGTCAATATAAATTAGATGCTGCAAAAGATCCAACTCAACCATTAGAAGAAATTCCAATTTTAGAAGATGTTATTGAGGCAATGCAAGGTAGTGATGCAGTTCTAATTTTGGAAATCAAATCTTCTAAGATTGCTATCGTCGATTATATTCGAGAAGTATTAGAAACATATGATTTCTTTGATCAAGTAATATTTATTTCCTTTAATATAGATAATATTGGAAAATTGAAGGTTGTAATACCGGAATGTCCTACTGCATGGTTAGGAGGAATAATTGCTTCTAATTTTGCATCAAGATTAGAATATATGGGTGATTACAATACGTTATTTGATACTGAATATTCCTATAACAATGGCACTAATAAAAGTTTTAATCAAAAATATTTAAGAGATCGTGGAATTATTGGTTGGTTCTGGACATTTGATGGAATTGGTCAACTTGAAGGAATTGCAAATAGTAATGGTTTTTTAGGCGTAACAAATAATGACGCTGACTATTATTCTGATAAAGTAAAATTTGTTAGAGGTGTTTCAACTACACTTGAAAAGGGACAAAATATTACTGATTTAGAAACATTGAAAATAGAAGTAGAAAATTATAATGGCGACAAGAAGTTAGTAGACGGAAAAATTGTAAGTTATGAAGAAAAAGACACCCATTATAATGTTATTTGTAGTTATTTTGTTGATGGGGGATTCAAAAAAACATACTACACACAAGCGTTTGTGGTTTATAAATATTCGGTAATAACATCAATAGAAATTGAAACTGCTCCCAAAATAGAATTTGATTATGGCGAAGACTTCTCCGTTAATGGTGGGAAAATAAAAATTAATTATTCTAATGGCACAAGCGAAATCATTGATATGGATATTACAATGGTTTCTACTATTCCAGATATGACACAAGTTGGAACGAAAAAAATACTAGTAGAATACGAAGGAGAAACTACAAGTTACTTTATTACAATTAAAGAAGTTCCAGTGGTAATAACTTCAATTGAAATAGAAAAAACTCCAAAATCAGAATTTGAATATGATGAAGGATTTTCAGTTGATGGTGGAAAAATCAAAATCAATTATTCTAATGGCACAAGTACAATTGTGGATATGAATATTTCTATGATTTTAAATATTCCAGATATGACACAAGCTGGAACAAAAGAAATAATAGTAGAATATGAAGGGAAAACTACAAGTTATGTTATTACTGTAAAAGAAGAACCAGTAGTGATAACCTCAATTGAAATTGAAACCACTCCAACTATAGAGTTTGAATGTGGTGAAGAATTCTCCGTGACTGGTGGAAAAATCAAAATTAATTATTCTAATGGTATAAGTGAAGTTATTGATATGGATATTACAATGATTTCTAATATTCCAAATATGGAAGAAGTAGGAACAAAAGAAATTACAGTCACATATGAAGGCTATGAGACAAGTTATTCTATTGTTATAAAAGAAACTCAAACACCAGGTCCTGGTATTGATCAAGAAGTACCACCGACAAATAATGATGGGAAGGTTGCAAAAATCATTTCTTTTGTTTCATTAGGAATAGCAAGTATTTCCATTATATTTAATATAGTATTAGTAATCTTATTGAAAAAAAAGAGAGCTTAATTTAAATTTTAACTTTATAAAGTTAACAACAATTCGTATTTGTAGTATGATAGAAAAGATAATAAGGAGAGAATTATGAAAAAAGGTATTTTGATTACAGCTGCTATGTTGTTTGTGGCTATGTTAGGTATGAATACTGAAAATGTTAATACTTTGCATAGAGATGTAAACGTAAAAAAGGTTGCAGCTCCAGAAGGCACAACTGTTACCTACAAAGGTTTTAATACTGAACAAGAGAGCAATGGTGAAATTCAATCTGGAACATTAGAAGATATTATAGATGGTGATGATTCAACATCATGTAGATTCTTAAGACCTGCTAAAGGAGATTACATTCAGTTAGAATTTGCAAGAATGACTGAAGTAAGAGATATAAGAATTCAATACGTTGTTAATGAAACAGGAGAATGGCTTAGAAAAGCAACTATAGAGTATAGTGTTGATGGTGATACATTCAAAGCTATAGATCAAGTATCACAGCCTAATGAAAAACATCGTTCAACAGTTATTGATATTAGAAATAATCCTATTCAAGCGAAATATTTGAGACTTGTAGTTGCACAAGTTAATGGTTGGGTCAATATTAGTGATTTTTCTATAAATAATTTAACTGAAGAAACTCCAATCATAACAACGAATGGTTTCTCAATTGTTACAAGCGAATCACTTGAAGGTGAATATGCTTATCAATTATCTAATATGATAGATGGTGATGATTCATCTTATTGTAGATTTAGTAGACCAGCTGCTGGAAATTATATTCAACTTGAATTTCTTGAAGAAAAAGAAATAACTGATGTAGAAGTTCAATACTATATCAATGATAAGAATGAATATTTAAATTACGGCACAATTAAATATAGTGTTGATGGATCAAATTTCTATAATTTGGATGATTATTCACACTTATCAATGCCAGGTGCTTCGAAATTTAATTCAGTTATCGATGTAAGAAATAATCCTAAAACAGTTAAATATTTAAGATTAGAAGTTGTTGAACCTAAAGGATGGGTCAATATTGCTGAAATTAAATATAATACTTTACCTTCCGATACACCATTTGTATTACAAGATAGCGTTAAGATGTATCGAGGTGGATTATATGGATTAATTGATGACCAAGATGATACATTCTGCTGGTTCAATGGTAAACCAAATAACATTGTTATTGATTATCAAAAATCTATAGAAATTCGTGATGTTAAAGTTCTTACTGGTAAAGATGATGGTGGCGATACCATGAAAGGAATATTAGAGTATTCACAAGATAATTCTTCATGGGAAACATTAGGAAACTTTGAAGGTGCTGAAACCGTATTTGATATTGTTGATAATCCAATCAATGCCAGATATTTACGCTTAGTAGAAAATGGATCAGCTGGTTGGGTTGCTGTTAGAGAAATAAAAGTAAATACTATTTCTGCCACAGTAAAAGCTGAAGGAGATTTTAAATCTGCTAATAGCGGAAGTTGGAATGCACCAGAGAATATGTTTGATGGTGACTTAGACACAGCAATGTGGTATGACTGGCATTTCTCAGAGGGATCATCAATAATTTTGGATTTAAGAGAAGTGACTACTGTTAAAAACGTTGCTTTCTTCCAAGGAGGTTATACTTACGCTAACGGAGTTAAAAAAGTAAATGATGATAAATTTGATGTTGCTAGATTTTATTATTCTATTGATAATAAAGAATGGATCAGAGTTAATACTTTAGTCTATTATAATACTGCAGAAATATTTATTGATTTAAGTGATGCTTCTATTGAAGCGAGATTAATAAAATTAGAATCTGGTGCAACGCAAAATAAAACCGGTGTAGTTATTCGCGAATTTGCAGTTAATTTTGAAAAAGTTAATATACCGTTTAGTGTTGATAATAAATCTGTATATAGTTATACTGGCGAACAAATAATTCCAGAATATACACTTGATCTTCCATATGGTGTTAAAGCAAATGTTACATTTAAAGATAATAAGCTACCAGTAAAACCTGGCAAATACGAAATGACAATATCTACCGAAGAATCAAAAGCATATAATACAATTAATGAGACATTTGAATATGTGATTCTTGATACTTATGATCATTATATTGAATCATGGGGACAAATGCTTGATTCAGTTGATGGAAACATTTGTGAGTATTTAAAAGCAAAGGATGAAAATGCATTATCAGAACTTATTGATGTATTTGAAAATTATTTAAGCAAAGAAGATTATGAAAAAGTAGCGAACTATAATTGGAATGGTGAGTCTACAATTGCTGAAACAATTGATTATGTGAAAATGGCAAGAGAATTTGATGACTATCGTGATGAAAGTAATGGCACAACTTCATTAGTCTTCGTACAAGTAAAAGATGCAAATTTAATAATTCCATTAGCTATTATAATTGTTACTTCAGTTGCAGCTTACTACATTATTGAGAAACGTAAAGTTACAAATAACTAGTTTCTAATAATTACAAAAATATTTAGGACACATTACAAAATGCAATGTGTCCTTTTAAAATATCTTAAATAAATGCTTTTTTCAAAATAATGATTATAGTTTAGAGTTTGTTACTTATAAAATATTTTTTATGCACAAAAAAAGAGCTGCTTTTTGCAGCTCTTTTGATTTTAATTTTGGCTTAGCCAGCTTTTCTTGTCCATTCGTCCCAGTTATTTTTTGCTTTATTTGCAATCTTTTGGAATACTTCATTAAGAGGATTAGAAGAAGAGTCATATGTTCCATTTAACAATGATAAGAATGGGCGATCTCCACCTGTACACCATACGTCGATTTGGCTAGTTAAGTATTTACGGTTTGAAGAGAAATTAGTAAATTTGTTATTTAATCCTGCTCTTAAGGCAATCATTTCTTGCATAAATGTATCTTCAACATTCATTTTGGAATAATCAGCTTTATAAGCTAAGAAACCATGAGCTTTATTTAAGAATACTTCACAGCCTTTGTCACTAATCATTTCTTTGATAAATTCTTTTGCCAAATCTGCATGTTTTGATGTTGCAGGAATAGCAATGTATTGGTCTTCACCAATGATATATGTTGCATCAGCGTTATCGCTTGTTACACCGGATAATGTAGGTGTTTTCATATATCCTAATTCAAATGTGTCTTTTTGTGATCCACCATTAGTATAAACAAGAGAGTCATTATATAACCAGTCGCAGTTAAACATCATTGCAGCTTTACCATTGATAAAGTCTTTTTGAGCATCGGAAGCATTTAGATTATTATTTGAAGAATTCCAGTTACCATTTCCTTTTGCAAATAATTGATGCCAATGTTCAGTAGCAGTCTTTAATGCAGCATAAGTTTCATTTTTGCTTGCGTCAAAGTTTTCATAACTTTCATATTTTAAGAATTCTTTAATGTTATCTACACCTGCTAATTGACCCCACCAGTTAAACACTGCATAGTCGAAGTAGTCAGTATCAGTACCACCATATACGAATGGTATTACCGCTGTAGTACCTAAGCCACCAGGAACAGGAAGTCTTGCACTTTTAATAGTTTCGCAAAGTGTCATTAAATCATCAAAGGTTGTTGGCACTGTCCATCCGTTATCTTCAAACATCTTTTTATTATAATAGATACCGCCGATACCAGAAGTGAATGGTAAACGATAGACTTTCTTTTCTCCATTGCTTCTTGTAAATTCAATTGAATCTTTAAATTCATCTGCAATCTTATCTTTAACTGTTACGCCATCAACTGTTTCTTCTAAGAAATCAGTTAAATCTAAGAATTTACTTTGTGCGGCATATGATTTCCAAGCCGTATCAACACATATATATAAGTCATCGTTATTTCTACTTGAAGCTAAATTACTTTTAATGATTTCTTTTGCAGAGTAGTCAGCCTTTAAATTTACTTCAACACCCGGATGGGTTACTTTAAAGTTTTCGACAAGTGTGTTAATCCAATCGACACCATAACTAGCTTCGATACAGACAATGTTCAAAGTGTTAGATGAATTTGAACCTCCACATGATGCTAATCCGGAGCTTAATCCCGCAGCCAATAGAACGACAGGAATTATCTTTTTTATTTTCATTTTATGTGTTCTCCTTTTTTAACTTTCTAAAAAATACTATTTTTATTGTAATGATTTTATCTAATAAATGCAATAGGATAAAGCAAACTTACGTAGTAAAAGCGACATAATGGCTTTTTTTAACTTTATAAAAAAACAATTGTTTTTTGTAGTATACATTAGGTATAATGTAAATGAAGAAATAGAGGTGTCTGCCATGAAAGGTTTAAAAAATAAAATTATTGCTCTTTTGTTGCTCTCGTTTGTTGTAAGCGGTTGCGCTAATACAACTAATGAGACTGCAGGGTTTAAAACAGGCGATGATATTAAATTACTTGATAATATTAAAATGGATTATGACAATGCCATTTTTGATGATTTTGCCAATGGAGTCAATAAATCTAATTGGTATATTGGTAATCAAGCCTGGGGTGGTGGCAATGGTGGTGTAATACCAGCAAACGTTAACTATACCGATGATGGTGTTTTAGTTTTCACAGCAAACGGAAAATATTATTCTGATAATGATGTCCGTGGTGTGGGAGATGTTAAAGATGGCAGATACACCGGTGCAGCAATCATTTCTAAATTTAAAGTTCGTTCTGGTAGATTTGAAGTAAAAATGAAAGTTTTGCCACGTCAAGGTGCGTGTACTGCATTTTGGGTTTACGCAAATGATACACAAACTGGAGCTAACCACGAAATTGATATTGAGCTACCAGGTGGAAATATAGAAAGACCAGTTACTTTTGAAAATGTTTTAAATACCAACTATATAACAGAAGAATTTAGACAATCTCAAGATACAAAAATGTCTTCTTTATATGAGGATGGAAAAGAAGTGTACCTCAATGATGGCGAATGGCATGTTTTTGGATTTGATTGGTACACGAATCCTGAATTAGTCGTTTATTATGTTGATGGTAAAGTTACTGCAGTATCAGATATATTCGTTCCATTTATGGAATCTAGATTGTGGCTTGGTTGCTGGTTCCCAGTAACATCATCTTTTGTAGGAACTGCCGAATTTGAAAAAGATAATATGTATGTTGATTATGTTAAATACATTCCGTTCTTAAATCAACCATATGAAGAATTTGATCCACCAATTAGTGGCTATGCTTTGGAAAATGAATATCCAACTAGCCCAATTCCTGTACCTAATATCAATAAGATATCAAACGGTACTTTTGAAAATATTGCCTCACTTAATATAGGAAGTGCTCTTGCTAATGAAGTAGAAGTATATGGCTGGCATTTAACTAAAAAACTTTCAGAAGATAAAAACTTAGAAGAAGTTGTAGAAATTATTGATGGTGTAGGATTTGATAATTCCAAAGCATTAATTCTAAAAGATGGAGCAGTAGTGTATCAAACTATAGATTCTGTTTATCACAACTTCAAATATGATTTTTCCTTCCATGCTAAAGGTAAAGGAAGAGCAATTGTTGCATTTTATGGCAAAACAACTTCTGAAACATTAGATACTATAACAATTAATATTGATGAAGAAGATTTAACTTTATTTACTAAAGAATTAATTGCTCCACAAAATTGTCAATCTATCATGATAAATTTTGATACAAGCGATGGCAACTCTTTACTTATTGATAACTTGTCTTTATTAAATAAATAGAGAGGGGGCAGTTGAAAATGCATATAAAAATAAAAACAAAGTCGACAATGTGCATGCTAGCTTCCATAGTATCATTCGCATTGTTGTTAGTAAGTGGATTAATAATGCTAGGTGGAGAATTCTTCAAATGGATAACCAAAGCATTCCACTATACATACTATTTCATATTTTTAAAAACGTTTGACTATAAGACAGGAATAGTTCTAGGCGTAGCATTAATAACGTTAGCGTCTTTAGTGTATTCCTATATGTTAGTTAAGAAAAATAAAAAATTTCAACCTCATGAAATAATTGCACCATTTACTACAGTAATAATGCCATTTACAGTATTGGCAGCAATAAGAGGAAAAACATTAGGTATATGGGATAGAAGTGCTAAGGTTTTAGCTGTATTAGTGCTTATATTCTTAATAATATATGTAATTACATCTTGTATTACATTGTTCTATTTTTATAAAACAACTTATAAAACTGTGCTTGATTTTAAAAAGCCAGACCAAGTAGAAGTAAAAAATACAAAAAAGAAAAAAATGACAAGCAAGCGAAAAAAGGAATTAATTTTCGTTATTGTTTTACTTGCGTTTCCAGTCTTACAATTTTTAGCAACATGGATATTTGTCAATTCTTATTCGATTATTTTAGCTTTTGAGAATGTGAGTTTTGAAGGCGAAGTAACTTTCGCAGGATTTTCTAATTTCTTGAAAGTTATTGAAAATATATTTGATGCTTCGAAAGATCCAATCCGGGTTGGAAGTGTAGATATATCATCTACTTTAATGATTTTCTTAAACTCACTAGGATATACTTTGATAACTATTTTTGTTAGTTTGCCACTTGCATTGATAAGTTCTTATTTCTTATCTAAAAAAATGCCACTTGCAAATGTATTTAGAGTAATATTCTTTTTACCAAATATCATATCAACTGTCGCTCTTGTTTATGCGTTTAGAATGCAGACAATTGATCCGAATGCTGGATTGTTATATCAATTCTTTAAATCAATTGGTATAACTCATGAAAACTGGCCATCAACAACAACGATTGTTTATATTTATTGTATTTGGGCTGGCTTAGGATATAATGTCTTACTTTTATCTGGTGCTATTGGAAGAATTCCAAAAGAATTATTTGAATCCGCTCAAATGGATGGTGCAGGATCATTTAAAGAATTTACAAAAATTATGATTCCAATGATTTGGCCAACAGTTGTTACATTAGTGGTTTTAGGCTTAACAAGTATCTTAACGCTATATTTACAACCATATCTCTTTAATTTAAATAATAACGAAACTATTGCAGGTGCAATCTTTAATAACGTAAGTGACGCAAATACAGTAGATTATCCATATTATGCGGCATTTGGTTTATTGTTCTCGTTTGTTTTAGCACCATTAATCCTCTATATCCGAAAAGTTATTTCCAAAAAATATTCGGATACAGATTGTTAAAGGAGGGAAAATCATGGAAAATGCTTTAAAAAAGAAAAGAAAAAATCCTATTGCATCATTTGGTTTGTGGATTGCCTTTATTGTCTTTGCTTTATATTCAATTTCTCTACTTTTCCCATTCATTTGGATTTTAATTAATTCATTTAGAAATTTAGAAGAATGGCGAGCAATTACAACTATTAATGGTTATTGGTCTTTGCCATCTAAATGGGAGTTTGGTAATTATATTACGACGCTTACAAAAAGCATAAGTGGCGATGATAACATTCTTTCAATGATATTTTATTCAGTACTTTTAACTGTTTTAGGTACTATTGTTAATGTGTTCTTTTCCGCTTGTGCTGCATATGTCGTAGCAAAGTATGAATTTCCAGGTAAAAAGTTACTTTTCTCTTTAGCGATTTTTGCGATGGTTGTGCCAATTGTTGGTACTTTACCAGCACAAGTACGCTTTATGGAAATGTTACATTTAGATGATTCAGTTATTGGTGTTTTATTCCTATATTCAGGTGCCTTTGGTTTTAACTTTATTTTACTACATTCGGCATTCCAAAGTATTTCTTGGAATTATGCTGAAGCAGCCCAGATGGATGGGGCAGGTCATTTCTCAATATTTTTCAAAGTTATGATTCCAATGTGTAAAGGACCAATTATCTCATGTTGTATTTTACAAGCAATAACTTTGTGGAATGATTATTCAACTCCATTCTTATTCTTAAAATCACATAAAACATTGGCTGTAGGTTTGCAATCAATTCAAGCAGGTTTAGCAAACAGTCAAGAATATCCTATTATGTTTGCGGCAATTATTATTTCAATTCTTCCAGTATTGATTTTATATGCTGCTTTCCAAAAGAAGATTATAGAAAATACTGTAGCAGGAGGTTTAAAAGGATAATATGAAAAAGACATGGCTTTTTGTTAGTGGATTATTAGCTCTTGGTATATTATCTAGTTGTTCTAGTACTCCAACTTTAACATTCTCTCAAGATGAATATCAAATTTATAGTGGTGATAAAGTAACTGTAAAAGAGAATTATCGCGGTGTTAAATATGAAATCGTAAGTTGTGATTATGAAAATATTACTTTGGATTCCAACACAGGTACTTTTACGTATGATGAAACTATACCTAATGGTGCACAAGTTTTATATATCGCAACTTACAAAGATATTCAATCTGAACCAATTGTTATAACTTTACTTCATGAATATGAAGATGCGACAATTGAATTCCAAAATCTTTCCGATTATGTCGTAAATGGTGAATTTGTTACTGGTAAAGCGTCGCTTCCTTATGCAGTAACATATACCCTAAAAGATAGAGTGCCTGGTATTACTATTAACGAATATACTGGTAAGGTTTCCTACACAAGTCAGGTAGAAGATGGGACAGAATTTACTGTTGTTGCTCATACACATAATGGTGTAACAGAAGAAAAATCATTTTATGCAATGACAAAAAACTTTGTTAAAGTTGAGAATACACGTCAAGTCACAGAAAAAGGTAGTAGCCTTAAGGCCACATATGTCCTTGATTTCAGTGAGAATCGTGGTGTTAGAGAACAAGGTGTTATTGCTCTAACTAATGAAAAAAACGTAATAATAGATTCTAGTAATTATACATATGACAAAAATAATAATACGTTAACTATAAGTTCTAATTATTTAAATACTTTAATGGATGGTGAAAATGTTTTTAAAATCATCACCGCTAGAAACGCTGTTACAGTAACAGTCGAAATTGCAACCAAGTTTATATATACAGCTAGTGATTTAGCATCCATCAATGATTCCGAAGAAAGTTTAGAAGGATATTATATTTTAATGGATGATATTGATATGACAGAGTATTTGGCCAAAGGTGGCGAGGGATATAACGATGGTAAAGGCTGGACACCAATTGGCTTATATCAAGATGTTTTAGATTACAATATTGCTACTAAAAAGGCTTTTAAAGGAACTTTTGAAGGTAATGGCCACGTTATTTCAAATGTTCAAGCAACACGTCATGATGAAAGTTCGTTTAACTGTGGATTATTTGGCTATTTAACAACATCCGCGGTTATTAGAAATTTAGGTGTAACTGGTTATTTCAATGTTTCCTCTTATTCAGGTGGATTAGTAGGTTCGAATTCTGGCACAATTACAAATTGTTGGGCAGATGTAGATATGGAAGTTTATACAGGAGAAGAAGTTTATCGTTATGTTGGAGGATTCGTAGGTAACAATTTTGGTATTATTGAAAATTGTTATTCTCTTGGTAACGTTAACTCTGATCAAGATTTTGGATCTTTCGCCGGATATAATGAAGGTGACATAATCAATTGCTTTGCTATGAAAACTAAGAATTCACAAAAGTTCTTAGGATTTGGCACTAACTCAGGAACAACTGTATTAGCAGAAAACCTTGATCAATTAAAAAGTTTAAATTGGGAAGAATATTTCTCTAAAGAATATTGGAATTTTGAAATTGGTAATTTACCTACTTTGAAAAACACATTAAAAGAATACGCTATTCGTCGTATAGCTATTGATCGTTCAATATTACAAAAAAATTATTTTATGGGCGATAAAATTGAATTTAAGACAAAGATTTATCCTGAATCTTTACAAAGTGAATATGAGCATTTAGTTACTTACTCCGTAGAAAAAAATGGTGGAATTAAATTTACTGGAAATGTCTTAGACACTTTAAATGCAAAAGAAGAAAAAGTTGTAGTAACTGCCTCTTTAGAATATGAAGGTGATGTTTTTGAAGATACAGTCACTATTATTTTAAATACCAAAATTGAAGAGATTACTTTAGAGACATCTCTTACAACTCTTAAAGCTGGATTTAGCTATAAATTAACAGCAAACTATTCACCAATAGAAGCAACAGAAGGAATAATTTATCATGCAAGTGCAACATCACTAGCAGGTATAACTATTAACGATGATATTTTAACAATTGATGAAGATGTTCAAATTACACAGTTAGAAATATATGCAACTAGTGCGATTGGAAAAGTTCGTTCTAATACTTTAAAATTCTCTATTAATGTTATAAAGAGCATTGGAAAAGATATCGTATATAACAATGATACAAGAGATTTAGAATTCAAATTTGATAGCATGCTTGATTTGAATGATATGAGTGTTTTATGTTTTGGAAAACCTGTTGCTTATGAGGTTTCAAATAATGTAGTCACAATTAATAAATCCTATTTAGATGATGTGAAAGATACAAGAGTGCCAGTTGTATTTACTTTAAACGATGGTACAAGATATAGAGCAGATGCTTATTATATGTCACATGATGAGTACACCTTAGAATATGTGAAGTCTCATGAACAAAACGTTATTGAAATAAATTCATATAAAGATTTTGATAAATATTTTAATGTCTTAACTTATGATGAAAGTAAATATGAAAATTACGATAAGGTTTTCGTTTTAACTTCAGACATAAATTTTCAAGGAAAAGAAATACGTGGAATTGGTTTTTCTTCAGATGATAATTCCAAATATGCATTTAAAGGAAAAATCTATGGTTGCGGACATACCATTTCTAATTTTACAATTCGCGAGAACGAGATGGGCTTTACTGAAGGTAATAATTTAAAGACAAAATATGGTGTTGGATTGATTGGATGCCTTGATGGTGGAGAACTATATGATATCAAGCTTTCTAATATTAAAATTCGCGGCAATAATTTTGTCGGTGGATTAGTTGGTCTTATGAAAACAGGCATAGTGGAAAATTGTGAAGTCATCAACAACGGAACATCAAGCATTATGGCAAGTGACTATGAATATTCACAAGAAGATATACATGTTGGCGGTATTGTCGGTATTTCTTATGGTGGCAAATGTTTCGCTAATTACTATAAAAATATTACGACTAACGCAATAGGATAAGGAGGAAAGATTCTTATGGTAAAACAAAAGTTTGGAAGGACTCAATCTTATGCCCGGGCAGTCAATAATGAACTTGTAATTGAGCAACTTCGTGAACGTGATTATTCTGCAACTGACTTGGCTGAAAATTTATGTTTATCACATGCTACAATATCATCAATTTTAAAAGGTTTATTAGATAAAGGAATTATTAAGATTTCTTATTCTATATCAAAAGCAGGTAAAGGAAGAAAACAAGTATACTATTCTCTTGATGAGGATTACGGAATCATTATTGTCGTTTCTTTATCCGATAACCGTTATAACATTACAATTAGTAATATTAAAGAAAAGGTACTATATCGTGAAGAAAAAGAAATTGAACGTTATGATGTTGCAATTATCTATGAGTTAGTACTCCATCTAAAAAGAATTCTTGCTAAGGATAGTTTAAATAATATTTTACTTAGAAATATTATTATTGCGGTTCCTGGACGTGTTAATTCGGTAACAAATGAATTACAACTCTCTAAACATTTCGATCGCGATTTGTTCTATGGAAAGAATAATATTAGAACAATTTTTGAAAATCATTTTGATACACCAGTTATGATGGAAAATGACATAAATCTATCTATCATTGGCGAAATGAAAAGTGGATGTTTAACAGGTGTTGAAAATGCGATGCTAGTATATATCGATAATGGTATGGGTGGAGCATTACTTATTAATGGCAAATTCTATGGAGGCTCATCAGGATATGCAGGCGAAATTGGATTAATGCAATGCGATTTTAATGGTCAAAGTAGTTATTTAGATGAATTTGCATCATTACGTAGTATTAAAGAATATGCTAAAAGCAAGTTTGGTCAGACATTTAAGGTCGATGGCTTAGTAGAAGAATATAAGAAAAAAGGCGAACTTTATAATTATATAAATGAAACTGCACGTTTAGTTGGTCGTAAATTACGTGACATTATTGAAATACTAAACGTCTCTACTATTGTTATATCTGGTAGAGTTGTATTATTTGGAGAAGATTATTTGAATTGTATTCGTGAAGAAACAAACAAATCACAAAACGAATGTTTAATTCAATTTTCTCAACTTGTAAATAATTCAAAATTAATAGGTGCAATGTCTAAATCAGTAGATAATTCTATCCCGCATTTAGCACGTGCAACTGTAAAGATTTAGGTGGTGATTAAATGTTTAAATTATTAGAAATTTCTTTATTATCACTAGTATCGATGGGAATGCCACTAAAGATAAGTGATAGTGTAGTTGAATTACCAAACGAGCATCAAACACCTAAAATGATTACAATGAATTTGTATTCTGATAGTGCTTCACAAATGGCATTTAGGTGGAATACTGATTATCGCGCTGATAGTGATCTTCAAGTAATCAAAGCAAGTGATGGCGATTTTAATTCTGCGAACTTATTAGAATTTAGTGGAAAAACAGAAAAGAGCCGTGTGCAAAATGATGGATTTATACATAGTGTTGTTGCAACGGATTTAGAAAAAAATACTAAATATCTTTATCGGCTTGGAGACAAAGAATTAAACTTATGGTCAGATGTCGGATCATTCACAACAGAAAACGATAATGAGTATACTTCATTCTTACATATTTCTGATCCTCAAGTTATGGAGGAATTACATTCTTCAACTTATAGTGAACTATTAGGAAAAATAACAAGTGAAGTAGATTTAGACTTTATGTGTGTATCAGGAGATTTGGTAAATAGTTCTTGGGTTGATCATAATCCAATTTTAGAACAATGGGACTTGGCGTTAACTAATCAGGCAGAATATTTACAAAATATCCCTATGATGGCAGTTGCAGGAAACCATGAAGCGGCAGACTATGACTTCGCTTCACGATTCAATCTTCCAATTGATGATTTAAATCAAGATGTTAAATCAGGTGTCTATTATTCTTATGATTATCATAACATTCATTTTATTTGTTTAAATACAAACGACACGTTAAATCCAAATAGCCCTACAGACGCAACTGGCTTATCTAATGCTCAAATAGAATGGCTTAAAAATGATTTAGAAAAATCTAAAGATGCCGAATGGAAAATTGTCATGATGCATAAGGGCATTTATGATGCTGGTAGTCATGCTTCAAATAAAGATGGCGAAGATTACGATATTGCTCTTATTCGTAAACAACTTGCACCATTATTCAGTAAGTATAATGTTGATTTAGTGCTTCAAGGACATGATCATTTATATTCACGTTCTTATCCTATTGAAAGTTCAATTAATAATAATGAACTAGTTTCTAAAACCAAAGAGGAAGAAGTTATTGAATTAAGTCATGATGATCAAACATATCGTGGATATCTTAATCCAAGTGGACCAATTTATGTCAATACTGGTTCAGCATCAGGATCTAAATATTACGGAGTAACTGATTATGATTCAAAAGTTATGCCAATTGAAAAGGCCTATGGACCTAATAATCGTATGTTAACATCGTATTATGTTGAGGATAATACCTTGTACGCAAATGTATATGAAATAGTAAATGGTGAATTATCACTTTACGACACATTTGCCATAAAAAAGGAACAGGTTCATGTTTCTGATGATAAGGTCTTTATTAAAGTGATTTTTATTGTTACTAGTGTGATTGTGTCGTGTGGTGCAGGAGTAGGATTATTCTTTGTATTAAATAAAGATAAATATAAGGAGGGAAACTAAATGGCTAGTTTAAATCTAAAAAATATCACAAAAATTTACAAAGGAAATGTTAAAGCAGTATCTGATTTTAATATGGATATTGAAGATGGAGAATTCATTGTCTTTGTTGGACCATCAGGATGTGGAAAATCTACTACACTTCGAATGATTGCAGGGTTAGAAGATATATCTGATGGTGAACTCTACATTGATGGAAAGTACATGAACGATGTAGAACCAAAAGATCGTGACTTAGCAATGGTTTTCCAAAACTATGCTTTATATCCTTATTTAACAGTTTACGAAAATATTGCTTTTGGTTTAAGAATGCGAAAAATCAAAGTTTATGACAAGGATCAAAATGGCAATCAAATTCTTATAGTTAATCAAAAACAAATAAAAGAAATAAAAGCAGAGATTAAAAAATTAGAAAAATCTAAGAAGAAAGCAAATGAGGATGAATTAGCTGAAATAAATGCAAAAATTTCCGAATTAAAAACTAAAATAAATGATTTAGAAAATAATCCTAGTGCTCCAAAATATCATACTCGCAAATTTACAAATGCGGAAATTGATGAAAAAGTACAAGCGGTTGCCACGATGCTTGGTATTAAAGAATATCTTAAACGTAAACCAGGTGCATTATCAGGTGGACAAAGACAACGTGTTGCATTAGGAAGAGCGATTGTAAGAGATGCAAGAGTATATCTTTTTGATGAGCCACTTAGTAACTTGGATGCTAAACTTCGTGCAGCAATGCGAGTTGAAATAACTAATTTACATCATAAATTAAATACTACATTTATTTATGTTACTCATGATCAAGTCGAAGCTATGACAATGGGTACAAGAATCGTAGTAATGAAAGATGGTATTGTCCAACAAATTGATACTCCAACAAATTTATATGATCATCCAATTAATAAATTTGTCGCAGGATTTATTGGTACACCTCCGATGAATTTCTTCAACGTAAATATTAAAAAGAATAAATCTAGTTATGATGTTTACTTTAATGAAAAACAAAACGTTAATATTGGAAAACTTACTCTTAATGAAACTTATAAAGAACAAAGCGAATTTAAAGCAATATTAGGTGTAAGAAGCGAAGATATCCATCTTGCTAGTGATCACGAAGAGAGCTTTGAAGCAAGAGTGAAAATTGTAGAAACTCTTGGTAGCGAATGCCTTGTATATATGAAATTAACTAACGAAGAAGAAACATTACTTTCCAGCAATGAATTCGTCATGAAAGTACAAGGAAGATGTTCTTATGTTAATGGTGATGTTATAAGAATCGCCTTTAATAATGAGCATATACATTTATTTGATAATGACACTGAATACAGTGTTCTTATAGAAAAATAGAAAGGGAGAAAAAAACATGAAAAGAAAATCTATTTTATTTATGTCTATAGCATTACTTGCTAGTACGTTAGTTGGTTGTGGAACAAAAAGTAGCGAATCAACTACATCTTCAAATAGTGGTGATTCAACACCATCTGCTAGTGTGGGTTCAACATCAACCTCAACAGAAACATCAGCCCCAACTAGTGACACACCATCTACTTCAATTCCAAATGAAGAAAAGGTTGTAACTAGTATTGAAGTTGAAAATTATCCTGACAAAACCGAATACGAAATAGGGGAAGAATTGGATTTAACAGGACTTACAATCATGGTCTATTACGCTGATGGTAGTTCAGAAGAAATTCCAGTTACAATGAGCATGATTAAGAGCATGCCAAATATGTCAACCAGTGGAGAAAAGACTGTTGTTATTACCTATGAAGGAAAAGAAGATTCCTACAAAATAACTGTTAAAGGTGAAAAGATAGACCCAACAATTGTATTTTCAATTGAAAATGGTGCAGTCTTTACTTACGACGGAACAGGTGAAGCACCAGATATAAGTGTTATTGTTAACGAAGATGTAAATTATGATGTATGGTTTGAAGAAGATGAAGTAAATATTGGAACTTCAATTCCTACAGTTCCAGGAACCTACGCTATTGTAGTTCAAACAGAAGAAAACGACCTATATAACGCAATAAGTGCATTCCGTTGGTTTGTCATTAAGGCACCAACAAATAAAGTTGCACCAACCTTCACATTTACTTATGATGATAACGGAGAAGAAGTAAGTTTAGAAAATGGCGCACACTTTGTTGAAGGCAAAGTTCCAACATTAACTGCAAAAGTTAATGAAGAAGGCGTACAAATTGACGAAATATTCTATGCAATGGATGATGGTGAAACATATTTAGGTAGTACTGCACCAACAGCTCCAGGAATATATAGTATTAATATTAAAACAATAGAGAACGAAGACTTTGAATCCAAAAGTGCATTCCGCTGGTATGTAATTGATCCAGCACCTCAAGATGGACAAATTAGTGTCCATTTAGTAGGAGATGAAGTAGTATTTGCCTATGATGGACAACCTCATTCACCAATTTGGCATTTTGAAGATGAAGAAGGTAATGTAATAGAAGATGTTCAATATACAGTTTGGTATTCTTCTGATGATACAGGATATAATAGCGCAAATGCACCAATTGAAGCTGCATGGTATGGAATGACAATCACTATTACTGATGATGTCCATATAATGTCTGGCAATAATTGGGTGACATTCCGTATTGAGGCAGTTGATGCAAAACCTGCACCAGATATTTCATTTAGTATTAATAATGGCGACATATTCTATTACGATGGCACAGGTGAAGCACCAGTAATTATGGCATTTGTTTTCCCAAGTGACATTGTCTTTACTACTCGTTTTGAAAAAGATGAAGTAGAAATTGAAAACAAAGTTCCAACAGAGCCGGGTACATATGCTTTTGTTTGTGAAACAGAAGAAACTGATGAATACAGAGCACACAAAGCCTGGGTTATATTTACAATTGCAACACCTGAATCAGATTGAATGACACAAGTAACGATTGTTCCTGATGTCGTGGCATTTGAGGTTGATAAATTGCCTCATGCCCCAACCTTCCATTTTGTTGATAAGAACAACAAAGTTGTGGAAGATGTTGAATACAGTATCCATTATACAAGTGAAAATAATGGGTATGACAGCGACGAAGCGCCATCTTTACCAGAATACTATGCCGCTACGATAACAGTCCTTGATGATAGATATCAATTAATTGGAAAGAATTGGATTGTATTCCATATTGATCCAAGAAAGGATGGACTAGATTATATTGTTGAAAACTTCAAACCAGTAGATGCTAGATGGGGTAATGATGGAAACGGCGGTGTCTATATGAACAACGTTTCTTTGAACGATAATAATATAACATTTAGAGTTGATGGCGAAACTCGCACAGGCGGGGCAATCGTATCAAATGATTTATATTCTCAAGGAAGTTTTGAATTTGTAGCTTCTACGAACGCAAAAAGTGGAGTGTGCATGGCTTTTTGGACTTTCTTCTATGCAAATGCAGGAGAAATCAATAGCGAAATTGATTTTGAATTATTTGGACAAAACTCAATAATTTACTCTTCTTATACAAGTGAAGCTATAGATAAACAAACACATGTTTACGATAATGTCGGTTTTAATATTCCAGATAACAAAATACATACTTATCGTTTTGATTGGTATGCTGGAGAAAGAGTCGAATTTTATATTGATGAAGTATTAGTTTGTACAATTACTGAAAATGTTCCAGTTACTCCAATGAATGTATGGATTGGATCATGGTGTCCTATTTGGGCTGGTGAGCCAACTAACGAAAAATCGGAAATGACATTATACTCATTTACTTACAAAAGTTTTGATTAAAGAAGAAAAGGTGTTGATATTTTATGAAAAATAATATTAAGTTTGGAACAGGAGGATTTCGCGGAATCATTGGCGAAACCTTCACCAAATATAACATTCAACTTGTAGCGCAGGCTATTTGTAATTTAATTATTGAAGAAAAGTCAACAAAACCTGTTGTTATTGGATATGATTATCGCTTTCTTTCGGATAAAGCAGCAGAATGGATGAGTGAAGTATTCGCTTATAATAATATTCCAGTGCTATTATCTAATGGTCCAGTTCCAACACCAGCAGTTATGTATATGACCAAATCATTAGAAAATGATTTTGGTGTAATGATTACTGCATCGCATAATCCATATTACTTTAATGGAATAAAGGTATTCCAAGCTCAAGGTATGGACGCTGATGTTGATTTAACAACTAGAATTGAGAAACAATTTGATAAAATTGAAGAGGTAAATAAGAAACCTCTTGAATTAGCGATTAAAGATAAAACTGTAAAAGTTGTATCTTTCTTAACAGATTATGTTGTTTCTATCAAAAGATGGATTTCTCCGAAAGTATATGGTAGTGATATTCGTGTATTATTTGATAATTTGCATGGTGTTGGTGGAAGATCACTTACCTACATTGCAAAAGAATTAGATTTAAAAAATTTCCGTACAATTGGAAAATCCCAAGATGCGTTCTTTGGAAATAAATTACCTAATCCAACACGTGAAAATATGGAAAGTGACCGTAAATATTTGAAAAATGGAAGTTACGATTGTGTTTTAGGATTAGACTCTGATGGTGATAGATTAGGTATTTTAGATGAATGTGGTAATTATGTAGATAGCAATGAGTTATTAGCATGTATCTATTATTACTTAATTAAATATCGCGGCATGAAAGGCGATAGTGTTAAAAATTGTGCAACATCTAATTTAGTAAATAAAGTCACAGAAAAGTTCGGTTATAAATGCCATGAAGTAGATGTTGGTTTCAAAAATATCTCCGGAAAAATGAAAGAAGTAGATGCTTTACTAGGTGGAGAATCATCAGGTGGATTAACAGTACGCGGATATCTATATGGTAAAGATTCATCTTTTGCCGCAAGTTTATTTATTGAAATGCTTGTGGTAATGGGCAAATCAGTATCAGAAATTGTTAAAGAAATTAGAGAATTTGCAGGATTTGATCACGTTATTATGGAAGATAACATTTCGTATAACAACGAAGATGTTGTCTTACATTATGTTCGTACACAAAATATTGAATTTCCAGATAAAGTAATTAAAAGAGAACAATTCGGTAAAAACATTAAGTATCATTTTGAAAATGATTGCTGGGCATTGCTTCGTTGTTCAGGAACAGAGCCAGTTTTAAGATTGTTCGTTGAAATGGAAACTAAAGAAAAAACACAACAATATTTGAAAATATTGAAAGATTCTGTAAAATCTGTGGACACATTTTAATAAGCGGGGAGATTATTATGGTAAATAGTAGTGTTTTAGAAAAAGATGTAATGACTCTTTTTCGGAAAATTAAAAAATTAAAAAAAAGTGATACAAAGGATAGTTATCTTTTAGAAAATACTTATTTTTTAGATGATGGAAGGGTGCTTTGTGAGGACCGTACTTTTGGTGTTTCACGTTTTCCGTATGGCACGGATGGTTTTACTTTATGGGCTTATTCTTCTGGACATATCTCAATTAATGAGTCAACATTTTATGTTGTATTACCATCAGAAGAAGGTAAAGAACCTTACCTTGCATTTTTTGCTGGCGAATTAAAAGATAATTTGTATGTACCAATTTCGCTTCTTGGTAGAGCGAAAAACCCACTTGAAAGCAATGTTGAAAGATATTGTGTATACGCTAAAGATTGTGTCTACTATTTAACCAAAACGAAAAAATGTATTTACGCTGTTAGAGCGTTTGTGACAGATGATAAAAAAGTAAGTTTTTCAATTTTTGCTAAAAATAATAGTAAGAAGACTACAGATATATACTTATCATCTTATTTAAATTGTTTATTTAAATATTGCAATGGTGAATCAATGGAAACTAAGTGGTTTAAAAAATGTACATATGATAATGAAACATTTAGTTTTGAATCACCAGAAGATTTAGATCGTAAAACGCATGTATTAAACTTTGGTGTTGTTAAAAGAGAATTAATTAATGAACCGAATGAAATACATAATACAACTTCGCGAAGTGTTTATATGGGAAACAAAGAAAATCAATTAGTAAATTCTGTCCCACTTCGTGAAGGACATTTTAGAAGAGAAAAACTAGTTACACATTTTACTGATACTGCGATTGCAGGAGATATTTTAAAATATTCTTTAAAAAGTAACGAAATCGTAGAAGTTAATTATGTCATTAGTTTTTCACATAGTGAAAAAGAAAATTTATGTCAAAAAGATTCTTTGGTATCTTTTAAAGACATAGAAAAACTACTTTCAATAAAAAGAAAGCAAATAGCGGTAAAAGAAAACGCTAAGTCAATGCTGAAAATTAACTTTGCTAATTGGAATACGAATAAAATAAATGCGAAAGTCCTAAACAAATTTTTAGATTATGTCATTTATCAAACTGAATATTGTGGACTTGCGAAAAATTCAGGCGCCTTATTTTTAGGCGTGCGTGATGTCATGCAACAAATTGAGGCAGCTTTAATTTGGAATCCTAAAGATTGTAGAGCAAAAATATTAGAAGTTTTAAGCTTTATTGACTCAAGTGGAAATCCACCAAGACAATATTCAATTCCACCAAAAGGTAGTAATCCGCGCATGGATTTAAGAGACTTTATTGATCAAGGCGTTTGGATTATAAATACTTTGTATGCCTATTTAGCATATACGAAAGATTATAAAATTTTAGATGAAGTTATTGGCTATTATGATCGAAGAGAGGGAGGATATGCTGTTCTTTCTTCGCGCCGTGATACAGTTCTTGATCATCTTATTCAAGTTATGGACTATTTAATTAAACATATTGATCCAAAAACAAAATGCTTGAGAGCAATGTATGGAGACTGGAATGATGCATTAGATGGTCTTGGTATTTCTTCAGATGAAAATAAGCTTTATGGTGATGGTGTATCTGTTATGGCATCATTACAGTTATACGCTAATTTAAAAGAAATGATGGAAATATTGGAAAATACTAATAAGCACCTTGAGTTAGTAGATATTTATAAAAAAGTACGAGATGAACTACGAAGTGGCTTAAAAGATTATGCGATTGTAGAAAAAGATGGACTTAAACGAATTATTCATGGATGGGGCGAAAATCGTTCTTATCTTGTTGGTAGTTTTTGCGATTCTGATGGCAAATCCCGTAATTCATGTACAGCGAATGCATATTATGTAATTTCTGATTTATATAAAGAAGGCTATATTAGTAAAGAAGATATATTAGAGGCTTATAAAAATCTTGATTCAAAATATGGTATAAAAACTTTTGAGCCGTATTTTGCTACTGATTGTCCTGGTGTTGGAAGAATTGTACGACTTCCAATAGGAACTGCAGAAAATGGTGCTACATATATTCATGGAGCTCTATTTGCCGTTTTATCATTGTTCTATCTAGATGAAGAAGAATTAGCGTTTGAGCAATTGGAAAAACTATTACCACTTACTCATAAATCTTTGACAACGACACCATTTGTTATGCCAAATTCTTATTCATACAATGAAGAAGCAGATATGGATGGAGAATCAATGTCAGATTGGTATACAGGATCTGCTAATACTTTAATTAAAATATTAGTAAAAGGCTTATTTGGCGTTAGGGTTTCACTAAATGCTATTGAAATAAAATTAAGAAAGAATTATCCGGCTCAAAATTGCTCAATGTCTTTTATGGCACAAAAGCACTATATAACCATTAATTATCGCAATGATAATAATCAACTTAGACGAGTTAGAATTAATGGTAAAGATATGGAAAATATAACAGTTGTTATAGATAAAAATTTCGAGGGCATTAAAGATATCAATATTGAGATTATAGACTAGAGGATTGAATTATGAAGTTATTTATAATGCCAGAACAAGAGATTAATGATGCAGTTTCAAATCAAATTGTAGCTCTAATTAATAATAAACCTAATTGCATTTTAGGCCTTGCAACAGGTGGAACACCAGTTGGAGTTTATGAACAACTAATCAAAAAGTTTCAAAATAACGAAGTATCATTTAAAAATGTGCGAACTTATAATTTGGATGAATACGTTGGGTTAAACAGCGAAAACGAACAATCATATCATTATTTCATGAAAAAAGTTTTATTTAATTATATAGATATTGACTTAGATAATACACATGTTCCGGATGGTGAAAATGTTGAAAAATCTATAAAAAGTTATGATGAAGATATACAAAATGCAGGTGGTATTGATTTGCAAATATTGGGTATTGGAAGTAATGGACATATTGCTTTTAATGAACCGGGTACACCATTTGATACGTTGACGCATGTTGTAAATTTAAAAGAGTCTACGATACGTGATAATTCAAGATTTTTCAAAAACATTAATGAAGTGCCTCGTCAATCAATCACCATGGGATTAGCGTCAATAATGAAAGCAAAAAAAATTGTTTTAATTGCTAAAGGCGAAAGAAAAGCTGAAGTAATTAGAAAGTTATTTCAAGAAGAACAAAGCGAAGATTTGCCTGCATCAATTTTAAAGACACACCCAAATGTCGAAATATACTGTGATAATTTAGCGGCAAAATACTTAAAGTAAGGAGATAAATGGATATGTTCGGATTTAAAAATGCGAATGTTTATGTAGAAGGTAAAGGCATAATAAAAATATGTTTACAAATTGAAAATGGAAAGTTTTCATCGTTTTTAGATTCGAATTTACTTGTAGAATTAAAAGATGATTTAATTATTGTGCCGGGATTTATTGATGAGCATATTCATGGTGCGAATGGTTCGGACGTAATGGATGGAACTATAGATGATTTATTAAATATTTCTAGGGCTATTTCTAGAGATGGTGTGACAAGTTTTCTTGCAACCACTATGACTATGGAAGAAGAAAAAATTTGTAAAGCTTTAGATAATATTCATAATTTTATGAAAGAAGAACATGATGGCTCTACAATCCTTGGAGTTCATTTAGAAGGACCATTTATATCTAAAAAGTATTGTGGTGCTCAAGATCCAAGTAATATTCAAAAACCTTCTATTGCTGCTATAGAAAAATATATTAGTGCTTCAGGTCAAAAAATAAAAATGGTTACCTTGGCGTATGAAGAATGTGAAGATGGTTTTATTAAATATCTTAATGAAAAAGATATAGTGCCAAGTATTGGACATAGTGATTGTACAAGTGATTTATTAAAAAAAGGAATTGTGGAAGGTATAAAGTCTTCTACACATACTTATAACGCAATGAGAGGCATTCACCACCGCGATATTGGAATTGTTGGTGAAGTAATGCTCAATGAAAATGTATATGCTGAATTAATTTGTGATCTTCATCATGTTAGTGAAGATGCGATAAAACTTCTTTATAAATGTAAAGGAAAAGACAAAATTATTCTTATTACTGATTCTATGGAAGCAAGATATCTTAATGATGGAATTTATTCCTTAGGAGGACAAGAAGTTTTTGTTTCAAATGAAACAGCTAGACTTAAAGATGGAACACTTGCAGGTTCTATCTTAAGAATGAACGATGCAATTAGAAATATTCAGCAAGTTTTGAATATTTCTTTAGAAGATGCAGTTGATATGGCAAGTATCAATCCTGCGAAGAATTTGAAAATTCATAATAGAAAGGGATCTATTGCAATTAATAAAGATGCCGATTTTGTCATTGTTGATAAATATTTAAACGTATATGCCACTTTTGTAAATGGCAAACAAATATATAAAGGAGAAAACTATGAAAAGTAAAAGATTGTTGTTGGCTTTATTAGGCGTAATGCTAGTCTCTTGTGGACGTCACACAAATAGTACAAGTACAAGCGTTGGACAAGATTCTAGTAGTACTAATCCAAGTGTTTCTACTACTACACCTAAAGAATTAGTGTATGATGCAAATTTGCCAGAAGTTAAAGATGATGGATACGAATTTGCAAAAAAATCTTATGCAGATTTTCCTACTAATTTAGTAGAAACTAGTGGACTTACTTATGAATTGAGTGAAGACGAAACTTATTATAAAGTAAGTGGCAAGACAAGTTTTTATGGTGATGTTCTTGTAATTCCAAGTTTTCATAATGGTTTACCGGTCAAAGAAATCGTAAATGATGCTTTTGCGGAAAAGGTACGTTTAAAAGAAGTATATATTCCAGAAACAATTGAAAAACTTGGTGCTGGAGTATTTAACTGCACACCATTACTAGAAAAAGTGTATTACAATGCAAAAAATGTTGCTGATTTGCAAGGAAAAAACTGGGCGTTTTTACCGGTCGATAAGGCTACAAATAAAATTGACGTTTATTTTGGACCAAGTGTAGAAAAAATACCAAATAGACTTTTCTATCCATTATCTACTGATCCAGATAGAATTCCATATATAAAAAATATTTACTTTTCAGAAAATTCTAAACTAAAAACTATTGGTGAATATGCTTTCTATAAATCAAGTAATGCAATTATTCATGACTTACCTGATACTATAGAGTCCATTGGTAATTATGCTTTTTATGAAGGAAAAACAGAAAATCTAGATTTGCCAGTATCATTAAAGAATATTGGACAATTTGCTTTTGCCTTTAATGAGGACTTAAAACGCGTTAATTTCCATGAGGATTTAGAAGTTGTAGGTGAGCATGCTTTCTATAATTGCCGTAAGTTGACTAAAGTAGATTTATCTAAAACTAAAATAGAAGTTTTAGGATCTAGCAGTTTTAGAAATTGTGAATCACTAAATAAAGTCTTATTTCCAAGTACTTTAAATAAGATTGATAAGCGTGCCTTTGAAAACGCCGGCTTAGAAGTTGTTGATTTACCAAATAATTTAGAAATTGTTGGAGAAAATGCTTTTATAGGATGTCATAGTTTAGTAGCAATTAAATTAAATTCTTCATTAAAAACAATTTATAATGGTGCTTTTGAAGACGCGATTAATGTTACTAAATTAGTGGTGAATTCTATAGAATTAGAAGACTTTGGACCTAGTAATAAGATTTTCTCAAGATTAGGACAAAACACAAATGGAGTGGAAGTAATATTTATGGAAACAGTTAAAAGAATTCCACAAAGAATGTTCTTCCCTAATGCGAATGAAGATTTGGATCCTAACATCAAAAGAGTCGTACTTCTTAAGACTATTGAAGAAATTGGAGATTATGCTTTCTATGAACTTAGTGTTGGAAAGATTGATTATGAAGGCAATGAAGAGCAATTACAAAATATAAATATGGGCAACAACATTCTTACAAATGTAGAATGTTATAACAATTAAGGAGGTAGAAAAAATGAAAATTTCGAGTTTGAAAAAATTAATGTTTATACCTCTTATCGTCGGTATGTTGTCTAGAAATAATGTTATTTTAAAGGAAAATGATAGAATGAGAGCAAATGCAGAAACTGATGTTGAGGTGTCTAAAGTAGAATATGAAATATATCCTACTCCTCAAGAAATAGTTTATTCTGATGGGATAATTAGCTTAACAAAACGTGTTAATGTATACGCAGAATCATCAATTGATGTTTATACAAAAAACAAATTGTATGACATTTTATCTTTAAAAGATGTTAAAGCACATAATGTTAGCAAAATCACTGATAATGGAAATTTCAATATTAATATAGGAGTGTATAAGAGTAGCGAAGATGTAGATAAACTTTGTCGTGGAGTGGATTTATCCTATATTGAAAATAAAATTGATGCATATTATTTAGAAATTAATAGTAATTCCATAATTGTTTTAGGTAAAGATACAGATGCAGTTTTTTATGGACTTGCAACATTAAAAATGATTTTTGAACAAAGCAAGAAACAAATAAGAACATTAGTAATTAAAGATTATAGCAATTCTAAGTGGCGTGGATTTATTGAAGGATATTATGGTATTCCTTGGACAAGCGAAGAAAGAATCGAATTAATGAGATTTGGAGAAATTGTAAAGAGTAATATCTATATTTACGCTCCTAAAGATGATAGTTATCATAGTTCAAACTGGCGTGGTTTATATAATGAGCGTGATTTGGAAGTCTTAAAAGAACAAATTCAAGCAGGTTTAGAGACTAAGACAAAATTCGCTTGGGCAATCCATCCTTTTATGGAAAAACCAATTACTCAATCTAATTATTCTGAAGGACTTCAAGCAATAATTAATAAATTCGATCAAGTTTATAATGCTGGTGTACGTCAATTTGTTGTTTCAGCAGATGACATTTCGGTTCCGGAAGATGGAAGCACATTGACTGGATATTTACATCGTGATTTATTAAATGATTTAGCAAAATGGAATAAGGCTAAAGGAGATTGCGGAGATTTAATATTTGTTCCAACTGCGTATTTCTATGTTGAGCATAGTACTCATTTGACAAATTACTTGAGAACATTAGTAGAAAATCTTGACTCATCTATTAGTATTATGTGGACGGGTAATAAAGTTTGTAGCTCCGTCGCTAATGGAAAATTCCAAGAATTTAAAGAAATTACGGGGCGTGAACCATTTATGTGGATGAACTGGCCAGTTAACGACTATTCTACAAACCATTTGTTAATGGGTAAAGGCGAAGTACTTAACGATAATTATTTAGATAAAGAATTAGATTTCTCTGGTATAGTTACTAATCCAATGGCAGAAGCGGAACCTTCAAAATTGTCGATATTTGCAATTTGTGATTATACTTGGAACATTCATCAATTTGATATGGATAAGAGTTATCTCGCAAGCTTTAAATATGTAGAAAAAGATACACCAGAGAGTCTTTATGAAATTTGCCAACACTTAACAAATGCTGGTAGATTTGAAGATCAATATTTTGAAGAAGCTAAGGAATTAGCGACATTAATTAATAATTATAATAATGCGATTAAAAATGGTAGTAATGTTGAACGAAGAATTGATGCATTAAATACTTATTTTGATAAACTTATTGGTTGTTGTGATGATTTTTTAAATAACGGATACAATAAAAAATTAATTAAAGCAATGCGCGGTTGGGTAGAAATGATTAGTGATATGGCTATCGCTACAAAGGCATATCTTGAAATGGCTAAAAATGTAGATTCTTATTCAGATAGCGAAATGCTTGCTAAATTGAATGAGGCTGATAGTTATTATGATCGAGCATTTACACACACTTCTCCAGTTTTGATTAGAGGTAGTGTTGAATCTCAAATTGTCGATGGTGGTATGACTGTTTTACAACCATTCTTAAAATCAATCAGAACGTCAATACGTGATGATATCATGTTAAAACTAGGAATACCAACGGGTATAGTATATGAAGGTTTTCCAAATGGTATTTATGAAGGAGCGATAAATAACATTATGGATGGCGATGATAGTACTTTCTGTTGGTTTAATGGTAGACCAGAATCTGGCGCTTATATTCGTATTGATTTAGAAGAAGTTAAAGAAATATTTAGTATTCGAATTTTATCCGGTAATGCGCAAGGTAAAGATTTCATGAATGGCTACGTTGAATATTCAAATGACGCTAAAACATGGACACAAATAAGTGCGTTTAATGGAGCACAAACTATTATTGATATTAGAAGTAACCCAATTCAAGCTCGTTTTATTCGTTTATTAGACAATAATACTTCTACATGGATTTCTATTAAAGAAGTATCAATTAATGATTTAAATATGGATGCATTTAATGCTGTTGAATATGATGGATTTAATGGTGGTATTCAAGAGGGAACAGTTGATTATATTATTGACGATGATGAAAACACCTATTGCTGGTTTGGAAAATCAACTCCAGATGCTTATGTTAAAGTAGATTTAGGCGAAGTTAAAACTGTTGAAAGTGTTCAAGTATTATTAGGAAAGCCTGAAGGCGGAGACATTATGAATGGTGTAGTGGAATATTCTCTTGATGGGTTAACATTTATTCAAATCGGTGAACTTGTCGGGGCTAAAACTATTGTTGATTTAAGAGATGCTCCAGTTCAAGCAAGATATATTCGAATAAAAAACAGAAGTACCGCAAACTGGGTTGCTGTAAGAGATATATCAGTTAATAAAGTCTCTGATGATGAACCAATTGTTTCATCTAGTGGCTTAACTTTTGTCAGTCAAAAGAAGAGTAGCGTCAGTGGAATTAATGATGGTGATCTATCAACATATGCGTGGTATGATTGGAAAGGTGAAGCTGGTTCATATGTACAAATTGATTTAAGAAAAGAAACTGAAATAAAAAATATCGTTTTTTATCAAAGCTGTGACGATGTTCCTGCTGACTACTTTAGAGATTTCAGTATTAAATATTCTCTTGATGGAATTAACTGGTATACAGTTGGAGAAGAGCATTATTTAGCTGATTCTAATACTAATTTAGAATTGAATTTAGATTTGTCTAATTCACCAATTAATGCCAGATATGTTCGTGTTGTAACAAATATATATATGACAAATGGAGTTACAATTAGAGAATTTAACGTAAATATTAATTTCTAATTTGAAAAAAGTTACTGAAATAGAAATATAACTATTAAATAAAATGAATATTAGTGTATTAAATGACATTAAATTTTTTTGTTATAAATTTAAATGATTACTTTTTATTAGGCATAATATAAAATATTAGTGTCAAATATATTAATATGAAAATATTAATAAAAACAAGGAGGATTACTTTATGGAAAGATACGATATTGCCATTATTGGTACGGGCCCTGCTGGACTTCAGGCTAGCATAGTAGCACGCATTAGAAATAAAAAAGTTCTCCTTATTGGTAGCAAGGATTTATCTTTAAAATTGACTAAAACGCATTCTATTAGCAATTATTTAGGTTTTGGCACGATAAGTGGAGAAGATTTAGCTAAGCAATTCAAAAACCACTTGGATGAATTAAATATTGAAATTACTGAGGATAAGATTCAAAGTGTTTATAGTATGGGCGAATACTATGCATTACAAGGAGTAAATGTAATGTATGAGGCAACATCTGTTATTTTAGCAACAGGAGTAGTGTCCACACCACAAATTAAAGGTGAAGAAGAATGCTTTGGACGTGGAGTTAGCTATTGCGCAACTTGTGATGCTCCGCTTTATAAAAATAAAACTGCTGTAATAATTGGTTATTCTAAAAAAGAAGAAAAAGAAGCTAAATTTTTGTCAGAAGTAGCTAAAAAAATATATTATCTTCCTATGTATAAAGATGAATTAGATTTATCTAGTAGCATAGAAATTATAAAAGGAAAACCAATGGAGATTAGAAAAGTCGATGGAGGCATGGAGTTAATTACAGATTCTGATAATTTTGTAGTAAATGGAATATTTGTCCTTCGCGATGCGATAAATGTAAAAACTTTAGTGCCAGGATTAGAAATTAATGGTCCGCATGTTGTTGTTGATCGTTTGATGCACACCAACCTTCCTGGATTATTTGCATGTGGTGATTTAGTTGGTTTGCCTTATCAATATATTAAGTCGGCAGGCGAGGGCAATATTGCAGCTTTATCTGCGGTTAATTATATTGATAAAATAAAACAATAATTAGATAATAAATCTTATAGATTTATATATAATTTTTGTATAAATGCTATAATATTATTAAAGGAGGAGTGAGAGATGCTTACTATGTTGGCAAATATTAACGTCATCGGCGTTATTGTTTGGGTTGTAGTGTTCGTTGCGGCAGTTGTAATTGAATTCTCGACTATGGAACTTGTGAGTATTTGGTTCGCAATTTCGGCTATACCGTCTCTTATTATGGCGGCATTTGGTGTGAATATATGGTATCAAATTCTTGTTTTTGCCGTAATGTCTGCAATAGCATTTGTGATAACTAAATTGTTTATAAAAAAGAAAATAAAAGTTAATCCAAGTGCTACAAATGCTGACTCATTAATTGGTAATGAGATTCTCATCATTAATGATGTTACACCAACTCAAAACGGAGAAGGAAAAGTACGTGATATCGTATGGACTGTCACAAGTAAAGACTTTATTGCAAAGGGAGAATTTGCAATAGTCAAAGAAATAAAAGGAAATAGATTAATTGTTATAAAAAAGGAGATAAAATAATATGTTTTTAGAAGCAAATGCAGGTTTAATTTTTTTGTTTATTGCATTAGCAATAATCGTTCTTGTCGGTATTATCGTACTTGCAAGATGTATTGTCATTGTGCCACAAGCACACGCTGTTATTATTCAAAGATTAGGTAAATATCATAAGACATTAGAAGCTGGTTTTCATATGCTAGCACCATTTGTTGATTCAAGAGCTAAGACTATTACTTTAAAAGAAATAGTTGCAGATTTTAAACCACAACCAGTTATTACCAAAGATAACGTTACAATGCAAATTGATACTGTTGTTTATTATCAAATTACCGATCCAAAATTATACGCATATGGTGTTGATAATCCAATTAATGCGATTGAAAATTTATCCGCAACTACTTTGCGTAATCTTATTGGTGATCTTGAATTAGACCAAACTTTAACAAGTAGAGATACTATTAACCAAAAAATGAGAATTATTCTTGATGAGGCAACTGACCCATGGGGAATTAAAGTTAATCGTGTTGAATTAAAAAATATTCTTCCTCCAAAAGATATCCAAGAAGCAATGGAAAAGCAAATGCGTGCAGAAAGACAAAAACGTGAAGCTATTTTAACTGCTGAGGGTGAAAAGCAAGCTGCTATTTTAACTGCTGAAGGTAAAAAAGAAGCTGCAATTTTAAATGCTGAAGCTACAAGAATTCAAGCAGTTAAAGAAGCCGAAGGTAAAGCAGAAGCAATTATTAAACTTGCAGAAGCAGAAGCTGAAGGAATTAGAAGAATTAATGAAGCAAACCCAAGCGCAGCTTATGTTACTTTAAAAGGATTTGAATCATTAGAAAAAGTTTCAGACGGACAAGCTACAAAAATTGTTATCCCAACTGAAATATCAAATGTTACAGGCTTATTAACAGCGTTAAAAGGAACATTAGAAAAGAAAGACTAATATCTTGTATTAGTAAAATTAAAACAGGCAACAAAATGTGTTTGCCTGTTTTTTAATCTCTTTTATATAAATCTCGTGTATATATTTTATTTTTTACTCTATCAAGATTTTCATCATATCTATTTGCTACAATTATTTCTGACATATTTATAAACTCTTCAAAGGATTTTATTATTTTGCAATTAAGATAATAGTCATCGTTAAATAACGGCTCAAAAATCACAATTTTTACACCACCATTTTTTAAAATATCAATGATGTCTAATATTGCTGACTGCCTAAAACTATCAGAATTCATTTTCATAGTTAGTCGATAAATACCAATAATCTTATTTTCTTTATTTTCTAATCTAGAAATTAATTGTTCTGCAATAAATTTTTTTCTTGTGTCGTTTGATTCAATAATAGCAGATATTAAATTTTCTGGAACACTCTTATAATTTGCTTTTAATTGTTTGGTATCTTTAGGTAGGCAATATCCTCCATAACCAAATGATGGATTGTTATAGAAATCACCAATTCTAGGATCAAGAGATACTCCTTCAATTATGGATTTTGTATCTAATCCTTTCAATTCAGCATAAGTGTCTAGTTCATTAAAATAAGCTACTCTTAAAGCTAAATATGTATTCGCAAATAATTTTACAGCTTCAGCTTCAGTGGAATTCATAAAGATTGTTGGAATGTTTTCTTTTATGGCGGCTTCACTTAATAAAGTGGCAAATTGTTTGACTTTTTCTAAATGGCTTAATTCAGTTTTTGTTGTTCCAACGATAATTCTACTAGGATAAAGGTTATCATAGAGAGCCTTAGATTCTCTTAAAAATTCTGGTGAGAAAACAATGTCCATATTAGGATGTTTTTTAGACATTTCTTCTGTATAACCAACAGGTACAGTAGATTTAATTACAACTAAAGCGTATTGATTTACACTTGAAATAAGATCTAGAAGTTTTTCAATAATTGATGTATCAAAATAATTTAAATTTGGATCATAGTTTGTTGGTGCTGCAATTATTATAATGTCAGACTTTTCATAAGCAGAAACAGCGTCTACTGTGGCAGTTAAATTTAATTTTTCTTCTTTAAGGTATTTTTCAATAAATTCATCTTGTATTGGAGATATTTTATTATTAAGTTTATCAACTTTTTCTTTTACAACATCAACAGCAATTACTTCGTTATGTTGCGCTAATAAAACCGCTAAAGACAAACCGACATATCCAATTCCTGCTACAGCAATTTTCATAAAACAAACTCCCTTAAATATTCTTTAACTAAACTATATTATACACTAATGCACGTTAAATATATATTGATTTCATGCTAAAAATAATTTTTACAGTTGAAAAATTTGTTTTTTTTGAAATATTAAAAAAATTGTGTTATCTTATATCTGATACTCAAGAGAGTATTAGATACTAAAAGATCTTAGACTAGAAAAAAATTAATAGATGAATTACGTATTAAAGATAGTAATTTAGAAATTAGCATTATACCTTATGTCGAAGATAAGTATTTATAGGAGGAATAGTTATGAAAAAATTTTTATCTTTAATTTTATTTGGATTAGTATTGACTGGATGTGGAAATGGAGTAAGTTCAAGTGCAAGTGTTAGTGAAAACAGTCAAAATTCAATTGAACAAAATCCTAATTCTACAAGCAAAGAAGAGCCAAGTGTTACTCCACAATTGGTCGATTTGGATAAATTAAAAGAACAATATGGTACGTTTGATGTTACTACTGAAAAAGGTAATCCTGGTGTTTTATCAAGTGATGGTAAAACTTACACCATTTCAGTTTCATCTAGCAAAAGTGCGTATTCAATCTCAGGCTATTTTGAAGGACAAATTATTATAAATAACGACTCAGATCTTTCTTCTATTAAAGGTGTTGAACTTACCTTAAATAATGCGTGTATCGTATCTCAAAATGGTCCTACAATAAGTTATCAAGTAGATGATAAGAATGTCGAAATTGTCGCCAAAAAGAATACTGAGAATTATATTATTAATCTTGGTGAAGGCAATGATGATTCAGCGGTTGATTCTGAAAAGAATATTGAATTAGATGGTAAAGGTGTTCTTAATATCATTACTAAAACTGGACATGCTTTAAAAGCAAAAAAGAAAATTAGATTCTATGATAATTTTACTTTAAACATTGTGTCTGGACATGACGCAATACATGCAAATGAATTTATTGCTAATAATGAAGAGGGATCGCCAGAAGATTATGAAGAATTTATAGGGACTTTAAATGTTTTATCAGCAGTATCCCAAGCCTTTGATTGCACAACAAGTTCTGGAACTGGCTATGTTGATTTATCATCTGGAACTTATAATATCTCTAATTGTGAATCGGTATTTAAAACAGATTATTCACTAGTTATAGGCGGTCAAGTTGTTGCTACAAATTTGACTGGTGAGCCAGTAGTAAGAGGAGATAACTCTAATGGTATTTCTATTGAAATTACTGATACAGGTTCATTTACTGTTGATGGTGTAAATTACACAAAAACAAATATATAAAAAGTCTAATTATTAGAAAGCATTAAATTCAACTATAGATTATTTCTGTAGTTGAATTTTTTTAATACTTCAATTTTTCTATTGATAGACACTTCAGTGTAAATTTCGGTTGTTGAAATACTTGCATGTCCTAAAATTTCTTGTACAGACCTTATGTCTGCACCATTACTTAATAGATTTGTGGCAAATGTGTGACGTAAATAGTGAGGAGTAGAGTTTATAATATTTGCTTTTTTTCTATATTTTTCATATATTTCTTCAATACTATGAATTGATAACATATTTCCATATCTATTAACAAATAGATAATCACTTTGAATATTCAATTTATTTCTTATTTTTATCCATTCATGTATGTTATTTATTGTTTCTTCACTAGATAAAAAGAGTAATCTTTCTTTTTTTCCTTTTCCATGTATTAGTAGTGTTTTATTATCTAAATTAATATCAGTTATTTTTATCAAAGATAATTCTCCAATTCTGATGCCTGTTGAAATTAGAATATCAATGATTGCAAGATTTCTAGCTTTTTGAAACTTAGAAAAGCTACTAGTTATATTTTCAGATTTTATTACGGATAATAGGCTTTTGATATCAACAATTTGAAGAGTTTTAGGTAAGCGATGCTCTCTTTTAAGTTTAAATTTTAAATTTGAAAATGGATTTGATTTTAATTCTTTTTTTTCATATAGAAAATTAAAATACAATTTCAAAGAAATAATTTTTCTTCTTATTGATGTTTCTTTAAGATGTTTTATATCTTTTAGAAAATTAATATATTCCACTATATCTGAAGATTTAATTTTTGATATTTTGTGTTCGACTAAATATTTGTTAAAGTTTGTCAGATCGTAATTATACGCTAATAAAGATTTTTTTGATAAATTTTTTGTACTTTTTATTTCTGTTAGAAATAATTCTATGTTGTCGCGATTCATTTTATTTTCCTTTCGCGCCCTCTACTTGAAAATTGTAACATATATGTTAAAATATTGTTAAAATAACTATTAATTATTTTGGGGGAACATATGAAAATAGGGGTAATTTTTGATT
>JAFLVA010000030.1 GCA_022508525.1 Erysipelotrichales bacterium
TTTATTGATCGTAGCAGGAGGAAATTATGTTTTTAACATTAGACTTAGGAAACACCAATTTATTTATTGGCGTTTGTGATGACGAAAAAGTTATTAAGACTTTCCGTACTTCGACAGACTTAAATAAATCTGGTGACGAGTACGCCTTAGTTCTAGATTCTCTTTTAAAAGACTACAAAGAGAATATTGAAGGCGTAATCATTTCATCCGTAGTGCCTAGCTTGAATCATGTTCTCAAGCAAGCCGTGAGACACTTGTACGGAGTTGAACCAATACTAGTAGAAGCTGGTATTAAAACTGGATTGCCAATTCGTATTGATAATCCTAATGAATTAGGAGCGGATTTGGTATGTGACGGCGTTGGTGCCATAGCAAAATATGGACCTAAAACTATTATCGTAGACTTAGGAACTGCGACTAAAATCCTTGTTATTGATGATAAGGGCGCTTTTGTTGGCGGAATCATTGCAGCAGGTCTCAAGATTTCAATGGAAGCTTTAGCAGGTAAAGCTGCAAAGTTAAGTGAAATATCTCTTGAGTATCCAAAAAGTGTAATTTGTAAAAATACCACAGATTGCATGAATGCAGGTATTGTTACTGGTACAAAATTCATGATTCAAAGCCTTGTTAGTGAAATGGAAAAAGAATTAGGTTATAACACTAACAAAATTGCAACAGGCGGATTTTCTCACATTATTAACGATTTAGAAGGGTTTGAATATGACTTTAATTTAATCCTCGATGGATTAAGAGTTATATATTTGAAAAATAAACATGAATAGACAAAATAGAGTAAGTAAAATAGCAGGTTTATCAATGCTTACGGCTCTAACTATAGTTTTAACGTATGTATCTGATTATATTGCTATTGGTTCAATTAGCATAAATTTATCTTTAATTCCAATCGTATTAGCAGCGATCATATATGGACCATATGCCGGATTATTTATGGGATTAGTTAACGGTGCAGTTGTGATGGCGTCACCTTATACACAAGCATTCTTCGCCTCAAATGCGATAGGAACAGTTGTGGTATGTCTTTTAAAGACAGCGATTGCAGGATTTGTGGCAAGTTATATTTATAAATTGTTATCAAAGAAAAATGAAGTTGTAGGTATTATTGCATCATCGATAGCTGTGCCAATTATTAATACTTCGCTATTTATTCTTGGATCATTAATTTTCTTTAAAGGTGGTTTTGAATCACTCGTAACAATTTTTGTAAGTTTTAATTTCTTGATTGAACTTGCAATTAATATCATACTTGCCCCAGCATTAATTAGAGTTATTAAAGTAGTCGAAAAAAAGAATAATATATAAACTTTTAGAAAGGAAAGTGACTTTTATGGAACTAGAGGAATTTGTAAAACAAAATTTAAATGAAGCATTAGATAATTTATCAAAATGGATTCAAATAAATTCTATTGATGATTCAGAAAATGCGACACCTCTTAAGCCATTTGGAGAAGGAGTGTATAATGCTTTACAATTTATTGCTCATCTTGCAAAAGATGCAGGCTTTGAAGTTGATGAATGTGAAGGATATTGTACTGAAATTAAATTAGGTAATGGACCAAAAATAATTTCACTTTACGCTCACGCAGATGTTGTTCCTGTATCTGGTGATTGGATTCATCCACCATTTTCAGGAGTAATTGATGGCGATGTTATGTATGGAAGAGGAACAAGTGATGATAAAGGACCTGCAATGGCAGCGTTCTATGCACTTAAATATTTAAAAGATAATTTTGATTTAGGTGATTATCAAGTTCGTCTAGTTATAGGAGGAAATGAAGAAAAAGGTAGTAGATGTTTAGAACACTATTTCCATGTTCTTCATAAGCCTAATCCTGATTATGGTTTTACTCCTGATGGTGATTTTCCTTTGATTTATGGCGAAAAAGGAATTTCGAATTATAGATCAGAGCTAGATGTAAATTTATACCCATTAATAAAATTTGAAGCTGGTGTGGTGATTAACTCAGTTCCTGATGTTGCGAAAGCTATTTTATTTAAAGATGAAAGTTTAGAAGATGCTCTAGAAAATGCTAAGCATAAATTTGAAATTAAATATTTTGAAGATAAGATGGAAGTTACTTTATTTGGTAAAGCAAGTCATGGCTCTTTACCTCAAGATGGAGTAAATGCGGGATTAGAACTTTTAAAAGTTATTGGTAAGCATTACAATCTCGAATTGTTAAACATATTGACAAAAGCCTATGAAGATCCATTTGGAAAAAACTTGGACTTGTATTTTGAGACACCGTTACTTCATAATTCGACATATAATGTTGGCTTAATTAATTATGAAAATAACAAGTTTGTTATGCAAGTTAACTTTCGATATCCTGAAAATGTAAAAATTGAAAAAGTGATTATTTCTTTAAATAAAAAATTGCCACTTAAAACAACACTAATGAGCGAATCAAAACATTTATTATTTGATCCGAACTCTGAAATGGTACAAACACTCTTAAAGGCATATCAAGATGTAACTGGCGATACTAAATCAGAAATAATGACAATTGGAGGAGGTACATACGCAAAAGAATGCAAGAATACCATTGCATTTGGTTCGGCATTCCCAGGCCGAAATGATAAGATTCATGACGCGAATGAAAGTATTCATTTATGCGATTTTGAAAAATCTATTTCGATTTATGCAACAGCAATCATGTACCTATCAAAATTATGAGAATGAAAAATAAGAAGTGGTCAATTCCATTCTTAAATGACCATCCTGAAGTTGCCTTATATGAAGGCGATTATCAAAATGAAATATTAATGAATTTTCTAAAAAATAGTCCTCTATTTTTAGAAATAGGTACTGGTAAAGGTGATTTTATTCTTAATATGGCAAAGAATAATCCTAATGGCTATTTTATTGGTATTGAAAAGAATGTGACATGTCTTGCTATAACAGCAAAAAAAATTGTCTCAGAAGAATTGAAAAATGTACTATTAATATGCGATGATATTGAAAAAGTGTTTGAAGCTTTAGCAAAGCATTCTATGGATAAAATTTATTTAAATTTTTCTGATCCTTGGCCAAAGAAAAGACATGCCAAAAGACGACTTACTTACAAAACATTTTTAGATAGATATAAATCTATTTTAAAAGAAGATGGACGCATCGTTATGAAAACCGATAATCTTGATTTATTTGAATTTTCGATTGATAGCTTCAAAGAAAATGGATATGAACTAGAAATGATAAATTTTGATTATGATGGAAATGACGAAAATGATGTTCAGACTGAATATGAAACTTATTTTAGAAATATAAACACACCAATTAAAAAATTGGTTGCAAAGGTGGGGTGTAAAGATGAAACTAAATAAACATCAATTACAATTATTTGAAGATTTAACACAACTTAACGGAATTGCCGGCCAAGAAGATGAGGTGCGTGCTTATTTAAAGAAGGCATATACCGATTTAGGAATGGAATTAATGTACGATAAACTTGGTTCAATAATTGCTGTAAAAAAATCTAAAAAAGAGAATGCAAAAAAGGTGTTTTTAGTTGCACATATGGATGAAGTAGGATTTATGGTTGTAAATATTATGCCTAATGGCATGATTAAGGCAAATCCAGTTGGTGGGTTAAATAGCGAAACTTTACTTTCTTCACGTGTATTATTAAAAACTAAAGATGGAAAATATTTAAAAGGTGCAATTGCATCTCTCCCTCCACATTTACTAAAAGGAGCAGAAGGAACAAAAACAGACATAAGCAATATGCTTTTTGATTTTGGTTTTGCATCTAAAGAAGAGGCACTTAATAGTGGTGTCTATATTGGCGCTATGATGGTCATTGAGGGAAAAATGGAAGTTCTTAATAACGAAGAAAGAATTTTGGCCAAAGCTATTGATGATCGTTATGGTCTAGTACTTGGTTTAGAGATGCTTGAAGCACTTAAAGATGAAGAATTAGATTATGATTTATATGTCGGTGGATCTGTTCAAGAAGAAGTCGGATGTCGTGGTGGCATGACTTCTGGATACTTAGTTAATCCTGATTTAGCAATTGTTCTTGATTGTTCTCCAGCTAGAGATACAAGTGGTGATACATCTGTATTAGGACAATTAGGTAAAGGCGTCCTAATCCGCTTTATGGACGGAAATATGATTGCTTTTAAAGAACTTTTAGATTTCCAAGTTAAGTGTTGCGAAGAAGCAAAAGTAAATTATCAATACTTTGATTCACCGGGAGGCACTGATGCGGGCAATATTCATAAATTAAGAGATGGAATTTTAACTATGACACATTGTATATGTGCACGTAGTATTCACACTTGCTCAACAATATTTGACGTTAATGATTATATTTCTGCAAAAGAATCATTGTTAGTGATGTTAAAAAGATTAAATACAAAAGAATTTGATGAATTACTAGGAGCAAGAAGATAATGAAAGATTATGCATTATTTTATGATTATCACACAATTGGTGATGTCTTATTGATTGTTAAAGACTTAGAGACAAAACCAGATAAAACAGTTGTTAACGGTGATGTTGTTAGTCTCTATAAAAACAATGAATTAATTGGTATAAATATTTTTAATATTTCAAGTGTATTAAAAATAAAATCAAAAGGATTAATTGTTCTTCCAATGAAAGAAATGATTGATGTGATTAATAATATTTTAAAAAATGCAGGAGTAGAAACTTTAGAATATAAAGAAGAATCTGGATTTAAAATTGGTCATGTCTTAACTTGTGAAGAACATCCAGACTCAGACCATATGCATGTCTTGACAGTAGATGTTAAAGATGAAATATTAGATATTGTCTGTGGTGCTCCAAATGTTAAAGAAGGACAAAAAGTTGTAGTAGCAACTTTAGGAACTACAATGTTTGATGGGAAAAAGATTGTGCCTAGTGAATTACGTGGCATTAAATCAAATGGAATGCTTTGTTCTCCACGTGAACTTCATTTAGAAGGCGCACCTCAAGTTAGAGGCATTCTTGTTCTTGATGAAAACGCAAAAATTGGCGAAGACTTCTTTAAATTAGAATACTAACTATTTAAAAAGCTATGCAAATTATGTAAATGCATAGCTTTTAATTTATATTTTTTTAGTTTTTACAAATAAGTAAATTAAAGTAAAATTTGTCAGCAAAAATAGTAAGAAAATTAATATATTGGCTGTTATACATAAGGCATTAGCTAACTTAAGAGAATTGAGAAATAATGTAAATATGAAAATTACAAATGAAACGTTTATTAGAGAAAGTGATGTAATAAATTGTGCTTTTTTGTTTTTTACTACAAATTGAATTATAAGTAGTGCAATAAGCAATAAACAATATGGATAAAGTAATAAATCAAGAGGAAAATATCCAACAAATGAAATAGGAGCATCATAGCTAATAAGCACTTGTTGTCCATTTCCAGTCGCGATACAAATAAATGGTATAAATACTATTGAAAGCAAAAGTAGAGTTTCTATGCAAACAATTGTTTGTTTATAGTACTTTTTCATACGACCTTTCTCCTTTAATGATATAGATAAATAATATATCTATTTTTAATATATACGAAAATATAAATAATTTGAAGTGTTTAAGTAATTATATTATAGATCGTATTAAGAATTTGTAGGTAGCAAAATAAAAAAGGAAAGCTTATGCTTTAAGCGACAGATCATTGCATATGGATGATGCAATTACATATCAGGGAAATGAGATAGAACTGAGTTTAGAAGACTGGCTGTTTATTTTTTAATTTTTAAATAAGAAATATGCTTTAACCTCAAAATCTATTGCAGTTTGCTAGTGATTTTGTATATCCTAATATTAGGAAGGTCCTAGATCAATCTAGTGACTAACTCCTGTGCGGATTAGCCGCCTAAGATTGAATGTGTAGGGCGGCTTTTTTGCTTCTATTTACTCTTATTATTTCTAATAATTTCGATAATTGTAGTTATAATGCTTGTTAAATTACAATATTGATAAGTAAACTCACCAATGAAATCTCCTTTCTTAATTAGAGATT
>JAFLVA010000031.1 GCA_022508525.1 Erysipelotrichales bacterium
AATAACTAAGTATTATTGTAAGATAAATATAAGTTATTATGTTACGTTTGAGGCACTTATGAAAAAGGAATATGGAATATTAATGCCAGTTTTCTCGATGGATAATGCTTATGCAATAGGTTCCTTTGGCGAAATGGCAAAAAAATTTATAGACATACTTAATGAAAACGGATTTACATGGTGGCAGATCCTTCCGTTATGCACTACAGATAATCTAAATTCCCCATACAATTCAACTTCAATTTACTCAATAAACCCATATTATATTGACTTGGAAATGTTATTTTTAAAAGGTCTTATTTCACATCAAGACTTACTAAATCAGCAAATACATAACAATGGACGATGTGATTATTTGCACTTGAAAAAAACAAGAATGCATATACTATACAAGGCTTTTTTAAAATTTACTAACACAAAGGAATTGAACAATTTTATAGGTAATAACCCTCAAATAAAAAAGTTCTGTAAATTCCAAGCCTTAAGTGAAAAAAATCACACATCCGAATGGCAAAAGTGGACAAGTCTTGATTATGAAAAAGAAATAGAAAGATTCTGGCAATTTCTTCAGTACGAAGCATACATGCAGTGGGACTCTCTAAAACAATATGCTAACAGTAAGAATGTTAAAATAATGGGAGATTTGCCTATGTACTCATCTTATTGTAGCAGCGATGTTTATTTTTTCCCACATTTTTACCAATTTGATGAGAATAAAAAACCTATATATCTTTCTGGAGCGAAACCTGATGATTTTTCTTCAGTTGGACAATGCTGGGGACACCCAGTATATAACTGGGAGAATATACGAAATAACAATTTTTGTTTTTGGATTGATAAATTTGCTCATTATTCAAAATTATTTGATGGAATACGCTTAGATCACTTTAGGGGATTTGAAAGCTATTGGGTTGTACCTTCAACAACTAAAAACGCTTTAGATGGGCATTATGAAAAAGGTCCAGGTTTTCCCTTATTTTCAGCGGCAAAAAAACATTTAAATAGTATGATAGTTGTTGGAGAAGATTTAGGAATTACGACTAATTCTGTTCAAGATTTAATAAACAAAACGGGATTTTACAATATGAGAGTTTTACAGTATTGCCTTATTAATAGTGAGGATTTACCGGTGAATTACTCACAGAATTGTATTGCATATACTGGAACACATGATAATCACACGCTAAAAGGATACATTAATTCGCTTGGTACAGCTGAAAGAAACGAATTACGTCAAATTCTTAACATCCCATATACGGAAAGTTTATATGATGGAATAGTTCTAAAAATGTGTCAAAGCAATGCTAAGATTATTTTTTTCCCTTTACAAGATATAATCGGATTAGATGATAATTTTGTATTTAATACACATAAGCCTAGTGTATATAATTGGAGTTTTAGACTTAATAAGTTAGAATCATTTGAGAAAACACTTAAAAAGTTTGTAAAAGACAAAGGAATTATATCATGAAAAAACTGTATATTATATGCGATTATAGGGAGAAATTTTCTTCATTAGTTTCGGGAGAAAAAATATATAATGACCATATTAGCAAGCAATCATTAGATAATCTTATTAACACAATGATAGGGTGTGGCTATAATGCAGAATATTTTGGTGGAGTCGATGATTTAATTAAATGCTACCATGAAAAAATCAACATGCCTGATGGAATTTACATAAATTTAAATGATGGATTGACTGAAAAGCACAAAAGAGGACAAACACCACTATTATTAGAAATGCTTAAAGTTGCTTATTCCGGTTCAGATGCTTTTCATACTTTGCTGGTTAGTGATAAGTATTTTACAAATTTATGTCTTCAAAAAAACAATATATTATGCCCAGGATCTGTGTTAATATCTGAAGAAACTGATTTAGAACAAATTTATGACTTAAATACCCCTTTAATATTAAAACCCAACTATGAAGGTTCCTCAATTGGAATTTCAAACCAAAGTTTTTGTCAAAAACATGATCAAGCTGTTCTGTTAGCAAAAAACATGATGAAAGATTATGATGATATTCTTGTTCAAGAATACATTTCAGGATATGAAATTACTAATTTGTTAATTCTCAAAAAAGGAACTGATAAGATTTTATTTAATGAAGCAATGTGCATTTCATATAACGATCAAATTTTTTTGACCAACGAGGTGTTTGGCATAAACGAAAAAAGTTCTAACATTCGCCAGTACAGATTAGCTAATCAGGTCTTGGATTCTGCAATCGTTGATAAGATAAAATATATATCAGAGAACATTGCTCGAATTTTGCATCTAACCAACTTTATAAGAATTGATTATAGGATAAATTGTGAGAATATATATTTTATAGAAGCTAATACAAATCCTGCTTTTGGAGTTACTTCCGATGTTGGTAAATGCTGCAGCCTATTAAATATGCCATTTGATGCTTTTGTTTCATTATTTATTGATTCTGTTATAACAAACTAATATTGTGGTCATCCGCTTTCGACTGTACATTTCAAATATTACATGTTATTACACATATATAAGCGGATTTTAGTGAAACAATAATGAAAAAACAAATTAAATATGTCCATAAGCCAATAACCATAATTCATATTCCGGATTGGAATAGAAGTTATAGTATCCATTATTTTCATCTATTATTTCCTCTGGAAAAACTTTAGGTGTAATATTTAATATGTTACATAAATTAAAGTATCTATTTATGTGTCTTCCACTTTGTAAATATGGCTCAGATTTTACTAATGTTTCCCTTGCTTTATCAATTTGATTAGTTTGTATGTACGATATTGTAATTGAGAAAAAAGTTTTTCTAAAAATTCTGTGATCGTTAATTTTATATCTTTGCAGAAGATGAACAATCTTTTGAATTCGTTTTTCCTGTTCAAAGGTATTTTTTTCACATATTGACGCTATTAAATTATAGTTGACATGCGTAGTAATTTGTGAATATGGAGTATCTGCATAGATTAGTGCACTATAAGAATATAATTTTGCATCTTCAAGATTTCCTTTAATTAAACAAAATAATGCAAGATTATTATACCCATAGGCAGACTCATATATCCTCGAATTAATTCGTTGAAAAAAATTTGCAGAATTTTCAAACGCTTCAAAACAACCCTCATATTCTCCCATCCGAAATAATTCGAAATGCTTATTATGTTTTATTTTTGTTAGCTCCTCCATTTGATTGTATCTTTCCGCTATTTCTTGCCCAATATTACACAAATTTATGGTTTCTTCACCACCCACCACCAATGAGTTTCGATATAATATTGCTAGCTCTGGAAAGTCGGCATTCTTATATTCTTCAATTAAGCTTTTATAATAGATTAATGTATTGTTACAAACTTGTGGTAATTCAGACATTGCTTGCTTCCTAATTATTTGTGCCCTTAGTCTTTCCTTTGCGTTTTTGGAATATGATATTGATTTATCTAAAATAACTATGGATTGCTCGTCATTAAGCATATACAACAAATTCCCTTTCCAATACCAATAATCAAATGACATAAAATCAATATCATTTATTGAATTTATAAAATCTCTTATTTCATAAAAAGTAGAGTTAAAGTAAAACGCTTTATACATATAGATAAGCGCATCCTCTGCAAACATTTCTCTATAAGGCATAACTCTAGTAAAATAGGAGACGCTTTTTTCCCAAATCCCTTCTTTAGCCATTGATATTGCTACTTGGGTAGAGTAATAAAAGAAATCTTCTTTCATGCTTTTAGTACATTCAATTTTTTGACTGTTAATTATGAAGTATAAACAGTCCGAATTTTCTCTGAAATTTAATACCTTACAAAAGTTTTTTTGAAGATTATATATCATATATACAGATGCAAGATCTGAACTAGATAAGCTTCTAAAAGTAATTTTTAGTGCCTCATCCATTGAAAGAATTTCGCTGTTAAATTTTATAATTTCTCTTTCTTTAAGTTCGCATATTTTTACATGTATTGATTCAACGCTGTCTAAATTGATAAAATTTTTATCATTTGTTATAAAATTCAACATTTTTTCCTCAGAAATTGAAAAAGGCAAAATTGATAAAAATAACACAATCCTTTTCTCGGTTGGATCCAACTTGAGATTTTGTGGCGATGTAATATTTATTAAAATTTCATCTTGTGAATATATTTTTTTAATGGAATTATTGAAATTGAGTTTAAGCAAAGCTAATATTGACCCAGGATTTCCTTTATACTTTTCAAAAAAATATTGGGCAATATCTTTACAGTTTATTGAATGATCTCCAAAAAAGTCTTTTATTATGGCCTCTATATATTTGCTTTCAAGGCCGGAAAGCATGATAGTTTTATCACACAAAGAATTCAAGCTTTCAAATTTCTTTCCTATAGTTTCAGATAAAATAAAAATTATTGTTAAAGGCATATCCACATTGTTGCTTGATAATGCCTGCATTAGTTTTAAAATCCTACCGTAGGATTCTGTCCCACAGTTTTGAAAATTATCAAAAATAAGTACCTTATCATCTTTAATATTTAAAATATATTCTGCTATCAGTTGTTCAAGAGATAACTCATTCTTATTACAAAAAAATTTATTTGCCAACAAAAAATCTGCTATGCTTTCATTTTGCAAAATACGGTCTTCAAAATTTTCATAATATAAGTCTTTATAGTTATATTCTGTATGCTCCAAAAGATAATTATGGAGTCCATCGTCAATAAACCTAATTAAAAAAGAACGAAAAAAATCACTTGACATATTTTCAATAAGAAAACATTTTTTTGTTTTATATGCCTCTTGAACTAGCGCTCTTTTTCCAATGCCATATTCACCAGATACAAGAATTTTTTTTACGCTTGTTTTGCTATGCTCATCGCATAAAGCCCTGCGTTCGTCAATTCTGTTATAAAATGAGTCCATTCTTACTTCCTCCGAATTCTAACGATTCTCTTTATTTTATTACCTATTTCAGTATCAATCACAATCATAACAAAGCTTCGTATAGCTGATTTTACAGAAACCATTTTAATTAATGTGAATTTTCCAACATCTAATTCCAGTTTCTCTTTTCCTCCTGCCAAAAAAATATCATTTTCATTTACAATTTTTTTATTTACTTTAATCTGAATTCCTCTTAATACTATTTTGTGTTGCAATGCTGATGCATATATTTTTAAATATCCATTATCATATACTGCTCGAAGTGTTATTTTGTATAGAAAATGATGACATATTAAAATAGCAGATAAAATTATACTTAATGTTGAAATAATTGTGCATACAAATTCTATAATCTCATGCGTTTCCATTATGTTTTCCGTCCTATGCAAAAATTCTGAGAAGATATATTTTTCTGATTACCTTACAATAATACTTAGTTATTGTAAGATAAAAGTTACAGAGAAGTTACAT
>JAFLVA010000032.1 GCA_022508525.1 Erysipelotrichales bacterium
AAATAACTATTAATTATTTTGGGGGAACATATGAAAATAGGGGTAATTTTTGATTTAAAAAGCGACTATACATTAAATATAGCCGATTCCGATGATTTTACATCTTTAGATGAAGTAGTTTTTTTGATGAATACATTGATTGAAATGGGGCATACTGCTTGTTTACTACAAAGCATAGATTTTATTTCACAAAATATCTCATATATCAAACAAGAATTTGATTTAATAATTAATTTGATTGAAGGAAATGGCAGTAGAAACAGAGAGGCTTTAGTACCTGCTTTGTTAGAAATAAATGGAATAAGATACATTGGTAGCGATTGTTTTGCAAATATAGTTTGTCTAGATAAACATTTGACTAAATTAGTTGTGCGCGATTGTGGAATTAAAACACCGAAGAGTAGTTTATATTTAAATTCGTTCGCAAGTATTATTGGTGAAATCCCCAATACAACTAACATTGTTTTAAAACCAGTAAATGGTGGTTCTAGTGATGGTATAACTTTAGTCCAAAGAGAAAATCCATCATTTATATCCATAGTCAAAGGGCTAAGTTCAAAATTTGAGCAAAATATTTTAATTGAAGAGTATGTTGAAGGAAGTGATTATTCAGTATCAATGTACGGCAATCCTAATAATGGCTATAAAATTATTGGCGCAGTTAAAATTATTGATAATCATATGAAAAATCTTATACTTTATGATAAAAAATATAAGAAAAACTTTAATGTAACTAAAATATATCCAGACTGGGCAGATAAAATTAAAAATGGTGTTTATGAATCATGTATAAAAATTGCAAAAACATTAAACCTAAGTGGATTTTTTAGACTAGATTTTAGGGTTTCAGACGATGATTTTGTTTTTTTAGAAGTTAACACGATACCTTCTTTCTTGGAACTTGGGAGTTTTAGAAAAGCTATTGAATTAAATAATGTAAATTTTAAAGAAATATTAAAGGAGCTTTTAAATAATGAAAATATTAAATCTACAAGAGTCAATTAAAATAAATATTAATCAAATAGATTTTACTCTGCAAAAAGAAATGGAAGCAGTAAATGAAATTTATCCAGTAAAAATTTCGGAATATTATGCTAAACTTGCATCAAAAAATAAAGCTGTTTTTTTACAAGCTTTTCCATCAAATGAAGAATTATGTTCAAATGATTTTAGTGAAATTGATCCATTGTCAGAGATTAAGCATGAAATTATTCCTGGTTTAGTTCATAAATATTCTAATAAAGCCATCATATTAACAACAAATAAATGTTTCATGAATTGCAGACATTGCACAAGAAAACGTATTATGCATAGCAAACACCAATCGCAAGAACCTAACTTCAAATTAATATTTGATTATATAAAAAAACATCAAGAATTAAATGACATTTTATTGACTGGTGGAGATGTTTTGACTTTGCCAGATGAAACAATTTTGTATTTAATTTCTGAACTTTCAAAAATAAAGCATATTAATACAATTCGAATAGGTACAAGAGCTCCTGTTACATTTCCTGAAAGAATCAATTATAAGCTTTTTAAATCAATTTCAAAATATAAAAATGTTTGGCTAAATACTCAATTTAATCATCCGTGTGAAGTGACAAAAGAGAGCATTTCTGCTTGCAATATAATACAAAGTTGTGGAATTCCAATTTGTAATCAAACAGTAATATTAAAGGGTGTAAATGATAAATATAAAATATTGCGTGATTTATGTTTAAAATTAGTCCACAATCGAATTATGCCTTATTATTTATATCAATGCGATAATGTTATTGGTGTATCACATTTTGCTGTAAGCCCTCAATTCGGTGCCGAAGTCATAAAAAGAATGCGCACAGAATTACCTGGGATGGCAATTCCAAGGTATATAATTGATGCACAAAATGATGGTGGCAAAATTATAGCTGAATATAGTAATGTAATTGATTTTCAAAATAATAAAGCTGAATTAATTGATTGCACTGGTAGGCATTGTGTATTATTTTATGGAATTAATTCTCCCAAAAACGACTAGTAGCCCAGTAGCACTTAAGTTCAAAACATTTATTTAGATAATTTGTGCATGTATTATTAATAAAATTTGTTTTATTTTTGCGAGTTATTTGATCTGATTCATATGGTATATTTAACATTTTTTTAATACAGTTGATAAAGTAAACATGTCTATATTCGAGATATTCACTATGAGTGTCCAATTTTGTTAAAATTATATTGCAGTCTTTTTTATAATTTGATTCGAAATAGAACAATAATAAACTAATCCACTCAGCAATAGTTATAATCGGCATAGTGCCTTTGTTTAATTCTTGTGATTTTTTTAGATAATTATTGAAATTTACTATATCACCTTTCAATCTATATGCTGTTGATGCATTAAGATAACATGTGCATTTCATAAATTTATCTGGATTTAACTTAGCTGATTTGACAAAGCATTCAATTGCACCATCTAAATTCATATCATTCATAACCATTAAAATCCCTTTTAAGTTTAATGGATTCGATATACTATAGCTTCCTATTAATCGAAAATATTCTATGCTTTCTTCACATTTGCTTTTTGCAATTGAGAAATGATTCATGTAAAGAGAATCCATGGCTATATTATGTTTTACTTTTGCTATTTCTAATTTATTCTGTTGTTTTAAGAAATATCTTTCTGCGGATTTATATTTAATCATTGCAATTTTATATGGATATATCATCCCACTTTGTCTTAAAATTGAGTAAAATTCATCTTGCAATTTATGTTTTTTACATATTTCCACCGATTTATTAAAATATAAAAGTTGTTTTTCCCAGTCGGAATAAAAATCATATACTGAAGATAGCAATCGCATTATTTTAGCATATAGCAAGGGACTATATTCTACTTTCATTATCTTCTCGCATTTATGCAAAATATTTAGTGCCATTTTTCCGTTAGAAGTTCCGTAATAGCATAATGCTAATAGATAGTAATTTTTTATCTTTAGATAAGTATTATCAATTTTAATTTTTGAAACAATTTTTTGGGCATATTCAAAATTTTCTAAACATATACAACATTCAAGTAACATTATATTATTAATAATCTTTTCTTGTTCATCCGTGCAAATATCATCATATAAAATGCATAAATCATTTGCTTCGCGAAGTAGTCGCAATTCTATTTTGCAGCCTATTAATAATCTTATACATAACTTCAATTTATGCACATCATTAATCGATTGGTATAATTCTTTTGATAATGAGAGGTTGTACATATATTTCATAGGATTAACAATTTTAAGGGTACTATTTAATGTAGAAAAAAAATAGTCTGCACAAGTTTTAATTATTTCATTTTTATAGTCCGCATCCATTAAATTATGAATAGTTTTATAAACTTCTTGGCTTTCAAATTGGTAAAAATTGTTTTCTAATTCATATATTAGATTGCTAGAATCCTGAATATTCTGAAGTATTCTAGCCCCAATAGAATTTGAAAAAATGCTATTTGCATCGCTTTCATAAAAAGAGTATCCTATACAACTCGATTTTTTTAAAAATTCTTGATAATTAATCGGAAGTTTATTAAATCTCTTTAAAACAAATGGTTTAATACCATTTATTAAAAATTTTTTAGGTAAATCGCGTATAGTAATAATACCATTTGTAATGTTAACGAAATTTAAATTAGTTAATTCGTTTATAATTACGTTCATAATTGTAAGGGTTCCTTGAGATGATTTGAATATATGATCCCAATCTATTTCAGAAACACGTAAAACACTACAATTTGTTATTTCACAAATATAGTCTTTCAATTCAATTGATTGAAAAGGCGATACTGATATGGAATTAAATACAATATTTTCTTTTAATTTTATGATTTTATCTGTATACACATCAGTATCTTCTTCAATAATAATACACAGTAAAGGATAAAATTCATCTAAATTTGCTAGTCTATTTATAAAAGATATTGCATATTCACTCGCATTTATAATATTTTCAAAAGAAAAAACGATGCTGATTTTTTTTTCGTTTAATGTTTGAATTATTTCAAAAACATAATCAATATTATTAAAATGACTATCTATTGATTTTGAAAAAAAATTTATAATATTTCTATGCGTTTTTAATTTATAAATCATAGTTTCTTCAAAAGATGTGGCGTATAAAGAAAAATCATAATCAATCCAAACGCAATTTTCTAAACTTCTGCAAACATTTCGAATTACATTTGTTTTGCCGAGTCCACTTAATCCATTAACTATAATACGCTTAGAACCACTTTTAATTAATGAAAGCAATTCATTTTGATAAAATTCAGTTTTTTTCATATCTTTCCCACAATTCAATCAATTTTTCTTTAAAATAAGATGTAGATATTTCATCAAGTGCTTCAAAAAATAATCCATAATTATATATTTTTATAATATCTGTAGTACACTTAATTGCAGCCATTAATACATCGTGCTGATTCAACACGTAATAAATTTTCGCTTTTTTGTCATAATTAAATTGAAAAAGATACGTGCCACGATGTTTTACTAAAAAATTTTTTTCATTTTTGTCTGATGAAATATTCCAATTGTGGGGATTAAAAGATTTCAGACTGGTTTTAACAATAGATTTTAAAGTTGTGTTTTTTTTATTAGATTGGATTTTTTTAACAAGAATTTTTGCGATTTCATCCAATTCATACTTATCTCTTTTTAAATAAAAGTAACCATCCAAATATTCAGGTAATTCAACTCCATCGTAAATAATTGGCAAAAATCTCTTTTTGTTCTCCAAATCTTGCATTTTATAATAAAATGCATTGTTCATTTCAAACAGAGGAAGTGATTTTTTCATATAATCATTTGAAACAAATGCAACCACCCAATTGCATTGTTTATAAATTTTATTTAAAATTTCTGGAGCAAACTCTCCCCAAAAAAGTTCCGGATGCTGTTCATCATAAAAATAATTAACGTTAAGTTTATCTAATTCGGAAACGAATTTATTAACCTCGTTTTGTTGCTCTGTTGCGTATGAAATACCAATATATATCCCCTTCATATGTCCCCCAAAATAATTAATAGTTATTTAAATGAAAGATTGTTGAAAATGTTATGAT
>JAFLVA010000033.1 GCA_022508525.1 Erysipelotrichales bacterium
ATTTTCGAAATATCTAAAAATAGAAATGAGATATGGGCATGTTAAATACATATACGTATCACATTATTCTAAAAATCAAATTAACAAAATCATAAAAATGCTTTCAAAAAACGATCATAAACATTAAAACACAAACCACTTTGTGATTAAAATCATTAAGTGGTTTTTAATATAAAACCATGTTTTTTACTCTCAAAAATGCGCTGATATGATATATAATGAAAGCGTATCAAAGATTAACAAATATTTAGATGCTAAAGATACTTATAACTTCGAGGTTGAAGATTATCATACTTATTATGTTGCTGATAGTGATGTATTAATGCATAATAAATGTGATGGTGGAGTTTTAGATGAAGCACAACGTGTCTATGATAGTTTTGATATTGATAAAGCTTATGTAAAACCAAGACACACAACTTCGACTGGAGGTAATTTTTTTAAATTTAACGCTAACAAAATTGATGCAGAAAAAATTCTTAAAGATACTATGAGAAAAAAGAGAATGATATCACCCCCCGATTAAGATACAACAAAGCGTAGGTAATTCACGGTTTATATATTTGTTAGATGCTGGGGAAGTAATTGGAACAAGAGAAAAAACACTAATTAAAATTGTGTTATCTATAAATGGTAGCATGATCACTGCATATCCATTTTAGGAGGAAAACAAAATGAAAAAAGATTCAAGCGAAAATGAAATCGAATATTTTTTAGAGAGTGAAATAATAAGTGGATTATACGAAGAATAGTCAAATTCATAGACAATTACAATATTAGATGCGGCGAATTCGAATGTAACGAACATATAATTAAAAAGATGACTCGCGACAACTTTATTGTTTTTTTGGAATATGAAACAGAAGATGGTGTTCAAAACATTTGTTGGGCTATGGCTTTTTGTAAATGGCAATTGCTAGATTTAATAAATTCATTTGCCAAAAAAAGAGGTTTAATTTATAACGATTAATTAAAATATAAATTATACTAATTTTCTAAGTTATGTTTAATTAAATGCATAACACAAAAAAATAGGAGGAATAAAAATGAAAAGAAAAATAATTGCATTTTATGATGTACTGTTTTATGCAATTATATGTAGTCCATTGATTGTGGCTGATGTTATATTATTTTTTATGTTGGCTACAAAGGGAACGCATGAATGGATATTTGAAAACTGGTATTATGTTGTTATCTTTGCAGTTTCACTTATGTTATCAATTGGAGGAGCAATGTTATTTAGATATTGCCTAGTTGAGAATAATACAATTCATTTTCATTATTTCCCTTTTACAACAAGTTGGAAAAAAGCTAGTAATAACATTGATATCAAATGGAACCAAAATATATTTATCTCAGAAATAAAAGATGTTGAAATTGTAAAACTTACAGATGAAGAAAAACAATCGAAAATATTTTACAAACATTGGTTTAATAAATATTTAAAAATTAATTTAAAAAATGATAACTCTTCTAAATACATTTATGTTGGTAACTATTCAAAATTTCAAATTAAAAAGATCATAAAAATACTTACAATAAAAAATTTAAATAACAAAACATAGATTTTTAGACGTTAACCACTTTGTGTTGGAAACAACATAAGGTGATTTTTTTATGTAATCTAGGTTCCCTAGTTACGAAACTATCGGCGTGATGCAAAGTGAAGCGCGCCGTGATATATTATAATGGCAGGGAAAGACAGATTGGATATATGAACAAATTAAAAAATAAATTTTTGAATAGAAAAAGATTAAAATTTACACACAAATGTAATGAAGCAATAAAAAACCAAACAATTGGGTTAAAAGGAGTAGATTTTTTAAATGAGAAATAAAAAATATAGACCAGTAAAACTTTGGTTAATTTTAATTTCATTTGTCATACTATTTGCTTTTTTTGGGATATTTTTATTAAATGGATGGAGACAAATAGTAATGTTAATTAGTGTAGGATTAATAGCAATTAGTATGGCATTAACATTCACTTATTATTTTGAAATTAAAGATGATAGAGTTATAATCAGACACGGGTTATCATCTTTTAATAAAAAATATCGTTCCTCTTTTAAGACTAGAATTATTTTAATTAATGAAATTAATAGTTTAGATCTTAGTGATGGGGGAAAAAGCAATAGTCATTAATTTAAAAGATGCCAATTCTATTTATTTTCCAATATCGGGATATTTTCATCATTCGGAAATAGTTAAATTGGTTTACGATATAAAAAAGCAAATTAATGATTAATTTATATAAAACTCTTAACAAACAGAAAAGATACAATTAAGAAACCAAAAAGTTTCTAGTCTCTTTTTTTTACATGTTGCACCAAGTTTGAAAACAATGAAACAATAAACTATAATAAAAAATTAGATACACTTGAAGATACTTATAACTTTGAGGTTGAAGATTGTCATACTTATTATGTTACTGATAGTGATGTATTAGTGCATAATGAGATTGTTCCTGCCTACGCAATGTCATTAGAACAATATCAAAATCTATTAAATATGATTCCGTTAATACAATTATAAGGAGGAAGTATTATGAATAGTATTGAAATATATTTTTCAGAAGACGACGAACTTGTTGAGCTTAACGTAATTGAAAGCGAATGTCGTGCTGATGTAATAGTAAAAATAGGAAATAGCTACTATAATCCTTTTATAATTACTCCAACTCGATTATCTATAAATTTTAAACATATGATGAAAAAGTTTGGTTTTTATGAATGCCGACCATGTTTAGTGTTAGTAACTGATTTAAAAAAAGAAACAATTATTAATGCTATTCTTAAACTCCACGAAAATGATTACTTTTCACAAATAAAACCAATTGATTTTGAAAAATATTGTTCTCATCTTATTCTTGAATTTGATAAATGGACAAAAGTGTATTAACTATTGCTTAAAATATATTTTAAGATGAACTGCTATATTGTTAAATGTATAGCTGTTTTTTAATATTTTTACATACTAATATTGCATTTTAGAATAGAAGTAATATGATATGAATTAGATTTAATATTTTAATTAGGAGATGCAGCATGAAATATATAGGTTTGAAATACAACTTGCTACTAATTACAATATCTATAGTTTTCACTATAGTAGATATATTTCTTATGGTTAACTATGGCTTTTCTGGTCAATTATTAATTCTTTTGTATATTATGATTGGTATTGTTCCTTTATGCGGTATTATCGCTATAATCACTGGCATGTTTTCTCCAACAATTTTGATAGACAATTGTACTAGAAAGATTAGCGCTAATTTCATCGCTAATGATAGATATAAAAACAATCATAATTTAAGAAACCAATTTACAGAAATTTATTTTGATGAAATAATTGATTGCCACAAAGACAAAAATAATCTAATTTTCAAAATGAAATATGATCAAACCAAAACTTTATATTTGTATTTTTTCACAAAAAAACAAATCGGAAAAATAAAAAAAGAAATAAATAAAATTGTGTAAAAAATAATTTACTGCACTAACCACTTTATGTTACAGCATAAGGTGGTTTTTTTATGTGATCTGTATATTTATATATGACAATCTCACACAAGATTTAAATACGAAGTAGCACTCTACTTTCCAATATGGCAAACACACTTTTTATTCCTATAACTATCAAGGTATACGATATAAAAAGAAAGTTAATGGACTCACAAAATTTTATTATCTTGATGGAGAAAAGATTTTAGGAGAAGATTGGTCTAATGGTATTGAAATACGTTATTTTTATGACGCAAATGGTATAGCAGGATTTTCTTATAAAGGTGAATATTACCATTACATTAAAGATTTACAACAAAACATTAGGGCAATTCTAAAAGGTTATGATATAATTTGTACGTATGATTATGACACATTTGGGCAAGGGCAATATACTCAATACAATGATACTAATAATATAGCCAATATAAACCCATTCCGTTGGAAATCATATTATTATGATGATGAGACAGGTTTATATTTAATATCGTCACGATATTATAATCCTAAATGTGGTTTATTCTTGCAACTCGCAGATGTGTCAAGTTTAGATCCAACTATAATCAACGGACTTAATTTGTATTCATATGCTAATTATAATCCTTTCAACACTTCATATAATTTTAATAGTAGCGAGATTGAATCTTATGCATTAGGATTAGTATCACCTACATTAGTACCTATTTCATTCAACAGACTTAACTTACCTAAAGTTCCTTGGCTAATTGATAACGCCACTACGATTTACGGGGCATTATCTTCTTTACATACTGGTATTCCTATTTTTGCTCATTATGCAAAATATGCAAATTTTATTAATTATGAATTCAAATTATATGGAATATCAAAACGGAACACTTCTCTCCAATTATCAAACATTAATTTCAAAACAACAGGATTAGAATGGGGATTAATTGGAATTGATGCCCTTATTGATATGTATGATAGTTATCAACGTGGCGTGAGTACAAGCGGAATATTGCTTGGTGGTACACTAACAGTGGCCTCAGACATTGGATTGTTATATTTGAATAAAGGAATTATGTGGTTATCAACAACAATAGGAACTGCCATATATCCCGGACTGGGAACCGCAATAGGCTTTGGCGTAGGCTTGGCTGTTTCAATTTTGGTCGATATTTTGTTAGGAAAATGGATAAGTGACTTGATTAACAGAATAGCAAAATAGGAGGGGTTTTTGTGAAAAAAAGATTTATAGCCCTTTACGATATGGTATTGTTTTCGATTATAAGTTCTATTATGTTTACTAGTGCATTAACAATAATGATATTTGATTTACTTGAAATTGAAACATGGTATTTTGTGATTATATATGCCTTGTGTATTTCTATACCATTTACTGCAATGTTTTGTTTACAAAGAGTTACAATCGAACCAAATTGTGACAAGGTAGATTTCTTTTATTTAGTAAATTATGAAAAAAATGAAAAAGATATATATAGTAATTGGATAATTTACCCATCAGAAATTGAAAATATATCTGTTGTGAAATTAACAAAAGAAGAAAAAAGAAGAT
>JAFLVA010000034.1 GCA_022508525.1 Erysipelotrichales bacterium
CCACCCCCTACAAAATTTTCCAGTTTGTTTTTGTATAAGTCGCACAAAGCGCCTATGAGCGGCTTTTTTCAATCGAAAAGTAAATCATGGGTTAATTTTTATTGATCAGAGTTGTTACGAAAAAGATATAAACGGGATTTGAACCCTTTTACCAGCAAAATTTTTGAGTCAAAATTTATACAGATTGCATATGTTGTAATATTATAAAAGTATAAGAGCCTGTAAATTGCTTCTCAATTTGTGGAAGGTAATTTGCAGCCTCTTTTTTTGTTTTCGACAAAAAGCCTCTAAATTGAATTGTAATCGAAATCCGAATATTAAAAGTATTGGACTTTGGCTTTTCTTTATTTATAAATCAACTTCTCAAGGGAGGTTGCTATATTAAAACTTAGTGTATAAATTGAACTATGATGTTTGGTTTGCTGATACATTCATTCACGTACAAAAAAATACAAAAAATTTGTCTAAACTTGTCACAAAATGAATTTTTTTGTATTATTACTTATAGAGGGGTAAAAAGGTGTTTTGAAAAGTTGTTAAAAACAACATCAAAAATTTACACTGTAAAAGACAGCCAATATTCATATTTATCAATATAAAAGTAAGGGTGTTCTGAAAAAACGACTATAAAAAATAACTTTTGTAAAAATAATAGTATTATTTTAGATTATGTCCCAAAAGCACATTTTTCGTTGTTTTATATTATAGGAGAAAATACCGAAAAAGATGAAAAATTTACCACTATGTTTCATTTTTGTCTTGAATTCACAATATTGTATAGATTTAGGTTACATTGATATGAAGAATTGGTGTGAATGAGAATCTTGATGAGAGGCAGGACAAGTATATGAGCATGTATTTGACGCTATGAGCGTGAAACATTTTATGTGCTAACAAATTAAATAGTACAAAAATATGTTTAGTGCTTTGGTAAATCAGACAGAGCTACTCCATTTTTTGAAAAAAGTCAATATGTTGTGTCAAAAATTTGAATATTTTATCAGTTTGTACTATAAATCCATAATAGGATTGTCTAACAATGGGAAATTGTATATTATCTTACCAAATAATTATATTTAAATACAATAAATAGAAGATGGAGGAATCATATATGGATAAATCAATATTGGACGAAACGATGCTGGGAGATATTATTTTATGTGAGCCAATTACAAAAAAAGGTAGATTATCTCTTGCAAGGCTTCACCTATCGGATGAAGATGTAAGTCCATCCTTTTTTTATAATAAAATTAGGGTGGAATCTATTTATGGAGCCAATCAAACATTTAAAGAGTATGAAGATGGCACTGACGACTCGAATAGAAATTTGTATTATCAGTATACTACTGATTTTGAGCAATTTAAAGAAATACAAGAACGATTAGAAAATTTTGATTCTCGTTTTTTTAGTGACTTGCCGAGTGAATATCCGTTATTGATGCTTGGAGTTGCAGGAAATGGTAAGTCCATAGAGGTTAATAGGCGAATTCGTGAGATAACTCATGGAAAGACTGAATTTGAATGTGGGCGTGCATATTTCGATTTAGAAAATGCATTCACTAAAAAAACCTACGGTGTTACATATTCTTGTCCTAATCCCAAAAGATCGATTTGGTTATTTTGTATAAAATTATTAGATGGAATAATGCAATATATTAGACATTGCCATTTGTTATGTCCAACTATATACTATAACTTTAATAATCTTATTGCAAATAATAATTTAGCAAATGAGGAGCAAAAAACTTTCTTTAAAAATGTAGGAAAATTTCACATTGGCAACGTTGACGAGGAAACTGAGATTTTTAAATCATTAATCGGTCTTTTAACCTCTCAATATCCAGATAAAGATGTTGAGACATTACTTGAATTACTAATGTGGATTATGTTTTGCTCAGAACCAAATATGAAGCATTATATTGTTTTTGACAATATAGAACAATATATAAAACTAAATACAGCAAAAATACAAATTCCTAATAGAGATATATCCATGATATATCAAGCCGTGAATGCCACTGTTACAAATATTGTGAATGATTTTAATGATATTGCTGCAAATCAAGCATGGAAGTCCTTTAAAATAATTATAGTATTAAGAAGGACATCGATTGGACTTCTAGACGCTGATTTGTTACATTCACCAGCAAAAATTGATTTAAACGCCAATGACATTACAGGTCATTTTCAAGTTCCAGAAATTTGGTCAAAAAAGAGAAAGTATATATGGGAACAGAAATTAAAAGACAAGTTTGATGATACCAATAGTAAAGAATTAATTGAAATATTGGACGTTATAATGGAAGATAACATAAATGCTACTGGCGTTAGTTACCAGTTGCTAATTGCTCCACTTATGAGCTATGGAATACGTAGAAATGCAAGGGCTCAAGCTCACGCTGCATATAAGACACACGAGATAATATCAAGTGGAGATACTGAAGTTATAAATGTTGATGAATATAAAAAACTTATATCTGAATTTGGCCAGAAAAATACAACGGTTCGATATATGTTTCGCAGATTTTTAATAGAGCTTCAATTCAAATGGTGCATATCCACTAAAAGATGGAAGAATCTTGGTATAGGTCATTTGACAGGCAAAAAGACTTGTATATATCATAGAAAAAAATTTGAGGTTGAAGAGGTAACTTACAGCAATTCAAATTATGTGTCTTTAATGTGGCGAATATTATCATATTTGTCATACTACCAGGACAGCAACAATGATTCTGATTCTGAAAAAAGTAAATCTGTTGTAGAAATATTTTCAACTATTTCTCTATTTGAACTAATGGAAGGTATTTTTATTAATCCCCAAAAAGAGGATAGAAGTACGGACAATGGATTTTTGCAGTTAGCAAAAGTTTTAATAGCTTTAAGTGATATGTCAAATGCTGATACAAAAAGCGCTCCGTACATTATTTTGGGTATAGATAACGATAGATTTCATATGAACACATGTGATTCAGTTTTAGCTGATATTTTAAGGGAAATATGGAATGCCGGACCTTCTGATAGCTTACCCGGAAAAAAGTATAATAGCACAGATTACGGAGTTCGTATTACTAATGCTGGGCATTCATTTGTTCTTGATTGGCAAGCAAGTTTTTCTTTTATGTCATCTTTATATTGTTATACTATTCCCCCTTTATTTTCTTTAAAAAATATTTTAAACATTAAATATGTAATTGAAACGGTTTACAACAAAAGCAATTTGTTATGTACAATGTTTGAGTCAGAGGCATCGAGGTTTTGCGGTAATGGTAGTAACATTACCCTTAGGACGACAGGAAAGTATTTACTAAAACATAAGGGAAAATTTGTTACATTCAGACAACGAACTAAAGAATTGCATGTAGGTCATTTATCGCTTTATCGAACTTTTGTTGAGAATAATTATGCTATTTTAGGTATGTCAGAAGAAGATATGTTAGAATTAACATCTGAAGGTGGTTTTATTAAGAGATATATTAATTTATATAATAATTGGGAAATTAAGAATGGTGTAAAAGAATGTTTTTAGAATATTTTTGCTTATCACTGAGTATAATAGATTGTATCTTGCAATATATTGAAGATCATCCGGTGCTAGTGGGGGTAGGTACATCAGTGATTATTGGTTCCTTATGGATGCGTAAATTTTTAAGACAAAGACGTGCAGAAGCATTTTTAAGTTTTTATTCTAAGCTTTCACTTTATATATATGAATTGCAGACTAAACTTAATGAAAAGGGACTACTAAATATATCTGATCCTAAATCGGGTAATATATACTCACTAATATATGTAGAAGATTATATTAATGTGGCTTGTCCTGATTTTCATATTCCCACAGAGGAGGAATTAAAACCATTTCAACCTATTGCTGCTGATATTAGGGAACTTCTTATAAATACAGACAATAATGTATACCCAAGGGGCACCAAAAGAGACCAATGGTATAAAAGTCAGCAAATCATTTTCTCATTTTGCGAATTTATCAATGGTGAGCACCAGCATCTAACCAATATAAGTGACGATAACCCACACATTGCTAAATGTAAATCGTTGTTGGATGCTATGAATTATATTCAAGAGTCAATTTATAATGCAAAGTATTGAATGAGTTACTGATCGGAATTTGAATGCCCACGGTTTGGGTAATGGCAGATGTTTGGCTATAACTACTTTTTCAATACAATTTTATGGTAGATTAGTTTGAGTTTCAAAATGGATAACAAAATCAAAACAACTTAAAATTGAATACAAAATGAAAAGTGAATTGTAGCCGAAATCCTAACAGTTAAGTATTGGACTTCGGCTACTTTGTATTTGTTAATCCGTTTCTTAAGCGGGTTTATGTCGTTATTTCTTCTTGCTTTGTATTTGACATATAAAACTAAAAAACACCAAAACCCAAAATACAATATTTAAAGGTGTAGAATTAGATCCTACAATGCCTAAATTGAAACGCCATCATAATGCAACTAATTGATACCAAAAAGATATTATGCCCACAAAAGGCTGTGTAAAGCCATTTGTGGGCATAAAT
>JAFLVA010000035.1 GCA_022508525.1 Erysipelotrichales bacterium
CCCACCACTATGACAAGCATCCATAACAACAAATAATTGTCCGGTTGGACCCAGTTTAGTCCTGATTTTATCAAAATAAATTTCTAATTCATCATCGATTAAATGATTTTTCCCTTCATACACTCCTTTAACATATTGCATTTGAGCATCGTAAGGGATAAGCGCTTCATCCCAACCATCCTCTTCATCCCCGTTAAGATCCTCAAAAGGTTGTCCATGCATGGAAAAATGGAGATAAACAATATCACCTTTATTACTATTTTTGATTAAATTGTCAAAAGCTTTGATTATGCCATTGTGAGTGGCTTGTGAATCTTTAAGACTCGTAATAGTAAATCCCTGGCTTTTAAATAAGGGGGTAAGTAAATCAATATCATTGGCACCACTAATATTTGCCCATTTATTAGGATCTTCCTTTGCATTGCCATAATCAGATATGCCAATTAACAAAGCACGTTTGGTAATTGCATTTATAGATTGACATCCAAAGATAGTTAATATCAAAACAAAGAAATTTATTATATAATTCATGACTTTTTTAATATCGAGATATCCTGCTGTGCAAAATTAACTAAATTTCTTAATTTAAAGCATCTAAAAGGATAAAAGCAGCCCAATATTCCGGGTCTTCATATCCTGGAATAGCTCTTAATTTTTCTTGGGCCAACTTTAATGATCTTATTTTACTTTCTCCATTTATAAGGTTTTCATAGAAATGTTGCATCAATATTTGGGTAGCCTCATCATCAACTTTCCATAAAGTCATTAGAATACTATTTACACCAGTTAACTTGAATCCTCTCTGTAATCCAAAAACACCTTCCTCTGAAACTGAACCTAATCCTGTTTCACAAGCTGACAAGACTACTAAGTCAACTTCATTTAATTTTAGATCTGAAAGTTCTTCTGCAGTTAATATCCCATCGTTATTTTGTTTTACTGCTTTTTCACCTTTTAAAGTATGATTGGCACCGCTAAATAATAAACCGGAAGCTTTCATTGCCTTTGTTTCCGGTGAAAGAGAATTATCATGGATATTTAAAATCCAATTTGACTTGTTAGAAATTCCTTTATTCTTATCTTCGGTGTTAACATCATAATAAAAACCATGTGTTGCAATATGTAGGAGATAAGGATTCTTTTGAGTTATAAAGGCAACTGATTCTTCGGTACCGTTTGCACCAGTAAATTGGATTACGTTTGCATTTTTAAATTTTTCAGAAAGCAAATTCACTTCTTTTAAAGTTCCAGGTAAGGATTCTGCTTTTGACATGAAAGACCTATTTGCACTATTTATAAAAATTTCCGGATTCTGGCTTTTTTTATAAGTAGAAAAACTTGAATCTAAAGGTGCATCATAATCTAATCCACCATATAATACTATCGTAGGATATTTAAGATTTTTAATATCTTCTTCTGAAATCAGTTTATTTCTTTTAATTAGTTCTCTGGTGGAACTTAATCTAACTAAATTTCTTTTATCTGATGCAAATTCACCATTTTCATCTATTAAATTTTCTATGTTTATTGTATTCAGTATACCATCTGCTGAAAAATAAATTGTATGTGCATTTTTAACTATAGAAAATACCTCAATTACAGACCATATTATTTTATATAAATTTGGATTATTATAATCATAACTACAATCTTCTTTATCAAAAAAATCTTCTAATTCAAAATCGCAAAATGTAGATAAACAAATAGGTTTATCACTATCATTTAAGATTACAGCCCCATATTGGGTGTAATTTTTTAATGGATTTGGAATTGCAAAAAATTCAATTGCAACTTCACCTGGCCATAAAGCATTTTGAATATCTTGCCAGTCTATTTTCAGGAAATCCATAAAATCACGGGATTCGAGTATAATAGACAATAACTCCCTTTCTAAGAAATTAATTTGTCTATTTAGTCTTTCAAACTCTTCATCAAAAGGATCTTTTTGTAATTGTAAATTAATAAGATTGGAGATTTGACTCCTAAGTTCGTTTATTCTTGGTTCATTAATTTTATTTAATAACTCATCTATATTTTTAGAAGATGTCAATAATATCCCTTTTTTCAGTAATCGAGAATCATAACATAGACTACTATATTCATCAATAAGAGAAAAATCATTGTTTTCCACTGCATAATGAGAATATTCGGAAGTCATTTGTTCAATACCATCTAATTTATGTTTTACTGTATTCCATAGAATTTCTCTTTGATTAGCAGGCATAACCAAAAAATTATTATATACATAAGATTTTGTTTTATCTAATAATTCACGCAAGACAGGGAGCAAGTCATTCCATTGCTGAGAGAAATAAAGCATATATGCATAGAACCCCAAAAAGCCTATATAAAACTGATCTTTATCATAGCCTACAGTCTTTAAAATCTCTAATCCTTTTTTTACTTCTAACAGAGATTCCTCTGATGGATGAAGTCTTAAATCTAAATTAGCCCAAATAAGACTTTCAGCATATTCTTTTGAATTCTCACTATATAAAGACATCCATAGTTGAGAACATTCTAAATAAATTCTCTTGGATTTATCCGCATCAATATTAGAATATGAACCCGCTAGGCGCATTAATCCATTTATATAATTCTTGTTGTTTTTACCATATATATTTTCAAGGATTTCAATGGCTTGTGAACACATTTCAATAGCTTTATGGTGTTGCCCCTCCATTGAATATGTTTGAGAGTGATTTAAAAGTGCAGTTGCATAATATGGAGATTTTATACCAAAAAATTTTTTTTCTAATTCTATCACTTTCTCATTATATAACTCTACCTTATCGAAATCTCCTATAATAGAATATGCTAATCCGAAAGCACGATATAAATTAGACTTATTGCTTAATAATGAATCACCGTTTTCAATATCATTGGCAATACCTTCTAATAAACTTATCATATCTCCTATCTGACCTGATTCTTCCATCAGGTAGCTCTCTAAAATTATTAAGGAATAATAATCGGTTTTATCTAATCGGTTTTCTAAATTCAAATTCTTAGCTTTTTCAATATTATATTTTGCATCATTTAGTCTACCTGTTTCCAAATAAAGAGAAGCAAGTCTATAATAATAAGAATATAATTCTATATTTAAAAATCCATAAATTTCCATGGCCAAATCTAAAGATTTTTCCGCAATCTCTAAAGCTTGATCCAGGAGCCCATCCTTTTCTAACATCTCACCATAGGCTGATAAAACCTTTAATTTAATTACTTCATCTTTTATTTGATCTCTTTCTAAAACCTCTTTAATTCCTTTTTTTGCATCAATATATTTTTCAATATTTCCCAGTCCCTGATAAACATTAGCTAACCATATTAATAAATAAAATTTATAATCATATTCATGAGTGATTTCTAATATTTTATAAGACTCTTCCAAGGTTTCTAAAGCTTCTTCATATCTGTCATTCTTATATAATAATATTCCGTATTGCATTTTTTTTATTCCTTCAATAAAAGAATTTTTTGAACTATTTGAATCACAACTATTCTGTAAGCTCTCAATTACATGGTTTAATTCTTTATTACTAATAATAAAATTTTCATTTTTAGAATTATTGAAAGCATATTCTATATATTTTATGGAGGTGGTTTTATCTCCTTTTCTACCATATAATTCTGAAATTTTCATATAAAATAATGATTTATTATTTTGATCTTTATCTAAACATGTTTCCAGGCATTTTAAAAAGTACTTAAGGGAGCTATCCCAATCTTCAAGATCATAATAAATCATTGCATAATCCATATAGATACCATGTAATTCTGTTAAAATAGTAATATCTTTTAAATCATTGATATTGTTTGGTATATTATAATTTAAAACTTCATTTTCCATTTTTAATGCATTTTGATATTCTTTGATATTATAAAAATAATCAATAAGCGTGTATAATATTTCTAAAGAAGATGATCTATTATATAAAGCTTTTAAATCCTCTAAAATTGGAATACATTCATCAAAAAGAGACAATTCACTTAAATTTGATAATTGTGTCCTGTCTATTTCTATTTTCACTTCATCTGGTAAATTTGGAATATTAAAAATATAATTCAAATACATGATACTTTTTTCAAAGTAACCTAATTGATTGGCTGAAGTACCTGCTACTAAATATGCAATTATCTTAGATTCTTCATCAATGTTAGGATTCTGGCACAAAAACTTTTCAATATAAGTGAAAGCTTCTTTAAAATCAAATTTTTCATAATTGTATAAGGCCGAAGAAAAATCTGAAATTTCTTTATTAGTTTGTGAATAAGTGGGACAAGATAAAATAGAAATAACAAAAATGATTAAAGAAATTTTTTTTATATTATACATTTTTTTAATTATATTTCATAATAAGATTAATTTTTCAATAACTCAATTCATTCAACTTTCTTTGTAATATTGGTCCTTGTTCCGGATTATCCATTATTACATAAAGAAAATCGGAAT
>JAFLVA010000036.1 GCA_022508525.1 Erysipelotrichales bacterium
CAGTGAGTTTTTTAGTTCTCATAGACATCATCTCCTTTTAGCATAGGAGTTTTGCGCGCCTAGACTTTTCTAAGATATATGAGATATATTCTAGACTTGACTCTCTTGTTAAATTTATTAAATTTTGCAAAAGTTCTTCAAAGTTATGACCATTTAATGCTATATTATTTTTGGACTGCTTCTCCTTTGGTTTGGTCACTTAGAGTATAAGCTTTCCTTTTTTATTTTGTTACCTACAATTTCTTAATGCAATCTCAGTCTACACAGTAATTTGACATATGCTGATTAAAGTGTTTAAATAAAATATATCAATAATCTAATAATTGTATTTGGGAGAGAGGAGCGACTTCAGCACACTTATGCATATAATGTGATTTATATGAATTGCTATTTTTAATAAAATTAATTAAATGTATAAATCAAAATAATAATTTTTTTAGTAGAATGAAGTTGATTTAAATATTTTTTAAGAGGGGGGTTATGATGGAAAATTTTAAAAAGCATACTTTGTTTTTTTTAACATTTGTTTTTTTCATATTCGGATGTGAACCTAGGTCGCCATCATCTACATCAATAGATTTGGCTTTAGATATTCCAAATATTGAAAATGGTTTATCGTTTGATTTACACAATATAAATTTAAAAATATATTATGGATTATATATGGGACAAAATTCATCTCCAAATTCAATAGTTAAATGCCAATTTAAAAGTTATAACGTTGAATATACTTTTTTTATAATTGATGAGTTGTCAAAAAAAGATTATTCATTTTCTAAAAATAGTGCAAACGAAATTGAATATAATTGTTTCACATACATAACTATACCATCTACACTTTTTACGGATGACTTCGGAACTTGTATGATAGGGTTATATTTTTATGATGAAGATAGTGATTATTCAGTTTTAAGCAAGGGAATTGCAATAGATTTAGAATATGAGAAGCATGATGGAATATTGAATTTAATAAAGGGAAGATAAATTTATGAAAAAATTTTTAATGGTATTTGTTTTTATAGCTGTGTTTTCATCACAATTCTATATCAATGCAAATAATTTAGTGCAAGATGGCGATATAATTAATATAGATAATGTGAAAAATTATTCACCGACAATTGAAAAATATAAATTATCAATAGATTACTCGGATGATATTTATACAACTGAAACAATAAATCTTAAAGGACAATTTGACTCAGCAAATCCATTTTTATTGGATTTTAGCACGAATGGTTTTAATGTCGTAAATTATGAGATTTTTGATGGTAGTTCTTTTGAAATTGAAATCTCTATGACGCAAGAATTTGGCCAATTAACTATAAAAGCTTTAGATGACATTAATATATTTGATGAGTGTATACTATATGGTTATAAATCTGACAATGGTATTTTTTTAAATGATAATAGCATAGAATTGGCAATTGATAATTATATGGCATATTTGGTCTCTATAAATAAAAAAACGCAGATAGAATATGATAATTTTGTTAGAGAACACCAATCTTTAAATCGTAATAATGAAACTTTAATATCGAATTCAATTGCGTTAGGTACAAGAGGATTTCTTTATTGGTGTGATGATGATAATATAAGGAGACCACTAAAAGGAATAAAAGTAGAGTTATGCGTGAATGTTGGTGTTTTAACCAGTGTAATAGATACAACATATACCAATGATAATGGCTATTATTGTTTAACTGATAACTCAACTTCATCTTTAAAATTTGTCAGAATTCACGCTTCTGGGTATTCCATAGCCGTTTATAAAAATATTTTTTGGGGAACAAAATATTATATAGATTCAGATTATTTAGGTAATTCTAATGGTGGTGTTGTAATGAGTGCAATAGCAACTTCTAACTATACATTCCATATGTATGATTCAGATGGTACGATATCTAATATTGGAAGAGCAATGCAAATTGCACAGGCACTTATATTTGGAGAACGCTATGTTAATAAATTCAATGGATCATATGCGTCTTTTGTAAAAATACAGTATCCAGATGGTGAAGATTCTGATGCCTACGCGAATTCATCTGGATTACATATAGGAAAATTTCAATATAAGTGTTGGGATGTTTTATTACATGAATATGGACACCATCTCCAAGATGAATACAATCTAGATGATAGCAGTGGTGGGAAACATTATATAGACGGATATAGTTTATCAGACAAAAATAAGGAAAAAGGTATAAAATTAACATGGGGTGAAGCATGGCCAACTGTTTTTGCAAACTTGGTTACAAAATACTATTCTAATGAGATTGATGGTGTCAAACATACTAATGATGATTTTTATGATTCTGTCAATGATGAAGATATATGGTGGAGTTTTAACATTGAAAACCCATCAATGTCCAAATATGGCGAAGGCTCCGAAGGAACAATAATAGCTGTATTATACGATTTATTTGATTCTTATTCTAGCAAAGAAACATTTGACAATATTTCTTTAGATCATCAAGAGTTTTGGAATATTATTATTAGGTCAAAAGCAAAAACATTTTCAGATTTTGCATCATATTGTTATTTATTTACGTTTATTGATGAAAACGATTTTGGCAAAATATTAGCTGAATATGGCATGTCTGTTTCTAATATTTCTATAAGAAACATAAGTACAGACACATTACCAATTGTTTCTTGGACAAAATGTAATTCGAGTTTTGGTTCGAATGATATTTTTTGTTCTGACAAATATGATATAGAGTTTCTATCACCAACTAGAAGTATTATATTAAAGGTAACAGATGTTTTAAAAACGAGTTATACTCTAACACAGGAACAATGGTATAACATTATTCATTATTATGGGACATATTTTTATGTTAGAGTCACATCGTATCAGACTTATAATTATAAAACAGGTGGATACATTTCTGAAATGATTAAATATACGAAGCCGACAAATAGTTTTGTAGAAGATTTACATCTGTATAGTAGTACTAGGTTAATTGAAAAAAATATTGATATATATCCGAATTCAACTGCTGAATATAATTTAAGAGTTTATACTAGCGGGATGAAATTAATCCAAACTTTAGGAAGTATTGATACGGAATTATATTTATATGATGAAAATATGAATCAAATAAAATCTAATGACGACGATGGATATAATACAAATGCTCTATTATATATTAATTTAGAATCAAATATAAATTATAAATTAATTGTTAAAACTCACAATATAAATAATTCTGGAAAAACAAGATTAATTATAACACCCGCATATAGCGTAGCAAAAGAAGGAAAAAATATTGATAGATATAATAATATTATGAACTTTCCCGGAGGGAATTGGGATTTCTATTCGTATGCCCAGCAGCATTGGACAAAAATTCTTACTTATACTCCTGAGCAAACAGGAAAACATTCAATCGAATTGGAGTGCGTTTTTGATAGTTATTTGTATGTGTTAGATCCTCGCTCTCCTGACTCTATTCTATTAAACAACGAAAGCGATGATGATAGTGGAACTAATTTTGCATCTAAACTGATTAAAGATCTTAATCAAGGAATACCATATTTGATTATTTATTCGCAATATAATATAACTTCAGAATTTATTAATTTGGATGAAGGTGATGATTGCAAAGTTATGTTTCGAAAAATATAAAACATAGACCTATAATAATTTAAGGTTTACAAAATTTATAAAAATAAGTGGGGATACAAATTTTGTTTTGGAAAAAGGATGAAAGCGATTTAGAACAAGATAAAACCACATAATTTATCGTGGACACATAATGTGAATGTTGTGTGTCGTTTATAATGGTTTAGAAACCCTAATGATTAGTAAAAATAAATTGTGCAAATAGTACAAATGAGTATACGTTTTTTATTTATAAGTATTTATAGTAATAAAAATTTCCAATAGTTACATTTATGAAAATAATGTTGTTTTTTTAATAACAATTAATTTATATTTAAGAGTATTTGAGTAGTTAAAGTAAATATATTCATTCATTTGCTTTAAAAAATTTAAATAATTGTTATATAATAACAATGCACGATACTTTATTGATCGTAGCAGGAGGAAATTATGTTTTTAACATTAGACTTAGGAAACAC
>JAFLVA010000037.1 GCA_022508525.1 Erysipelotrichales bacterium
AATATTTGTGCTTCACGCACTACAACCGATTTTCCCTCGTATCGCGATGGTTGTACATACCAATCGCATAATTTAATGTATGGATATGGATTAGTTCGCTTTCCTAAAAGAATGACGTTTTCTTCCATACCTTCCTCTTTTATCGCTTTTCGGATATATTCATCACTTCCTCCATAACCTATTATATACCACTTGATCGTAAGACCTTTTTCTATCAACATACGGCATATAATGGGTATTTCTTCCTGCTTTTTCTGATATGAATATCTGCCGATAGTTAATAATGTATATCCATTTCCAACTTTTGGCATATCCAACGGCTGTGCCTCTAAATCTGCTTGTTGACGGATAAATCTCGGAGATAATATATTTTCTATTTCTATAATTTTATTACCTAACGATGGAAATACCTGACAAAAGTTTAGTGTAACATCTTTGGAGATACTGACTATATGGTCATAGCCACTCCACACTGCTAACTCTAAATCTGTATTAACATCTATATTGGTATAATCCGTATGAATCCAACATATTTTCTTTTTGGCTTGCACTTTGTCAAGAACAATATTATGTGGTGTAACAAATGAGATTGCTAAGTCGTACTTTCCTAAACGTTTCAACGACGGGAGCAACGGCGTAACATACTTGCCGACATATCCAAAAATTGCACTACCGTCAATCGGCTGTTTCTTTCGAGCATAAAGCTCAAACCGTATCTTTACCCATAACCGTGCTAATGCGATATGAATATATCCAGCTTTTATGACTTCCTTTATCGGACGTTCTATCATAGTATAAGCCTTACACGGTGGTAAAACATTTACCCAGTTGGAAATATAAGCCATCATTTCCCCCCGATGGTCATTAAGAAACAAATCTACTTCTACTCGTTTGGGGCCAAGTGCTTGCAATAGACCTATCAGCGACGTCTCTGCACCACCAATTTCAAGATAGTGAATATTTATAAATATGCGTGGGTTCACCCTTCAATTACTTTGTGAAATTTCTCTATTTTCTTTTTCATATCAAAATTAGCCTTGATTCATCTTGCTAAAAATCAGTTCTGCCATTTTCTCACTTGCCTCTCCATTCTCAAAACAACCAATCTTTTTATGAAAGTTTTCTATATTCATTTGATATGATTTATTGTCAAAAACCATAATGTTTTGGTTTAAGATATCATTATTTTCTGCAATAGGAAAAGGTAGAGATGCCAAATCGAAATAGAATCCGAAATCTTTTTTCTGATATTCCTCTTGGTCGGTAGCAAATAGGAAAACAGGCTTTTTTGTCAACGAAAAATCGAACATAACCGAAGAATAATCAGTTATGAGAATATCTGTTATTAATAACAATTCAGAAATATCATCATATAGAGAAACATCCATTGTAAAACCTTGTTTCAGAATATCCTTTGTATTTGCATTTATCAAATGTGGGTGCAGCCTCAATAACGCAATCCAATCCTTTCCCGTCTTATTTTTAAGTGTAGACACACACCTTTTTATATCCAATTGATAATTTTCCATTGCCCTGTTATTTCGGAAAGTTGGTGCATAAAGCAGGATATTTTTACTTGACGTAATTCCCATGTTTTTTTTTATCATATCTTTTTTTTCCTGGGAATTGCATATTAAGATATCATTTCGCGGTATGCCACATTTCACAATATCTCCGCTATACCAAAAAGATTTTTTCATTACGCTATACATAAATTCTGAACCGCAACATAAATAATCTATCTGTTGTGCATCAGTTTTTGCCATCGAAATGAAATGTTGAGAAAGCCCACTTATCACGTCAGCATGAGTGCGTTTAAGTCGAGTTGAATTGTGCCATGTCTGAACATATATTTGTCCTTGTCTTTTCTTTAAGTCAATAGGCAAGTTAAAATTCGTACAAATTACTTTGCTCGTCCTAAAAGCAATCATAAATTGCGGTGAGCCATATTTGACAATTTTGCCACAAGGCGGTTTATTGGAGCGATTAATTTTATTAAATGCCCATATTATCTTTATTCTATTTCCATATTTTTTTTGCAAGGCATCGCTAACATACTTTGGACTACAACCATAATAAGCCCCATAATAGCTAAAAAACAGAATACGTTTTTTTACTATAGGTAGGAAACCGCACAGATAGAAAAATATAGTTTTAATCAGAGAACTCAATTCTTTCATATTGGCTGACAATCCTATCTTTCACTTTTTTATATAAAACATTTAAACGGAAAAGAAAGTTGATGCTATTATAGAACTGGCTATAAATTTTATTATATTGCTTCCTCATTTCATTTGAAAGTTCCGGATAGTAACTTTCTATGAAAACTAATCTTTGGCTGTTTGCCTCTAATAACCTTTTGTCAACTGCTGTCAAGGATCCTGTTAAGCTATCTTTTCTTTGTCTATAATAATACAAAGGTTCATCAATACATCCGTATCTTGAACATTTATCAATTGAATTTTGCATCCATTCAAAATCCTCAAAATGGGTCAACGTAGGAAAATGGATATTCCGGATAATTTCTCTCTTATATAATTTTCCCCATGCGAAATTTTTTATCCGCTGTTGTAGTATCAACCCATGCATAGCCTCACTTTTGCTTAAAAGATGCTTTTTTTTCTCTCTTTTCGAAACTTTTCTTAAAAGGTAATAGTCATTATAAACATAGTAAAATCCTCCTTGTACAATGTCGCAGTCATTACTATTCGCATAGCACAATAACGTTTCTATGGCATTCGGAGAAATCCAATCATCTCCATCTACAAAAAATACCCATTCTCCTCGAGCTATTTCCAATCCTTTATTTCTGGCTGTCCCAGGACCATGATTTTCTTGATGCAGATAGGAAACATTTGTATACGTTTTAACATAATTCTGACAAATTTTGTCACATCCATCTGTAGCCCCATCGTTTATCAATATTACTTCTATATTTTTATAGGTTGAGCATAGCACACTATTCACGCATTTTGTCAAATACGGTTCTACATTGAAGATTGGAATTATTACAGAAACCATTACATTAAAAACATCTTAACAAGTAAACGGTAAAATAACCAACTAATATAAGAATATGTAAATTTTAATTTTTCATTTCTTACATAATATATGCTTTTCAAACCAGTGTAATTATCAAATTTTCTTTGAAATATATGATTATTCACATAAGGCTTACCTGTTTTCCCACTTATTCCATCTATGTAAGGATGAATTGAAACTATATTTATACCTTTAGTCCTTAAAACGGCATTATACAACATTGTTTGAAAACAAAAAGTATCATCATAAAGTCTTGGTCTATAAATACTTACTGTTGCGTATAGCCAATCTTTGCAGCAAAAGAAACATACACTATGCATCCAATTATAGCCCCAGCATTCTATCCCAATGACATTCTGATATCTGTATATCTTTTTTTTTATTAACTTTTTTATATTTTTAATCTTTACTCGCCCAGTTATTTTAAATAGGTAGTCAGCACTTTTCAGAAATTCAGAATTCTCCAATGCATATTTTATTATAGCGGCCTCACCATAGCCTTTGCCTCTGTTTTTGTCATAGTTATTTCCATCGAATATAATACATTCTAATTGGGTTGTCTTTTTCTCAGAATTAATCTTATGAAATATATTTTTTTCAGAGTTTTCACAGAAAACGATTTTTAAATCAGTTCCGTTTAAATAATATTCAATGGCATCGATGTACTGTTTTTCTCTTAATATAGAATTTTGAAGCACAGTATTGCCCATGCCGTTTGGAGTAATGGTGCCCGTAAGAAGAATTGCGATATTATTGTTTCGTTGTAATGGATTTCTAATCATCATCTCAATGCAGGGATATATGCCTTTAATAATTTATAAACTACAACATTTCTT
>JAFLVA010000038.1 GCA_022508525.1 Erysipelotrichales bacterium
TATTAGAAATAATAAGAGTAAATAGAAGCAAAAAAGCCGCCCTACACATTCAATCATAGGCGGCTAATTCGAGCATTTGGAGTTAGTCACTAGATTGATCTAGGACCTTCCTCTTATTTATATTATATAACAAATATCAAATGTTTTGCAAAATTTTTTTTGTAAAATCAATACTAAAATCTAAGATAGCCAATAACTTTTCTTAAGAGGCAGTTCACCATCTTTTCTTTGCTTAATTGCCTTTTTAATTAATTTTCTTTTCCCTTCAACAAAATCGTATACATCAATATAGTCATCATCAAGATTTTTTGGAAAAATCACTTTACCATCTGGTTTAAATTTTTTGTCTATATCAGCGTTAATATTACTAGCAAAATCAAGATCTTGTTCAAAAAGATAATAAATAGAGAATGACGAAATTGGATTGCTCGGATCAAACAATATACATTTATATCTTACTTTTTTCACATCATAATCCATGATTTGTAGATAATTAATATCATTATTATTTTTATCATACAAAGGAACATAATATACGATATCACCAAAATTATATTTTGTTTTTCGAGGTAGATATTCTCCACCCCAATGTCTAAAAGCTTTTCTAATTAATTTTTGTTTTTTACCATCAAATTCATAAATATCGTAATAATTATCATCAAGATTTTTTGGAAATATTGGTCCACCTTCTAAATAACATCTAGCGTGATCAGGACTGATATTATATACCAAATCAATATCTTCTTCTTTAAAATAAATGATAGTAAAAAAAGAGTGTGGAGCCAATGCATCAAATGATATGCATTTATATTTTTTCATATTTTCATCATATTCCATCACTTGCATATATCCTATTCCATTAGGATTGAGCTTAAAAGAGTGAACATTATATACAATATCACCAAAGTAAAATTTCATATCTTTGCACCTTTGATTTATAGATTAGTTAATGTCTTTCTTTTTTACATTAATATATGTCAAAAATTGTATTTCATAGTCTCCATCTTGAACAACTTCACTACTCTCATTTAAAACAAAATCATTATGTTCATCAAGATTAGTAAAAAATACTTCTGCTTTTCCATCCGCGTGAACTTTTGTTAAAAGCACTTTATCAACATAAGGCAAAGTTTGATTATAAATTGAGGCTCCGCCGATGATATAAACATCTTCATTTTTTGAAAATTCGTTTATTTTATTTAAAAATTCTTCAAAAGTATGAACGTTAATAACACCATCATAATTATGAGTTGGATCTTTTGATAAGACAATATGCGTTCTATTTTTTAAAGGTTTTCCGTTTGGAAAAGATAGCAAAGTATTTTCCCCCATACACACCACATGATTAAGTGTGGTTTCGCGGAAAAATTTCATGTCTTTAGGAAGAGAAAAAAGTAGACCATTTTTCTTTCCTATTCCCCAATTTATATCACAATTTAAAATTGAAATTATCATATTATATCGCCACCGGAATCTTTTTATCTAAATCTTCGTATTCATAGTCTTCTAATTTAAATGAATCGACTGTAAAATCATAAAAATTTGTAATTGATTTATCAATTATTAATTTAGGTGCTTTATGTTGTGGTTTATTGATGATTTCTTTTACAATATCAACATGTCTATCGTAGATATGAGCATCGGCAATAACATGCACTAATTCTCCGACCTTAAGACCAGATACTTGAGCAAACATAATAAGGAGCAAAGAGTATTGTAAGACATTCCAGTTGTTCGCTGTTAACATATCATTACTTCTTTGATTTAAAATGCCGTTTAATGTATCTCCAACTACATTAAAAGTCATTGAATATGCACACGGATAAAGATTCATTTCATGTAAATCTTCAAAATTATAAATATTTGTCATAATGCGTCTTGATTGAGGATTATGTTTTAAATCATATAAAACACGATCAACTTGATCAAATTCACCTTCTGGATATTTGGATTTTTTCGCTAATTGATAACCGTATGCTTTTCCAATTGAGCCTGTTTCATCTGCCCAAGAATCCCAAATATGACTTTTTAAATCATGGATATTATTTGATTTCTTTTGCCAAATCCAAAGTAGTTCATCTAAACATGATTTAAAGGCAGTTTTTCTAATTGTAAGTATTGGTAATTCTTCTTGTAAGTTATAGCGATTAACAATACAAAACTTTTTTACAGTGTGAGCAGGAGTTCCATCATCCCAATGAGGTCTAACTTTTAAATTTGTATCCCAAAAGCCATTCTCCAGAATGTCTTTCATATTTTTAACAAATATTTCATCTGCTTTTGACATAACTTTCACTCCTATTCTGCTTGTTTTATGGATAAACCAATACGTTTTTTATTAACATCCACACTAATAACTTTAACATTAACAATTTGATTGATATTTACAACATCAAGCGGATGTTTAACAAATTTATTGGACAATTCAGAAATATGGACTAAGCCATCTTGATGAACACCAATATCAACGAATACACCAAAGTCCATAATGTTTCTTACTGTTCCTTTTAAAACCATACCTACTTGTAAGTCTTTAATATCAATAACATCATGACGAAGTTCCGCAACTTCAACATCAAGTCGAGGATCGCGTCCTGGTTTAATTAATTCTTCAACAATATCTGATAATGTTGGTGCACCAACATTTAATCTTTTTGCGTATTCTTCAATATTTAAGTCTTTAAGCATTTCTTTTAAAGAATCATCATTTAAATCTTCCACAGAGTGTTTTAATTCTTTAAGTAATGCGATAGCGAAGTGATAACTCTCCGGGTGAACTGCAGTGTTATCTAAAGGATAGCCATTTCTAATACGTAGGAAACCTGCACATTGCTCATAGGCTTTTGGTCCTAATTTATTAACTTTTAATAAATCTTCACGATTTTTAAATGGTCCATTTTCTTCGCGGTATTTAACAATTGATTGAGCAAGTGTAGACGAAATACCTGATACGTATTCAAGAAGTGATGGTGAAGCAGTGTTTAAATCCACACCGACACTATTAACACAAGTCTCAACTACTCCTCCTAATACTTCTCCAAGTCTCTTTTGATTCATATCATGTTGATATTGACCTACACCGATGGCTTTAGGATCAATCTTAACTAACTCTGCTAATGGATCTTGTAAGCGACGAGCAAGAGATACTGCACTACGAAGCGCAACATCAAAAGTTGGGAACTCTTTTGTTCCAAGTGGTGAAGCACTATATACTGATGCACCTGCTTCATTAACAATGACATAGTCAACTTTTGTGTCTAACTCAGAAAGTAATCCTCTTAAGAATGCCTCTGATTCTCGAGAAGCTGTACCATTTCCAAGTGCAATCATGTTGATGTTATATTTAGAAATTAATAATTTAATTGTTTTCTTTGCTTCTTCAATTCTGTTATGAGGCTCTGTTGGATAAACAACGGAAGTTGCCAAAACTTTACCTCTTTCATCAACAACTGCTAATTTACAACCCGTTCTAAAAGCAGGGTCAAAACCAAGAACAATCTTATGCTCGACTGGTGCAACAAGAAGTAATTGTTTTAAGTTTTCCTTAAATACTCCCATTGAAGTTTCTTCAGCTTTTTCTGTTAGTTCATTTCTTAGTTCATTTTCTAAACTTGGGAAAATAAGACGCTTATATGCATCATCAATAGCTTCTAAAATATATTT
>JAFLVA010000039.1 GCA_022508525.1 Erysipelotrichales bacterium
ATAATTTGAAGTTATCTGTTAAACAACTTCTATTTATTGGCAAACATTGATGATTTTACGTTATTTCTCAATGCTTCAATAGATAATTATATGTTTTTTATTGATACTGATTTGATTATTTATAATTTACAATTAAAGCGAGGTACAATATATGGATGAATATTTAATATATCCTAAGCAGTTCCATCGAACCAACATAGCCGTTGAAAAAAATCGATGTTTTGTTATTATGCCTTTTAAAGAAAATATGGATTATATATATGGAATTATTAAGCAGGGTCTAAATAGGGCTGGTTATATTTGTAATCGTGTTGATGAAATTAGTGGAGCAACTCCAATTATAAATAAAATATTGACAGAGATACTTCGTTCTAGTTATGTTATAGCAGATTTAACAGATTGTAATCCTAATGTTTTTTATGAATTAGGAATTGCGCATTCTTTTAAAGAAGCATCGAATATTGTGATACTCAAGCAACAGGATTCGAATATTCCTTTTGATGTTACACACCTTACATATATTGAGTATGACCCCAATAATGTTAAATTGCTTACATCTTCTATCTTAAAAACAATAAATGAAAATAGCTATTTATCAGATTTTCGTGAATCGTTAAATATTAGAGGCATTATTCCTTATATAAAAAGTAATGAGGAACTTTTTATTTCTTACATAGAAAAGGAATTCAAAAAAGAATTTACTATTTTAACATCCATTTTAAATAATGAAGTCAACAAATATAATGCTGAAGATATTGAAGATTTTCTTTTACAATATGAAATATTACTTGGTAAGGCAATACTTAATGAAACTGACGAGGTTATTGACGGTGTTTTAGCTATTTATCATGCAATTTTAATTTCTGTTTCAAAATTTCCAGCGGCAGAAGAAGCTGTTTGCCGTTTTCTTGATGATTCTTTTTTAAAGCGATATCATCCAAAAGAAGAAAAGACTAATATTTGGAAAACAGATTTAGTTGTTGAATTAGCCAATGTTAATAAAATGTTACCTCTGGTTATGACATGGATTATTAATTATTTTTCGCAAACCAAAACAGCGACTATTGACCTTAACAGATACAAATTAGAAGCTTTCTTAATGAATAGTGAAAATAATAAGGTCAACGAAATCATTTGCAACGCTATATTTGATGAAAACTGCTATATAAGAGAACATATGGCAGATATAATTGGAGAAAAGCGTCTTATAGACGGATTACAAAACTTATGCAAACAACTTAATGTTGAGGATAATTATTTTACGGCAGTAAGTATTATCGAAGCTATGGGAAAGCTTCGTGACCAATCTGCAATTCCATGTATTTTAAATTGGCTTCAAATTAATGAACAAAATATTTTATCGGAAAAGCAGTTATTTGTGCTTAAACATATAAAAATTGCTCTGCTGAAATTAGTTAATGATCCAAATGATACCCGTATTACCACGTTTGATCAAAAATATAATATACATTTACGTGATTACATTATTCTGTAATATAGAAAAAACGTTTAACTCTTTGGACATCAAGATAAGCTATCCATTCCTCTATAGGGAAATTTTCATTTAATTTATTAAATAAGTAAATAATATATTTTTTTTGAATTTTAACAGTGGGTTCAGCACGGAATAGCATATTTAAAGTCGATGATAAGCATTTATCGAAATAGGAATGGTAAGCATTTTGGTATTCGTTATAACAGTCATAATTTTGCAAATATTTACGGATATTAATAAACGTCTTTACGAGTGTATCAATATGTTTTTTTGAAAAATTATGTGTAATTGAGCTAGGATTTTGATTATAGTGGTAATATACATCAGGGATCATTATAATTCGACAATTATGCAAAAAACAGCAAAATGTAAATTGATCATCTTCATAGAAACTATCAGTATCAAAATATAAATTATTTTGTCTAATAAAATTTGTTTTATAAATTTTTTGACAAGCCATGGGACTGATAAAATAGTCATTATTAAAGGTGTGGCAAAGCATATGTAGTGCATATTTATGATTAACAACATTAAGATGTTGATACTGGTAACGAATTGTAGCACACATACTATTCAATAATTCATCTTTCACACCAAAAATGGCAATGTCAGCATTAACCTTTACAGCATTTTCATAAACGGAGTAATACAAATTACTATCAATCCAGTCATCGCTGTCAACAAAACTCATAAATGTCCCTTGAGCCGTTTGGATGCCCATATTCCTCGCATAACCGGGTCCACACATTTCTCGTGGTTTATCTGATTGCAATAAATGAATTTTGTTAGGATATAGTTGGTGATATGCATTTAAAATGGAATTTGTGTTATCTGTAGAGTGGTCATTAATAAGAATAATTTCTATCTCTTCTAAACTTTGATTTAATAAGGATTCAATACAACGCTCAATCGTGTTTTCGGCATTATGCACAGGTACAATAACAGATACTTTTATTAGTTGATCTTTGTTCATGCTAGTTCCTCGATTCTCTCATGTGTTAGGCCATATTTTTTTAGATATAGCAATTGATCTTCACTCATATAAAATAATTGATTTGTAAATATACAATTCTGACATATGAACTCTTTTATCACTGCTTGTTCAAATGTACATATTTCAGTAATATTTTGGTATTCCATAATCATATGGATTATTTCTTCTAAAAGCGTTATGGGAATCGGTTCATATCCATCGAAATTTCCGACGGTATCCGTACATAAACTGATAGAATGACCTGAAAAAACTATAGAGTGTCTATTTGAAATTGCGTTTAGTACGGCATTTTGAATATCTACAATTGTTGTATAACTTTTTAGGCTATAGCGATAAGTATTATTTAATGTGTTTCTGGTTTCCAAGTAAATTTTTTTTGCTGTTTCTAACATGCTTAAGGTATAGTCATGATGTGGAAAAGCAAATGTAATAGGGCTAATGTTTGTTATTTCTGCAATTTTTTCTTTTGACTTAATTAGTTGAAATTTCAGGTCCTCATCTGAGAGATGCGAAAAATGGTGATGGGTATATCCGTGGCTACCAATTTCAAATCCTATTTGTGCCAATTGCACATATCCATTTTGTAATAATCCATGAAAATTTCCGGCACCTGGATTCACATAAAATGTACATCTTTTGTGATACCTATTAAATATAGGCGCTATCCATTCTATATGACGTTCAAAATTATCATCCCAAGTAAAAGAAAATGAGAGTTTATTAGGACAAATATGAGAAAAGTTAAATTTAATTAAAGACTTTTTGTTCATGTCCAATATTTCTCCATGTTAATCGTATGAGGCTAGGGCAAAAGGTTTATTTACTCTGAATTAATATAATTAACTATTCGAAATTACCTATTAATTTAATGTTAATTCATCAGTTATTTCTTCGTTGCAATTAAAAAACAGTTAATACTATTTAAAAGCTTGGCAGTTTTGGCTCTGGTATTATCATATTAAACTAGTTTGTCTGCCGACCGATATCTAATTAGCTAATTTAATGAATAATATGAAATCATCAATGATTGCCAATAAATAGAAGTTGTTTAACAGATAACTTCAAATTAT
>JAFLVA010000004.1 GCA_022508525.1 Erysipelotrichales bacterium
TAGGCTTTAATTAATTTGGCTTTTTTTAAATGTCTACAAATTCTTTACAAGTTCATAATTTATTACTATGCTTTTTTTATTGGCAAAATTATTTTGATATTTTTAGCAATTTACTTGACAGAGTGCTAAAGAAGATTAAAATATAATTAGCAGTCAATATTTAAGAGTGCTAAACGGAGGGATATTATAATGAAAGAAACAAAAGAATTTCAAACAGAATCTAAAGAAATATTATCGTTAATGATTAACTCTATTTATAGTAATAATGAAATATTTTTAAGAGAATTAATAAGTAATGCAAGCGATGCAATTGATAAATATAAATTCAACGCTTTAAAGAGTGATGGAAAATTGCCAATAATCGATCATGAAATTAGATTATCAGTAGATAAAAATACTCGTACATTAACAATTTCAGATAATGGAATTGGTATGACAAAAAATGATTTAATAAATAACTTAGGCACTATTGCAAAAAGTGGTAGTAAAGCTTTTGTAAAAAAATTAAAAGAGGCCACTGATAAAAATGATTTCAATATTATCGGACAATTTGGTGTAGGTTTTTATAGTGCATTTATGGTCGCAGATAAAGTAGAAGTTTTGACCAAAACAGCAAATGGAAAGGCATTTTTGTTTACTAGTGATGGAAAAGATTCTTACACCATTGAAGATGCTAAAAAAGAGGAAACTGGAACAAATATCACAATTTATCTAAAGAAAACAACAAACGAAATTAATTATGATAAATATCTTGAAGAATATACTCTAAAAGGTATTGTAAAAAAATATAGTGACTATATCCGATATCCAATTAAAATGTTATGCAGTCATCAAAAGAAAAAAATAGATGAAAATGGCAAAGAATTAGATAATGAATATGAAACCATTATTGAGGATGAAACATTAAACTCAATGATACCTTTGTGGCGCAAAAATAAAAGTGAAGTAAAAGATGAAGAACTAAACAATTTCTATAAAGAAAAATTTAACGACTTTGAAGATCCATTAGTTTCGCTTTTTGTTCGAGTTGATGGAAATATTACCTATGATGCATTACTCTATATCCCAAGTCATGTACCATATGACTTATATAGTGACGCCTATGAAAAAGGATTAGAGCTATATAGTAAAGGTGTTTTTATTAAAGAAAAATGTCCTGAACTTGTACCAGATTATTTAAAATTTGTTAAAGGACTCGTTGATTCACCGGATTTTAACTTGAATATTTCCCGCGAAATATTACAACAATCCCCAATGATGAAAAAAATAAGCGAAAATATCGAAAAGAAGATTGTTTCACGTTTAGGCGAATTAATGAAAGAAGATTTTGATAAATATACCAAGTTTTTTGAAGCCTTTGGTGAGCACTTAAAATTTGGCATTTACTCAACTTATGGAGCAAAAAAAGATTTATTAGAAAATTTGCTTGTCTACCACTCTCTAGTAAATGAAGACAAGTACATTTCACTAAAAGAATACAAAGAAAAAATGCTTAGTGAACAAAAATACATCTACTATGCATCAGGAGATTCACTTGACTCAATTAAGTTACTCCCTCAAATTGAAAAGTATCGAAAAATGGGAATTGATGTCTTATTACTCGATAAAAAGATTGATGAATTCGCTATTATGATGCTTAGAGATTACGATAAAATAGAATTTAAATCGATTACCGATGAATCTGCAAATGAAATAACAGAAGAAGAAAAGAAGAAAATCGAGACAGTAACAAATGAAAACATGCGTCTTTTAGACACAATAAAAGAAGCGTTGAAATCAGAAGTTGATGATGTAGTAATTTCATCAAAACTTGTCGATGCACCTGTATGTTTATCAACAAAAGATGGTTTATCGCTAGAAATGGAAAAAACATTAAATGAGCAACCAGGAATGAATAATGAAGTTAAAGCTCAAAAAGTTTTAGAAATCAACCCTGAACATGATTTGTTTAAAATCCTATCAACTATACAAGCTGATGACGACACAATCAAAGAATATGCATCAATTCTTTTTGATGAAGCCATGATTCTTGAAGGACGCGAAATTAAAAATCGTGGTGAATTTATTTCTAAACTAAATTCACTAATGATAAAAGCATTCAAAAAATAAATTTAAAGTTTATAAACAATATTACAAGTTAAAGATGATCATAATGGTAGCAATTAAACCTCCTCCTTGTTACCATTATTTTTTATGTTAAAATAAATTATTAAGAATATTAATTTACGAGGATGTTATGAATAAAAAACTTTCTGAAATGACACTTGAAGAACTCTGGAACCTTTTTCCAATCATTTTGACCGAACATAATGATTGTTGGAGTGAATATTTTGAAAAAGAATGCCTTAAACTTAAAGATATTCTTCCAAAAACGGTTATTATAAATCATATCGGAAGTACCGCTATAAAAGGAATATGGGCCAAGCCAATAATCGATATACTCGTAGAAGTTAAAGATAATTTATTTGAAATTTCTGAAATTCTACAAAATAATGGTTGGACAAAAATGAACGAAACTGAGAAAAGAATCTCTTTAAATAAGGGTTATACAGAAAATGGTTTTGCAGATGAAGTTTTTCATTTGCATTTACGATATTTAGGAGATAATGATGAAATATATTTTAGAGACTATTTAAATTCACATCCGAAAATTGCAAAAGAATATGAAATTCTCAAGCTTAAATTATGGAAAAAGTTTGAACACAATAGAGATGCCTATACAGAAGCAAAAAAAGATTTTGTAAGTAAATATACATCATTAGCAAAATAAAATATAAGTAAAAAAATTTAATATATAGCCAATTTGTATAAAACAATTTTCGACATTTTATTTAAATCATCAGTAATAAGATATTGATGGTGATTAAGATGAAATACGAATTATATTTTATTACGAGCGAGTTTAAAGAATTAATTGATGAGAAAGTACTAAAATTCATGTTAGAAATAAAGGAAGATGATTTTTATAAAAAACAAATTTCATATTTCTTTTTAAATCCCAAAAAAGAAGAAGTATATAATTTATTGAAAACAAAACTCAAAGATCGCGAAGACGTAATTATTGACGATGATATCGTCATTTTTAAAAATCAAATTACCGGAGAAAGTGCAAAATTAATTTATACTAGTGATAATCGCTTTTGCATCCATTGTAACGATCGACATAATCCATTATTAATCGCACTTATTTCAAAGTTCAATGTTTTACTTTATGAAATATAACATAATGCTTTAAAATGCTTATTAATTCGTATTTACTTGACATATCTATTCTTTTGTTTGATAATATCAACGTTTATATTTATAATATAAACAGGAGTGATTTTTTATGACCCAATACATTTTTATTGATAATTACAACAAATTAGGTACTATGGCATTTTCACGTACTGTATTTGAGCAAATTGTTCATACCGTTACTGAGAATGTTATGAATCACTCAAACGCTAAAGGTGAAAAGAAGCGCATTATGATTAATTCTCCTGCGAAAATTTCTATCAAAAATAACCAAGTATTTGTCAAATTAGAAGTCACAGTTTCACATAATGAAAATGTTGCAGCAATTTGTCGTACTTTACAAGAAGAAATAGCAGCAGCGTTAACTGCTCAAACTGAGATGGTTCCATTTAGAATTGATATTAAGGTCACAAACATCAAGTAATGAAAAAGGAATACACTTATAAAGAACTCCACAATCACGCTGTGACATCTTATCATAAAATGATGATGTCTTTTCTCTTCATCGGTTTATTAAATGTCGTTGGTGCAATTCTGGGTTCCTTAAAAAACACTGGCTACTTTCCAAGTTTAGTAGGGAATATATTGCTTTTTAATCTTATCAGTAGTCATGTTGAAAGCACAGCGTTACTAACACTAATAAATGGTGTAATTAGTATTTCCTTTAGTTCGATTTTTTTAGTCATCTGGGTCATGACTAAAACCGGTAAAATAAAAGCCATAATAGCAGGATTATCTATTTATACTGCTGATACAATCCTATTATTTATCTTTTATTTTCACGATAGTTTTTTGATACCTCAGCTCTTACTACATATCTTAATGATAGTATTTATAGCCGTAGGCATTGCAAATTACTATCATATATTCGCAATTGAAAAAAAATTTAAAAAGTAGTGAGGTTTTAGATATGTCAACATCAAGAAATGCCAATCAAGAGAAAGCAATGACAATAATTTATGATGCTTTAACTTACGATGATATGGGACTAAATTACGATATAAGAGAACTAATTGGCAATGTTTTAGATGAAGATTACGAAGACTCTGATTTATATGTGAAAGAAGTCGTTATTAAAGCCTTACTTCATAAAGAAGAAATTATTTCGGCTATTGAACCGAAATTAAATAAATGGAAATTTAATCGTTTGACCCGATTAGCACAAGCTATTCTTTTACTTTCATACGCTCATTTTTATTATGTTAAAGACGTCGATAAAGCAATTGTCATTGATATTGCCGTCCACTTAGCAAAAAAATTTCTTGATGATGGCGATTATAAATTTATAAACGCCGTTTTAGATAGTGTATTGTAATGGACATTCAATTTATTACTGTAAGAGATGTTAATGAGCGCATTAAATATTTAATTGAAAGTGATAACGGTCTAAATAATGTCGTTGTAAAAGGTGAAGTTAGTTCACTTACAAATCGTGGTCATATTTATTTGGCTATTAAAGATCAAGATGGTTCTACTTTAAAAGCAGTTATATTTAAGGGATACCTACCTTATGTAAAATACGAACCTAAAATTGGTGATGAAGTATTATTCTATGGTTCAATTGAAGTATACGTTCCTTCAGGATCGTATCAACTTATTGTCCGCGACTGTATGCTATTTGGTGAGGGGCAAAGATTAATTGAACTCGAAAAATTACGTAAAAAACTGCAATCAGAGGGACTATTTGATGAATCACATAAATTAAAAATACCAAAATATCCTAAAACTATTGCTGTTATTACAGCAAGAAGTGGTGCTGCAATTCATGATATAACTAAAAACATTTTAAAAAGATATCCAGTAGCAGAAATCCTTTTTTTCAATACATCTGTTCAAGGAGAGAAAGCTCCTAGTGAAATTAATAACGCTCTCGTTATGGCAATTAATGCCCGTCCTAGTGTCATTATACTTGGAAGAGGTGGAGGAGATAAAGAGGATCTAAATGCATTTAATGATGAAACAATCGTTAGAACTATCTATAAATCAGATATTCCAATTATTTCTGCAGTTGGACATGAATCAGATTATACTTTAGTTGACTATGTATCTGATTTAAGAGCGTCCACACCGACTGATGCGGCAATTAAAGCTACACCTAATATGCATGATATCTTATTAAGTCTAAATGATAAAAAAACTATTCTTGATACAAATATAAATAAACTATTAAATGACTATCAATACAGGCTAAATTTATTAAAAAATCGTCAATTCTTTAAAGAGCCAAATAGTTATTTAACAAATGTTTCTAATCACTTAAATGAAAATAAAAGAATACTGTTTGAGTCATTGAATAAAAAAATTGTAAGTTTTGAACATCAAATTAACATCTTAAATGAAAGATTGAATTCTAAAATTAAATTTTCTTTAAGCACTAGAATTTCAAGTTTGAATAGTTTGAAAAATCAATTACTTGCCATTAACCCAAAAAGTCTATTGAACAAAGGCTACTCAATAGCTATGAATATGGATAATAGAATTATCACATCTATGGATGAAATAAATATCAATGATACATTAAAAATAGTATTAAAAGATGGTACAATAGTAAGTAAGATAATAAAAAAGGAATAAAAATATGGAAAATATGACATTTGAAGAGAAGCTTGCGCGTTTAGAAGAAATAGTTTCATTAATTGATTCAAATAAACTTGGTTTAGAAGAAAGTATGAAACTATACGAGGAAGGAACTAATCTAATTAAAGAATTAGAAGAAGTTCTTGAAACCGCAAACAAAAAATTCTCTAACATCACAAATAGTGAAGAATTAATATCAAAAGTAGAAAACAAGTAGAAAATTAGTAAATATTTAGTAGAAAGGCACGAAATATGTCAAAAGATTTAAAAAAAATTGATATAAACGAAATTAAAAGTCCAGAGCTCTTAAAAGATTTATCAATCAAAGAGCTAGAACTTTTATGTGCCTCAATACGCGAAGAAATAATAGATAAGACTTCCATAAACGGCGGTCATGTTGCTTCAAATCTTGGAGTAGTAGAGTTAACTGTCGCTCTTCATAGTGTCTTTGATTTCAAAAAAGATAAATTATTGCTTGATGTTGGTCATCAATGCTATGCTCATAAAATATTGACTGGCCGATCACTACAAAATTTGCGAAAAAAAGATGGTATATCAGGATTTGAAAAACGCCATGAGAGTGTCTATGACTGCTTTGAAGCTGGACATTCTTCAACATCACTTTCTGCCGCATATGGAATGGCAGTAGTGCGTGATCAAGAAAAAGCAAATTACGATGTAGTCGCCGTAATTGGAGATGGAGCTATTACTAGTGGATTAGCCTTTGAAGGCCTTAATAATATCGGAAGGGGCGATTCAAAAGTTATTATCATTTTTAATGATAATGAGATGTCCATTTCAAAATCTACCGGTGGAATTGCACGCTTTTTACAACGAATTAGAACATCAGTTTCATACAATAAAAAGAAAAAAGCTTATCAACGATTTATGTGTAAAACACGTTTTGGTTTTTGGCTTTTTAACATATCAGCACGAATAAAAAACAGATTTAAAAAGATGTTTTTACCATCAAATATTTTTGATGCGATGGGATGTGCCTATATTGGTCCTATCGATGGACATAATATTAAAGAATTACAAAAAGCTTTAAGACAAGCAAAGAAATCTTCTAAATCCGTTGTTATACATACTTTAACTGTCAAGGGTAAAGGATATAAATATGCCGAAGAAGATAAAAAAGGTACTTGGCATGGTGTTCCTCCATTTAATAAGGAAACAGGAGAATTTATTAAAAATAAAGAATATCCTTCTTGGAGTAAAGAAATTGCTAGTTTAGTTTATGATTTCATGAGCAAACACCAAGATACAATATTAATTAATCCTGCAATGATAGAGGGTTCAGAATTAGGAACGCTATTTCACGACTTTAAATCACGTTGCTATGATGTAGGAATATGCGAATCACACGCTTTCTCTATGGCATCTGGTATTGCTTTAAATTCATATCATCCTATTATTTCTATATATTCGACTTTCATGCAAAGGGCATTTGATGAAATACAACAAGATTTAGCACGTATGGATCTTAATTGTACAATTCTTGTTGATCGTTCTGGCTTAATAGGTGCAGATGGTGAAACACATCAAGGTATCTTTGATGAATCGATGCTTTATACTATTCCAAATGTCACTATTTCCATGCCTTCAAATAAAATGGAAGCAAAAATTTTACTCGAAGAATCTTATCTCAATCACGGAGTATTTGCGATTCGATACCCTCGTGATTATTTGAAAAACGAAGGTAGTGTAGTTAATTTTAAATATGGAGAATGGTTTATGGTAAATAACGCTAAAAGTGACGATGTAATCGTAACTTTTGGACCAATAATTGCAGATGTTAAAGAATTATTCCCTAATGTTGATATCGTAAATGCTATTTATCAAAAACCAATATTAAAAGAAAATGTTGAAAAACTTCTAAAATACAAACGCATTATTATTTACAATCCTTATGCCACAAAAGAAGGTTTCGTTAATAATTTTGTCGAAATGTTGACACTATATTATTATAGAGGAGAAATTGTTATTTTAGCTGTCAAAGAAGACTTTATTAAAGCCGGTACTCAAGCTGAACAAATGCAAGAATGCGGTGTTTCTTTAGACCACTTAAAAGCAAAATTAAACTCTGATAAAGGAGTCGAATAATATGTTAGAAGCTTTAAGTATTAAAAATTTTGCTATCATTGAGGATATTGAAATTAATTTTAAAAGCGGAATGAATGTTTTATTAGGTGAAACGGGTGCTGGTAAATCAATCATTATTGACGCTTTAGCCCTTCTCAAGGGTGAAAGAAGTAGTTTTGAAAAGATTAGAACTGGGTCTACTAGGGCATATATAGATGGTAAATTTATAATTGACAATAAAGATCTCATTAAAGAAATTAACGAAGAATATGATGGTTTAATCGAAGATGGAGAACTTATAGTGTCACGTTCTTTAGATATATCTGGTCGAACATCTATCAAATTGAACGGACGCATGTTTTCAAGTGCATCAACTAAGGCAATTATGAATGAGATTATTGATATTCACTCTCAACATCAAACATTAATGCTTTTTGATGAAAGAGAGCATTTAAATTTATTAGATAAATTTATTGGAGAGAAAAAAGAATTTAATGATTACAAGGCTTCTTATCAAAAATATATTGAAGAAAAGAACAAATTAGAAGAATTAGAAAATAAGGTAATTGATGAAACTGAAATAGCGTATAAAAAATCTCAAATTGCTGAAATTGAAAAATTAAATCTAGAGCCAGGCGAATTGGATAAACTCGAAAACCTTGAGAAGAAAATGGCCAATTTTGTTCGACTCCAAGAAGCATTTAATAATATTGACAACTTACTTGATGGTGACAATGGCGCAATTGGCAAAATCTATGAATCACGTCGTCTCATTGATTATCTAAGAGATGATGACTATGAAGAGTATTCAACAAAATTAAATGATATTTATTATTCTTTACAAGATATTAATTCCGCTTTACAAGCCAATTTAAAGGAATTAAATGAATACGAATATACTCCAGAATATATTTCTGAGAGAATATATAACATTAAACGAGTTATGCGAAAATTCGGAAATGCTGAAGAAGATATTTTTAAGGCTCATGAAAAACTAGTAAATGAACTTGCTATGATGAGTGACTATGAATACGCCTTAAGTAAACAAAAAGAAGTTGTCGCAAATTTATATCTTGATATCATGAAAAAAGGAGAAGCCATTTCCTTAATTAGAGAAAAATTTGCAACAACATTAAATAAAAAAGTTGATCAAGAATTAAGTGATTTAAATCTTAATAATGCCCATTTTAAGGTTGTTATTAACCAAACTGAACCTAGATCAAGTGGCATTAATAGTGTCGTATTTTATATTTCTTCAAATATTGGTATGCCATATGGTCCACTTAAAGACATCGTAAGTGGTGGCGAATCATCACGTATTATGCTTGGACTAAAAACAATTTTTAGCAAATTCTCTAACGTCGAAACAATGATATTTGATGAAATTGATTCTGGAGTATCAGGTAAAGTAGCATCAAGTGTTGGAAGAAAGTTACATAATATTGGTCAAGATTGCCAAGTCATTGTCATTTCTCACATTCCTCAAGTAGCAAGTTTTGCTGATGTTGCTTATGAAATAAGCAAGTTTGTATCTAATGGAACAACTAAAACAAAAATAGTTGAATTAAATGAAGACGGATTTAAGGAAAATATTGCTAAATTGTTAACTGACAATTTAGTTTCAAATGAATCATTAGCCCTTGCTAAAGAGCTAATTACAAATTCAAGAAAATAATTCCAAAATAAATAGATAAATAACAACCACAATATTGTTTGAAAGGAGAGCAATAATGAAGTTGTTATTTTCTTTTTTGTCCATTTTTGGAGCAATAATATCCCCTAATCAACCCCTTAAAGCAGTGAATATTATTCCGGGTGGACAAAATATTGGCATTGAAATTAAACCTGGAGGATTAATGGTTTCTGGCACTTATGATATTAAATATGGAGGTAAAACTTATAATCCTAGCCTAAATAGTGATATCCAAACTGGAGACATTATATATAAGGCTAATGGAGAAGTAGTACAAAATATTGATGACTTCGTAAATATATTCTCTAACTATCCAAATTCTAATGATCTTAAGTTAAGTCTTAAACGTAATGGAAAGTTTTTAGATCGTAATTTACATATCGTCCGTATTGATAATCGCTTTAAAACAGGATTATTTGTTAAAGAGCGTCTCTTAGGCATTGGAACAGTATCTTTCTATGATGAAAATACTAAAATGTATGGGGCACTAGGTCATGAAATAGCTGATAATTCAAGCACAAACCTTATTGAAGTTGATAGTGGGTCAATTTATGATTCTACCGTAACTTCGATTACACCGAGTGTTAATTCTAAGCCAGGCGAAAAAGTGGCTGATATCGACTTTAATGACTATTTAGGAAACGTTTTATCTAACACAAATATTGGTATTTACGGTAGATATGAAACATTACCTAATAACTCATCATCTTTACCACTTGCAGAAATTGATGAAGTAAAACTTGGTAAAGCAGAAATGTGGACTGTTGTTAAAGGAACAGAAGTAACAAAATACCAAATTGAAATTACAAAAGTTAACCATCAAAGTGAGATGGCAACTAAAGGTATTTCTTTCAAAGTCACGGATGAGAGATTACTAAAAGTTTCTAATGGTATAGTTGCTGGAATGTCAGGTTCACCGATTATTCAAGATGGTAAAGTCGTTGCCGCAGTAACACACGTCTTAGTTGATAAAGTTGAAAGCGGATATGGTGTATATATGCGCTGGATGTTTGATATGGCCAATACTATTTATGAACAATATTATGGTTAATTCGACAAATCAATTAAAAAAAATGTCGAAAAATTAAGTAACAATGCTAGTTTTCGATAAATATCTACTACTTAATAGACAAAAAAAATAGATTTAAACTATAATCTTGCTAGGGGTATGATATGGAGAAAATTAGAATATTTGTCGCGGATGACAATCCGCAGTATGTAGACTTTATTGTAGGCAGTATTGCGCGTCAACCAAATATGTATGTAGTCGATAGTGCAAGTGATGGTGAAGAAGCATTAAGCAAGCTGAAAAAGTGTGGGACAATCGATGTATTAATTATTGATATGATCATGCCTCGCTTAGATGGATATGCCTTATTAAAACAAATAAATGATGGTATTGAGGGCACCAATGTAAGACATATCATCTGCATTTCAGCTTTAGTAAATGAAAAAATATTAAGTCTAATATCAACCATTGGCGGAGATATGTTTGTGATTAAACCATTCAATGCTTCATCTCTACTTGATGCCATTCAATCCGTGCTTGAGAGTGATGATTTAAAGGATCACAAATTTGAAAATCAAAGCACAGGAGAATCGCTAGAAAAACGTTTATCGGATCTCTTACACGAAATGGGTGTTCCCGCACACATAAAAGGATATAACTATTTAAGAACTGGTATATTATTGACTTTTGAAAATCAAGATGAATATATTGGTCAGATTACAAAATCTTTATATCCCGAAATTGCGAAACGCTATAAATCGACGTCTAGCCGCGTAGAAAGAGCCATAAGACATGCAATTGAAATTGCTTGGAATCGTGGAAACATTGATTTAATCGATGAAATATTTGGTTACTCCATTAATGCCGAAAAAGCAAAGCCTACAAACTCTGAATTCATTGTCATGATTGCAGACTATCTTGCAGTAATGAAGAAAAATGCGGTCATGATGCATTAAGAAAGCCCATACGGGCTTTTTTTTAATTTACGACATTTAGATCAATACTTAACTTTTTTATTTGTTTACGTTAATTAATTATTTTAAAGAACTTTGAAACGCTTTATAATTAAAACAGGTGATGGCAATGAGCAAAATTATTATGCATATCGACTTAAACGCTTTTTTTGCCACGGCCGAAACAATTATGCATCCTGAATATGAGGGAAAGCCTATTGTAGTTGGAAGAGCAGGGAGAAGAGGTATCGTTACAACTGCAAGCTATGAGGCTAGAAAATATGGGATTCATTCTGCAATGCCAATTTATAAGGCAAAAGAGTTATACCCAGATTTAATTATCGTTCCTGGTCATTACGAGCTTTATGAGCGCTTATCAAGCGAGTTTTTTAAGTATGTTACTAATTATTCTCCGATTATTCAAATTGCTTCTATAGATGAGTGTTTTGTCGATATGACAGAAGCATTAAGAGGCGTAAAAAACATTAATGAATATTTAAAAAATTTGCAAGATGGTTTATATGAAAAGACAAAATTAAAATGTTCAATTGGTATTGCTCCGACAAAGTTTTTAGCAAAAATGGCCTCAGACATGAAAAAACCGATGGGAATAACGATCATTAGGAGAAAAGATATTCCTAATATGATATATCCGTTACCTATTGAAAGTATGTTTGGAATCGGAAAAAAGACTGCTCCAAGGCTTAGAAATATCGGAATTGTGAAAATTGGAGATTTAAAAAAGGCTAATCAACTGGAATTGAAAAAAATTTTAGGTAAGTTCTATTATACTTGTATGGATTGGCTTGATGGTAAAGGTTCAGATATCGTTGAAACAGAAGAAGCAGATCCAAAATCAATTGGTAATTCTCGCACATTCGAACATAACACAGACAATTATGAAGAAATAAATAAAATGATTAAGCACTTATGTAAGATGGTCTCGGCACGTGCAAAAGAAGAAGAAAAACTTGGCACCACAGTTCAAGTCACAGTTAAAACTACAGACTTTAAACTACATACTAAATCATTAACCAGACCAAAAGCTTTTAATAGCTATGAAATTCTTCAGGAAGTAGCAATTCAAATTTATGATAAAATGAACGTGAACGAACCAATTCGTTTGATTGGTGTAACACTCCAAAATCTCGAATCTATTCATGATATCAATTATCAAATGAGCTTATTTGATTATCAAAATCATGAAGAAGAAGCGAAAACAAAACTAATTATTAACGATTTAAATAGAAAAATGAAAAAAGATGTATTTAAGAGGGCAAGCGACGTAAAAAAGTAACTTTTAGTAGAAAATTAGTAAACAATTAGTAGAAAAGAGGTGGAAACATGTTAATTCAAGATGGAATAATAGAATTTATTGATTATCTATATGTAGAAAAAGGTTTATCAAAAAACACTATTGAAGCTTATAAAAAAGACCTTGATCTATTTGTAGAGACAATTCCAAATATGGAATATGTCGTAGATATTAATAACGATAATATTCGTAAGTTTATTAGATATCAAACCGCTAAAGGCTTAAGCGCAACTAGTATTATAAGACGTATTTCTACCATTAAAAACTTTCTTCTTTATTTACAGCGTGAAGGGAAGTACAGCCAAAAGATTCCCAAGATTGACCTACCTAAAAAAGCAATGCATCTTCCTACATACTTAACTGAAGAAGAAGTTGAAGCCTTGCTTATGGCTCCAGATTTAAATAAAAAAGAAGGAATAAGAGATCGAGCTATGCTTGAAGTGATGTATTCATCTGGATTACGTGTATCGGAGTTACTAAGTATTACTAAAGGTAATATTAATGTACCTAAGGGTATTATAACTATTATGGGAAAAGGCTCAAAAGAACGCCGTGTTCCAATCGGTGATTTTGCTTTAGAATATTTAATTAAATATCTCGACGAAGTACGTGATAAAAAAAGGAATGTACGCACTAATGTGATATTCCTTAATAAATTCGATAAACCGATTTCCAGACAATATTTTCATCGTATAATAAAGCAATACGCTTTAAAAGTTGGTATCACAAAAGAAATATCGCCTCATACTTTACGTCACTCATTTGCGACACACTTGCTTGAACATGGTGCTCAATTAAGAGTAGTACAAGAGATGTTAGGTCACTCTGATGTCGCTACAACACAAATTTATACGACAATTACTCAAAACAGAATTGTCAGTGCATATGATTTGTATACCAAAAGAAAATAAGGTATACTATTAAAAGAAATAGGAGCAATTTTATATGAAATATAAAAGAATATTTGTAATCGTAATGGATTCAGCCGGTATAGGCGCTATGAAAGACGCTGAAAAATTCGGTGATGCCGGCACCAATACTTTTGTACATACATCTGAAAAGTGTGGTGGACTTAACATTCCTACGTTAAATTCTTTGGGAATTCGTGATTTAGGAGAAGTAGTAGGAACAACTAAAGTCGAACACAAACATGCCTACTCTATGATTCTTAACGAAGCTAGTAATGGAAAAGATACGATGACTGGCCACTGGGAAATGATGGGCATCCATACCACCAAACCATTTAAAACATTCACCGAAACAGGTTTCCCACCTGAATTAATCAAAGAATTAGAAGAAAGAACTGGCCATAAAGTAATTGGTAATTACGCATCAAGTGGAACAGAGATACTTGTCGAACTAGGCGAAGAGCAAATGAGAACTGGTAATTTAATCGTTTATACAAGCGCAGATAGCGTGCTACAAATTGCCGCTCATGAAGAAGTTACTGGCGTTAAAGAATTATATCGATGCTGTGAAATCGCTCGTGACATATGCATGAAGCCTGAATACTTATTAGGCCGCATCATTGCTCGTCCATTCTTAGGTACCGATAAAAATAATTTTAAACGCACATCCAATCGTCATGACTATGCTTTATCACCAAGTGGCATAACAGCTATGAATATTTTAAAAGATAACGGCTATGAAGTCAGTTGCATCGGTAAAATTTACGATATATTCAACGGAAGTGGAGCAACAAGAACACAAAAAACTGTTTCAAATATTGATGGCATGAATAAAACCATTGAAGAATGCAAAAACATGGATTACAAGGGCTTATGTTTCGTTAACTTAGTAGAATTTGATTCTGAATATGGTCATAGAAGAAATCCACTTGGCTATGGAAAAGCAATTGAAGACTTTGATAAGCAACTAAAAGAATTATTAGAAGTACTACACGATGATGATTTAGTGATGATTACTGCAGATCATGGTAATGATCCAACACATATTGGTACCGATCACACTAGAGAACATGTCCCTCTACTTTGTTACTCAAAATCAATTGTCGATGGAAAATGCATTGATGAAAGAAATACCTTTGCAGATATAGGTGCAACAATCTTAGAAAACTTTGGTTTAAACAAAGCCGATAATATGATTGGTACTCCAATCAAAGAGTTATTAAAATAGTCCTGATAACAAAAAACGCTTTAGAGCTCATCTAAAGCGTTTTTATTTATTGTTAAGCATTTATTCTCATATATGATTTTTTCCTCTTTAACGAGGCTATTTATGACTCTTGAGACTGTTTCTCGAGGAAGTGATAATTCTTTTGCTAAATTCGTAATTGATTTTATATGATATGACCCGCTATTTTCCTTACTTTTCATATCGATAAAAAGAAGAAGTCGTCGCGTAACATTTTGCACAGACATGACACGTAGTCTTTTCGAAAGTTCAACTGATTTATCTGCAATTACGTTTAAATATAGTTTTAGGAATTGACGATTTGAAGATATCAAAGATAGAAGATCACTTTCATAAATTCGATAAATTGCGACATCACTATTTGCTAATATATCTCCTAGATATACTTTGTTACTAGCAAAAATTAAATTATTACCATATATTTGCGGTGCTCTTAGATAATTAAATACTTGTTCATTTCCATCAACATCAAGATTTGACATAATGATTTCACCTTTTAAAAGAATATCAACAGAAGTACAAGTAGAACCACCAAAATGAATTATTTCACCGTTTTTAAATTCTAAATATTGTACCTTACTTCTTTCTTCATTCGTTAAGACACTAATTAAATCTAAAATCTTGCTCATAATTCCTCCTATTTCGTGATAATTATCACAATTATTTTGTTTATTATAGCATATAATAACCATGAGGATAAATATTATGAGAAAAAAATTATTAAGTTTAATAGCATTAAGTGCTGTGCTTACGTCATGTGGAAACGTAGAACAAAACACAAATCCAAAATTCATTGCTCCTAATGGAACACCTTTAATTGCTTTATCTAATTATGCAATAAATCATAAAGATAATTTGCAAATAGCATCAGGCAGTCAAGAGTTAATTGCAGAATTCGTAGCAGAAGAAGTCGATATGATTGCTGCGCCAATTAATTTAGGCGCTATGAGATATAACGCTAAACCAGCCTATGGACTATATAAAACATTAGTTTGGGATAATATATATATATTATCAAGAGAAGAAATAACAACAATCGAGGATTTAGAAGGTAAAAACATTACATCGTTTGGTCGTGGATCAACTCCACAAATAGTAATAGAAACTATTTTAAATGCCAAATCAGTAACTTGTGAAATTAGCTATGTAGACAACGTACAAATTGCTAATAGCATGTTTACAAGCGGTGAAAGCGATATTGTTATATCTGCCCAACCTCAAGTCTCTTCAATAGATACTTCAACTGCACATGTACTATCTTTAAATGCTTTCTGGAGAGAAGCTACAGGACTCGACACATACCCTCAAGCAGGTTTATTTGTTAAGATAAGCGAATTAGATAGACTTAAGGATGCTTTAAAAGAAGTAGATAAGGGATATGATGCCTTAACAACTGATATTTCTAAGACTGCAGAAAACGCTGAAAGCGTCACTGGAACATTCAAAAAGCCATTACTTGAAAAAGCTATTCCTAATTGTGGATTTAAAAAGGTTGAAAATGAAATCGATTTAGTAAAAGCATATTACGAGGCTATGATTAATCTTAATATGGCTGCTCAAGTTGGCGGAAAGATACCAGATGAAGGATTCTTCCTCAATAAGTAGTAAAATTGCATCTTTAATATCGGTTGGTCTAGTGTTTGTTTTGATATTTGTAATATCAAATAGTAAAAACGATCCCCAAATATATCCAAGTTTAAACGTAATAGCGAACAAATTAATCGATAATATAACTAATATAGGGACTATAAAAATATTCTTACTCACAATTATAAGAGTGTTTTTAGCCCTTGTAGCCTCATTAATTACTTCGTTCGTTATTTCCCTTCTTTATTATTATAACAAGCTTACAATGGACTTTTTAAAGCCTATACTCGCTATTATGAAAGCCGCACCTCTCGCCGCAATTGCAATTTATATATTTCTTGTGGTTAGAGGAGAAGTAGGAAAACCTTTGCAACCTTATTTAGTTACTTATCTTGTAACTCTACCAATCATTCTAGAAGGTTTCATTGGGTCGATTGATAACATGCCAGATAGTATTATCAACGAATTAAAAATTACTAAAGGCACTAAGTTTTATAAGTATATAAAAGTATATTTTCCTTTAATGATACCAAACATAATAATAACTTTGCTTCAGACTATCGGACTTGGTTTTAAAGTAATGATTATGGCTGAATACCTATGTTATACAAAAAGTAGCGTTGGAGTCCTTATATATAACGCATATAGCGTTCTTGATATGGCTCAACTCATCGCAGTTATTATTGAAATAGTAATAATTGTTCTTGTTGGAGAGTTTGTAATCAAACAAATAAAAAAGAAGATTCATACATATTAAAATTAGCGATTGTCAAATCGTTAATTTTTTTTACGCTTTTTACCTTTTGCTTGACTATAAGTAAAATAGAGGAAGAAATTATGTCAAAGATAAAATATAGATTTAAATCTGATGAAGAAGAATACATGAGCGAAGATGCTAAAAAGAACTACCGAATAATGAATAGTTTAAAGCAACAATTAGAATGGGTAAAAAGGCAATTGGAGTATATCACATACCAGGAACGATATACACCAAGCTTAGATCTAAAAGTTGGCGAAATCTACGAGTTTGATTTTGGAGTAAATGTTAACTGTGAATTTTCAAATCGTCACTATGGAGTAGTCATTGCAAATAGTTATGAGAACAATCCTTTAGTAATTGTCTGCCCACTCAAGTCAAATCGAAATGGCGCTAATCCATGTAGCGATATTAACCTAGGGTATATAGAAGGTTTAGTGACAGATCGTGAGACATTGGCAATCGTGAATCAAATAAGATCATTAGACAAAATGAGACTATATATCAATCCAATCATCAATGAAAAAAGCATTGACACACGAACGATTCGTCTGAGTGACAAACAGATACAGCTATTGAGAAGTGGAATTAAGAAAATGCTAACATAAATCCTTTTTAGTAGATAATTAGTATATAATTAGTAAACTATTAGTTTTATAAATTATGTGGGAAAGTATCAATAATAACGATGGCATCAAAATTTATCATTTTTAGAAAGGTCGATTAAATCGGCTTTTTTAGTGTTTTAAGTTTACATAATATCTATTATGCGAAGTTGTTCCCCTCGTAAAAATAATAGCATGATATGTAAAATTATGTCAATAATTAATTTTTATTTTTTTATGAAAGTGTTCTACTGCTTTTGTAGTGAGGTGGTAGGTTTCGACTAAAGCACGCATTTATAGATAAGCCAAGATTTTACAAAAGTAATATACCTCGCCGGTATCGGCACTTCGTTTTGCACTTTCGCAGGTCTAAAGTCCTGCCCTCATGTTTCGAAGCCTCTCAATTTTTTTATTGGATCATACATAGTTGAGCCAATAAAAAAACGAACGTTGAACATTTTTTATAACGTTCAACATTCGCACCGTTACAAACTTGTAAAAGTAATAAGGTTAGGCTCGTGGGTTGGTGGTTATTAGTCTTTTTTAAACAAACGATATATAGCACGAATAAATTTACAAATAATATACAAACAGCCAAGCGTATAAAATAAATATTGAATAAATATACCATAAGTACCCAGCCATAAAATAATTGATATCAAATCCATAAATACCCCTTTTTAATAATAGCACCGAAAGTGTAAAAGGCGCAAGCAAAAGAAAAAAGCGCGCGACCTCACGCACTTTTTTTTGCTCTTTTGCTAGGCGCTACATATTTAACACCGAATATCTTTTCATGATAAGCCCTAGTATCATATTTTATACTTCTACTTCTCATATAAACGAAATGACTTTCAACAAGTCCATTAGTAGCTATATACAAATCGCGTTCTGCTTTTGAATACTTATTCCATAAACGAGAGCTTAAAGGTGATAAACAAGATTTAGCACTTTCATATTTATCATATACATTAAAATCTACTCTTAAAAGACCAAAAGGCAATTTTTTAACACCTTTAGCAATTATATAAAAGTCTGCTTGTTCTCTTAAGGCTTTCCAGATTCGCCCTAAATCTTGTGTATTACAATGTATGTTATTAGCCCATAAATGGCGACTTAAAGCATATGAGATTGGGAAAGATTTAAAAAGCTTATGCAAAGTACTATCATACTGACTAGGTAAAATGATACCACAATCAGAAAAATAAAAGTCGCGACCCTCATAAGGTAAACTTGACTTATCAATGATATTGATATCATTTTTTATAAAGCTCATATAATCATTATTAGCAAGCTCTAAATCATTAGCGCAACACTCTTTATAATCGCCACCATAACTAATATTAGATAAATAAGGCTTTTTTCTTAGATTAATGACTTTTTGAAATAATAAATCCTTGCCGGTACCTTTCTTACCGGAAACAATAACATTACAACGTGAAAAGTTATCTTTCAATGTCTTACAACCTTTAAAATGTCCGACAACTTGAATAATAAAGAATAATAAAAGAGCTACTACTGATACTATTAAAAATATTTTCACTACTTCCATATAAAGAGACCACCAAAAAAGCAAAAGATTTTATAAGTAAACCAACAAGCAACATATATTAATAAGCCCAAAATAATATAAGTTGCTAAATTACAAAAACTAACCATAGCAGAATTTAAATCTGCTGGAAAAAGGCTAGTCATAAAATCATAAATAATAGAGTATAAATCCATATAAAGCACCTACCTTTTAGAAAAAATTAAAATAATTAAAAATATTAATGCCACTACTACTATTAATTCAAAACCATACAAGCCGATAAAATCGCCGACAATATTATTCAACCACTCAATAACCATAAAATCACCTCTTTAAGCTAACGGAACATGTTTGATAATTTTTAAAGCAACAATAATAGATATTAAAGTAACCCCAAAAATAGCAATAGGGGGAACACAAAAAAGATTTAAAAAATCTTTTGAAACAACATTTGATAGAATATTAAATAAATCAATTTTAAGAACATTAGAAAAAAAACCAATTAAATCTAAAGGAGTAAAAAGCCATTTAGCAAAATCGACTAATTGAAATAAAAAGTCTATCAACCATTTATAAACTTCCATAAGAACACCTAACCCAAAATTTTAATAATAGCAAATATAATCATAGCAACTAATGGCAAACTTAAAAGCAAACCAAAATTGAGACCAGGAAATACTTCTATCGAAAATAAAGAGCCGATAGAAGTAAAAACATTTGTGAATAAATCAAAGCTGTTAAAATTGCTTTCGTAAGACTCAAATTGTTCTACTGCAAAACGAAAGCCAAAAATTTTGCCATACTCATAAGCATCTTGAAATTTAGAATTACCATAACTATAAACGTATTTATTATAGTCAACAACGGAATTAACCAAATTTGATAAACCATTATTAAAAGTTATAGTATCACTAATATCATAATAATCATTAATATCAATAGTACCGGAATAATTACGCGTTTTAGTACTTAATTTACCATTATTAGAGTAATACTCTAATAACGAGTAAGAATACCTAATCTGAGTATGATTATTGTAAGAAACAAACAATATTTCAAGATTATCGTTAAAAACATCAATATAATTATTTAAAACAACATCTTTAAAATAAATGTCGTAATCCATAGGTTGTAGACTAAAATAATCCAAAAGAACTTGACTATATTTTGATTTTGAAGTCAAAAAATTATCATTCATTAAATCGTAAGAATGATAAACCCTATTATCGCCAAAAGAAGAAAAGATATGATATTTAAAATAAATATTATCAAATCTTAAAGTAGTAAAAACATCACCATACTCTATTATATCATCAAAGCCGTTTAAATAATTATATATAGGTCGAAGTCTAAACTCACCACGAAAAATAATAGAGTCATAGCATAGATTAGCAATACCACTACTAACAACAATATTAAGTGGGTAAGTAATCTCAAAATCATATAGATTTACACCATCAGTAGAGTTATAAACAATATTAGGTTCAGTAGAAATATCACCGGTTAATCGTTTTGCGCTACTTCTTTTATCTAGATTATCATTATTAGAACTTGAAACACTACTAGAGCCACAAGAAAAAAGAAAAGAACCAAGAACCGGAAATATTAAAGAAAATTTTAAAAATTTATTATTCATATTTTTTATTCCTTTCCGCAGAGTTCGAGGATCATAAGCAAAATAGCTTATGAACCTCTAACACTGCTAACAATTAAAAATGTTGTTTTTATGGAACAACAAAACCATTTTAATTCTTATTTGCGTTGTGAAATGAGACCACGAATTAAGCGGAAAGCCCAATAAACTAAACCAACACCGGCAGAGATGAGAATTAAAGTACCAAGCATAGTAAAGCCGGTCTCATCAACATAAAACAAGCTTGTAATTGAATTAACGGCAGTACCTAACGAGCCAACAAACGCAGTTACGGCTTGAGTTATAACCTCAAAAATTTTAGCTATCATATGAAAAGCCCCTTTCTATTGCTAACTAGTTAGCAATTAGCTAGGGACTTAAACACATATAAGTGTGGGGTTACGTACATATGATTAAGTCCCCACTTAATTGATAACTATGTCTAGTTATCTAAAACTTTTAATTATTTGATTTTTTAATTTGAGCTTATCGCTTTCGCTCATTTTTCGACCATATTTATATATCATGTTCGAAACGCTAAACACTATATCATTAGCGAGTTTATCGACTTTTTTATTTAATAGAATTTTCACTTAACCACCTCTTTTATGCTCAATGAACGTTGCACTATAGTGAACCCGTGCAACGTTCTAGTTTTTGTTTAAAATAGTAACACTTGCGACAAATAGTTTATTCACTTGATAACAAACAATAGGTTTTTTATCAGTGTGTTTATTGAATAACCAACAAGTAAGGTTATCATTACCAATTGAGAACATATCACACTTTAAATTAAATCGCTTATTATTCGTATATGTAATATAAATAGAATAACTCATAAACTACCGAAAATATCTTTAACAACGTTACGCCACTTATTATAAGTTTCGATACCAAGAACACGCATGACATCAAGCAAAGTTGTAGAGTTTCGACAAACTTCAATTAAATAGTTAATATCTATTAAATCACAATTATTTTTTAAAGCTAAATTATATAAACCATCATTATTAGTTGAAACCTCAAATTCAGTATATTGGAACTTGTCCTTATTATCTAAATGCGTTAAATATCTTAGCGAGCCATTAAGAGTATAAATACCATCAGCAGTAATACAACTTTCATTAATTCCAAAAAATAAAGATAAGCGCCTAATAAGAGTAGTTTTATCAATTCTAACTTGATGTTTAAGTATTAAATGATAATGTGGTCTTTTTAAATCGCCATTGTCGTCATTGTCCCTATCGTGTAAGATAAACCAATAAAAAGCGTTATTCTCATTTGAGTATTTAACAATTTTATCATTAAATAAAGAGCTTATTAAATCGAAATTTTTTTCGTTATCGTGATACTCAATTATTAAACTAAATGTCGTATTATAGTTATCTCGGTTACGTTGCATAGATAACTATTTCTTTTCTTTTGGCATAGGCAAAGCCAATAACTTTAATACATTGTAATCGCCTTGAAAAGCATTTTTAATAACGATAGATAAACCACTATCGTTAACAAGATAAAAGTTTCTTGTTTTAACTTCCTTACCGGTAGCTTTGCTTGTGTAAGTAACATCTTTGTAATAAAGTTTCATTGCATTATCTTTCATAAAAAAATCCCCCTTTAAATTTTGCAATTATAAGGGGAACTACTTTAAACTTTAACAAGCGCCTAATAAATGTTTATGTAAACGAACAAGTGCAATTACATAAAGCGCTATTATGCGAAGTTTAATAGTCTGAAAAAATAAAGGCTAACTATGTAAAACAGTGTCTAATTTCCTCAACTTCCCTCTTTATCCTATATGCCAAGTGAATCAGCTGTGTACATTCAATCAAAAACAAAAAAATAGTGACTATTAAAATCACTACGTTAATCTTATTGTCACGCTTCGCTATATCCTCGCCGGATAGGCACTGCATTATGCGTTCTCGCAGGTCTAAAGTCCTGCCCTCGTATCTCGAAGCCTCTCGACCTTTCAGGCAATCGCTATGCTCTTGTACCACTACTAACTTGTAGCGTATTACCAATTTAAAAAGTGATACCTCACTTAAGATACCACTTCTTATTTTATATCTAAATATTGTCTCATGCATGCATCGGTCAACCGATTATGAATGTCTCCATGATGTTCTAACAGATATTCTTTATTAGCAGCAAGAACTTTTACGAAACCCGTTTCCAGATTTTCCACTACTTCTTTTATTAAGTCACTAGAATCAAAGCCTCGCGTTGGTTCTATCTTATCAGATGTATACACTATCATTCCAATTTTATTCATGTTAGCGTTACCTGTTGCATGATACTTAATCGCCTCTAATATATCTTTAGAATTAATTTTAAAATCCCTTTTTGCTAAGTGTGCCCCAACGAATTGATGGTTTGCAAATTTTGGCAGATCACAATACTCCTCAAAATGTTTATGCATAATATCATCATTAGATTTAGCATCTACTTCTTTCCCTATATCGTGCAACAAGGCGGCTTTAAAAGTACTGAGTTTATTAATCTTATTGTTTTTAGCTATTATTAAGGCTAGCATCGCTACTTCAACACTATGAGCGTATCTTTTTATGCTCATATAGTTTTTCACCTTAGAAGCAAAATAAAGTTGATTATTTAAAATATAACTAAGAACATTATTATCAATATCAATTGATTTGAAGTTTCTCACGCTCGTCGATGACGTGCTATATAGCGGTCCTTTTACAATTGTCACATTGTATTTACTGATATTATCAACACTTACTTCTTCTCCTTTTCGGTTGTAAGCGACAATATGAACAAGTTTTGATAGTTTATCAATCTCATACCAATCATGGAGTTTATTGACTTGGTCATAACCAATTAACATATATAACTCATCATTAGGATATAATTCTTTAAAATATAAAGCGGTATTATAAGAATAATTAATTTCATCTTTTGAATTATATTCAAATAAATCGTATTCAAAGTCTTTATAAGGCATTAAAGCCATTTTAAGCATGTTTAAGCGATGTTTAGATTCTACTAACGGAGTTTTCCATCTAGGAGCTTTAGCAAGCTCAAAAACGACTTTATCAATGCCTAAAGCCGTTTTTACTTTCTTTGCTACTTTTATATGTCCGTTATGAATAGGATCAAAAGATCCTCCGTATATGAGAATCTTTTTCATTTTATTTAACTAATTTTATTTTTGGTTCTTTTTCGTTTTTACGATATAAGACGATTACTCGTCCAATTATTTGAACCACATCAGCATGCAAGGCGCTAGATAAATCAAGCGCGAGTTCACGTGTTGATACTTCTTGCGACTTTAATACGCTTATTTTAATAAGTTCACGCGCTGTCAACGCCTTATCAAGCATATCAAGCATAGTTTTACTTACTTCATTTTTTCCAATTTGATAAAGAGCACTTTCTTGCATAGCTATACTTTTTAGTTGTCTCTTCTGCTTTGAATTTAACATACACTACTACCCCTGAAATTTTGCATCACGATGAGCGACGGTTACGCCCTTTGGTGCATAAACTTTAAATGTTTGGCCTTTACCTTTATAAGAAATCCAGCACAACCCAGCAATGATAATATCTTGCTTTGTATCCTTATCTTCTTTTATTGTGTGAATTGTATAGCCATTGATCTTTTGACTAATTGGTTTTATTTTCTTACGATTGATAAGAGTTTTCTTTAATAGTTCAAAATTTGCAATCTTTCCACGATGTACATCTACTTCTGGCGATACAAATACTGTAATTCCAGTACGTGGACCCTCAACGAACTCAATTCTAGCCAAATTACCAAACATCAGCATATTACCCTTTCTCATTTGATAGGTAATTGGTTTTATTTCTTTTTTTGGTGTAATTGCTTTGATTACTTCTTTTTCTACGTGCATAATAAGCGAACGCTTAGAGTCGATACCCGGAGTGTCATAAATCGTCTCGTTATCAAAAACAGGAATACTTAATAATTTTGTTGTTGTCCCCGGATAACATGATGTTGTAATTGGTCGATCAGTATAATTAGTATAATTTTTTAAGAATTTATTAATTAAAGTCGATTTACCCGAGCTTGTCGCACCGATTACATAAATATCTTTGTTGCGAGCGTACTTTTTAAATGATGCCGAGATTTCATCGAAGTTATAGTTCTTCTTCGCAGATACAATAATAACATCTTTAACTTCTAAACCAGCCTCTGTTGCTCTTTTAAGTATGTATTCTTTAATCTTATTATCGTTAAATGATTTACAAAGGATGTCACGCTTATTTGCAATAAGAATAACTGTAGATCCTTTAATTGACTCATTTACGCCTTTATCGAAAGTAGCTTCGAAATTGAAAAGATCGATGACATAAGCAAATACTGCTTTCTTCTTTTTGGCATCATAAAGAATTTTAGTCAAAGTATCTGCAGGCATAAATTCCATTTTATCTTCGCTATAATGTTGCAGTCTAAAACAACGGCGACACAAATCGACATTATTACGTTTATAGACTTCTTCTGGAATATAGCCTGGTGCTTTAGGATTACTAAATTGGAGCGTCTCTCCACATCCTAAACATATTTTCTCCTTTTGTCTTGCCATTTTACATCTTCTCCTTCCAATCCACTAATTTATTCTTTTTTCTTAAAAGATGTCTTATAGGGCAATCAATAAGACGATTGAAATGCGTCGTCCATTGATCTTCTTTAACTATTTTTTCTGTTAACATAACTTTAATACGAGCATTATTGCACATAACAACATCAGTTAATAATTGATCTCCAACAAATAAAACGGAATTTTTATCAATGTTATTCGAATCTAAGAATTTTATTAAGCGTTTTGATAAAGGTTTGTGTGTACTATATAAATAACGAACAGACAAAGCACTCGCATATGGTTTAACTCTTTTTTCTTTATTGTTAGATATAACAATAAGTTCTATCCCAACTTCTTCTAATTTTCTTTTTAAGTCAAAAACACGTAAAGAGGGATTCATTGCTTTATAACTATCTAGCGTGTTATCTAAGTCTGCAAGAATTGTTTTTATGTTTATTTTTTTTAAAAAGGTAATATCGACATCAAAGATACTTGTCGCATGGCAATAAGGTACAAAGTTAATAGCCATATTATCACCTTCTTATTTTTTTATTTTAGTTTATTTAAACTAATAATAAAAGACCATTGTATAAAATTTTTCTTATTTTAATCAATTACACTACTAATTATGCGAATTTTTACCCATCACATGGCATAATTCGACATTTTTCTAAATAAAATGTATGGGTGAAAATATGAATTTTCTTTTTAATTTATTATTTGATTTAAAGTTTTTCGTTGGTTTCATTAATAATGGTGTTTTTAAGAGCAAATTATCTGATGAGGAAGAGGAGCTTTGGATTCAAAGATTATTTAACAAAGATACACATGAAGAAGCACGAGTTGTTTTAATTGAACATAATCTAAGGCTCGTTGCACACATCACAAAAAAATACGACAATGTTGATGAGTCAAGTGATGATTTAATTTCTATTGGTACAATCGGTTTAATCAAGGCAATCGACACTTATTCTCCAGATAAGAAAGTAAAGCTTGCTACTTATGCTGCAAGATGTATTGAAAACGAAGTTTTAATGTGTATCAGAGCAAATAAAAAATATTCTCGGGATGTCTCTATTTATGAACCGATAGGAACAGATAAAGACGGAACAGAAATAACGATGATTGAGACTTTAGGAGATGAAAATTATTCTATTCCTGAAGACTTGGATAAAGCCCATAATATCGAATGTTTAAAGGAATATTTAAAAGTATTAGATGAACGAGAATTAATGATAATAACTCTGCGTTATGGGTTAGAAGGAAACAAAGAATTAACACAAAGAGAAATTGCCAAGCAATATAAAATATCACGTTCCTACGTTTCGCGTATTGAAAAACGTGCATTAACAAAATTACTAACCGAATTTAAATTAAGGCACAAATAAAAAGGGGGATGTAATCCCCTTTTAATCTCCTAAATCATCAAAAATTGAGATTTGTTCATATCCTTTTTCTTCTTGTTCTTCTTCAACTTTTGATATTTTCATTTTTGGTAATTTGTCATCACCTTTTAAAGTCTTGAAATCACCATCGACAAGTTCAATTTCTTCTTCATAAGCTGAGACAATTGTGCGACGACCTTTTAAGCTATCAAGATTTTTCTTTGCATACTTGTCAGCTGGTGTTGGTCTAAAGTCATCGATTTCAATATTTAATAAATCTTTATCGTCAAGCATTAATAATACGTTTTCCTTTTCCGCATTACGCTTAATCTTACGCATGAAGACTAAATTATGTGGATCTGATTTAAATGTCTTGAAAGCATATTGTTGTCTACCTAAACGCGGAGTAAGCGTTAGATAGCTTGATTCACATATACGTTCGCATCCATTATCAGTAATCATAATGAATTTTGCTCTTTCATCTGGAAGTAATGTAAACATACGAACCACTTCATTATCAGATTTAATTGCCATTGCTTTAACACCACTTGTTCTAATACCTGTGGCTAAGAACTCATTTTCATTAAAGAATGTAGCTAAGCCGTTTTTCGTGAATATTGCAATATTTGAGTTGCCAGATAACACGACTGCATCTACAACTTCATCACCACTTAAAAGACGCATACAACCAAGTGGCCTTACATATCGAGTAGTGAAGAACTCATTTAAGAGAGTCTTTTTAATTTGTCCTTTTTTAGTAATCAAGCAGATTGATAAATCATCTCTAAACTCACTCACTGCTATTACTCGGATGATTTTTTCATCCGAACCAAGATTTACAACATACGAAATATGTTTTCCTTCGTCTTTCCATTTACCTTCTTGAAGCTCATGTACTGGAACGAAACAATAATTACCTTTATTTGTGAAGGCTAAGACGTAATCCATTGTATTAAGGATTCTACTTCCAATCATAATGTCCCCTGTTTTAATACCAGGAAGCGCTCCATCACTAGATTTTTGTGATTTTAATGTTGAACGTTTAGCATATCCATCACGAGTAATAGCAACGTAAACATCTTCTTTAGCGATTAAGTCACGCTTATCTATTATTACAGTTTCGCCTTTTTCTTCAATAACTGTTCTTCTAACATCGCCATACTTATCAGCAATTGCTTTTAAGTCTTTAATGATAACTTTATGAAGTTTCTTTTCATCGTTAAGAATTTCATTTAATTCATGAATTGAAGCCTCTAAAGCTGCTTTTTCATTCATGAATGTCGTTATATCAGTATTAGATAATTTGTATAATTGTAAGTTAACAATTGCTTCAGCTTGAGCCTCGGAGAACGCAAATGCTTCAATTAAGTTTTTCTTAGAATCCGCCTTGTCTTTTGATCTACGAATAATACGAACTACTTCATCTACTACTGATACAGCCTTAATTAAGCCTTCTAAAATATGAAGACGTTGAGATTGTTTATTTAAATCAAATCTTGACTTACGAGTGACAACATCAACTTGGTGATTAACGTAAGCCTGAATAAATGATTTTAAGTCTAATGTTTTTGGACGATCATTAACGATCGCAACCATATTTGCAGTGTACGATGATTTAAGTTTTGTCTTAGACATTAAGTAATTTAAGACAACATCAGTCTTAGCATCTTTTCTTAAGTCAATAGCGATTCTTAAGCCTGTTCTATCAGATTCATCACGAACCTCTAACATTCCATCAACTGCACGGTCATGACATATTTTGTCTATTTCATAGACAATTTCACTCTTTAATGTGCCATATGGAATCTCACTAACGATAATTTGATTAATATTTTTACCTTCTACTACTTCGGTTTTGGAAACTACTTCGATTCTTCCTCTACCAGTTGTATAGATTGATTTTAAGCCTTCTCCATCATAAATAATACCACCTGTTGGGAAGTCTGGACCTTTAACAAATTCCATTAATTCTTCGTTAGTAGCATTCTTATGTCCTAAAGCATAAATTGTTGCATCAATTACTTCACGCAAATTATGAGGTGGAATATCGGTTGCAACTGCAACAGCAATACCTTCACTACCATTAACAAGTAAATTAGGAAAACGTGACGGTAAGACCACAGGCTCTAACATCGTATCATCGAATGTTAGTTGCATATCAACAGTCTCTTTATTTAAATCACGAATCATTTCTTCTGCCGCTTCAGAAAGTCTTGCTTCAGTATAACGATAAGCAGCAGGTCCATCTCCATCGATTGAGCCATTGTTACCTTGGAAATCAATTAAAGGTAGACGCACTTTCCAATCTTGCGACATACGGGCAAGAGCGTTATAAATTGAAGTATCACCATGAGGGTGGAATTTACCCATAACCGCACCGACAGTATGTGCACATTTTCTTGTTGGCTTACTTGAAACATTGCCATCAAGGTACATTGCATAGATTATGCGACGTTGAACCGGCTTTAATCCATCTCTAACATCAGGAATTGCACGGTCTTGAATGACGTACTTTGCGTAAGTAGCAAAGCGGTCACCCATAATGTATTCAAGAGGTGAGGTTTGAATGTTTTCGTTAATTACTTCTTCTTCAACTACTTTTTTCTTAGCCATTAACGTTTAACCTCCTTCATGAAATCATCTCTGGTATTGAAGTCAACATTTTCTTCAACCCATTTTTTACGTAATGAAGTATCATTACCCATTAAAACACCAACACGATATTCAACAAGTAATGGATCTTCAATATTAACTTGGATAAGTAAACGAGTCTTAGGATTCATTGTGGTATCCCAAAGTTGCTCTGCGGACATTTCACCAAGTCCTTTGTATCGTGAAATTAAATATCCTGGACCAACTTTTGCTTTTGCTTTTTCTAATCCTTCATCATCCCAAGCATATTCAAATATCTCTTTTTTATCTTTGTATTTGTAAACACGATATAAAGGTGGAACAGCAATATAAACTTTACCTGAGGTAATTAGTCCACGCATATAGTGATAGAAAAATGTTAAAAGAAGGGTTTGAATGTGCGCACCATCAGTATCAGCATCGGTCATGATAATGATTTTGCCATATCTTGCATCTTCTGGATCAAAGTTAGCACCATATCCTGCACCAATGGTATTAATTAAAGTTGCAAATTCTTCATTTTTTAGCATTCTATCTAATGTTACATTATCAGTATTAAGTGGTTTACCACGAAGTGGTAAGATACCTTGATATATTCTGTCTCTTCCTGTTCTTGCAGTACCACCAGCAGAATCACCCTCAACAATGAATAATTCATTTTTTGCAAAATCTTTTGATTGAGGTGGAGTTAATTTACCTGATAAAATAACTTCATTTTTAATTTTCTTATTTGTATTACGAGCATCTTCTTTTGCTTTACGCGCAGCAACACGAGCAGCTTGAGCATCTACACATTTTTTGATAAGTTTAAGTGCAAATTCTTTATTCTCGTTTAGATAATAAGTAAATTGTGTATACATAAAATTGTTAACAAGTGGTGTCGCTTCTGGAGTTCCTAATTTACCTTTAGTTTGTCCTTCAAACTCTAAAGCATCTTCAGGTATCTTTAAAGCAATAATTGCAGTTAATCCTTCACGGATGTCACTACCTTCTAACTTAACACCTTTTTTTAACAAATTATTAGTCGTAGCAAAATCATTGACGGCGCGTGTAATACCCATTCTAAAACCAGTTTCATGAGTTCCGCCATCACGAGTACGAACATTATTAACATATGAATATATTGTTTCACCATAATCTTCTAAACAATATTGAAATGCTAAATCAATTTTAATATGAGAAACAGGATCTTCAAAATAAATAACCGGACTTAAGCCCTTCTTGTTAGCATTTAAAGTAGAAACATATTCTTGAAGACCATTTTCATAGTGGAACTCAACAGATTCTCCTGTTCTTTCGTCCTTTAAATAGTAATGCATCCCTTTAAGTAAAAATGCTGATTCTTGAAGACGATTATAAATTGTATCCCATTTAAATTCTACAGTTGAGAATACATTAGCATCTGGTTTAAATCTTACGTAAGTCCCATGACGATTAGTTTTTCCTGTAACCGTTAATGGTTCAACGATTTTACCGCCGTTTGCAAATTTGATGTGATGACTTTCTCCATCACGATAAACAATACATTCAAGCCATTCACTTAATGCGTTAGTGACAGAAGCACCAACACCATGTAATCCAGCACTTGTGGTATATGCCTTATCAGAAAATTTACCACCAGCATGCAATTCTGTAAAAACTAGTTCTACTGCTGATTTTCCTGTAGCACTATTAATTCCAGTTGGAATACCACGTCCTTCGTCTTGAACGCTTAAAGAACCATCTTTGTGGATGGTAACACTTATGCTCTTTCCAAATCCGGATAGAGCTTCATCAACGGCATTATCTACTATTTCCCAAACTAGATGGTGAAGTCCCATAGAATTGGTTGAACCAATATACATGGCAGGTCTCTTTTTGACACCCTCTAGTCCTTTTAGTAACACTATGTCATTTTCATCATAAATATGATTACTTTTTGCTGGCATAATATCAACTCCTTATAAAAAATCTTATCAACTTTAATATTATAGCAAAGAATTTATTGCATTTGTAATATTTTATTAATAAAATAAAACAAGTCAGGAGCTGATAAATTTGGCAACGTTTAAAATTGTCATGATATACATTGCAACAATATTGATTTGCTATTTAATTGGTGCAATACCTAACGGCTTAATATTAGGTAAAGTTTTTAAGCATGTTGATATAAGGGAGCAAGGTTCACATAGCACTGGTGGCACAAACGCTGGAAGAATTTTAGGGGCTAAATTTGGTGTCATAACTATTGTGCTTGATGCTCTTAAAATCGTAATCCCATTTTGGTTAATGAAATTAATTTTAGGAAACATCAATGGATTTGAAAATCACGCAACTAATTTGCAATATATTGCCCTTATGATCGCGTGTTTGGCTCATTGTTATTCTGTCTATATTGGCTTTAAAGGTGGAAAAGCTGTAGCAACATTCTTAGGTTGTTTATTTGCAACAAATTATATATTGCTCATTGCCTTTGTTGTTATATTCGCTATCGTCTTATTAATTTCTAAATATGTTTCTCTTAGCTCCATGATTAGTTCACTATGTACAGCACTTCTTGCCTTCATATTATTCATGACAAGTTCTACTCATAGCATATTCGGAACGTGGCCTGGTTTAGAATCATCAATCCTTCTAGTAATCGCTATTACATTTAATTCTTTACTTCTTATTGTGCGTCATAAAGAAAATATTAAAAGATTGATCAATAAAACCGAATCGAAAGTAAAATGGTTAAAATAGTAGAAAATTAGTAAAAATTTAGTAGATATTTAGTTTTTAACTTAATTTTTATAAAAAATGACAACTACGGTTGTTGTTTTTATTTACTCTACTTCTAGCAACATTGCAAACTGCATATTTTCTAAAGTTTCTAATAAAAATAAAAAGATTTGGCTTTCACCAAATCTAGTTTATTTGTTTTTCTCCATTTGACGCATAACTTCACGAATTTGTTTTTCCGACGGTTTACGTCCCATTTGCATAAACATCGCACGAATCATATTTTCATTGATTGGTGGATTCTTTGCTAATTCTTTCTTTAATAAATGACGTGCGAGAAAGAAACCACCTATTCCACCACCGATTAGACCACCAACTAGATAAAGGATTGAAGTCCAGTCAAAACCTGCTAAGATAATCATTATTTTCACCTCATCTAGTATTGTACCTTAATTAAATAGTTAATACAAATAAAATTATCTAAAGTGTACGTATACTTGACGGAACATTCCATCGATGAAAAATGAATCAATGCAATCAATTATCATCATTGCTTCTGCTTTAGTTTTTGTTTCACTTAAAGCAAGAACATCAATTGACTTATCTTTGATCTCTACGAAAGCAGAAACAAATCCTCTTTCTTTAACGGATGTACGCATGTCTTCTTCTACATTAATGATATTTTCTAAATATTCAATTCTTTCTGCCGCTAGTGCTTTTTCAGTTGCTGAATACTCCGAACTTGCCATTATATCGAGTTGGAATTCAATATCCTCTTGTAAAGATGTTTTTCTTTCTAAAATTATGCCCTCGATATAAGGATCATCAGCGTTTGTAATTACATTAGTAACTGGCGAAGAACTTCCGCCTGGACTAGTCACACCACTTGGTAACATGACATAATAGACTGATAAAACCATCACTAAAGAAAATAAAGACAAGAACGTTACTACGCGTTTGTTCATACTCTTTCCTCCTACTCATTAGATTTTACGCAAGCAAAATATAAAAAAGAACAATAATATTATTAAACAGCTTAACTGTCGAAAAGTGGAGAATTGTACCAAGATAAAAATTTAAATTTATCACGCAAGTTTTTAAATAAAAATAATTTCTTTGTCGCATTTTATCTCGTTTTTTATCTAATTAAATGTAAAACATTATAATTTATTATAAAAAGGAGAAAGTGTATGAAAAAAATTAGTAAAGCATGTTGTCTATTTACCTGTTTGTGTTTAGTCTCATGTGGCGATATAACTTTCAATTTCAACCAACCTAATGATGTCACAAATTTGTTAAGAAATGCAAAAGAACCGTTAAAAATAAACTATGATCCTACAAGAAACAGCGAATTCATGGGGTTTTTAGATAAATTCACAGATTTCTCTTTAAGATTCAATGACTCATATTTAAATCGCTATGATGATAGGTCTAATAATGTCGCTATTTCACCTCTTTCACTATTTTTCGCACTCGCAATGACAAGTGAATGTAGTGCTAATAATAGTCAAACTGAGATTTTAAATGCCTTAAATATGACGACTTCTGATTTAAGAGAAAACCTTCCAATTTTATACGGTTTAGAAAATTCTACTATTTATTCTTATGATGATGAAAAACATGAAGACGTTCCTCAATCAATAAAAGATCTTAATAATTCTATTTGGTTTAGCAAAGAAGTAAATAAATCTCAAAGCACTTTAGATGATTTGGCAAACTATTACTTTGTTGATAGTTACGAAACAGATTTTCTTAACAACAATAAAAAAGCCAATGATGATTTTAAAAAGTATGTTAAAGATAAAACACGTGGATTAATCAATCCAAGTTTTGATCTAGATAATAACACATTACTTGTTCTTCTAAATACTTTTTACTTAAAAGATTTATGGAATCAAATGGGTAATGACTTACCTCTAACTGATAAATGTTACGCCTTTAATTCACGTGTTCAAGATTGTAGTGTTCCTCTAGTACAATTAATGGAAGGAAAATTTATTGGAGGTCGTGCATTAAACACAGATACATATTCGTCATTTTTTACTAGGACATTAAGTGGATTAAGAATTCATTTCTTAATGCCAAATAACAACTATGATTTAGAGGATGTCTTTACGAGAAAAAATATTAACGATATCCTTAATCTTAAAAATTACGAGTATAGTAATGATGAACTAAAGGAAGAATACTATACGGAAACGTATTTCCCAAGTTTTGAAGCATCTTGTGATCTTGATATATCTCCTCTTTTAAAAGAAGATTTTGCAATTAATGATATATTCAATTCCACTAAAGCAGATTTTACTAATATCAGCACTGATGAAATGTGTGTATCGCAAGTTATGCATCAAGCAAGACTTAAAGTTGAACGTAAAGGAATTGAAGGAGCAGCAATTACGGCTGTAATTAATTCAGGAAGTTCCGCTCCAGTAGAACAATACAAAAAAGTTTATGAAACATTTATTGTCGATAAAGCTTTTGGCTACGTCATCACTGATAGATATGGTGTTACATTATTTTCTGGCGTAGTAAATGATATTATTTAATAATCAAATGTATTAAAATAATCTTATTAAATGGTGATATTATGAAAAAAGTTATTAAACTATGTTGTCTATTTATGTGCACATGTTTGACCGCATGTGGTGATGTTACATCTACTTTTCAACCAACAAAGAATGTAACTAATTTATTAAAAAGGGCAAAAAATCCTATTGAATTAGATAGCGAAGTAACAGAAAGTCGTGATTTTAAGGAGTTTTTAAATAAATTCACAGATTTTTCTTTGAAATTCAATGATTCATTTATGGCAAGTTACGATGATAAGTCAAGCAATAGCGCAATTTCTCCCCTTTCACTATTTTTCGCTCTTGCTATGACTAGTGAATGCGTAGCTAATAATAGCAAAGATGAAATATTAAATGCATTAAATATGACTAGTAACGAATTAAAAACTAATCTTCCTATTTTATATGCTCTAGAAAATTCTACCGCATATTCTTATGATGACATGGAAGGAAAAAAAGTTATTTCTTCTATCAAAGATTTAAACAACTCAATTTGGCTAAGTAAAAGATTAAATAAATCAGAAAGTGCTTTAAACAACTTGGCAGATTATTATTATGTTGATAGCTATGAATCAGACTTTTTATATAATAACAAAGAGGCAAATAAGGACTTTAGACAATATGTAAAAGAAAAAACACGTGGACTTATTGATAAAGATTTTAATTTAGATAAAAACACACTTCTTGTTTTATTAAATACCCTTTATTTAAAAGATATATGGAGTGATTTGAGCGATAGCCTACATTTTACTAGTGGTACTTATGATTTTATAAATCGCGATAAAACAACAACAAAAAGTAAACTAATGATGGGAAAATATATTGTTGGTCGCGCATTAAAAACTGATACTTATTCATCTTTTTACACTACTACAAAAAGTGGCCTACGCATTTATTTCTTGAAGCCAAATAATAGTAATTTAGAAGATGTATTTATCAAAGAAAACATTGATAACATCATGAATTATGATTATAAGTCTGAAAACATAGATGTTGACTATTATACATCAATTCACTTCCCAAAATTTGAAGCCTCTTCTAATGAGGATTTAGTCACACTTTTAATTGATGATTTTGAAATCAAAGACATTTTTAATCCTTATAAAGCAGATTTTTCAAGTATTAGTCCAGATGAAATGTATGTTAAGCAAGTTCTTCATTCAACCAAACTAAAGGTAGATGAAAAAGGGATTGAAGGTGCAGCAATTACTGCAGTTCTTGCACCAGATAGTGCCGGTCCATCAGAGCGAGAATCTGTATATGAACAATTGATAATTGATAGATCATTTGGATACGTTGTGACTGATAGATATGGAGTTACATTATTCTCGGGAATCATAAATAAAATATAAAAATAAAAAGGATTTGGAACTCGCCAAATCCTTTTTTAGTCAATTAAAATTTTAAATTATTTTTGTTGACGACCATCATATTCGCCATTATCTGTACGAACGAGAATGACTTCGCCTTCAGAAATAAATAATGGAACACGTACTCTAAAGCCTGTTTCAGTTACTGCTTCTTTCATAGCTTTATTAACTGTATCGCCTTTAACTGCTGGTTCACATTCTGTAACTTCTAATGCAACAGTTGTAGGAAGAGAAATACCCATAATTTCTTCACCGTAGAAAACAACTTGAACTTCTTCATTTCCTTTTAAGAAATTTGATTCCCATTCCATACGTGACTTAGCAATTTCAATTTGATCATAAGTGACTTGATCCATGAAAACTAAAGTGTCACCTGCATCGTATAAAAATTGCATTTTCTTTTTATCAAGATGAATAACTTCTACTTTATCTCCACCGATAAATGAAAGCTCTAAAACTGCACCAGTACGAAGATTTTTTGATTTTACTTTAACCTTCATTTTTGCCATAGCGGTTTTGTTTAAAGCAATATCAATACAACTGTAGACGTTTCCTTCATATTCGAAAGCATTGCCTGGTCTTAATTCTGTAATATTAATCATATTTACAACTCCTTTTGTTAATTTCTTTGATATTTTATCAAATTTATGTAGAATATGGAATATAAATTAACACATTTTAAGACAATAAATGAAGAAATCAGGCATAGTTGCGTCGTGAAATATTGATAATTAGGCAAAATGTTAAGAACTTTTAATATACCAACAAGTATGATATAGTCTATTATTCCAAATACAATATAGACATAAAGATGATTAAAAATATTATAAATTTTACTTGTAAAAAAATTATAGATGAAGAAAACAAAAAACAAGATTATAAACTCAATAATTAGTGATAATACTATTGAATCTATTAAATATTTATTTAATAGTATTGAAAAAGAAAAAATCGTAAAGTTAAAAAAATATGATAGTTCAAATAGAATGAAACTTACTATTGTTAAATACATGCTGAGAATCACATTTTCTTTTATTTTCAAAAAAATCACCCAAATTATTTTAGGTGATATTTTATTTTATATTCTTGAAATAAAAATTCTTCTCGACTTCCTGTTTTAGTGTTGTGTTTTCGCCATGTCCAGGATAGACATTCATGTCGCCATATTTTAGATATATATCTAAAATTTTCTTTAAAGAGTCGTTGATAAATCTTGGTGAAGACGTAGGTAAATCACTTCTTCCTATCGTCCCTTTAAAAAGAGTATCTCCACTAATCAATGCTGAATTATTAATCAAATAAACTGAAGATCCTAAAGTATGAAAAGGTGTATTTATTATTTGAATTTTATAATCCTTAATCTCAACGATTTCAAAGTCATCTAATGGAATAACTTCACGGTCATATTCAAAAGCCGTATCAAAGTCTTTAGAGCAATTTTTATAAGAGTTTGATATTAACTCTTCATCATCACGATGAATATATATTGGTATTTCTTTAGGGATTTTATCGATGTATCGAATATGATCAAAATGTCCGTGCGTTAAAAAAACCGCAATTAAAGTAAGATTCTTTTTTTCTAAATAACGACTAAAAGAATCAGTGCACTGACCCAAATCAAACGCAATCACTTCATGATCATTTAAATATAAAACATGAGTGTTAGATGTAAATTCTTTTTCATAAACTAATGTGGATATTTTCATAACTTAATAAAATTAAAAGCGAGTATAAACTCGCTTATATTAATTATTTCTTTTCCTTATGTACTGTCATCTTATTGCATTTTGGACAGAATTTTTTAATCTCCATACGATCTGGATGATTACGTTTATTCTTTGTTCCAATATAATTTTCATTTTGACATTCTGTACAACGATAAATAATGTTATCTCTCATGAGTTACACCTCCAATAGAAACTTACGCTATGTAATAATACCATATTAGAATTATTAATTCTATATTTTTTTTAAATAAATCAAAGTTTAATAAGATAAATCCATTATATTTGCAATTATGACTATTAATAAATGCTCTATTCTTTCTCTTTTTTTGCTATAATAGATTTGGTGATTATTATGAAAAGAACAGAAACACGATTAGTTAAAATTGGAAATACACAGATTGGTAATACCAATAATGTTAAAATCCAATCAATGTGTAATATCAAAACATCAAAATATAACGAAGTTATAAAACAAATTTTAGAATTAGAGAAATTAGGTTGTGATATTATCCGCGTTTCTGTTATGGATGAAGAGGATGCTAAAGCAATTAAATTTATTAAAGAATCAATTCATATTCCATTAGTGGCAGATATTCATTTTGATTATCGCCTTGCTCTTCTTTCCATTGAAAATGGCGTTGATAAAATTAGAATAAATCCTGGAAATATCGGTAGTGTTGAAAACGTTAAAAAAGTTGTTGATGCTTGTAAAGAAAAACACATTCCAATTCGTATTGGCGTTAATTCCGGATCTTTAGATAAAGAAATTCACGATTATTCAACTCATTACACTGCTCAAGCTTTAGTTGATTCTGCGAAAAAACACGTTAAAATTCTTGAAGACTTAGATTTTTTTGATATTGTAATATCTTTAAAAGCTAGTGATGTTTTAACTGCAATTGAAGCATATCGTATCGCAAGTGAAACATTCCCTTATCCTTTACATTTAGGCATCACTGAAGCCGGAACAAAAGAAATAGGCATTATTCGCTCAGTATCAGGACTAGCCCCACTTCTTCTTGAGGGAATCGGAGACACTATTAGAATATCACTAAGTGGAGACCCAAAAGATGAAGTTATAAGCGCCAAAAGAATGTTACATGATTTGGGTCTTTATCCTAACTATCCTACTCTTGTTAGTTGTCCAACATGTGGAAGAACTCGCGTTAATGTTGAACTAGTGGCAAATAAGGTTTTAAACGCTCTAGAAACAACAAATAAGCCAATTACAGTTGCAGTTATGGGATGTGTCGTAAATGGCCCTGGAGAGGCTAAAAACGCCGATATAGGTATCGCCGGTGGAAATGGCGAATGGGTTTTAATTAAAAAAGGTCAAGTCGTTGACAAATTAAAAAATGATGAAGACGCTATTGAAAGATTAATTCACGAAATAAAACAATAACCAAATTCATAAAATGTAATATGCTAAATAGAGGGATAACCATGAATCAAAATCTAATTGTATATTACATCAATCAATTAACTTTGGAAGACGTGAAAAAACTAGCGAAACAATATAACGTAAAATTAGACGATAACGAATCTAAAGTTATCTTGAATTTTCTCAAAAAAAATAAATCACGTATCAACAAAGAAAATAAAAATGCACTCTTAAGAGAAGCAAAGCCACTTCTAAAAAAGAGTACATATGATACGTTAGTATTAACAATTGATAAGTTTTTATAACTTATTTTAGTTCACTATTAAAGATATTATCTCGAAGTGCCTTAATTTCTTCTTTATAAGGCGCTTTTTCATTGATATACGGGGTTTCCAAAATCTTTGGAATATTTTCAAATGCTATGTGATGAGCAAATCTTGATAAAGTATCAAATCCAATCATACCATAGCCAATATTTTCGTGACGATCTTTATGGGCGCCTTGTGGATTTTTAGAGTCATTAATGTGAATAGCCATAACATAGTTCAAACCAATAATTTCATCAATTTTTTGAACCATGCTATCAGTGTCTTTTAAATCATATCCCGCATCTGATAAATGGCATGTATCTAAACATACACCAATACGCGACTTATCATATACTCCATCAATAATATGACGTACTTGTTCCAAAGTAATTCCAATTTCTGAGCCTTTTCCTGCCATTGTTTCAATTAAGATAATAACTTTTGAACCTTTTGTTGCGTCAAGCGCCATATTTAAACCTTCAATGAGTTTGGCAATTCCTATATCTGCACCCATGTTAACATGACTTCCTGGATGAAGAACTAGTTTATGATAACCTAAATAATCCACTCTATTTATTTCATCAATTAATACGCGAAGTGATACATCAAAGATATCTGGTTTTACAACATTAGCAAGGTTAATAATGTATGGAGCGTGAACGATAACATTGTCTAAAGAAATATTATGTTCTTTAAGCAAAGATAAAGCTTCTTCTCCTTTTAATTCACTAACTGGTCTACGATATGTATTTTGAGGAGCGCCAGTATAAAACATTAATGCATTTGCGTCATACGATAAAGCTTCCATAACGGAGCCCAAGACAAAATTAGGCGCTTTATTATCAACATGGCTTCCAATGATTAATTTATCCATTTCTTCTTGCCTCCTCTTTATATCGTTTAACACGCTCTTTACGTATATTTTCACGAATCATCTTACGATGATGTTTTCTTTTTACTTTTTCAACTGCAACTTTTACAGCTTTCTTATATCCGGGTTTCACTTTTGTCTTTTTTGTTTCACTTATTGCCCGTTTAATATCACGTTCTAGATCTTGATCTTTATTTTTCTTAAAATGCTTTGGTTTAGCATTAATTTCTTTTCCATCTTTCATTTCATCATTTTTTAAGATTTTATAACTAAAGTTAATGCCCATTTCCTTAAGTTTAAGAATATTTGATGTATCATCGTCGTTATAAAATGTAAAACACTTTCCATCTTTATAAAATCTTCCAGTTCTTCCAGCACGATGAAAATAAAAGGAAAGATCGCGTGGCAAATCAACGTTTAAGATGTCACTTACATTTTCAATATCTAATCCTCTTGCAGCCATATCAGAGCAAACAACGATTTGAAAATCCATATTTTTAATGCGACGCATAACATTTTTACGTTCGCGTTTTTCTAAATCGCCATGAATCATTGCAACATTATATCCATGAGTTTTCAAATGTTCATAGATTTTGTTTACATCTTCTTTTTTCGATGCAAAAAGGAGCAAGAAATAAGGCTGAACAACTCTAATAAATGATTCAATGGCATCATTAATCTTTTGATGTCTTATGTCAATTGCGTAATGCTCAACTTTGCTATTTGTCATATTATCAAGAGTAATGACGTGATCTGCACCAATAAAACGTTCAATTAGACGTGCTAATTTAGGATTGATAGTTGCAGAAAAAACCAAATTGCTTGCACCAAGAACACTTTCTAACATTTCATTAATATCACTTACAAATCCTGAATCCATAAGCATATCTGCTTCATCAAGAACAATAAATTTTGTAGTGGATAAGTTAGTTTCACTTTTATTTACACCTAAATCTAATAGTCTGCCTGGTGTTGCAACAATAATATGAGGTATATTTTCTAGTTTATTTTCACTACGTGATTTTTCAACTTGAGAAGTCAAAAGTTGGATCTTTAAATTTGGATAAAAATTTAAAAATTCACGAGCAAAATCATAAGTTTGGCGAGCGAGTTCACGAGTTGGTGAAACAATAATTGCTTGAATATGATTATCGTTTAAATCGATTGACTGAATAATAGGAATCAAAAAAGAATGAGTCTTTCCAGATCCTGTTTCACTTGTAACAACAAGCGATTCTCTTTTTAAGACGCGTGGTATTACTAGTTCTTGCACTTTTGATGGAGAAGCATAGCCAATTCCCTCTATTGCCTTTAACATATCACTAGTCAAATTAAAACTTTTAAATGAACCCATAATAATCAACTCCATGGAAATTATACTACATTTGATTATGCTTTGCATAATACTTAATTAATTAATGGACAAAAGACTAAGGTATTTCATATAAATAATTAAGGAGTGATTTCTATGCCGTTTAACCAATTTGGACAAAATTATTATAATCCTAATAGCATTGATCCTATGTCTAGAGGATTTAATCGCCCAATTAACACCCCAATTAGCCGCATGCCAATAAAGCCACCAATTAGAGCCACTGCATCTAAATTTACTTTTTCAAAATTTCTAAATGGAACCCAACAAGTTATTGAAACAGTTAGCAGTGCTATCCCGCTTTATACACAAGTAAAGCCACTATTTTCAGGAATGCGTGGCGTTGGTAAATCAATTAAAGATTCTATCTTTAGCAAGAAAAGTACAAAAAATGAATACATTGCAAATCCCGAGATTATTACTCCTAAAAAAAGTATGAAAAAAACTGAAACCACCGATGAAATTCATGAAGAGGATAGTCCAAATAGACCGTTTTTCTAAAATATGTTAAAATAGATTCGGTGAAAGTATGAAAGTAGATATTTTAGAACCTTCTGGTTGTTGTGCCGGTGTAAATCGCGCAATATTAATGGCGATTAACGCTCGAAAAGAAAATCCTAGTCTTCCTATTTACGTCTTAGGAATGCTTGTGCACAACGAATCAGTAATAAGTAATTTAGACGAATTAAATATTGTCACATTAAAAAACGACTCACTTTATGACGCATTGAATAATATCAATGATGGTGTCGTTATTTTCACTGCACATGGACACGATGAAAATCTTGATAAAATCGCCAAAGAAAAGGGACTAATAATTTATGACACTACTTGTGGTTTTGTAAAATACAATCATAACTTAATTAAAGATGCCCTAAATAATGGACATCAAGTAATATTCATTGGAAAACTTGGTCATCCAGAGACAGAAGCTTCACTTTCCATATCTAAAGATGTTCTTTTATATGACATAAATAGCGGGATTGATTACGATAAAATAACTGATTCTTCTCCAATCGTCATATGTCAAACTACTTTATCAATTTTTGAAGTTGAAGAAATAAAAAATGATATCTTAAATCATCTTAAAGATGCAAAAATCACACAATCAATATGTAGTGCTACAACAGACCGTCAAACTGCTTTAAAAGAGATTAATCAATCTTCAGATTTAATTATTATTGTTGGATCAAAAATGTCATCAAATAGTTCAAAATTATTCGATATTGCGAGAAAATTATATCCAACTAAAACCATAATCCAAATAAAAACTGTCAACGAACTCGTTAACAGTAATTTATCTTCATATAAATTTGCTACAATTGTAGGAGGAGCATCTACTCCTTCTGATATTTTGTTAAAAATTAAAGAATACTTAGAATCTATTTAATTACAATAGGCATCTTCTCATGATCCAAAGTGATACATTCCACATTTGGATCTATTTTTTTTATAATGTCTTTTAGTGTTTCCATAAATGCTCTTTCGACTTCATGAGGAACATCTAAATAATTAAATTTTTCTGCTATGACATCTCTTCTTACGTAATGTGGTGCATCTCCAGAAATATAAATATCCGCACCTTCATTCATAGCAATTCTAAAACATCTACTTCCTCCGCCTCCAATGATTCCTACTTTTCTTATCGTATCATTTCCTGCTTTTACGAGAAGAGCGTAATCAACATTTAAGGCTTTTTGAGCATAATTTGCGAATTCTTCAACTGGCATTTCTTGTTCAAGATATCCAATACGCATCATATTTTCAAACTCTGGTATATATACATCTTTTAAGTTAAGTTTTTTTGCTAGTGCATCATTCATACCACCAATTCCTTCATCAAAATTAGTGTGCATAGATAAAAGTGGGATTTTATTTTCCATAAGTTTTTCAGTGAGATACGCCTTTATCTCATCATTTTTAAGTATCTTATTTTTGGGACCAAAATAAAATGGATGATGAGTAATGATAAGATCTGGTTTTAAACGAATTGCTTCTTCTATAATTTCACTATCAAAATCTAAACAAATCAAAATTTTGTTTGTTTCTTCTTTTAAAGGGCCAACCATTAAACCAACATAATCATGATGTTTTTTTGCTATGCGTTTTGGAAATTGTTTAGCAAGTTTTAATAACAGTGATCTTGTTTTCATAATTGATTAATCCTTTCAATTTTTTTTGATATTTCATCTTTTTTTTCTTTTGGAAGTTCTTTATTTATTAGATTATATAATTTAGTTAGTGTCTCTTGATATTTCTTTTGAAATATAGCGTTCTTTTCTTTTCTTAAAATCGGACCAAATTCATAATCTAATTCATTGTAAATTACATTTCCTTTTACAAACTTTATTATTTCATAATAATGTCTTTCAAAGATTATTTTCTCATCTAATATCTTATATCCTAAATCACAAACGCATTTTCGCAATTCTTTTTCGTTAGTGTTTGGTGCTAAAATCAATGTTTCAACATTATTTAATTTTTCTTTGTGCTTAGATAAAATATCAATAATTAAGTCTCCACCCATACCAGCAATTACAATTGCATCAATATAATCTGGTAGTTTGGATATTCCATCCGATAAGGACACAGTAACATTACTAAATTCATTGCCTTCAATAGCATTTTTTAAAATATTAAATGGTCCTACTTTATTATCATTGCAAAATATTTTATTACATTTGTTATTTTTCGCTAGTTCTATTACTAATTGGCCATGATCTGCACCAATATCAGCAAGATTAGAACCATTATCGACAAATGTATATATTTCACTTAATCTCTTTGATAAACTCATTTATTTTGCATCACGGTAGTCACCGAAACGCTTTGCACGAGTTGGATGACGTAACTTTCTAATAGCTTTTGCTTCGATTTGTCTAATACGTTCACGTGTGACGCCAAATTCTCTACCAACCTCTTCTAGAGTATGTGGGCGATTATCATCAAGTCCATATCTTAAACGCAAAACTCTTTCCTCACGATCAGTCAAATCTTTCATGACTGCGTATAACTCATCTTTTAATAATGATTTAGTCGCATATTCTGTTGGAGACTCAGTATCTTTATCTTCGATAAAATCACCTAAACGTGAATCATCTTCTTCACCAATTGGTGTTTCAAGTGAAACAGGATCAATAGCGATGCTTTGAATTTCACGTATTCTTTCAGGAGATAATAATCCCTCCATTTTTTCTGAAATTTCTTCAGCTGTTGGTTCACGACCTAACTCTTGCACTAATAAGCGTTGAACTCTTGTCATCTTATTGATAGTTTCAACCATATGTACTGGAATTCTAATTGTACGTGCTTGATCAGCAATCGCTCTTGTAATAGATTGTCTAATCCACCATGTTGCATAAGTTGAAAATTTAAAACCTTTAGTATAGTCGAACTTTGAAACAGCTTTGATAAGTCCTAAATTACCTTCTTGAATTAAATCAAGAAGGAACATACCACGTCCTACATAGTTTTTTGCAATATTAATTACTAAACGTAAGTTAGCAGTAATAAGTCTATTTTTAGCCTCTTCATCACCCTCAGCACAAAGACGAGCAACTTCTTGTTCTTCATCACCCAATAATTTTACTTTGCCAATTTCTTTTAGATATAATTTAACTGAGTCGTTGACCTTAACATCAGAGCTAGCGTATTTATCGATATCTTCGATATCTTCATCAAGACTTTCTTTGACATAAGATTCACCTAAGAATTCATCATCATCGATAATTGAACTACTATCATTAAGTGTTTCTTCACTTAAATCAATATTATCTACATCTTCTTCCTCATCGAGATCTTCATCTTCATCAGTAACTACATCAATCTTTTTTGCTGCAAAGAATTCAAGTAAATCTTCTAAGTCAGCATCAGATAATTCTAAATGCGAAGTAGCATCAAAAATTTCTTCTTGACGAAGTGATCCATTTTCTTGCCCTTTTTTTAATAATTTTTCTTTGACTTCTTCTAGTCCTTCAATTTCAGAGTCTAATAATTTTTTCTTACGTCCCATAATTAATTCTCCCCTTTTTTTGCTTTATTTAATCGCTCATTAATTTTGCGATTGTGTTCCAATAGTATTTGTAATTTTTCTTTTTCTGTCTTTCCTTCACTTGACTTTTCAAAGATGAATTTATCGTATTCTTTCGCTCGTTCTTCATTAATTATTTGTAAATATTCGTTTAATAAATCTAAGCTATATTTTGGATATCGTTTTTCTAGTGAAAGATCGGTAATTTCTGCGACAACTTTATCTTTTAATTCATCATCAGATTGCGAAATAACACTTATTAATGCATTCAAATTCATATCGTCATGATTACGATTATAATCGACAATGTAACTAGCAATTCTTGCAAATATTTCATCTGACAATGGAACATTTTTATTACTATAAAAATCAATAGCTTCATTTGAATTAAGCATTTGATATACAAATGCTTTTTCAGTTAATTGCAAGCGACGAAGTACCTTTCGTTCAGGATGAATATCAACAAATGAAGTATTTACAATTTCGTTGTTTTGCTTTTTATATTTCTGAATTGTATTAGCAATGACTTTCCGATCAAATTTAGTTAATTTTGCAATATTAACAATATAATCTTCTAATTCTAATTCATTATTTACATTTTTTAAAAATGGTAAGAAATCAATAATAAACTTTTTTCTTTCATCAATTGTGCTAAGGCTATTTGTACTTGAAAAATAATTTAGTGCAAATTGAACTTTATCAATTAAAAGTGTTAACCATTTTTTTAATTTGTCATCTCCATATTTTTCAAGAATCTCATCAGCATCTTTTGGCCCTGTTGATCTTCGAACTATTCGATATTTAAGCCCTGCTTTGTCAAACATTTCTATGGCCTTTAATGTCGCCATTTGTCCTGGATTATCAGAATCAAGGCAAAGTCTAATTTCAACGTTTAGCCTTTTTAATAATGCTACTTGATTCATTGTTAAAGCAGTTCCCATTAAAGCTACTGATGATTTAATACCAGCACGGTATAAAGCAATAACATCCATAAAACCTTCTAAAACATAGCAATAACCATCAAGTCTAGATGTTTTTTTAGCTTCATGGTAGTTATAAATTATATTTCCTTTTTGAAATAAAACAGTTTCTTGAGTATTAACATACTTTGCTTCATCACTATCTTTAATACGTCGTGCAGAATAACCAACAACACGACCATTAATATCTTTTAATGGAAAGATAACTCGTCCAAAGTTTTTATCAATATATTGTCCATTACTATGACCTGCTACGCCAACTGTTTCTATATCTTTTAAAGAGTGATTTTTTGCAGAAAGGTATTGAATTGATAAACTAGGATTATTAGGACAAAAACCAATGTTAAATTGACGTATAACATCATCGTCTATTTTTCTTTCTCTTAAGTAGTTTCGTCCTTCTTCTCCCTCTTTTGCTAATAATGACATTTGATAAAATGATGTCAAATCAGCTAATGTTTTATACAATCTCTCATTTTCTTCATCTATTTGAGTTCTCTTTTTGTCCTTTATTAATGCCTCATTTGAATAGCCAACTAATTCCGCTAATTTACGAACAGCGTCATCAAAGGATATATTTTCAAATTTTTGAATAAAGGTTATCGCATTTCCACCTGTACCACAAACAAAGCATTTAAATATTTGTTTGTCTTTAGATATCATCATTGATGGATTTTTATCATCATGAAACGGACAGATTGCAGTGTAATTGCGCCCCTTTTTTATTACATTGATGTACGACGAAATGACATCAACAATATCAGCACGACTTAATACTTCATCAATTATATTTTGCGGTAGCATTGATGTCACTCCCTTTCTATTTATTCATTTTAGAAGAATACTTTTTCTTGAATATATGCGATTAATTGATCAATTCTTAAACGTATTTGTTCCATTGAATCACGTTCTCTAATAGTTACTGATTGATCATTTTCAGTATCAAAATCAATTGTGATACAGAATGGTGTACCTATTGCATCTTGACGTCTATATCTTTTACCAATACTTCCTGCTTCATCATAAGTAACAGGGAAATGTTTAGCAAGCATCTCATAAATTTCTCTTGCTTTTGTAGATAATTGCTTAGATAGTGGCAAAATACAAGCTTTATATGGTGCAACTGCATAATTTAAATGCATAACAATTCTTGTATCGTTTTCCAATTGTTCTTCATCATAGGAATTACATAAAAGTGCCAATACTAGACGGTCACAACCTAAAGATGGTTCAACGCAATATGGAATAATTTTTGTATTTGTTTCTTGGTCTAAATACTCTAATGATTCTTTAGAATAATCCATATGTCGTTTTAAATCATAGTCAGTACGGTCAGCAATTCCCCATAATTCTCCCCATCCAAATGGGAATAAGAATTCAATATCTGTAGTAGCTTTTGAATAAAATGCTAATTCTTCTTTTTCATGGTCTCTAAATCTTAAGACATCATCATTTAATCCTAAATCATTTAAAAATGTTTTAGCATAGCTTTTCCAATAATTGAACCATTCTAGATCTGTACCAGGTTTACAGAAAAATTCCATTTCCATTTGTTCAAATTCTCTTGTTCTAAATGTAAAATTACCTGGAGTAATTTCATTTCTAAATGATTTTCCTATATTACATATACCAATAGGAAGTTTTCTTCTTGTAGTACGAACTACATTCTTAAAGTTAACAAACATTCCCTGAGCTGTTTCCGGTCTTAAATACACTGTAGATTTTGAATCTTCAGTGACGCCGATATGAGTTTTAAACATCATATTAAACTGACGAATATCAGTGAAGTTTGATTTGCCACAATTTGGACAATTAACGTGATGTTCACGAATAAATGCCATCATTTCGTCATTAGTCATTTTATTAACATTAACTTCCGGATGAGAATCTTCAATTAGTTTATCAGCACGATGTCTAGTTTTACATTCTTTACAGTCGATAAGTGGATCGTTAAAAGTTGAAACGTGACCAGTAGCTTCCCAAACGCGAGGATTCATTAAAATCGCAGCGTCCATACCAACATTAGTAGGTGATTCTTGAACAAATCTCTTCCACCATAATTTTTTTACATTATTTTTTAACTCAACTCCCAATGGACCATAATCCCAAGTGTTTGATAATCCACCATAGATTTCAGAACCTTGATATACATAGCCTTGAGTTTGTAAGTGAGTAACAATTTTTTCAAAATCGTGTTTTGCCATAAAAAAAACCTCCACAAAATCGCACAATGGAGATTATAAATAATATGTAAAAAAATGTCAACACACTATGAGTGTATTATTGTAAAATTTTCCCTAAAAGTTCATAACTTTTTAGTTTCATATCAAGTTGACTACATAAAAAACCATATAATTCTTTAAATAGAGTTCTAGATTCGAATTCTGGAAGCACTTTATTTATTGTTTCGGAAATATCAGTGATAAAGATGTATCGTGCCAATTTTATATATAGCGGTGTCTTGATTGTATCAGATGGTCCTAAGCATTTTCTACAAACAAATCCGCCATCATCAAAAGATAATGTAATTATCTCTTTTCGACTTCCACATCTTACACATTCATCAACATCTATTTTTAAGCCAACTAAACTTAAAATATTTGCAAGATAAACAAGTCTTATTGTAACTAAATCTCCTTGGTTTACAATGCTATCAAGGGCCAACAATGCACAATTATACACTTTAGATTTGTTGTCGTCATCTAAAGTTTTTTTTGCTAATTCGACAATAAACCCTAAAGTTAACATTGCATCTATATTTTCATATACATTTTTTAGTGACTTAAGAATACGACCACTTTTGAGCGTATAATATCCACTTCGACGATTCTCAGAAAGATCAACACTCACAAAGTTATATAATTGGCAAATAGATGATAATTTAGAATCAATTTTAAATATACCATGCGCATTAAAAGTTATGAAACCATCAGCAGTTAATAAGTTGACAATTCCATCTGATTCACGATATTGCACGATACTTGCAATGATTCCCTCAATTTCCATATTTATTTATCTTGATAGCCAAATTCTCTCAAACAACGCAATGAATTACGCCATTCCTCTTCCACTCGTACAAAAGTTGTAAGTCTTACTCCAGCATTTAAATAATTTTCAATATCAACGCGAGCAAGAGAGCCAATCTTTTTAATCATTTTTCCGCCTTTTCCAATAACAATTCCTTTTTGTGAATCTCTTTCAACAACAATAGTAGCGGAAATTTCATATTTATCCTTTTTTTGTTCCATTTTTTCAACATAAACAGCCACAGAATGTGGAATTTCTTGTTTTGTTAATAAAAGTATTTTTTCTCTAATTATTTCAGATATTACAAATTCATCATTCTTGTCCGTAACTTGACTTCTTTCAAAATATAATGGTCCTTCTGGTAATAGAGACTTTAATTCTAAAATCAAATCATCCACTAATATATTTTTTAGTGCAGAAACTTCTAATATCTTTGCATCAGTAAAAATTTCACGATATTTTGCCTTTAATCTCGTAATAAGATCAATATTTGTTAAATCAATTTTGTTAAACACAATAAATATTGGTGCATTACTTTGAATATGGTCAATTAGATATTGATCTCCTTCACCAAATTCTAATGATGCATCGACAAGCAAAATTATTGCTTCAACATCTCTAGTAGATGCAAAAGCAACTTTATTCATATATTCTCCTAATTTAAAATATGGTTTATGTATACCTGGTGTGTCCACAAAAACAATTTGTGATTCTTCATCATTATACACACCCATAATTGAGTTTCTTGTAGTTTGTGGTTTAGGAGATATTATAGATATTTTTTTATTTAAGATGGCATTTAATAATGTTGACTTACCAACATTAGGACGGCCTATTAACGCAACAAATCCACTTTTCATTGTAAATCACTCGAATCAAAAGCAAAAGGTAATAATTCACTTATTGTTGTTTCTTTAATCTTACCATTCATATTAGCCATAATAATTTTTCCATCACTTGGAAAAAGTTCAGAAATTACTTGACGGCAAGCGCCACATGGAGTACAAACATCATCTGTATCTGCCACTAAAGCCAAGACCAATAAATCATTCTTTTTATAGCCGTCCATATAAGCATTATATAAAGCATTACGCTCAGCGCACATACATAATGGGTAACTAGCATTTTCAATATTTGCACCAAAGTATTGTTTACCATCTTTGGTTATAACTACTGCACCAACAGCAAAGTGTGAATATGGGGAATAAGACAATTTGCGTCCTTCCTTAGCTAAAGCAACAATTTCTTCATTAGTCATTTTTTTGTCCTCCTAATTTTAAAATTTCTTCTTGCAAACCAAACATTACTTCTTCATCTTCTTTTTTCATGTGATCATATCCTAGCAAGTGCAACAGGCCATGAACAAACAAAAAACTCATTTCACGAATTAAAGAATGTCCATATTCTTCAGCTTGCTCTTTTGCCTTATCAACGGAGATGATAATTTCTCCTAATAATGTTTTAACATCACCTTTGATTTTTACTTCACCATCAATTTCATCAAGAAAGGCAAAACTTATAACATCAGTAGGTCGATCTATCTTACGATATTCTTTATTAATTTCATGAATTGTTTCATTGTTAACAAGATTTACATCGACTTCGTAATCGGCTTTGATGTTTAAGTGCTCAAAAGCCTTAATCATTAAATTTTCATAGATAGTTTCGTATTCATTAAAATTTTCATCATATTCATTTTCAAAAACAAGTAACATTTGATCACCATTATTATTTTATCACATTACGTGATAAATAAATATAAATAATTTATGCTCGTTTAGTATATATATCACATTAATTTAAGGGATACATCACATATAAATTTTCTATTTTTAGTATTAAAGCTATTACATACATTAAAAATATCTTTTTTGTTGATAGCGTACCTAAATGGAATACAGTACAAGTAGTTACTATTGCTTAAAAAAAACACGCTAGAGATAGTGTTACTAGTAACTTTTTTTATTTCTTATTTTTATGTTTTTGTCACTATTAGTTTTGATACTTATCAATTGCTATTTTTCTTCGTATTATTTCATTACGAGCTTCATCAAATGATAAAAGATTTTTTGAAAGCACTAATGCTCCAAACATTAAAGAAAATTGCATAAGGAAAAAATCAATTCCAACTAAGTCATTTAATTTCATCATATAAAACACAAATATCGCTATAAAAACAGAAAACATAGCTATGATTAAAGTCACTTTGTTCCCATATTTAATTGCTGATTTATTAATATCGTTCAAATCATGTCTACATTGTTCTAAATATTCTATTTTACGAGATTCGTATTTTAATTCCGAATTTAACAAATAATAAAGTCCAATTATAACCAATATAAAAAACACATTTAAATATCCAAAGGCATAAGAATTATTCATCATAATTATCAAAGCAAAAAACATTACTATCCGAGATGGTGTATTTGTAATATTACTTATCATATATTTTTGATAACTACTAACGTCTAATAAATTTTCATAATTTAAATTATACGTCACATTTGTTTCTTTGATAAATTTTTGACTAGCAATTTTTTGTAGAAGCAAAGAAATCATTCCAAGACCTACTATTAAAAAGAATAATGCATAATCATTAATGAACATTAATGAAATAAAAAACAGCGTAGCGGCCACAGAATTGAAAATCAAGGAAAATAATAAATTTATGTCTGTTTTTCCTTTTTTAATTGCATATTTTTTGCGCTGGTGCTCACTAATAATCATAATATTATGATTAAATACTTCACTAAATTCTTCAAATGATAAAATAATTTCTCCAACACTTGGATCAAAAATATAATATTTATTATTTTTAATTTTATTGAGTAAAATAAAATGTTCACATTTAGCCTTTTTTATTTGGCAAATCATTGGAAATGTAAAACTATCCAAAGTATCAATATCGTCTATTTTATATCCTTCTAATCCGAGTTGATGCTCCTTTGCAATTTCTTTTAAATCCAGTAAAGAATACTTTCTTCCCTTTAACTCTGGCATAAGCAAATAATTCTTATCTCGATTTACATTTGCTAGCATAACCTTTAAAACAACAAAACCACAATCATAAGTATTACTTTGTAATATTTGATATCGCATAAAATATCCTCCTATAATACTTATAGGCATGCAAATTTAAATTCCGATATTTTCTAAGCAAGTAAAATGAATTTTTAGGTAATATTTATTTGTCGTACATTCGTACTTTAGAACATTTTCTTCTAATATTTTTTCTTCTAAAGCAAATCCCTTGCACATTGTATCTTTAGCACTTTGCATCGCTATTAGAAAGGTTTCAGCCTTATCGTTTGTCGCTTGACCATTTAATTCGATAATCGTCCAAGTTCTTGCATATACTTGTCCATATGCTCCTACATATATCGAATTACCACTTGTGTCGATAATAGTGTCAGAAACTAATATTGTTCCTTGCGTCACATATTGTCCTTCTTCTACCATTTTTATTCCACTTGTTAAAACATAATGGGAAATGATTCCATTTTTTTTAGCGTACAACGAATTATTAGTACTTGGAATATCTACGCTATCTTTTCTAGTTTGATATCTTATACTCACTATTGTTCCATTTTGTCTAACTTCGACAAAATCAATGTCATTGACATATTCTTTTTTTAAAACATTCTCAATATCAACTAATACTTGATATTTAGGAATTCGTGCATATTTTTTTAATCCTAGTTCCTGACTTCTTTCATAAATCAATTCATTAAGTCTTGTATTTGTTCCAATAATTTTCACATTAGAAATTCTTGAATTAAGATCAAAAAAGAATAATAAAGATATTAACAAAGCAATTATGGTAATCTTATTTACAAGGCTATTTCTTATTCTTCCTAATAGTCCTTGTCGTTTCAAAATTACACAATCCGGATATAATTTTTTTATTTTACGTTCATTGAACATATCTACTTCAAAAACAAAATCATAGTCGCCTGATTTTTTAAAATTATATACAACGATATTATTGAACCTTAAATTCTCTAATATCACAAGTGATGAATACGAACGAATTTTAACTATTAGATGATTTTTATTCATATATAATCTTTATTCCTTTAATTTTTCCCTTTATTTTTATTTCGTTCTTATCATAAAAGGCAATAGATAAATCATCGCCGCTTATTTCATAAGTAACTTTTTTCATTAAGACAACGATGATATTATTTTCGATTTTTTTTAGTTTAATATAGTTTATAATTCTTGCCACAGATTCTTCAATGACTAGCATATCATCACCTTTAAATTGTATGTATCTCGACTATAAAATATTAAAAAAGCATTCGTAATGCGAATGCTCATGTAAATTATATAAATTAAAAAAGCACCATATGGTGCTTTGTATTAATAAGATTTACGTCTTGCTTGTTCTGATTTAAGTTTACGCTTAATACCAGGTTTCAAGTAATATTCACGTTTACGTGCTTCAGCGAGTGTACCTGCCTTATTAACTTGTCTTTTAAAACGGCGTAGTGCGTCATCTAGTGATTCGTTATCACGTACGATTGTTTTTGGCATTTGTTTCCCTCCTTCTGAAGCCGATTGGCTAAACAACATTGTAATTATACCATAGAAGATATGAATTGCAATAATTTTCTCTTAAAAATATTGTCAAATTGTCGATTTTAGTACGTTTTTTAATATAAAAAGTGCAATATTTCATGCACTTATCAATTAAATAATTTTTGGTCCTGCTGAAGTTCCAATACGATTTGCTCCAGCCTCAACCATTGCTAAGAGATCTTCATGAGTACGAACTCCACCAGAAGCTTTAACTCCCATTTCAGGTCCGACAGTTTCACGCATTAATTTAACATCATGAACTGTAGCTCCACCAGTTGAGAAACCAGTTGATGTTTTAACAAAATCAGCTCCAGCTTCTTTAGATAAAATACATGCACGGACTTTTTCTTCATCAGTTAATAAGCATGTTTCAATAATAACTTTTAATACTTTGCCTTCGCAAGAGCGGCGTACTTTTAAAATTTCATCCTTAACATATTGATCATTACCTGCTTTAAGCATTGTAACATTAATTACCATATCAATTTCATCAGCACCCTCAAATACTGCTTCGCGTGTTTCAAGTGCTTTAGCTTGTGGTAAAGTTGCACCTAATGGGAAACCAATAACAGTACATACTTTTACATCGCTACCTTCTAATTCTTTTTTACATAAACTTACAAAAGCAGGATTAACACATACAGACATAAAATCAAATTCTTTAGCTTCTTGGCATAATTTTTTTATTGCATCTATTGAAGCATCTGGTTTTAAAATTGTGTGATCGATTAATTTGTTATATTTCATATTTTTCTCCTCTGTGACAATATTATTTTATCATAATTAAATTACCAAAGCAAAGTATCAATATTTACGCTTAAAAAATAAAAATTCCTTTTGTTCTTTTTTCACAAAAGGAATATTTAATATTAATTTTTATGGTTTCAAAGTAAATGTTTCCATAACAATGTAGTCACGAACAAATGCTTCTACTTCGTAACTTATTTCAAATTCAAACTCTATTTGCGTTATATCAGTGATTCCTAATTTTAAAAGATCAAAACAGGACCAACCAAATGTCAAATAAGATAAATTACCCGGAACAATATATTTAAGTCCAGTTGTTTTCATCGTTATTCCATTTACTTTACTATCACCGACGTCAAAAAGTAATTCCTTCTCAGATTTGTTTTCTAAAAACATGTTGACTTCAAATCCCCATGAATAATCTTTATAGCCAATTACTGTAACTTCTGCATATTCATTATCAATAATCACATTATCAGTATCTGAACTCTCCCGTTCATATCTTATGACATTTTCTTCTCCATAAGGATAAATATGTACAGTTTCTCTGACAACTGTTTCTGCACTATTAGAAACGCCAACATAAAACTCAAGTTCGATGTCAGAAATCTTAGTAACTCCGTATTTTTTTAGTTCTGATCTATAGAAAGTAATACGAGAGGATCTAGATCTTTCTGCACCAATTTCTTCATAAAAATTTGTGTTGACAGATAGTCCATTTACATATTCATTGTTGGTGTAAACAACAAATTTTTTATCCGTAGTTTTATTTTCTATATCAACTTTAATACTCTGGCCATCAATATAGTGTGGGTCAATTTCTGTTATAGTTATTGCACATTCATCATTGTCAATTATTGTGGTTTCACTAAAAGTAATAGGATCATCATCAACTTTACCAAACAAATTGTTTAAAATCCCCGATGAACATGAAGAAAGCAAAAGCATGCTACTAATAGCCATAAAAATACGTTTAGTTTTACGCATAAATAATTCCTCCGTTTTAAACGCAGATTAGATGCAATAATTATGCACGATTATCTGAATTATTTTGTAATTCTTCTACGATCTTTTCAAATTCTTGAATCTTTGCAGGATTTGCCGTAGTGCCAATTCCTTGTTTTAAGCAACGTAAGACATCATGTGCTGCTTGTTTTAATCCAAGATTGTAAGCAGTTATGTAATGATTAAAAGCTAGATTTTTATTGATAAACACACCATATTCGCCATTTTCATATATTTTTCCCATGACGTGTGTTGCACGTGGTTCTTTTAACGATACTGCACGTTTTAAATACTCAAGACCTTCGCGATATTTAAATAATCCTTTTTGTCTTTCAAGACAGATAGTACCATAAATAAACATGCCATCAATTGAGCCAGTATCTGCATATCTTTTTAAGTACTCTGCTTCTTTTTCATTATTTTGCTCAACATGGATTCCTTTGCTATAGAAGAATGCAATGTTTTTTAAGGCATCAGGATAATTAAATTCTGCTGCTTTTTCAAAATATTCATATGATTTTTTCAAATCTTTTTCGACACCTTTTCCCTCGTAATACAAAGTACCTAAAATAAACACCGAAGTAATGTCGTTATTCTCAGCAGCAAGTTTATAATATTTGACTGCTTCTTTAAGATCAACTTCAGTTCCTATTCCGCGCATTTTGCAATCAGCGTATATTTTATATGCTAAAGGATGTTTGCTATCTTTGACTTTTAAAACAAGCTTATAACCTTCTTCTTCATCTTTTTCAACGCCTATTCCGTTTAAATAAGCATTTGCGATCATAACGATACCATTTACATCATTTTTATCTGCGGATTTTTTAAAGAAAGAAAAAGCTTTTTCTTCGTCTTTATTAACAGTACCTAAGCCAAACAAATAGAAAGTACCTAAAAGATAATTGGTTTCATTTGTTGCATTAGCCTCATTTAATTGACGAAATGCAGTATCAAAATATTCACTTGATACTTCTAAATCTCTTTTAACATTTACACCTTGGTTATACATTTGTGCCAAACGATAACTAGCACGAAAATCGCCATCTTTTGATGCTTTTTCTAAGGATTCTATTTCTTTTTCTAAATTTGCCATATTAATATCTCCTTGTTTTTTTAATTATATAATATCTACTAGACATAGTCTAGTAAAGCCACAAAAAATAAAAGCACCTTGCGGTGCTAATAATAATTATTTTTCTTTCTTTTCTTCTACTGCGACAACAGATTTACCATCGTAGTAACCACATTTTGGACATACATGGTGTGATTTAATCATCGCACCACATTTTGGGCAAGTTGCAATACCCTCAACAGATAATTTAAAATGTGTTCTACGCATTCTCTTAGTAGTTTTAGATGTTCTTCTAAATGGTACAGCCATATCGACACCTCCTAGGTTTTTTACTTACATGTAAAATTATAATGGATTAAAAAATAATATCAAGATTTTTTTGACATAATCTCAAAAAGTTTAAAAAAACTTCGATTTAATCAGTATTTATATTTTTACACTGTCTAATTTTTTATAAATTACATCAAGCATTTCATTACGTAAATTGCAATCACTTTCGTAATATACTAACAAATAATTTGAAGAATGACCTTTATACATTTTGCTATCTTCGTCATAACTTTCAAAAATCACACTTACTGTTTTATCGATAAATTGTGACTGATAGCTATTTTCTAATTTATTAGATAATGAAAGTAATTCTCTTACTCTCGCTTTTTTTATATCTCCAGGAATTTGATTAGACATTTTACTTGCTGGAGTTCCAACTCTTGACGAAAATGGAAATACATGAATTTTGGCAAATTGACACATCTTCGCAAATTCTAAAGTTTCAGTGAATTCTTCTTCTGTTTCACCAGGAAAACCTACAATTATATCTGTCGTAATTGCAATATCAGGCATGACTGAACGAATGTAATCAATTTTTTCTTTAAATTGTTTCTTATTATATCGACGGTTCATGCGTTTTAAAATATTTTCAGAACCAGATTGAAGAGGAATGTGTAGATGACGTGCCAAAACTTTATTTTCCGCCATTAGATTGATAAATTCTTCTGTTATTTCTGATTCTTCAATCGATGATACTCTTAATCTTTTTAAACGATCATCTTTGATGATATCTTTCACTAAATCAGTAAAAGAATAATTGGAAAATTCTTTTCCATATCCCGCAGTATGAATACCTGTCAATACAATTTCTTTAAAACCATGGTCAAGAAGATTCTTTACTTCTTTTAAAACTTCATCTTTTGGACGCGAACGCATCTTTCCTCTTGCATATGGAATAATGCAGTAAGAACAAAAGTTATCACAGCCATCTTGAATCTTTAAATATGCTCTTGTGTTTTCATAATAAGAAGATACCTCTAATTCTTCATATTCAAAGTTACGTTCTTTGGCCTCAACAATATTAATTTGTTTTTTATTTAAAAGATATTCTTTAATAAGTTTTGGTATTAAATGTCGATTATTGGTACCAACAATAATGTTGACACCATCGATTTTTTTTATTGTATCAGCGTCCATTTGGGAATAGCAGCCCATTACAACCATGATTGCTGAAGGATATTTTCTTATTAAAGATCTTATCTTCTGACGACATTTTTGATCACTTACAGAGGTAACTGAGCAAGTATTTATAATTATAATATCCGGTGTAGCGTTTGTTATGTTTTCGTATCCTTCTAAATCAAGCAATTTTTTTAATGCCTCAGATTCATAAGTATTAACTTTACACCCTAATGTTTCTACATAATATTTCATTTGTCTATTCCAACTTTCAATTTATGATACATTCGAAAAGATATAAGTCTTTGTCTGTATAGTTCATTAACAAATTCACTCTTTTCAAAATCAAAATATTTTTCCATTGCTTTATTTACGCGAACCATAATTTCTTTTAAATTATATTTTCGCATATAACGGTCAAAAAGGTGAATAATTACATCTAGTCTTCCTTGTGAATTAATTACGTATATACAATAATCATCAACGCAGAAAAATGCATTAGATGTTTTATCTCCAACGCTTCTAATCATTTTAGAGAAAAAAGAATCGTATAATTTATAATTATATACTTCAAAAATATCAATGATATTATGCGAAAAATCTCCTAAGAGTTCCTCATAAGGATAAGTCAGTAGTTTTTCTGGTTCATCAACATAAATAATATTTAGTGATTCAGAGAAAAAAGGAATATAAATACGATGGTTATGATCGTCATTTAAATAAGGCAAATCAACAATTGCAGCATTAACTCTTTCTTTTATTTCGTTAGAGGATACTTGCTTGCCAAGATTAAGACACTCATCTTTATAATCTAAAATCACTTTATCAATAATTTCTTTATTCAAAAGTGCTCGACATATAATGTTAGCCTGAACAATTCCAAATTCGTGATCTTTAGAAAGTAACTGATCAAAATACGGATACTTAGTTAGTAAATATTCATTTTCCATATGAAAAATATGTTCCAAACTTCTACGTCTAGAACGTCTTTTGCGATATTTTTTTAAAGTTTCAAATACATGCATAATAATTACCTACTTAACATGAACGACAAGACACTTAAAAAGTAAATTGCCGCTGTTTCACTTCTTAAAATCAATTTACCTAATGAAACACTTTTAAAACCAATCTCATTTGCAAGTTTCACTTCTGATAATGAAAATCCGCCTTCTGCACCAACCAGAATAGAAATTGACTCATTCTTTTTGATCTTATTTAAATCATCAAAAAGTGTACCATCGTTTAAAGCTTCTCCTTCATAAGCTATAAAATTATGAATGGAAAGATATTTACAAATATCTTTAAAATCAATTATATCAATAAATTCAGGTAAATTCACTCGTTTTGATTGTTCAGCTGCTTCTTTAATAATTTTATTGAAGCGCTCAATTTTTCTCTTTTTATCTTTCTCATCAATTTTAACAATCGTGCGACTTGAAATAACTCCAACAATATTTTTCACTCCAAGTTCAGTTGCTTTTTGAATAACTAGATCCAATTTATCTCCTTTAGGAAGACAATATAAAAGAGTTATATCATTTTCTAATTCACGTTTTTCCTCTAACTCTTCTATAATTTCAACTTTAAGAGGATTGACATTCTCAATTTTTGTCAAATAGACTTTACTAGATAAAACAATTTCAATTAAATCTCCACTCTTAAAACGCATAACTTTTTGGATGTGAAAAATATCTCCTTCGGTAAAGGAAATGTTATCTATATCTCCAGTCACAAAATATCTTTGCATTACTCTAACAAATCTCCATTAGCATCGACAGAATTTGTCCATAGTATTATTAAACCATGAATTAAATTTGTAAGGAAAATTGCCGCTAATACGATGAGCAATAATTGCCACCAAGCAAATCCGATAAATCCACAAACAAAGAAAGAAGCTACTATTAAACAAACGTTTAAAGCGACTAAAAACCAGCCAACTCTTTTATACCCTAAATAGCGGCAACCAAGACCAAATATATCTAAAAATATTGTTAATAACACGGCCTTTTTCTTTTTCTTATAATCAAATTCCACCAAATCCTGAAGATCGGTAGAATTAATAAGTAAATCAGAAGTCTTATGATTATTATCCGAAGGATTAGGGCATCCACATACTGGGCAAACCGATGCCCTTTGATCAATTTTTGAATCACAAATACGACATTTTGCCATAATTCTTACTCTCCTTTATTTAATTTTTTTCGCTTACTTTTATATAAAGTAATTGCCATTGTGCAAGCAACAATAAATAAGATTGTTATGATTGATATTGTCGAATAAATAACAACACTCTTTTGCTCAAATATCGCAAGCAAATTACTACCACTGGTGTGATCTTTTTTGATTGTTAAACTATCAGAAATATATCTAAGTGTTTGACCAACACTTATAACTGTTCCATCACTACCTGTAACATCATAAGTTTCATCAATGATTGCTCTTACTTCAACATCAAATGAATCATAAATATTAAGAACTCTTGATATCTTATTATCATCTTGAAGAGCTTCACATATCGACCATTCATCAACTTCTAAGCGTTTAACTGCTGTAGCACTATTAGTGCGGATTCTAATTACACCATACCATTCATTTTCTAAGAAATCGACTACAGTCTCCATATGAGCAATATACTCACTATTTATAATTGCTTCCTTATTATCTACGTTTTCGTAACGTAGTTTTAACTCTCCTATCAAAGTTTTAAGTTCACTTAGATCTGTAGGGTCTTCACGTTTTATTGAAAAGACATCCAAAGAATCATAAATATCTTCAACAAGTCTTTCAGCATCTTCACCAACATTTATGATTTTGTAATCAATTACATATTCTCCATTACTATTTATAGCTTGGTAGTATATTTTACTTCCATTACCATTATAAACACAGAACAAATATCCTTCATCGATGAAAAAGTAATCATTTTCATCTTCCACCAAAATTCCATATGAATCAATCCAACTATTATCTTTATACAAAATTGATAGTTCATTTTCACTTTCTATTTCAAAACTCAAGGTGTTTTTATTTGCATTATCAATAAATAATGGATTATCTTCTAGTTCATTTCTATTTTCTACTGTTAAAGTAATCTCACCATAAACAGATGAATCTTCAATTGATTCAACTCTAATTGTTGAAGTACCAGGTCCAACAACTTCTAACTTACCATTAACAATCTTTATGACTTTAGGATTTGAAGTATAAGTATAATGTGTTTTAGGCATTAAAGAGTTACTTGGATATTGTTCAATATTTAAATCAAATTTCCATCCAATATCAGACAAATCTAATACTTGTTCAATTAAGTTACCATCTGAATCTAATATTGAGTCAGGATATGTAGGTCTAGATAGTTTTAATGATGTTGCATCTTTAATATCTAATAATTCATTAGCGTTAACAAGGCCATTACCAGTCCAACCATATTTACTAGTTTCAGTAATTTTAGTCGAGGTATCTTTTAAAGCTTGTATAAAACTATCTCTAGTTACATCAGGATTTTTTTGCTTGTATAAAGCTGCAAGTCCTGCGACTAAAGGTGAAGAAAATGAAGTTCCTTGCCATTCTCTATATTCATTATAATCACCCATATATGCACCATAAGTATATCCCGGTGCCGCAAAATCTATGTGACCGTAATTGGTATATGAAGCAGGCTCATAATAATTTCCTTTACTTGCAGAAGCAATAGATATAACATTACTCGCACTTGCAGGATAGTATGTTGTTGATACATTATCATTTCCCGCAGCTGCTATAATAATAGGCTCAATGCCATAAGTATTATCATAACTTCTTATGACACTAGAATAAAAATCACTAGAATCATAACCGGCAATTGAAATATTAATAACATCTGCACCTATTTGATAAGCATAACTAATAGCGTTTCTTATTGTATAAAACTCATATAAACCATCACTATTAGTTGCCATTTTAATAACAATTAATTCAACATTAGGAGCAACTCCAACTATACCTTTTCCATTTGCTTGAGCAGCAATAAGACTTGCCACATGTGTGCCGTGTCCAGTAGTATCATTTAATGCATTCAACCATTTAGTGCGGTCATTAGAATAATATTTATCTAAAGCATAGTAATATGTGTTATCAACATGAACTGACTTATCAGAAATTATTAGTTTATCATCTTTAAAAAATTCTTCATGTTCAATATTGATACCACTATCAATAACTGCAACTTTAATACCACTTCCATCATAATTTTCTAACAACTTCTTAGAAGCGTTCATTTGTGATAAATGGTATGATGCCTTATATTCTTTATCAGTCACTCCAAAAGATTCAGCTCTCGCATTATAAGTTTTTGTAATGGAAATATTAGAAGCAAACAATCCAAATAAAGTTAATAATAGTAATAATGGTTTTTTCATAGCTATTGCTCCCTTGTATTATTTTTATAATAAATTATAAAAATTAATTTGTAAAGATTAATAACTATCGATAGATAATTTATACACCAGGAAAACAATCTAAACTTACTTTAAAGCATCATATTGATTACCTTACATATCCTACAACCATTTGATCTAGAGAATTATAATTAAAAAAAACTACATATGGATTTCCTTTACTAGTTTTAAATATCATACTCATGATTCCAGATGTAGCACCACTATCACAAGGGATTCCTACAATTTCAACAACGTCAAAAACACTCATACCTTCATCTATTTTTTCAAAGTCTTTATCTTCCACATGAGGAATATCATATATTTTAATTTCTTCAATAAGTCCATCTAACTTATTAGCAAAAGCAACAATATTTTTGCTTTTGTGCTCAAAAAACATATAACCACAATATGAAAAGAAAGATTCCTTATTATGAAAATCTCTATATAATTCACCTATATTATCGCCAACTTGATAATTTAAGATATTGCATGAAGATAAACTAAATATTGAAAATATCAAGGACAAATATACACTTATTTTTTTCATTTCAATTCTCCTTCATATTTATAATGAGTATGATGCAGACATGATAACAGTAACAAATATCAAAAATACGTTAATGACCAATAAAATTATTGAAGAAAAATCCAGTAATACATTTGACTTTTTCTTATTTGTTTTAATTAACATCAAAATAAATAATACAAAATCTAATACGCAAAATACTAAAGTAATTATTCCCATTGGATTTTTATTTCTTAAAGTTGCAGACATCACACTATTTTGTACATTTTCTTTTGGTGGTTGATCCATACCATCTGGAATCGGATAAATATATCTAAATCTTGTAAATATTGGTATTGCGCAAATTATTATATAAAGAGAATTAATTAAAACACCTAGTGAAGAAACAATATAAAAAACTATCTTTCTTGTCTTTACTTCTGCTAAAGTCAATTCCAAATGTTCTTCCTCATCAATAAGATAACTTAATTTAACATCAAAAAACTCTGCAATTTTTTTAGCATTTTCTTTAGTTGGTATAGAAACACCGCTTTCATATTTTGCAATAACTGAACGAGATATAAAAATATTCTTTGCTAATTCTTCTTGTGTAATTCCCTTTTGCTTTCTTAGTTCTTTAAGTTTCTCAGAAAAATCCATAATGCGACTATTCTCCCATATTTTAATTATATCTAAGAATATAAAATTTTTAATGTTCTTTTTGAAGAACATTGTATTATCAAGTTTTTATTATTGATTATTTTAAATTAAGTCTAAAATACAGATAGGCATACATCTCAATATTATCTTCACGTGGTAATATTTCTACTATTCCTTTGTTAGGGAACGGATAATCAACAACCCAAATTGCAACAGCATTTCTCTCTTCTTCATTAAATGTTGCAAGTATATTTTTCATTTCAAAAAGCGAGCAAGAAAAAAACATATTGTCTAATCCTTTTATTTCACTATAGTCTTTTGCTCTATTTGTACCATATAATGCGACACATCTCCAAGAAATATTATTTACTCTCCAACAATACACTTCAGTTCCTTTCATTCCTTTTGCATTATAGTTTCTTACATATTTAAATGAGTGACAACCTGTAATCAACAATGTTAACACAATCAAAGTAACACATAAAATTCTTTTAGATTTCATTGAATTATACCTCCTTACATGTATTATAAATTTTAATGTTACATTAGTTTTGTTCTTTTTAAGGAACATTTTAAATTACAATATAAGCAAAAGAAAAGTATAAATATTTATCAAAAAAAAAGACTGAATCACTTCAGCCTTTATTTTTTAAACATCTTTTTAAATTTATCAAATATTGATTCGTTTTTTCCTTCAAGTTCCTTAAACTTTTCTAACAATGCTTTTTGTTCTTTGGAAATTGAAGTAGGAGTTACAACTTTAACGTGAATATATTGATCACCATAGATGCCACTTCTTACATTCTTTACACCCTTACCACGAACTTTTAATATTTGTCCTGATTGAGTTCCACTTGGCACTTTAACTTCTACTTCCCCATACACGGTTGGAACAGTAAGTGTAACACCAAGCGCAGCATCCACCATTGAAACTGGAACTTCAATATGGATATTATCGCCATCTCTCTCAAAATTATCATGTTTCTTAATTGTAACCTCAATAATTAAATCACCATTTGAGCCACCATTAGTGCCACGTTCTCCTTTATTAGGAACACGAATTTGTTGTCCCTCATTAATACCTGCCGGAACTTTGACATCAACATTACTATGAACGTGTTTATAACCTTTTCCGTTACAAGCATCACATTTGTTTTTAATAACTTTTCCTGTTCCATGACAATGTGGACATTCACTTTGAGTTTCAACTGTGCCAAACAGAGTTTGTTGTCTTGTACGTACACTACCAGTACCGTTACAATGTGAGCAAGTTTCTACGTCATTTGGTGTTTTTGCACCAGTTCCGTAACATTTATCACATTTTTCATCAAAATCTAATGGAATTGAAATAGTAGTACCATTAATTGCATCCATAAAGTTTACACGTACACGCATGAAGGCATCATTACCACGTGTTGGGCCACTTGGTCCTCTACGTGTTCTTCTTCCTCCACCGAAGAAAGAACTAAATATATCGCCTAAATCGACATCTTGGAAGCCACCAAATCCTCCATTAAATCCACCTGCACCACCATTTTGATCAAAAGCAGCGTGACCAAATTGGTCATAAGTAGCACGTTTATTATCATCGTAAAGAACATCATAGGCTTCTTGAATTTCTTTAAATTTTTCTTCTGAGCCAGTTTCTTTATTATCTGGGTGATATTGCTTTGCTAATTTACGATAAGCACTTTTAATCTCATCTTTACTAGCAGATTTTGAAACACCAAGTACTTCATAATAATCTCTTTTACTCGGCATTAATATCCCTCCTTTAATTCAAGAATGGGGCAAGGTATGCCCCATTTAACTTTTTATTTCTTTTCGGTAAATTCTGCATCAATGACATCATCATCTTTTTTATTATCAGTTGATGCATCATTTCCGCTTGCTTGGCCTTGTTGTTGTTGAGCTTGAGCCATGTATTCTGCAGCCTTTTCAAGTTCACCAATACGTGATTTTAAAGTTTCAATATCATTCTTATCTAAAGCTTCTTTTAATTCATCACGTAATTTTTGTGTTTGTTCTCTTTGATTTGCGTCAATCTTATCGCCAGCTTCTGCTAATTGTTGATCAATCATATTAATATAGCTTTCAGCTTTGTTTTTGATTTCAACTTCTTCTTTACGTCTTTCATCAGCTTCTTTATTTTCTTCAGCTTCTTTAACCATGCGGTCAATATCAGCTTTACTTAAACCATTTGATCCAGAGATAGTAATGTTTTGTTCTTTTTGAGTATCTAAGTCTTTAGCAGATACCTTAACAATACCGTTGACGTCAATTGAGAAAGTAACTTCAATACGAGGTTCTCCACGACGTGCAGGCTTAATACCATCAAGTTTGAAATGACCTAATAGTTTGTTATCATGTGCCATTGGTCTTTCACCTTGATAGACCATGATATCAACAGCTGGTTGGTTATCCGCAGCAGTTGAGAAAATTTGAGATTTAGTTGTAGGAATTGTTGTGTTACGTGTAATTAATGGAGTCATAACACCACCCATAGTTTCAATACCTAAAGTTAATGGTGTAACGTCAAGTAAGACAACATCTTTAACGTCTCCGCGAATAATTCCACCTTGGATAGCTGCACCAATTGAGACAGCTTCATCAGGGTTAACTGAGTAGTTAGGATTTTTACCTGTTAATCTTGCTACTAATTCTTGAACAGCAGGCATACGGATTGAACCACCAATCATGATGACTTGGTTTAAATCAGATGCACTCATATGAGCATCGCTTAAAGCACGACGTACTGGTTCTTCAGTTCTTCTTAGTAAATCACGAGTTAATTCTTGGAATTTAGCTCTTGAGATTGTTGTTTCAAAGTTAATTGGTCCATTTGCAGTCATACCAATGAATGGTAGAGAAATTGTTGTTTCAAGTTGACCAGATAATTCGATTTTTGCTTTTTCAGCAGCTTCTTTAAATCTTTGAAGTGCCATTTTATCATTTAATTCAACACCAAATTGAGCTTTGATTTGTTCTTTAATCCAATTTTGTAAAGCGTTATCCCAGTCATCACCACCGAGATGGTTATCTCCAGCTGTTGATACGACTTCGAATGTACCATCGCCAATATCAAGAATTGATACGTCGAATGTTCCACCACCTAAGTCATAGACTAAGATTTTTTCTGCCTTTTCTTTATCTTGACCATAGGCTAGAGCTGCTGCTGTTGGCTCATTAATAATACGTTCAACTTTTAATCCAGCAATTTGACCTGCATCTTTAGTTGCTTGTCTTTGAGCATCATTGAAATATGCAGGAACTGTAATAACAGCCTTTTCAATTTTTGTGTTAAGAGCTTTTTCAGCATAGTCTTTCATATATCCTAAGATTTTTGCTGAGATTTCTTGTGGTGTGAAATCCTTATTAATGCAATTAATATGAACTTTTTCACTTGTTCCCATTAAACGTTTAATAGATGAAACAGTGTCTGGGTTAGTGACAGCTTGTCTTTTTGCTGCATCGCCAACGATAACTTCACCACTTGCTTTAAATGCTACGACTGATGGAGTAGTGTTATGTCCTTCTGGGTTAGGAATAACTTTCCATGAGCCATCTTCTGTTAAATATGATACAACAGAGTTTGTTGTACCTAAGTCAATACCAATAATAATTTCTTTTGCCATAATATTTAATCTCCTCTTTATTTTATTTAGTTCGCACTGGAACTATTATTTTCTTCTTCTTTTTCAACTTTAGGTTCTCTTTTTCGAGCAACAATAACCATAGCTGGTCTAATAATACGATCTTTTAATTTATAGCCAACTGACAATACTTTAATGACTGTGTTTGGTTCCTCATCGCTTTCTTCCGAATCAAGAGCATGCATATAAGATGAATCAAACTTTGCATGTAAACCAGGTTCTAATTTTGTTACACCCTCATTTTCTAAGACACTTAATATATTTTTATAAATATATTCAAACCCTGTAAGAAAGTTTTGCATCTTTTGATCATCCGGTTTAATTTGTAACGCTACATGGAAGGCATCAAGCGCAGGCATTAAATCTTCTACAAAGCCTGCCGCACGATATTTAATCATGTCAAGATGCTCTTTTTCATACATCTTCTTTTCATTTTGTAAATTGGCGTAAGCCATATAGTATTTATTTTTCCATTCTTCTAGTTCAAGGTTGGATTTTTTTAATTCTTCTTCAAGAAGATGAATTTTTTTATTTTCCTTTTTTTCTTTTCTAGATAATTTTTCTTCTTTTACATTTTCTTTAGTCTCTTCCATTTTTATTCCTCTCTTTCGCAAAATACTTTTCAAGTTCTTGCGCGACATATTCTAACGCTCCAACTACTTTTTCATAATCCATACGTTTTGGTCCAACAAGAGCGATTGTGCCGTCATCTTGACCAGGCATTTTAATCTTTGATGTAATGATGGATACGTCATTATCGTTAATAGAAATCGAGATATCTTCACTTCCATCTGTAATGAGCATATTTCTCATTTCATCAGGTGAATCAAAGAGATTTAGTACACGTCGAAGCTTTTCAGCATCACTTGCAATATCTTCTTGATTGAAAAGTTGTCCTTTACCAAATAAAGATATACGCTCACGAGCAAACTTTAAGAATGCTTCCATAAACACTTGATAGATTATATCGTTATCAGATACATAATTTTGAAGAACTGGTTTAATTGCTTCCATCTTATCAATTAATAATGACACGGATGTACCTTTTAAACGATCGTTAAGAATTTTTACACAATTCTCGATGTCTTTGATTTCTGTATCTTCATCAAAGATGAATGTTTTATTTTCGACATATCCTTTATCAGTTACAAAGACCACTGTTGCAGTCTTAGTTGAAATTGGAATTAGTTGAACAGAAATAAGATGTTCATCTTTAGCATTAGGCCCAAGCATTACCGATGCAAGATTTGTCATATGTGAGAGTATTTCACAAGATTTAGTAATTGCTTGTTCTACTGTCAATGAACGCTCTGATAAAAGATTTGCTATTTCATTTTTAATTCTTGAATCAACACTTTCATTTCTTAAGTGATCAATGTAGTAACGGTATCCTTTTGAAGAAGGGACACGGCCACTAGATGTGTGTGTCTTTTCTAAATATCCTTCTTTTTCTAACGCTAACATTTCATTTCGAATTGTTGCACTAGAAACATCAAGGTTATATTCTTCAATAAGTGTGTGACTGCCAACCGGAGTCGCATTTTTAATAAAGTATTCAACAATAAGTTTTAAGATGTAGTCTCGTCTTGATAAACTCATAGTTTCACCTCATTTAGCACTCTTTACTTCTTTGTGCTAATTCTATTATATGCTAGTTTTTAGCACTGTCAACAAAAAAGTGCTAATTTTTTCCAAAAAATGTAAAAAATTAAAAAACTTACGTAGTAACGTAAGTTATAATTCCAAAAACATCTTTATCAGGACACTATCAAGTAGCATCATACCTAGATAAGCAGTTTTAATATGTGTCTTTGTTTCTTTTAGTAACTTATTATTTACATTTTCTTTTAAGGAAGTTGTAAATACTTCATAGATATCTTTGTTAAATCTATTCTTAAATTTCTTTTTATTTATTCCTACTTCTTTTCTTAAATTAAGCATCACGAATTCTTCAATTTGTTCTACAAACGATAATTCCTCTTTACTTATAAAATAATTGCCTTTTAAATATTCATTTATGTTTGAAGTGTTTTGGTACCTTATACCATTTTCATAGCCATGTGCTCCTAGGCCAAGAGCGACGTATTCGTTTGCGTTCCAGTAATTTATATTGTGTCTAGAATACATTTTATCTTTAGCAAAATTTGAAACTTCATAACGATAAAATTTTTTCTTTTTTAATTCTTTATAAAGTAAATCATAATAAACGCGTGATTCTTCATCACTCACTTCTTTTACGCCTTTCTTAAAGAAAACTGTACCTTTAGATACTGTTAATGAATATGAAGAAATATGAGAAATATTTAACGATGTAGCAATATCAATATCTTTTTTAAACATTTCTAAAGTTTGATTAGGTAAACCATAAATTAAATCAATATTAATATTAGTAATCTCATACTTATTGAATTTATTAATCCAGTATATAATTTGTCTTTTATTATGATACCTATTTATACTTTTTAACAAATAATCATTAAAGGTTTGAACGCCAATAGAAAGTCGATTAATGCCATATTTTTTCATAAGCATTAATTTTTTGTGCGTCATAGTTTCTAAATTAACCTCAATTGTAAATTCTGTCTTATTTGTTTTATGAGCACTTAACGAACTTAGCAAAGATTCTAAAAGATCTGGTGAAAGACTTGTTGGTGTTCCTCCACCAATATATATTGTTTTAAATTTTGCTTTACCTAAATTATCTATTTGCTTTGTTAATTCTTTGATATATTTTCTAACATATGGACGTAAATAAAACATCTTCGTGAAGTCACAATAGTCACAAAGATGTTGACAAAACGGTATATGAATATAAAGACTATTTACCTTCGTCTTCTTCATTTTCTTCGTTAGATTTTTTTTCTTCTTCAATTGGGACAAGAATACGATCTAAATTTTCTTTAGCCGCTTCTTCTTCACTCATTGGTTTTTTAACATCATCTTTTAATGATGGTAATTTTCTTAATAAGAAAACTATTAAGGCAATAACGCCAAAAAATAAAACTATAAAGGCAATAATAATAAATGGATTTTCAATCCAAGAAGCTAAATTAAACATATCTTTTCCCTACTTTCTTTGTACTGGTGTATAAACAAATTTATTTTTAATCATTTCTTTTCGATAAAAACCAAGTTTGGCTAAGTTATCCATCGAAGTTCTAGCAGTTTCATAAGCACAATCATTCATCGTTTTAAATTGTTGAATAGTATAGTACTTACCTACTGTACAATGATGAGCATAGAATAACGCCTCGCCTTTTTTTAGATTTGGATTAAGTTCTAAGAGATGTTCAGAAATTTTATCTGCATCCTTTTCATCTAATCCAACAGGTAGTTTAGGTAAAGCCACTCTTACCTCATAATCAACATTATGCAACACTTGCGATGATTTTTCCATAACTTCGACATTTTTTTCTTCTTTTTTCTCAATATTAAAGAATTCTTCTTTAATCTCATCCGCGTTATTTTTCTTAATTAAATCAAGAAGCGAAGATACTTTTTCATCTAAGACAAGCATTACTTTATAAATGATATAAGTCATATCATTCGTGCCCATAACGTTTTCAAAAACTTTTGTCATCTTGTCTTTTAAATCATCGATTAAAGTTTCAAAATCTATTAGCGATGAAACTTCATCAAAATCATAATGTGCAAGTATCGACTTAGCTAACAAGACAGCAATTTCTTCACTGTAGAAAGAAAATGGCTGAATCATACAAATATAGAAATATGTGACAATACTACGGAATAAAGCCGAATATGTGCTGTCGTTCATAAATTCATATAGATCCACCATCATCGGCTTAATTCTTTCTACTGGTGCAGCACTATAGACTCGATCATATAACTTTAATGATGTGTCTTGTAGTTCTTCTTTACGATATAAATAATCTACATCATTTATCCCGCTTAACATCATAGCAAATTTTAAAGCACGTGCTTCATTTACAGCATCTGCAGAATAAACTTCAATATCTTTAAGACATTCATAATATTTTTGTAATATGATTTGGTTTGGTTTTAAACTAGATGCACTTCCATTTATAATTTCGTTAAATAAAGTCTCATCAGTTTCAATATTGTAAATATTAGCAATGTGCTTTAATGACGCTGTTATTTGCTCGTTTCGTGCACTAATACGTGAATAATCATTATAGTTTAGTTTAAGATATCTTATCATCAGTTTAACTAATTTACGCTCTAACAATGTTTCTTTATTTAAGATACCTGGTGTAAAAACAATATTAAATGGTAGTTTCTCAATATTTCGAAGTGGCAACTTACCCATAAATTGCTCACGATATGCTAAAATCTTCCCCCAAAAGACATCAATTCCAGCACGGATTTGTAGAACTTCTAAAACTTCAGCTTTAGTAGCATAAGTATCACTAGAAAAAGCTTTACCATAATCATTTAAATCCACATCTAGTCACCTCATAGGGACATTCTAGCAAAAAACTAATTTTCTTTCTATAAAAAAACTAATTATTTACTAAAAATCTACTAACAAAAACCGACGCAATGAAACAAAAAGACACGAAATTCGTGTCTATTCGTCATCATCAATAGCTAACAAAGACATAAACGCTTCTTGTGGTACTTCAACAGAACCAACGCGCTTCATTCTTTTCTTTCCTTCTTTTTGTTTTTCAAGAAGTTTACGTTTTCGAGAAATATCCCCGCCATAACACTTCGCTAAAACGTCTTTTCTTACTGCTTTAATATCAGTTCTAGCAATAATTTTTCCATTCACTGATGCTTGAACTGGTACTTCAAATTGTTGACGTGGAATAACTTCTTTTAATTTGCGTGTAATTGCGTTTCCACGATTATACGCCGTAGGTTTATAAACAATAATGCTCAAAGCGTCAATTGGAATACCATTAAGTAAAATATCCATTTTTGCTAAGTTTGAGACCTTATAATCACTTAGTTCATAATCAAATGATGCATAACCTTTTGAATAACTCTTTAACTTATCAAAGAAATTATAAACTATTTCACTAAGTGGTATTTCATATTTAAGAATCATTCTCGTATCATCAAAATATTCTAAATCAAGATAAATACCACGTTTTTCTTGACATAATTCCATAATTGGTCCGACATATTCTTTCGGTGTCATAACATTAGCTTTAATATATGGCTCTTCGATTGATTTGATTAAAGTTAAATCAGGTAATTTGGAAGGATTATCAATGTAGATTTCACTTCCATTTGTCATGTTTATTTTATAAATAACTGATGGTGCAGTTAAAATTAAATCAATATTGTATTCTCTTTCTAGTCTTTCTTGAACAACATCCATATGTAAAAGCCCTAAAAATCCACATCTAAAACCAAAGCCTAAGGCTTGTGATGTTTCAGGTTCAAATACTAAAGAAGAATCATTCAAGCATAATTTTTCTAATGCTTCTTTTAGGTCTTGATATTTTTTAGAATCTACGGGATATAAGCCACAATAAACCATTGGATTAATATGTCGATATCCTGGTAAAGGCATATCAGTTGGATCATCTCTTAAAGTTACAGTTTCACCAGGATGTACATCTTTAATATCTTTTATTTGTGCGCATAAATAGCCAACTTCACCTGCGTATAAAGCATCGCGTTTTTCTTCTTTTGGAGTACGAATTCCAAGTTCTGTTACTTGATAATCTTTATTTGCTGCGCACAAATGTATAATGTCTCCTAACTTAACCATGCCTTCTTTTATACGAATGTTAATAATAACACCACGATAAGAATCGTAATTAGAGTCAAAAATAAGTGCTTTTAATGGTGCATTTATATCACCAACTGGCGCAGGAATTGTTTCAACAATTTGAGCCAAAACTTTTTCTACATTTAAACCAGTTTTAGCAGATACGTTAATAGCGTTATCGCAACTTATTCCGATTCTTTTTTCAATTTCAGCTTTAACTCGTTCCGGATCAGAACTTGGCAAATCCACCTTATTTATAACAGGAATTATTTCTAAATCATTATCAACGGCCAAATATACATTCGCAAGTGTTTGAGCTTCTACTCCTTGTGTTGCATCAACAACAAGTAAAGCACCTTCACAAGCCGCCAAAGAGCGAGATACTTCATAAGTAAAGTCGACATGTCCCGGAGTGTCAATTAGATTAAAAACGTAATCTTCGCCATCTGTATGATGATAGTTCAAAGTAACTGCATTTAATTTAATGGTGATTCCTCTTTCTCTTTCTAAATCCATAGAGTCAAGGAGTTGATCTTTCATTTCACGTTTATCTACGCTTCCAGTTAATTCTAGAATACGATCTGCAAGTGTGGATTTACCATGATCAATATGAGCAATTATTGAAAAGTTACGAATCTTTTTTTGATCAATCATAAATCCACCTCCAATCCGTTAAATTATAACAAATTTATTTAATATATTAAATATATAAAATTCTAGTTTTGCAAAATAAAAAAGTAAATTTACTTTTCAAGAAAATTTACTTTTATCATATTTTATATAGTTATTGACTACATTCCAACGCCAAGCGCACCAAGGCTTGCACCTAACAACACAAAAATCAAGACATAGCCTAGAATTCCAATAGCAAATGAGATTCCAAAGCCAATAAGTGATCCTTTAGTTGTTTTTGGCTTATTAATAACTAATGCTATGATTATACCAATTAAGCCTAAGAATATACCGAGAACAATACCTAGTCCTAGTGATCCTTCATCTTGTACATTTACTGGTCTTTCATCCATAATAATTACTCCTTTTCATTATTTTAATATAGAATAGCATTCAACACTTATTTAGTCAATAAATTGCAATTCTATTATTTTTTTCATCTATAGATTTATTCTTATTTTTATTAAAAAGCAAATGTGTCTTTTAAACAAATTTGCCTTAAATTAATCAATTATATTAGCTTAAAAATGGGAATAAGAAACTAAAATATGCTACACCAAATGCAAGATACAATATGATAGAAAAAATAGTACCTAAAAGTCCAATACCATATCTAATTAAAAGTCCAATCCAGCTACCCTTAATGGTTTTTGGTTGTTTAAGTACATAAGCAATAATTATTCCAACCCAAGTTATGAATATCCCAAGTACTATACCTAATCCAACTGATCCTTCATCTTGAGGTTTTTCTTCGTACATACTAAAAACTCCTTTACTTTACTTAAAATAGAATAGCACTTACAAATTGTACAGTCAACAAAATGTACCCATGCATCACATAATATATTTATACATTTCTTTCAAAAATGTGTAATTAAATACGTTATAAAGTAGTGTATCGTTGCAAAATATAATTGCTCATATTATATTTCAATTAATAATTGTTATTAAAATTATGAGGAGATAAATATGGTTTGGATAATCGTTATTTTAAGTGTTTTAATCGTAACAATATTCTTTGTTTTAGGATTTGCTTTCTTTGCATATCGATTAGTATTTTATGTTCCAACAAAACACGACGAAAATATTTACGCAATTCCTGATGATGAACAATATTTATCTAATCGTGATGTCATGATTGCGTTAATAAAAGAAATTGATACATTAGAATACGAAAGAGTATACATCAAAGCAAAGGATGACATCAAATTATCCGCTCGATATTATCACGTTAAAGATGGTGCACCACTTCAAATACAATTTCCTGGTTACAAAGGATCTTCTATTAGAGATTTTTGTGGTGGTAATAAATTAGCACGTGAACTAGGTTTTAATGTATTACTTGTAGATCAACGCGCTCATGGAATGAGTGAAGGCCATACAATTACTTTCGGAATAAAAGAACGATACGATTGCCTAAGTTGGATAGATTATGCACTTGAGCGTTTTGGAAAAGATGTATCAATTTATCTTGCTGGTGTGTCAATGGGTGGGGCAACAGTGCTTATGGCTTCAGAATTTAATTTACCAACAAACGTTCATGGAATTGTAGCAGACTGTCCTTTTACCACTCCTCCTGCCGTTATTAAAAAAGTATGTAAAGATATGCACTATAATCCAAGAATTATGTATCCTTTTATTTACTTAGGCGCACTTTTATTTGGTCATTTTAAATTAAATTCTGCAAATTCAGCTGAAGCAGTGAAAAACACCAATATTCCTATTTTACTGATTCATGGCGAAGATGACAAAATTGTGCCTTGCGAAATGAGCAAAGAAATAAAAAATAATTGTAATAGTTACTCTAAATTGTATACTTTTCCTAATGCTGGTCATGGCATTAGCTATATTATTGATAATGTGCAATATAAACAGATTGCTACTTCTTTTTTTAAACATTGTCAAGATAAAATAATTGAATAAAAAAAGTGATGAAAACATTAGTGCTTTCAACGCATATAAGGTGTACTCCAAGAGTTAACCACGAACACCAAATTAATAAATAGCAACCTCTTTAAATGATTTTATAAAATTTTTTTAATTCAATTTCTATATCTTCTTCATTTAAAACAACATCGTAATTATGCCATTCCGCCTTAAATAAGTCTTGGTATCTTCTTTGCATATATCTTTCATCAATGAGTAATACCATACCTTTATCTTTTTCACTTCTTATGACACGACCTACAGCTTGCATAACACGATTCATACCCGGTTTAACATAGGCATATTCGAATCCATTTTCTTCATTTTCATCGAAATAATTTTTAATTAGATCTCGCTCGTAGGAAATTTGAGGTAGGCCAACACCAACGATAATTGCCCCAATCAACCGATTACCAATCAAGTCTATTCCTTCTGAAAATACTCCGCCTAATACAACAAAGCCAATATGCGTTTTAGTTGGATTTTCTATGAAATTGCCAAGAAATGCAATTTTTTCCTCTTCTTTCATATCCTGAACTTGACTATGAATAATAAAATCTTCATCTTCAAAATATTCAAGAACACTATTTAAATACTTATATGATGGAAAAAACACAAAATAGTTTCCTATTTTTTGTGATACAGCAGTTTTTATATAACTTGCAACCTCTCCGTATGTTTTGTCACGATTTTTATATGTCGTAGAAATTTTTGGTGCAACCATCAATTTTAAATTTTTTCTTGGAAATGGAGAAGGAATACGCAAAACTGGAGAATCGTTATTTCCTCCTAAAAGTTTTACATAATAATCAAGTGGCGATAAAGTACCAGAAAATAATACTGCACCTTTTAATTTTGATAATGAGTCCTCAAATAATTTTGCAGGATTTAAATTAAAAATATTTGCACTCAAGTCACCATTTTCTTTATAAATATAAAACTTAAAATTGTGATTAAAAAATTCTGATATTTTAACAAATCTAATCGCATCAAAATAAAAGTCTTTAAAATCATCTTCAACATCATATGGAAGCTTTTTCATATAATCCGATGCTTGTTGTTGAAAATTAGATAAAACAGAAATTAACTTTACGTCTAAATTCTCTTTTAGGTTATAGCCATCCTCGGATTCACTATCATATTCTTTAAAAATCTTATTAATCTTGTTGACAGCAGTTTTTAATTTTTTATGCTCAATTTTTTTGATGTTTCTTTTCATTTTTTTAAAATTGGAATATAAAAGTGACGTCGAATACATTTCTCTTCCACGCTCAACAAGGTTATGAGCCTCATCAATTAAACCAATCATACGATAAGTGGTTTCATCAAAATATCTTCTCATATATACAATTGGATCAAAAAGATAATTAAAATCGCAAATTATAATATCTGAAAATAATGAAACATCTAATTGATATTCAAATGGGCACAACTGATGCTTATTTGCATATTCTAAAATTAAATCTTTGGAATATTCAGTATCATTTTTTAATAAATCACTTAAAGCGTTTCGTATTTTTTCATAATATCCTTTTGCGTATGGACACTCGTCAGGATTGCATCCACGACCCGGACATAAACATATTTTATCTTTTGCGGTAATTTGAATAACTTTAGATTTCAATCCCTTGCTAAGTAAAAGTTTAGTAGCATTAAATGCTGATATTATCCCACTGTTTTTGGCAGTTAAATAGAAGATTTTATCGACATTTTCTTCCGCAAACATTTTTACTGAAGGAAATAGTGTAGACATTGTTTTTCCAATTCCCGTTGGAGCTTCCACAAAAAGATTTTCTTCTTGTTTAATAGCAGAATACGTATATTTTGCTAAGTCATATTGACCCAAGCGGTAATTTTCAAAGGGGAATTCAAGAATTTTAGCACTCTCATTTCTTTCTTCAATTTGTTTGAAAATCATTTGATAAAAATCCAAGTATTCTCTAATTAAATTGATTACATATTCCTCTAATTCGTCTTTTGTATATGTAAATTCTTTTATAAGCTGTTTATTGTCTAACTGATTTATATATGTTAGTCTTACACCCATTCGATCTTTTTTCTTGTCAATAGCGTAAATAAGCGCATAAACTTTTGCTTGACCTAAATGCCATTCTGCTTGTGAATTATAAAATTCCTCGTTATCAATAACACTAGTTTTAATTTCATCAATAACGCATAAAAAAGGTCTTTCTATAATTCCATCTGCTCGCCCTTGTAAAGTAACATTAAAACCATCAATATTAAATGTATGATTCAAATAAAATTCTGCAATATAGTCATCGCTTTGCCTTCTTTGGTATGAAGCATGAAGACGTGTACCTTCACTCATTGAGGTCTTATTATAAATTCGATTGTCAATATCACCTTTTCGGAGGAGAAAATCTACTAACTGGTGCACAGACATAATTAAATTCTTTTCCAATTTTCTCACTCCTTTATATTAATAATTTAATATAAATATTTTCACTAGGCAATAAAAAAATAAGGTTGACTGGAACCTTATTTTCTGTAAGTGAGTTGCTAAATCATTGGGGAGGAGGATTGTCGATTTTCCCTATCGACACTATATCTTATTCCTCAAATTTTACTTGTGGGCGGTAAAAGCCTATTTTTTACTAAAAATGTATTTTCACCTAAATTTAGGCTACATAGCCCAATTATTTTAAGATTTTACCTACTAAGTTTTGATTACCGTTTATAAATGAGCGATAGTCCATCTTATTCTTTCCTTCTTTTTGTAGCTCAAGTAACGATATTTGCCCATTTTTTCCTTGCATTATCAATCCGTTTTTATCAGCGCTGATAATTTCTCCTAAAGTTTTTGTTATTTTATCATTAATAACTCTTGCCTTCCAAATCTTAATTTTCACATTATCAAGATATAAATATGCACCTGGATGATCATTTAGTGCACGAATCCAATTTACTACTTTTTTCGCATCTAAATTCAAATCCAAATGTTCTTGCTCTTTTTTTATAGTTGGACAAAATGTCACTAGGCTTTCATCTTGTGGTTCACCATTTAGTTTTCCATCGAGATATAAAGGAAGAGTTCTCAAAATTAAATCTTTGGCACAATTTGTCATCTTAGATGTTAGAGTTGTTAATGTATCATCTTCACTGATTGTGACTTCCTCTTTTGCATACATTATTCCCGCATCCATTTTATCAATCATTTGCATTAAGGTCATTCCAGTAACTTTTTCTCCTTCAATAAGTGCATATTGCATAGGAGCGGCCCCACGATATTTCGGAAGTAAAGATCCATGAAGATTAATGCAACCAAGTCTTGGAATATCTAATAATCCTTGTGGCACAATTTGACCATAAGCAAGAGTCAAAATTAAGTCAGGATTTAAATCTTTGACAAATTCATAGTCTAAACGTATTTTTTCCGGCTGAAACACAGGAATATTATATTTTTCAGCAACTACTTTAGTTGGAACTTTTTCTAATATTTTTTTTCTTCCTACCGGCTTATCGCATTGTGCAACAACACCGACAATGTTATAGCCTTCTAAAATTAATGATTCTAAAACTATTGCTGACATTTCTGGTGTTCCCATATATAAAATTTTTTCAAGTCTTTTCATTTAAATCACCAATCTAAGTTTAACAAATAAGTAAACAAGATTAAAGATAATTAACCTATGAATTTTGTTATAAGCTCTGCTGCCAATTTGATTAATTTGCCAATTCCACTTACCAGCATTGAGCCAAGTTTATTAAACAATGATGCAAGTCCATTACTTGCAACTACAATTTCATCTACACTTGTTGCTCCATCAATTATTCCATCTTGAATGACTCCACCATTTGCAACATTATCTTCAAATTGGTCGATGATAGAAGTAAGTGCACTATTATTGTTCGAACTTACACTCCTGCTTCCTGCAATTGAGGCGATTACTATTCCTACAAATAAAACAATCAAAGCAGTCTTAAAAAAATTTTTCATTTTCATCACCCGTTACAATGATAGAAAATAAATTTATCTAAGATTGTCGTTTATTGCTAAAGTTGGATTTATTGCTAAGTTTATTCCACTTGCGATATTTAACGCTATTACATCTATTAAATCATCAATCTCTTTAGTTGTCATAATAAAATTATGATTATCACGATCAAGCGAATTATATATCGTTTCTATAGTATTAGTATTTAAAAGATTTTTATCAATTACGTTTAAAGTATTAACCATGATACTTGCCACATCAACAACTGTAGCAACTCCAATAGCCACCACTGGTATCTTCATAATTTTTTTGTTAACACCCATTCGGTTATTATTTACACCACTTCCAGGATTAATCCCCGTATCTGTTAATTGATATGTTTTGTACAAACGTGAAATACTTCTTGTTGCAAGTGAATCAATGACAATAACAATGTCAATTGAAAAGCGATCAATGATACTTTTAATCATTGCGCTAGACTCTAATCCTGTTACACCCATAACTCCCGGAATAAAACACGAAACACTTGTTATTTTTTTCTTTTTCAAGTGCGAAGTAACATTAATTTCTTTAATGACTTTTGGCCCCAATGCATCCGAAAGATATGAATCATTTCCTAATCCAACAACTAAAACTTTAGATTTTGAGTTAAATCCATTCTTTTTCAATATTTTTTTAAGATATTTTGCTAAGACCTCTTCATTATTATGATCGTTAGTGCACTCTATAGTAATGTAATTGCCAACTTCTTTTGCATATTTATTATTTTTGTCTTTGATTTCAATTTGCGTTATTTTTGCACCATATTCTTTAAAATGCTTTATTGAAATCGGATCGCTTTTTTTCTTTTTTATTAATTCATCTGCAATATCGTTTTTAAATAAGTCATTTATTTTCATATTATCACCTCATATTATTATTTGTATAAGGACGAATAATAATCAAAATAGTGCAAAACTATTGAATAAAATTGCTAGTTATGATAAACTTTTTTCGTGTTTTGAAAGAGGTGAAATTATGGCAAATATTAAATCACAAGTAAAAAGAGTTGGTACAAACGAAAAAAGTCGTATGGCTAATGCTAGTATGAAGTCTAGTGTCCGTACTGAAATGAAAAAAGTTCGTCTTGCTGTTGAAGCAGGTGAAGTCGAAAAAGCTGAAGCAGCATTACGTAGTGCTGTTGCAAAAATTGATAAATCTGTTTCTAAGGGTGTTCAAACAAAAAGAACTGCTGCAAGACAAAAGAGTCATCTTCAAGCCTTAGTTAATAATTTAAAAAAATAATTTAAAGACTGCTAGAAAAAGTTCTAGCAGTTTTTATTTACTTATCTAATTTATCTCTATATTTTGTATAAAAAACATATATATATTTTGAAATTATAACGTTTTTTACGCAATATTTATTCTAAAATGATGTACTAATAAAATAGTTTATATGAAACTGCTTACATAAAGCAAATAGTAAATTTTCTACACAAATTCGCTAATATTTCGACAAAATGCGCGCCATTTTCGTAAAAATGGGAGTAATTACTAATATTTTTTATTGACTAATTCACGTAAAACGCGTAAAATCTTTATATATTATTTATTATTTATTATAAGGAAAAAGTAAGCATAATTGTGATAGGTAGTAAATGAAAATTTGAAAGGAGTTAAAATGATAAAGAAATTCGGATTATTTTTATTAACAATTGCTTTCTTACTTTGTGGATGTACTAGTGGTAGTCAAACATCAAATTCAAACCCAAGTGTCAGTGATTTAACGAGTGAAAGTGTTAGCTCACCATCAGTTGAAGGATCAGACCCTAGTATCTCTACTAGTCAAAGTGAAAGTAACATTGAAAGAGAAGTTGTCTACTACTCAGATTCATGGGATGAAAACTTATTAGACGCTATAGGATTTATAGCAGGAAATGAAAACAAAGAATTAGTGCCTGCCGTCACAGCTGAATCATTTGAATATTTTGTTACAATTGATGAGGCTACTTCACTAGATTTGCTTATTGTTAACTGTTACGGAATTAATAGCAAAACAATTCAAGAAAGATATGAAACTTCTTTAGAACTTAACGGATTCCAATTATCTTATGATAGTCCTTACGGATGGCTTGAAGTTTCTGCTACTGAGGATCTAGTTGTACAATATGATGTATTAACTACTGGTGTAACTTATTTTGAGTTATTAATTTACAAAGTTGAAATGCGAATTGACTATTGGCCTGAAGAGGCAATAAAGTCTATAACTGCAGAATACGTTCCAGTTGTAGCAGGTAGAAGTTACGAAGCATATGTTGATTTCACAATTGACTATAAAGCAAGAATATCAATATATGTATATCATAGTGAAATTAAAAATGTCGATTTGTATGAAAGCGAATTAATAAATGCTGGTTATACAGTTACCTATACAACTTATGGATATGATGAAGCAACTAGTGCATTAGGTACTCATATAATGTATACATATGATCTCGAATCAGAAATCTTTGTTCTTTACATCTATAATGACTGGCCTTATTTAGATATCAATTATTATCTAGGCATGGATCTTCCTCGTTTAGATGTAGAAAATGCAGTATTCGATTATGCCTATGTAGGTTCAAGTGCTTCTATTTTGACACTATATTATGATTATGTTAATAGTTCTTCTTTAGCTATCTATGGTAGTCAATTAGAGGAAATTGGCTTTGTGCAAGATGGAAATGAAAGCACAACAATTTATAATGAAGGAACAGCAAATCAAGTTACTGTAACTTCGCGAAATTACGTTATGAATGCTGATTTAGAAGATGAGCATTACATAAGCTTAATGTATTGTTTAGAACAACAATCATTAGCAATTGCTATTTATTATTAAGGAGGAAAAATCAATGAAAAAAAGTAAACTTTTAGTTTTATCAATTGCCATATTTGGTTTAGCTGCTTGCCATTCTAACAATTCAGTTAGTACTTCTGAGCAACCAAGCTCACCAAGTGTTCCAAGTGTATCTACAGGTCCTGAATCAAGTCAAGGTAGCACAAGCACCTCTACTCCTGGTTCAGAACAAACAAGCCCAAGTACACCAACACCACCTAATCCAAGTGCGGCTCGTGCTTTATTTAGAGAAGCATTACACAAAGATTATAGCAACGTTACTGTTTATAGTTATCAACAATATTACGATGGTGAAGATTATGAAGAAGACTACGAATTTGTTGATAATGACTACATTGTCGATTTTGCATATACGCTTGCAGAAGCAGGCTATGACAGAGCAGACTGCTATTCTTACTACCATATTGATGAAGATGGAAAATCTTGGCTACATTTTGAGAAAGATGCAAGCAATCCTAATTCAAAGAGTGGTTGGTTAAATAAAGGTGCATCTAATGCTGACCTTTCTATTTGGAAAACATATTTCTATTTACCAATGTTATTAGAAAACATCACTGAAAACGATGTAAGCTATAGCAACGGAGTATACTATGTTACAACAGATGCAAAAATCGATGAATTAAACTACTCAGCATTTGGATATGCATGGTTTAATGACATTATTGATATTGCCTTTGTTCTAGAAAACGGCTATATCTCAAAAATTTGGGGATTCTGTGACAGCTCTTCTGATCCAGTAAACTTTGTCCAAATTCAATTATTCAATTTTGGTACTACTGTACTTCCACCTGAATTTAACGATATCACTCCATTTAGTGAAGAAACAAAAATGGAATATTGGCAATACAAAGGTTGGGAACACGATTATCAAAGAGCATACTATACTAACGCTCATGCAGAAGTAATCACATCCGAATTAGAAAGTGATGAAGATCACGATGTTATTATCGATGTCGATAAAAAGTTTGAGGTTAGATATGATCTTACACCTGAAGCTTTCAACCCATGGGATGTTGTCAAGGATGAAGACAAAGTAGTCACATGGCATTATGATGAAACCGTTCTTGAAATGACCTATTCAAATAAGAGTAGAACAAAGACATTCCGCGGTATTGGTGGTGGAACAACTGAAGTATACGTTTCTGTTAACGGTGAAAACGGACCAATTGAATCAGAACATATTGTTGTTAAAGTAATCGGTCTAAAAGAACAAGATAAAACAGACGCTATTTACGATTTCGTATGGGCTGGTTTGGAAGAAACACATGAAGAAGGCAATGAAAACGATAAATACTATAATGTCCTTGCATCTAATGCTGTTACTACTTCTAAAGGTCTATTCGATATTAAAGCCGGATATGGCGTTACAATGAACGATGGAAGAAACGCTGAAAACAACAAATACTTTAAATCTGGACAACAATACTTATTATTACAACCAAGTAATAGTAACGTTATGCACTCTACTAAAGGATCAAACTTATACTTTGACTTTGGTGAACAACAAGTTTCTCAAATTTCATTTAACTATGGTTTATTCTGGGCAAATCATTTATCAGATTTAAAAACATGGTTAAATAAATTCACAATTCGTACATACAATAACGATGGCGATGTTGTAGAACAAGATTTCGCTAATGAAATCAAAAATAACGCTTCTGCTGAATTCATTAAGAACTTTGAATATGAATTTGCTCCAGCAAGTAAAGTCGAAATTATCGTTTATTCAAATATGATAGGTAAGTCAATGTCACTTGCTATTGACTCTGTCTGTTTTATGGCAAATGATGACTGCCACGACTATATACCACCAGAAGATGTTGAAGTAGAAAGCATTTCTGTTACTCCTGCTTCTGCTAACATCTTTACTGGTAAAACTGTTCAATTAAATGCACTTGTTAGCCCTCAAAATGCTTTTGATAAAACATTAACATGGCATATTGAAGATGGAAAAGATAATGTTATTTCTCTTGATAACGGACTTGTCACTGGATTAGAAGCTGGTACTGCTCAAGTTTGGGCAACTTCTGTTAATGGAGTCGAATCAAACAAAGCTGTTATTACAGTTGTTAATATGCCAGATTTAGGAGCATATGCAGGAAATATCTATCAAAGTGAAGATAATGATAATACATTAAAAGTTGTTGATGAAAGCACAGCTATTTATTCTACATTCAGTCAAAGTGTTGAAGCAACTCTTGTCGATTACAACGGAACCCAATTCATTTTTGAAAATGAAGATGGTGAAGGTTTCAAAGTTGAATTCTATAATAGTAGCGCTCATGTAAGAGAATTTAAATATCTTTCTAACGGCGAAATCAAAACTACTGGTGGCACTGCTTACTGTGATCTTGTTAAAAAAATGACAAGTTTCTCATTATCAATGAACAGTAATAGTGTTGATGAAGATACAGTATATGATGTTCAAATTGGTGATACTAGATACTTAACAGTCGCACCAAAACCATCTGAAGCAAAAATAACAGTTTCATTTGAATCTTCAAATGATCAAATTGCAAATGTTTCTCTTTCATCTAACACAAATGTTGGTGTAGTTGTCTTTAAAGATTCTGGTGAAGTAACAATTAAAGTTGTTGTTGTTGATTTATACGGAATCAAATTAGAAAAAGAAGTCAAATTTAACGTCGCTGCAAAAGTTTTCCCAAATGAAAGCAACTGGGATGTTAAAGCTGACAAAAATTTAGATGATATTAAAGTTGGTAATCAAGTTCAATTCAGTGTTAATTGGAAAGATGATTCAATCAACACAGACAAAACTGTTACATGGACAGTTAGCGATACTGAAGTTGCTTCTATCACTAGAGCAGGTGTTCTAACAGCTAAATCAGAAGGCGAAGTAACAGTCACTGCTTCAGTAATGGGCGAAAACAATGTTCCAGTTACTAAATCATTAACATTTACAGTTTCTTCAGCTGAAGAAGGGGCTTTACCTGATGAAGCATGTGGTACATGGCATGATGTGACAGAAAACGGATTTGATTTCACTGTAAATAGTGATGGCTCTGCAGTTATGGTAGTTTATGGTGAAGAAGAATTCCACTTTAACTTTACAGGTATGAATGGTTCATATTATGTATTTGAATGTGAAGAAGATAGTAGCATTATATTAGAACTATGGGTAAAATCAGATAATACAGCAAACCTTGCACCTTCCGATGGTGAAATGGTCGTCATTGGTGACTATTATATGTGGGGTTATGGTGCTGATGTAGCTAAATAAAGAAATAAGGATTTTGCTATGAAAAACATATTTAAATTAAGTTTAACAGCACTTAGCTTATTTCTAGTAGTGTCTTGCACTACCAATCCTGCTAGCGAATCAAACAATCCTTCTATTAGTGATGAACCTTCTATTAGTGAAGATAATTCAACATCAATTGAGCCAGTAAAGCCAGTTAGCAAATGGGGAGAACAATATAGTGATTTAATTATCGGAACTCTTGGCGAAGATATTCCATATATTGAATGTCCAAGTTTCGATATAGAATTATCTTATGACGACTATGGTGATCCTATGGTTGTCTTCTATCTCTATTTCAAAGAAGCTGATTTCGAAGCCAAATTGGATGAATATGGTGGAATTGCAGATGCTGAAGGATATCTAGTATCATTAGAAACTGTCTCATATTGGGATCCTAACTACGGACGTATAAGTTATGATGTATATTTTGCTGATAAAGAAATTTCTAGTTCACGTGGGATTGAGATGCAAATACTAATTGGCTCTCATAATTATCGTGATTGTATTGGTATATTTGCTTATAATTATGTTGTAGACAATCCAAATTATTGGCCAACTAACCTTGTTGAATCATTACTCGGTTATGACGTACCTCATCTTGAAGATACTGGCGAATATGAGTATTATGCAAAAATAAATCCAGAAGGATATATTGATATGATTATATACAATGTTTCTTCTACTGCTGATGATGATTATTGTGCACTTCTTGAGGCATATGATTATCTAGTCACAGATGAAATGTATGATGAAGATACTGGCGAGTATATGGGAAGATTCGCATATTCTCCAGATGGCGATGTATGCATACAATTCGGATTATCTCAATACGGATTAGAAATTTACATTTACAAACTTTCTTAATTAAAAAAAATTAAATAGGTCATTTATCGTTAATGACCTATTTTTTTTATTGACAAATAAAAGGATGCACAAGAATAATTTTGTACATCCAATATCAAATATAATAAATTAATTTATTGATGAATTAGTTAATCTTTAATTACTATTTATATAGAGCTTTTTCAATTTCAACATAGCTATAAAAATAGAAATGATCTATGTCGTTGATTACGCCAGCTTCATCTTCAACAGAAAATTGCACATAACTACTATTATTAATCCAAATATTAATGACAACTTCAGGGTTTTCATTATATTTAAAGAAATAATCAGAGTTTTCTATAATAGAATTATCCTCATCATACGTAAAATATAATTCCATTTCGCCATTTTCATCTTTAAAGACTGCGGAACCATCTTTAAATACTTCAAATGTAAACTCAGTAAATGAATACAAATCATCATAACCAATCCATAGGCCAACAATCTCATTAGGCAACTTGCCTTCATCAGGTGGTAATTCTGATGTTGAATCAGAGCTATCAGATACAGGTGGTTCAAAAGGATTAAACTCGGAGTTGTTGCTATCTTGAAGAACTCCACCAACAGACATAGAATTAGACATTGAACCTGATCCACCACAAGAATTAAGGGCAACTAATCCGGCTAATAATATAAACGCAGAAAATATAATATTTTTTTTCATAATCAAATTTCCTTTCTTTTTGTTATTTTAAGATCACTTAATCGCAATTTACGAATTATTATGTCTATTATAAATAAAACTATAGATGCAAGCAACAAATATGGAGTAATAGTTTCATAATATCGTATATTTGTCTCTTCTGATATTAAAGAATAATCAAGGACTTCTGAAACTTTTCCGTTTTCTCCTACTATCAATGACAATAGCTGTTCGTTGCCATTTAAGAAATAATCATATTCTTTAGAATATGAGAAATCAAAGTATTCTGCGTTACTATAAACATAATCTCCATTATGATAAGTAAGTTCTAATCGATACAATCCAATTTCTTCTGTTAGAATTGTCAATTGATATGCAGTGTTTTCATTTTTCAAATATTTTGTTATTTGTTTGTTATTTGGAGTAAAGACATTAACTTCCAAATATGCATCTTTATTTAGAAAATCAAGTGCAATTTTAATATCTGTACTAAAACCATTATTTGAAGTATTTACTTCAAAAAGAGTATCAATTCTTTCTTTCGGTTCTAAATAGTCGACAATGTTTTTAAATAAAACTTCTCCGCCAGTAGAATTTTTAAAATTGACTGCCCATGTTGTAGATATATCACTAGTAAATGAAACAACTTTGCCTTTTCCAAAAGTCCAATACGCCAGCAACGGAACATCCCGCGTTCCACCCAGTTCGTTCGTATAAGTTACAGTATATACTGTATTTGCACTTCCTTTAATTCTAGCAAAATTATAGCCATTTATATGTGGTAAATCGCCAACATTTTTAACTAATAAATCGTTTTTTCTGTTAAGATGAACCTCAAAATCACCTTCAATTTTAGTTTCTGTCACAACATCAGCAACAGAAGTTAAAATAACATCAACAATGTCAGAAGCACGATTTATAAAGTAATACGAACCATTTCCAATTTGCGAAAGTGACTTCATTAGATTTTCACCTTCACGGCAACAAATATTAATAAACGATGTAACAATTTTGTTATTCGACATCTTCGTAACAACACTTCTTAATGATTCCTCGTAATTACTTTCTGTTGGTAATCCATCAGATAATAAAATAACATGCTTATTTTCAGAATTGTTGTTTCTAATTTGGTTATATGCTGTATCTAGTCCTTTTGTCATGTTTGTCGCATATGACACAGTAATTGAGCGAATATTTTCTATAATCTTTTCACGATCTTTAGCACTTGTTAATGGCTGTAAAACTCTAGTATCTTCTCCAAATGATATTACTGTAACTGAGTCTTTTTCACCAAGCAAATCCAAACACGCAATTGCACCATCTATAGCCTTGTCTAAACGCTGGTCTGTTTGCATTGATGATGATGCGTCAATAACTAATGCCACACATTTTTTGTCACTTGATTCAAATTGAACCGGTAACATATTGTTATACTTAGACATTGTTTGACTACTTGTTCCACTTGCATATGTTGCACCATATGTAATTAAAGATTTACCATATTTTGAAACAACAATTTCTAAGTTTTGCACAAACTCTTCATGATTATTAAATGAAACCACATTAGCGTTTGCTAAGACAATTTCATCATATTTAACCAAATCTTCAATTTTATATGGAACAGGATCATTGTTAAAATAATAATCAAGGATACAGTTATCATTATAAAGTGCGCCTGCACTATAGCAATCTGTGCTTCTATTACCGATAATTAAAACTTTAAAATTTTCTGTTATCTTTTGTGTAAAGTATTTTACGTTATTTTGACTATTAATATCGTTATTTGCTTCAACTTCAACTTTATACATGTGTGTACCAACAATTGAGGTATCTAAGGCAAAATTAACGATATCAATTCCTTTATTTAAGGTCGCGTTTTTACTATCAATTTTTTCGTTGTTTTTATATAAATTAAGAGTAACATTACTTGTAGTTCCAGTTTGTATAGCAACCTTTAATGTTTCAGTTCTGTCTAGATATGTGTTTTTTGTATATTCAACACCGTTTATTTGTACCTCGTTTTCAATTATAGGATTATTGAGATATAATGCATCAATGTTGATATCAAGGTTTCTTAATTGCTCTATCGAATTTATCGCGTGATTATCAGTTTCAATACCATCAGATATTAAAAATAATTTTTTGATAACATTATCATGATACAAATTAGAGACATAATTTAATGCGCCTTCTAAATCTGTTGCACTAGTATCGACATTAGCGCTCTTTACACTTTTTATTTCTCCTCCAATTGGAGTTAATAATTGATAATTCTTTGCAAAACACACAATTCCAATTTTAGTTTTGTCATCGACTTTTTGACTGAGTTCTTTAATATTTTGATCGATTTTATCGTATGTTTGATGCGTTGATTCTGATACATCGGCAAGAATATACAATTCAGTATTTTTTGCTGCATTTAAATAATTTAAATCAACTAATGATAATGTAAGCAATGCACAAATAGCTAAATGAATAATAAACGATACAATATTTTTTGCATTTCTTCTTTCACGCGCAATTTTTATAAATCCCCAAATTGTGACAGCAAATAAAGGGATAAGCAACAAGAAAAGCAATGGGTTTGTTAATTTAATATTGTTCACGAGAATACACCACCCAATCCATTACAAAGAAAATTGCTCCAACAATTATTATTATTAATAAATTATCGGAAATACTTGTGTTTTTCTTTGCATCTTCATTCAAAGTTAAACTAATTGACTCTTTATTTATTGAAACTCTTCCTGCTTCTGGATCAAAAGAAACGTACACAAGATATTTTCTTTCAATATCTTTAGAGACAATATCTATTTCATAAGTTCCAACTTCTTTTAAACTGTAATATTCTATATTTGAATTTAAATTTACAAAACTAGTTTTATTAGAAGGAGTTGTTATTTTAACGCTATTGAAATCAGAGAAAACATTTATTTGTAATGAGTCTCCTACTACATAATTTTTATCCTCTATAGGATAAGGCAATGAGTAGTTTAAGAGATTGCGCATAAGAGGCGCAAAATCGTATAAAAGAGGTAAATCAGTATCATGTAAGTCAAATGCAAATACTACTTCTCTTAAATTTGTTTCTGTTGTTCCAACAAATAGTAATGGTATAGAATCATAGTTGAAAATTGTTGTAAAGTTTTTGTACAAGCTATATTTTTTATACTTATACAACATAATTTGATCAAATTTTACATCTTCTACTATTTGCTTATATAATGGAGTGTTCCCATGATTATAAGAAATAAAAATATCTGGATCAACAGTTTTTTGGTCTTGAACTAAAAATCCTGAATGATCAACATTTTGATCAGTATTTAATAGCCAAACAGAACCTTTACTTGGTAATGACTCAGGTGTATATCCATCAAAAATGTACAAATCATAATTATCAGTTGGTTTATATTTAGATGGACTTATAGAAGTTACAGAATATTTACCTATTGCATTAATTATCGCATTTAGATAGAATGGTGCCTCACTCACTAATAATATTGATGATTCGTTTTCTTCGGTAATATTGTAAAGAATGCATTTATTATCAAGCATCAAGGCATCACTATTAACTATTTCAATTTCAACTTTTTGATAATCTTGTTTTTCGACCACAAATTTATGATTATCGGCAATACCATTGTATACTTCTATATCTTGAGTATCTGCTAATTCACCATTTATAAACAAATTAAGTGTTAAAGATGCATCACTTTCATAAGATAAAACTTTTGCACTAAATTCTATTGTTTCTTTTGTTTCTCTTGAATTTAAATCATAGATTGCATAGTTTTCTTCATGATTAGATACATTTATTAATTCGATATTTTCAATGTTAGCAAAATTCTTATCAGTTAGTAAAACTAGTTTAGAAATTTCACCACTTTGATAATATTCCGATGCTCTTTCAAGTGCATCATCTAATTCTACAAATGCATATTCCGGCATTAATTGTTTGCTAAATTGGTAAAACACATCTTTATTATCAGTTTTTCTTACAATGGTTTTGGTTTCTAATCCAGCATATATTAATGTATATGTACTTCCTTTTTTTGAATTCTTAACAATTTCATCCATTTTATTTTTTGCAAGATTAAAACGCGTAGTATTATCATTTGCAATATTCATACTTCCAGATGCATCAATAATAAAACATATATTTTCTGCATTATCTTTTCTGTAAAAGACTGGATGAGCCAAAGAAATGGACAAAATAGTTACAGCAAGAATTTCGATAATTAAACTAATTAGTCCTTCGTAACGACTATGTTTTTTCTTTCTCTTCAAAAAACGATTACTCAACTCAAACAAATATGAAGATGAAACGATATGTTCTTTATATCGATTTCTTAAAATATAAATAATAATTAAAATTGGTATAGCAATAAGACCAATTAAGCCACGTGGAAATAAAAAACTCATCGCACTATCTCCATAGACATAAGGTCTTTAAATATTATGTCTTCTAAAGAACGATCACTTGGTACTAATAAATAGTTTGCATTTCTAATATTGCAATAATTACTAATACGTGATGTTACATAATTAATAGCTTCGTTATAAGCTTCTAAAACACTACGATTGATATTGTTTTTATAATATTTTTGACTGTTTTCACTATCATGCAATAGAACTTTACCACGATAAGAAATATTCAATTCTTCTGCAGCTAAAACTTGTACACATAAAAGATCGCGCTTTTTACCACGTAAATAATCAATGACGTTTTCATAATTATTATCAGTCAAAAAATCAGAAATGATAACAGTGTTTCCATCACCATAACCAACCATTGTAGGTATAATTGCATCACTCATAAAACAATCGCCATTAAATGAAATATCATTTAACTTAACAATTTCATTAAAGTAAGCATCTTTTCCTACTATGTTTGTAAAAACTTCGCCAATATGATGACCACGCACATAATAAATAGACACTTTATCCATCGATTTTATTGATAAATAAGCGATTATTGCTGCAAGTTCTAGAGCCTTTTTGGCCTTATCAAAATATCCCATTGATGCACTTGCATCAATATAAATTCTAGTGTGCATTTGTCGTTCATCTAAAAATAATTTTAAAAACAATTTGTCAAAGCGTGCAAAAGCATTCCAGTCGATCTTGGTTATGTCATCACCTGGAAGATAATCGCGGTAGTCTGCAAATTCACATGATGAACCATATGTTTTAGTTTTATGGTTACCACCAAATAAACCTGCAACGTTATCTTTTACTGCTAAAGATAATAATTCTACGTGCTCTAGGAATTTTTCGTCAATGACAAATTGACTCATACTTATTTATTCCTTTTTAGTTCCTTAATCAAAAGTGTAATTACATCATCAACACTTAAGTGTTCATTAATAGCGTTGTAGTTGATTTTAATTCTATGTCTTAAAACAGGATATGCTAATGCATCAATGTCATCATATGAAACATTATAATTGCCGTTCATTAAAGCACGGACCTTTGCTGCAGTAATTAAATTTTGACCCGCACGTGGTGATGCACCATATCTAATATATTTTTTTGCTGTCGCAGAAGCAGTCGGAAGTTCAGGATGAGTTGCTGATGTTAACTTCATCGCATAACGTAACACCTCATCAATAATTGGAACTTCTTTTGATAATTCACGCATTTGTAAAATAGTTTTACCATCAATAACTTTTTGTGCATTTTCATTCATGGTCACTTGAGTCATTGTAACGATGTCTGCAAGTTCATCTTCTGTTGGGAATTGCATGTTAAGTTTGAACATGAAACGGTCCATTTGAGCTTCAGGAAGTGGATATGTTCCATCTTGCTCAATAGGGTTTTCAGTTGCAAGGACAAAAAATGGTTCTTCAATTTTATATGAAACATTGGAAATTGTGACACTATGCTCTTGCATAACTTCAAGCATTGCTGATTGAGTTTTTGGTGTAGCACGGTTTATTTCATCAGCCAAAACCAAATTTGCAAAAATTGGTCCTTTATGGAATGTGGTCTTTAACATTCCTCTTTCATCCTTTTCGATAATATTTGTTCCAGTAACATCAGATGGCATTAAATCAGGAGTAAATTGAATACGAGAAAAAGGTAGACTTAAAGTTTGACCTAAAGAACGTACTAAACGTGTTTTACCAACGCCAGGTACACCTTCAAGTAATACGTTACCGCCTGAAATAATCGCAATTATTACGTTGTCAATAACATCTTCTTGACCAACAACGTCTTTGTGTATTTCTTCTTTTATCTTTTTAACTGAATTTGCAAATTCTTTTACTTTTTCATTTTTTTCCATTTTCATTACCTACCATTTTATTTTTTATTTCCGTTATATAGTGAATCAAAATAATCTCTTAATATATCTTCTAAATCACTTGGAATATCATCTTCTTGAGAACGTTCAACAATACCATCATAGTAATCATTAATTACATCGCCATATTCATAATATCCATCGCCAGTGAAGACATTGTCATTACTTCCAAAGACAGTATTTCCGTCACCTTCGCCACCATTTTGATCTTTGTTGTCCCCTTCTTTATCATTGCCATCGCCCTCTTCTTCACCATCTTGGTCAGTGTCTTTACCATCACCTTCAGGATCTCCGTCTTGATTTTCTCCATCTTGACTATTTTCAGATTTTTCTTTATCGAAAGAGTCTTTTACTTGCTCTCCCAAATCCTCAACTTTCTTTTGTTCATCTAGGGCATCTTGAATATCTTTAATAGCTTTATCAATTGCTTCATTTACTTGTTCGTGTGCTTTATCATCATCAATTGCTTCATCTCGTAATTGATTAGAAGTATCTTTAAACGCATCTGCTAAATCATCAAGTGCATCGCGAAGTTTATCTCCCTTTTCAATTCCAGAATCTTCTAAAGCATTTTTAATTTCATCAGAGATTTCATCTAATCTATCCGCTAATTCTTCTCCGAATAAACCATTCAACTCCTCTTTTAATTTTTCTAAAGCGTCTGCAACACCTTCATTATCACCATTCATGATTGCCTCGCCTAGTTCTTTTAGAGTCTCATCATCCGATTTTTTTAAGCTTTCACCAATTTCTTCTTTAGAATTTGCTTCGTCAACAATACCATCAATATCTTTTTTAGCTTGATCAATTGCTTCATCTCTTTCTTCATCGGTTTTTGCATCTTCTAATTTTTGTTCTAAATCATTGACAACTTCTTCCATCTTGTCCTTGATATCTTGATCAACGTCAGATCCTTCAATTGCATCTCTTGCATCATCTAATCCTGAATTTGAATCGGATGGATTATCAGGTTGATCAGGTTTATCCGGTTGATCAGGTATATCCGGTGTATCTTGAGATGTTGAATTATCATCTCCAGGATTAGGTTCAATAACACCAACATCAGCGTCGACTTTACTAGGTACGATTAATGAAGTTGCAAATAAACCTAATGCAAATACTGCTACAACAAAATTAATTACTTTAAATCTCATTGGTAATTTTGAAGCAGGAATTTCATTTAACTTATTCAAAGTATTTTCTCTTTGGGCTTCAACTAAAACACCGTTTTGATCTTGGTACTGAATCATTGTTTGAACTTTTTCATTTAACTTGAAATTTTTATCCAAACGCTTTGCAATTTGTGCATCAGTTGGCATAAGTTTTTTATAAAACAAATATGTAAATCCAGCAGTAGTTAAAAGGCCGAATAAAACAATTAGGATTATTACTAATGCATTATGAATGCTAAGCGAGAATAATTTTATAGCTATAATCAACATTGCTGTTAACGCAACACTTATCGACATACCATATATTGCACTTTTAACAATATGTTCAGTAATAATTCTTTTTTTAAATTTTGAGAAGTCATTCATAGTAACTCCACCTTTCATTACTTTAACCTAATTTATTAATTTCATTAATAAAAGTTGTTATATTCTAGCATATCAAGAATCAAATTACAATATTTTCATCTAATATATAGTTCTTTTACCAAATTTTAGACAAAAATCAACAAATCAACATATTGTTATATTAAAGCAACTTGTAATCTATAATTAAAAAGTAGCACAAAATTTTATGCTACATTGAAAACCAAATTCAAAATATCTGTTTATTTATTAAAATTCAAAATGAAAAGTTCCAGACCAAAAAATCTATCAATTTTGCCAGATTTAATGTCATAATCTAGTTGATATAAACTCTCAATACCGTTTTTCAAAGATTTCAAACTGACATATTTTTTATTATTTAAAGTCAATTTTACACGATATGGATGTGCTTTTAATTGTTTTGCTATATCATCTTGAGATAGTCTTTCATCGCTAAGAGTGAATACATCAATAAGGAAACGAAATTGTGTTGCTACAAGAGCGACTATAGCAACTGGTTCCTCATTTTTCACAATCAAATCACGATATAGCCTTAAAGCTTTATCTTTTTTGTTTGTTATTATGAAATTAACCAAATCAAAAATATTATCATCAATTGGTCTTGCAACTAATAGATCTAAGACATCCATTGTGATTCTATCTCCATACAGTGCTAATTTTTTTACTTCACTATTAATTAGCATAGCGTCATTATTCGTACGCTTTAAAAATTCATCTATCACCATAGCATCTGCAATAATAGAGTATTTTTCAAATAATTTATTAACATATGCTATCCATTCTTTTTCGTTTGGATTGACAGACTCAACAATCTTTCCAACTTCTTTTATTTTTTTACAAATTATATTATTTTCGTTTAAGCTAGATGAATGCACAATAAAATATAAATCGCACTCTTCGTTAGGAAATTCTAAATAATTTAATATTACTTTTTCTTGTTCTTTTGAAATTTGTTTCTTATTATTCTTTTCTCCACCTAAAAAATTGGCATTATCAAGAACAACAGCTTTTCTACTAGAACCAAGAGGAAGCATAGTGCATTCGAACATTACTTCTTCGATTTCAATGTTGTCAGCATTAAATTTGACGCAATTAAAATCATCGACATTTCCAAGTCGTTCATTTAGCAATTTATTTAACCTATTTTTAATCATCAAATCTTGTGCGCCAAATATTAAACAAATCATAAATTACCTCGTTTATTATTATAAACTAAAATGATAATTTTTTGTATATAATTGTGCCTTCAATATCAGTTCTTCTAATTTCAATTTGATATCTGTTAAATCGGTTCAACACTTCATCACTTGGGAATTTATAAATGTTATTAAAACCAAGTGAAATTATTGCAACACATGGAGTTATTTCAGAAAGTAGGATATCCGAACTTGCAGTTTTTGATCCATGATGCGAGACTTTTAAAATATCAACATAACTAAGATCATAATCTTTGACTATTTTTTCTTCAATAGTAGACGATGCATCTCCCATAAATAAAAAGGTTTTATCCATAAATGTAAACATATTAACGAGCGAATTATCATTATCATCTTTTCCATGATAATTATTTAAGTTAATAATTTGAATGCCATAAAAATTATAAGGAAACGATTCTTTTTTCGTTATTACATCACCAACATTAAAATTTGCTTTTAATGATGTTAAAGCCCCAATATGATCATAGTCAAAATGAGAACAGATTATGGTATCAATTTTATTTAAATGATAACGTTTGAAAAATGGAATTAAGGTTGTTGTTGCTAAATCTTCGTATAACAATCCTCCAGTATCAATTAAAAGACTTTTATTTTTGTGGATAAGAAGCGCGCAATCGCCTTGTCCAACATCTATAAAAAACAAATAGTCGAAAACATAATTATGTATACTAGATGATAACATAAACGTACTTAAGAATAGAAAAACAGTGAATTTCCGTACGATTTTTCTATGTTGTATATAAAATCCAATAAGAATTATTAAGAATAATATTACTAAAATCATACTAGTAATTAAATTTGGATATAGATATACTTTTATATCAATTTTTGACATAAAATCAAATGTTCTTATTAATGCGCTAGAAAATTTATCAAAAAACTTCGTGCAAATACCAATTGGAATAAATAAAATCGCGCATAAAAAGAATATAAAAATTATTGGAAGTAATATCATTCGATAAATGGGCGATAAGGCCATTATACTATTGTCCTTTACGATTCCAATCAAATAAACGACACCAACAAACAATATCGTTTTAATAACTCTTGATGCTTTAAATTTATTAATAAATCGAATAGTCACACCCAAAATGAAAGGCACAATTAGCCCCTCATTATAAATATTAAATGGCGATTTAATTAAGTACATAATAAGAACGAGTTTTAGGCAACTATTATAACTCATTTGGTAGTTTTTCCGTAAATATTTAAAGACTATCAAGTAGATAATTAGTCGGAAAACGCACATTTTATCATAGATAAAAAATAAATATGGTAATAGTATAAACAAAGTTACCATCTCTGAATTCTTTGTTCTTCTGCTCATAAATTTATTTATACCAAAAAACAAAGTGGTAAGAAAATAATTATTCAAGCCTAAAAAATAAGAAAGTGATGTATTTGAATATTCTTTTAGGTAATCACCACGTGGCATACCAAAAACAAACGATTTAAATAATTCTTTACTCCGCTCATCATATTTAATTATTAAATTTTCAATTATCCTTCTTCGAGGAAATATTGAATTAATAATTGTTCTAATATTCGCATTTGTAATTTCAAAATATACACCACTATTTTCTAAATAATTTTGGAAATCAAAATGCCCTTCGATAGCGTGCATTTTTATTTTGGATATGTCGCCACTGATTCTTATTAAATCACCAACTTCATATTTATTATTTTTCATAGAGATATAATATCTACGAAAAAAATCTCTAACTATTATGTAATTATCCTTTGCTTCAATAATAAACATTGTTTTATCAATGTCGGTTTGAAATGTATTACTTGCTATTAATGATATTAAAAAGCAATACAAAAACATCAAAATGAATGTGAATATATTGCTTTTTAATTTTCGGTTTTTAACAAAAAATATCAAAAAAATTATAACAGAAATTAGAGAATAATTTTTAAATAATGCGCCCGCAATAAGTCCTAAAACTATCGAAGACATATTAGTAAATAACTATATAATCTTTTATTTTTTCAAAAGTTGCATTTCCGATACCTGATACATTTTTTAATTCTTCAAGATATGTGAAATCTCCATTTTGTTCACGATATTCAATAATAGCATCTGCGATTGATGCTCCAATTCCATTAACTTGCATCAATTCTTCTTTGCTTGCTGTATTGATATTTACTTTATCAATAGTTTCAATTTCGCATGTATCTGGCGTTTTAGATTTTCTAGCAATATAATAATCCATTCCGTCAATTAAAAATATTGATGAATTAAATGCTAGTTCATCGGCATTTGAAGTTAATCCACCTGCATTAGATATTAAATCTAAAAGTGTGGAGTCACTATTTAATACATAACTACCAGGACGAATTACTTCACCACTAATGGTGCACGTAACATAATCCTTCTCAACTTGTGATGTTGAGTTAGTGTGATTTTGATTTGATGAAATAGCGGGATCTATTTTTGTGAATATCAACATCAAAACCACTGTTAGGATTGCTCCTATTATTACTACTTTTCCCATATTAATCACCTCACTTATAATATAGGTGAGACAATTTCAAAAAGCAGAAAAAAATACTCCCGATTTGGGAGTATTATCTATCTAAAGCGATATTTAAGATTTCTACTTCGTATGGTGTTTGTGAATTAACTAATGCTTTTTCACCAACATGTCGACCAATCATTGCTACGCCTAATGGACATTCATTAGAAATCAAACCTTCTAAAGGATTAGCTTCAATTGATCCAACAATTTCAACAGTCATAGTAGTGTTATCACTTAAATCTTTGAATGTGACTTTTGTTCCTAATGCAACAACTTTTGTATTTACAGGTTTATCTTCAATAACAACTGCACTTGCTAAAATTGCTTCAATTTCATTAATACGATGTTCAACTTCAGCTTGTCTATCTCTTGCTGCATCATAGTCAGCATTTTCAGATAAGTCACCTTGCGCACGTGCAGCTTTTAATTGTTCAATAACTTCAGGACGAACTACATCAATAAGATTTCTTAATTCACTTTCTAATGATTCTTTACCACGTTTTGTAAGTTCAATTTTTCTATCTGCCATATTTATCACCTCATGATACTTTAATAGTATAACAACTTTACTTTAATAATTCCACAATTAATTTAATTAGATATTCTAATTAATTATAATGTTTGCAAAAAATCTAATAATGTGTAAAATTATATTGCACTTTATAAAGGAGAATAAACAAATGATTGAATTTAGATATGATACACAATTGTTAATCGAAGGAAAAGGACTCGATGAAGATAAAATTAATGATTACTTCACTGAACATTTTGTAGGAGATTGCTTACTCGCAGTTGGCGATGATGAATTAATTAAAATTCATTATCACACAAATGAACCATGGAAAGTATTAGAATATTGTGCTTCACTTGGTGAAATTTATGATATTGTCGTTGAAGATATGGATCGACAAGCTCGAGGTTTAAAAGGTTGATTAGTATATCATGAAACTCGGATTAATCCGAGTTTTTCTTTATTTTAATTTTTATTCTAAATTTAAACACTCAATTAATTTAATGATTTTAATTTTTAAAAGACACACAACTATCATGTCGTGTGCCTTTGATAATCATATATACCAATGATATTAAAATATTTATTTCTTTTTTTACTAAAAAATACAACTTAATAAAATGTTAATTTATATATGATTCGAGAAATGACTATTATTTATAATGGTTAGAACTTTCTCCGCCCAACCAATTCATGTTATTCCGCTCATGGTAATATGTAACTTTAGCATAATCTGCATCTTGAAGATCAATTGTAGCAGTTAAATAATCATCTGAAATAGTCCATAAATCACTATCGCCTGAGGTTGATTTGTTATTATATTTCCATGACCATTTAGATATCTCGATTATATCATAATTTCCATATGGTATGATAATTGAAGTAGAACTATTGCCTTTTACAGATACAATTAGGTCTATACTTATTCCATTTATAGTATCACCTTTAATTTGATAAAGGAAACTTTCGTTGCTTTGCCCACCTTTTTCTTCGATTGTTAATGTACTAAAAGGTATATCTACAACAATTTTTAAATGTACAGCAATTACATAACAGTTAGTACGTCTTTTTATTCCATCTCTATAATATGGAAGACTATCATGGAATACACCATCCTCACCACTATGAGTATGCTCATTATTACTTTCTATGTTTAGAGACAGTTCTTTAATAATAGTGCCATCCTTTGTCCATTCATAAGTTCCTGTGCCACTATTATATTGAAGCATACTTGTATATTCAAACTCAGCATTTGTATTTACCGTCATGCTAGCTGAAAAATCCCAATCATCTGAAACACTATCTCCATCTGCTAAATTTTTCACAGCGACTTTATAGGCATTTTGAATATCTTTACTGCTGAAGTTTACGGTAGTTTCTTCTACCAAATTAGGAAGCTTTACTTCTTTCTCAATTAATAATTCCTTTGGTTGAATTGTTAACGAAGCCTCAATTACATCAACATCATGATACGTATCTCTTCTTTTATTATGCAACCTAAAGTCAAAATAATAATAATATGTGCCAGCACGAACCTGTCTTATGTGTATTCTATCGCTATCGTTTTCTACATCTTTCTGTACATCATCAAACCATATTTTATATTCAAACGAGGTATCGCCTTCTTTATAATCAAGTACTTCTGTGGATAATTTAATATCTTTCAGCTCTTTGCCATTGAAAACATCTTTTGCAAAATTATCATTTCCATTCTCATCTTTAACACCATCAGTAATTGATAAATAAAACTCTGGCTCCATAATATCATAGAAATATTTCAAACGTTTGTCGTTATCAAGGCCACCACCATTTCCAAGGCCATCAGAAAGTTCTATTTTTAGGCCATCCAAAATAAACAATCGATGTTCATAGCCATCATATTGATAAGTACGATGCAATTTAAGTCCTTCCTCTAACCTTAAATAAACATACATAAGGTCAAAAGATCGAATGGACATCCAACTAAGTTCTGTTACATCACCTTGGTTTAAAAATAATAAGCCAGAGCTCAAATCATCAGGATTAACTTTTTTATCGATCCAACCAACAGGAACGAATGAATCGTCATCTTCACATTTAGTATCTGGGGTATCAACTACTACTTTACTATTAGTATTATTTGCATATCCACCATCTGCAACAATGTACTTTGACGACATTCCATCAGCTGTAGTGTCATAATATCGCATTAGCGTCCCAGCAGAATTTCTCGCACCTTTTCTAATACCATTTTCTTCTCCAACAAAATAAATGTCTTGAGGCGCTAAAACATATCCTAAAGTATATCCAAGTAAGGCGGGGTAAGCATATACAGCATACAAATGAACCACATATTTACTATAGTCATCATTCCACTCTGCCTTAGTAAGGTCTAATGCATTCTTAAGTACATCAATAGTCACAGCATTCGTAGATGGAAAGCCTGCACTTCCTGCACGAGCATATTGACTATTGTAAATATCCACAAATTCATGGGCATTTCCATTACTTTTTCCAATATCGCTACTATTACAACGAATTACAGCATCAGCAGCTTCTTCATTTTGACCCCAACCAATAAGTTGCACGCCATCTGTCCCACTAACAATCAACTTTACACCATCTTTAGATGTTGTTGGAGCACTTAAATTACTTGAAACTTGAGTGCTGCTGCTATTGCGCATATTAAAAGTACCGCTACCGCTATAACTCTGTACATCAATAACTGTCGAATCATTATCAAAAAGACTCGAATACGTGCTATTGTATGAGCTACCTGATTGTTTACCGTTTCCAGCATGGTAAACAAATAAATATTTTGATAGATCATTCGATGGTATTCTTTTTGTGTTATTATGTGTTTCATTGCTATCAGAAGTCATTTTATCATTCGCTATGTTTTTCATTTCATCATCATTATTAAATATTGATTGTGATGAACAAGAAACCAATATGAATGCCATTGACATCAATGCAAATAAAACACTTAAAGCCCTTCGTTTCATTGTGTAATCTCCTTATCTGTAACTTAAATTACAATATTATACGTCAAGTTAACAAATACGTATTTTTTTCTATGGATAGTTAGTGAATATTATTGTGAAATATAAACACTTTTATAGTATTTAACATTCCATCAATCATAAGAATATCCCCAAGCATCCTCTATTGCAGCGGAATCAGTGTCATCAGTTGTTCCTACTGCCTGAATTGTTTGAGCAATAATCTCGACATCAAACGTAAATCCTTCTGGTGCAGTAACATTGTCTTTTAACTTACAACTATTGATTAAATTTGTTGTTTGACCTCCACTAGCTACTGATTTATTGTAGTAATAAAAACGATCGCTTAAATTCCAATCAACATCATTTAAAACAATTTCATAATCCTGATTTATAATTGGTTTATTATAATATGTATTTCCACTTTCATTTTTCCAATTAAAAATGATTGCTGCTCTTACATAAACAGGATACCCTGGATTTCCAACCTTTATAAATACATCTTTCTTTTCACCATTTTCAAATGTTTCTTCTACGGTAGGTAGTATTGACTCTGCTGGAGTAAAAGAATTATTAACATTATTTGCATTTACTCTAAAATATGCTGCCGTCAATGGTATCGACATAATTACAAGTGCTGTCAAAGATATAAATACTTGAAAAAATCTTTTTTTCACGAAAACAACTCCTTTTTTATATTTAGTAAAAATTATTATTTAGCTTAAATTAAATGCTTTGTCGAATCCATGCCGAGAATGTTAATTCAAATTCTCCACTTCCTTGATAATATTGACTAACAACTAATTTATTATCTTTTAAAATGTAAATATCTTGATTTAACTCTTTATTAAGTTCTATTTCTTTTTTGTACTTATAAGTGTCATTTTCTCCTTTAACAGCTTCCCAATTATCTTCTCGAAAACTAAATGTAACTGTTTCTGGAAAATTATTTTTAACTATTTTTACATATAATTCGCATGATACCTCAAATATTCCACTAACAGTAACAAACGGATCTTTAGCTATATCTACACCAGGTATTACGTAATCATATTTATTTCCAGATTTAGTTAATGATTCATTATTAATCACATACATACCATTTTCATATTTTACTTCATGTTCTTTTATTTCCACGGTTCCAAATTTAGCGATATGCGCATTATTTTCAGAAGCTTTATTTGCAGCAATGTACTTTGAGTATGTAATATCTACAAGAGTTGAAACTAATAAAACGCCTAATAAAGTTAAGATTATGTTTTTATAAAATTTATCCATAAAATCCTCCTTTATACTTATACTAAGTATATTTTACAATTTGTCTAATGTTGATGCAACTTTTTATCTATAAATAATTTACTACAAATGAAATAATATTCTTTTTATTTTATAAGAATGATACACAATAGATTAGACACATTACAAAAAGTGAAATAATAAAATCACATTGAAATGTATGTTCAACACTAGTAGATATTTTAATAGTTATATCGTCAATTATGAACAATACGGACAAAATCATTCATACATAACTAACCATGCAATTAATTAAAAATAAAATTTTTGTTGTTTTTTATGAAGCAATTCTTAAATTCCTAATTTGAAGAAATCCTCACCAATTTTAGCAATTGGTGTTTCCTAAGTCTAATGTTAAAAACATAATTTTCTCCTGCTACGATCAATAAATGTATCGTGCATTGTTATTATATAACAATTATTTGTTAATACCAAAAGTAAA
>JAFLVA010000040.1 GCA_022508525.1 Erysipelotrichales bacterium
GTGCTGATTTAGTGAAAGTTAGCGCAAGATGTTAAACTTTCTTAATGAGATTTTCATCAGCGTTTATCGACAGGGTGCAGGCATGAAAAACGCTCTTGCCGTCATTCGTGAGCGACAAGAGCGAGAATACTGTAAAACCAACTTGTAATCAAGTGTTTAGGCTGCTGCAGAAGTTAGGGTAATGTCGTATATAGTCACCAAGGAATATTAAATCACTATTCTTCACAATTGGTCTTACAATATCGCAGATTTGTTGAATGCCATTATTAGCGCAAATTCTTCTGCTATTATATTGTTTTATTAATTGTTCTATTTGAAGCAAATTTTGTTGCGGAAGTCTTTCAATCGTAGAGTACACATAATACTTATCTTCAATGGAAATAGTTTTAAAACTTAAATCCAAAAGTTCTGGTATTTGGATGTTATTTCTAAACGCAGCATTACGTTCTTTTTGACGCCTATCTTCTATATTAAGAAATTGATCTTTAACCAAATCTACCTCAATGGCACCTTTATTTATATTTTTGTCAAAATGTCTATGATTGATAGTATTTTCTTCTCCCTGTAAAACCTTGCAAAAATCAGAATCCAAAATGAACACACGTCCACTATAATGACTAAGAAATCTTCCTGCTCGGCCTTCAATATTTTGTGCATCAAATTTTTTCAAAGTCTTATTTCCTTTTTTATGAGATAACACTATCATATTTTTAGCACAAGTATTAACTCCTTCAGTTATTGTCGTTGTCGCAATTATAACTTTTAAGACACCATTGTTAAATAATTTTATGATTTCATTTTGAATATATTTTGGAATAAGACCATGGTGTACTCCAATTCCAGCCTTTAGTGCTTTTGTTACAATCCAATCTTTACCTTTTCCCGAATATAAACCCTCTAAATGTCTTAGAAGTGGCTGGCACAATAGAGTTATTTCTTTATTTACATTTAAACAGTCAATAAGCTCTTTTGTATATTTTTCGACAGATGCTTTACTATAACAATAGACAATCATGCTTTCTTTATGGTATAACAATTGCCGCACCAAACTCGTGAATCTTTTTGTTTTTGCAGTAAATGGCAAAGATATTTTTACACCATCCACTTCGATAGATTTTCTTTCACCAATATTAATCTCTTTTTTGGTTACAATCTCGTATTTATTATAGTTCTGTGGAATAATAGAATACTCGTTCAAAAAGTTTGTAAATGAAGAATCAACTCTTTCAGAAATATTCAAATATGGGCCTGCAAAAAGGCAGTCAATTGAATTATCTTTCAGGGCGAAATGGGTCGCAATCCTGTATGCTGTATCTCTTTCATTTTCACGATCTTCTCCATCCTGAAGGAAATCATTATCAATTTTGTATGCCTCATCAATAAAAACGAAGTTAAACCTTTTTCCTGGATTTTTATCAAGGAATGATAGGTATCTTTCAGGAGTATATATCATTAAATTCCCATTGTCATTCCACGAGAAAACATCACTTAAGGTATGTATTTTATATTTGTCTCTAATCCAACGATATTTCTCCGTGAATATTTTCTCTAAATTTTCAGCTAACAATGCCAAAGTAGGGAATATCAGCAAAATATTGTTATAATCCATTTTACGGATAATCTCATATACAAGATATGTTTTTCCAAAAGAAGTTGTTGCAGACAAGAAATATCTATTACACTTATTTTGTTCAAACATATCAAGTATGTTTTTTTGATAGCGATGTAGAAAAACATCATCACTCGTATATAGCGAACAATCTGCAATAGCGCAACTAAAATCATCAAGATTATCATAAGTATAAGCATCTTGTTCCCTAAACATATTAAGCATATCAAAATATTGAGGAATTCCTATAGTGGATGCCATATATCGTAAGAAAAACATATCTCCATTGGTTAAATCTTTATTTTTGATATCATCAAAATATGAACATATAGCTTTAATAAGATTACTTTCATTAGCAACCTTATCTTTACGATATTTATATAGAAGTTTAACTATATCTGAGGCTCTTTGTTGCTTATCCATGTTATTACTTGCTCTTTAATTGTTTTTCCATCAGGAACAGGAAGTAAAATAAAAAAAAGTTTATATGGTAAAGTTAATGTCGCTTGAAAATCTTTTGTATTTATATAATCTATAACCTCTCTAATAATCGCATCATATTCTTTATTTTTATGTTGATCAAATATAATAATTATTGGATAAACTAAGACGATATTTCTATTTTTTATTTCTTGCATTATGTTTATGTCGGGATTTTCTTCCCATACCTCTTTTATCGCTTTAATTTGTTCAGACAAATGATTATCATCTGCCTTATCAAATATTGCAATTACATTCTCTTCAAAATATTTATCTGATAGTGCCTTATCTATGTTTTGAAAAACTTTGTTTATGGCTTCTCTATAACTTTGATAAAACTTTACTTCCCCAAACCAGAGTTCTATAGCTCCGTTATGTGGATTGTATTTAAGTTGATATGTATCATACCCTTTTGTTTCTGATTTTTCTAAAAGATTATAAAATTTACCTCTTGCTGTTAATGTTTCAGCATGATGAAAATGTTGAAGGACAAGATATAGAAGTATTTCACCATAAAAACCATATTTAATTTTTGTAGCTTGATCGGCATCATCATCAAATCTTATTTTCGTCTTTAGAGCTATTTTTTGCATGGAATCCAGTTTCATATAATCAACCTTCCATTCGTCATAAGAGTATTCTACTATACCATTAAAAATTATTTTAGCAATATCAGAATTTGTTGTACCGATTTTCATACAGTTATCCTCTTCCGTCGTATGAATAGATTTATCAATATTCTTTTCCTCATGAGGAAGAGCGTATTCAAATACAATTGCTTTTGATAATAATTCTCGTAAGGAATCTCGCATAATTAATATTTGTCGAATTTTTATTTTCTCAAATTATTTTCCACTCTTTTGCTTTTTTTGTGAGGCAATATTTCTGCTTAGGGTGTTTGGGCTGTTCTGGATATAGGCGCTCAATTGCACCATCGGAAAGAGCAGGCGCAATATATGCATCCCTAAAATGATGAAGGTTTTTTAAGCCACAAAGATCTGCCATTTCTTTCATTGTCAAATATTGTTCACCCATTAATCGTATCAACCGAGCAACTTGGTCGG
>JAFLVA010000041.1 GCA_022508525.1 Erysipelotrichales bacterium
GAAATAGACTTTATCAAAAACTATGAAATTGAGTTTCGTTTGTCGGATGAAGAATGATTATTGTAAAAGTTCTTGTATTTATAGGGCATTTGCACTACCTATACCTTTTTCGACTGCACCAAAATAAATAAAACTACAATATACGAATCAATTTGGTAAATCTTATGTTGTAACTTTGTTTTATTTGATTTATAGTAAATTTTATGATTGCGAACCTTCTCCTCTATTTTTTATTGGTATTAACCCATTTCCCAATTCTTTTAGAATTTTTATAAGATTATTGTTTGAAGAACTATCAATCCTGTATTTCTCTAATTCCATGGTTGTTTCTCCTTTCTTTATAAACACATTACGCTCTACAGATAGAAGACTATTTATTATTGTCTTCTTGTTATCATTTTCGTTATCCAGCATACATGCAACAATAATTGCCACTTTCTTTGATTCTATATTTGTGATTTCATTCTGATAGTATCTTATACGCTCTATACTTTCTCTATAAAGTTTTAGGAAGAAGAAAGAAAAAACCTCCATTATGGCTACAATTGAAAGGCGTGGGAGAAATGTGTTTAATATACTCCAACCTTCCAGTTCTTGACCGTTTACATCGTATATAAACAAAATCAAAAGCCCCCATCCAATAACAGCTATTACAGAGCCAATGATGAGATTGATATTAGAACGCTTACCCAATGCCTTCAGTTCGCACAATAATCGTTCTTCCATCTTTAAGAAAGCTGTCTGAACGTCAAGAATGTTAACTTCTATATCTTTCTTCGTTTCAACAATATTTGAATTTTTTTCCGTTTTACTCCTTTCTTCTTTTAATACATCCTTTGTATTACTTTTATTTATGTCTTTTTCATTCTGATAGCAGACATTTGAGGCTTTCTTTTCTTTTGAGACTATATTTGTAAGTGATTTGCTCATAAATAAGCTTAAAATCATACCTAATGCCGTTGCCAATGACATTAGAATAATGCCTATTTGGTTATTTGGAAAATTCACGTGAATTTCATTTCTATAAAGAAAAGCAACAGAAACAGCAGAGAATGCCAATACGATTATTAGCATTTGAAAATAAAATATATTTTTATTTTTCATATTTTAAGAAAAAATATCGTATGTACTTTTCATAACTGTTGGCCAAATAGATTTCATTTTTTTATCGAAATGGGTCAACATCATTTCGATAAAGCGACCATGATATAAGCCATATAGTTGCTTAGTCATTGTAGTTTCTTTATTTCCTAAGATTCCAAATACAATTTGCTTTTCCTCTACTTTTGGTCTAAACCATGCCTGATTTGCCCATTGTTTTGCACTATGGGTAAAGTCTCCATCAGAATCATACGACCATGTGTCTATTTTCCCCTTATTTATAAGACCCTTTAACTCATCCAATAATTCCTGTGGTTCATCTGTTTTTATATATATTGCCATAATCCATTAAGAATTGATATGTTTCACCGAGGGCAAAATTACAAAAAAAAATTGTATTACAAATAATTCACACAAAGTTTTTGATACTTATATGACAAATATTCCATATAACCACAAGTAGGACAGTTTAGACTATCATTTATTTGTCCACAATTTAAACAGATATATTCCATTGCTTTTGTTCAAATAATTTTGTAAACACGAATTTATTATTTAGATTGTTTTGTACGATGATTTATAATGAAAAAATTTTTGTACATTACTAAATTCGTTAGTGCTTGACTATATCCAATATTTTTGATATAATTGTTAAATGAAAAATAGTCTAAAAATTTGTCATACATTACATCAATCCAATTTAAATATCTCCAATCTTTTGCGAATAAGAAAAAGAAAGGATTCAGCTCTACTTTTAATTCAATTTTTACTGTATAAGGTATAATGTTCGTTTTCCCAATAAACAAATCAGCAAAAGCATTAGGCAATGAAGCGTTAAAGCCTTTAAACTCCACTATTAAATGGATTTTATAATTTCGATTTTTAATTATTAGTGCATTATCCTTTCTTTCTATAATAGAGTTTTGAGGTAATTTTATCTCAAATTTTTGGAATATAACTCCATCTTCTCCTTGGAGGAAATGAATATCTTCATTCGAATCAGATGTTCCTGGCTGATTAATAAATTTCTCTCTTTCTTCAAAAGGTTTTGAAATTGTATTAATGATTTTGTTCTCAAGCAAAAAAGTAGGAATATCTTTTCTTGTTAATGTGTCAAATTTTGCATCTTCTTTAAGTTCAGAAAAATACCGTTCTTGTGCTGTAGACAACCAATCAATAAAAATATATTCAATGGCATCGTGCACCAAACAAAAACCACTATCATTTTTTATATATTTATGTATATCTGTATCTTCTATTGTTACTTTGGATATCATGACATAATTTTGAGAATATTTTTTGCCTTTCCTTGATGAACCCTTATCAAAAGATTTTAACCACAATTTGTGGTATGCGCGATTCTCTCGAAATACAGATTCAAGAATTCGTTTTATTTCATACCCCATAGGATATAATGGTATGTGTACTATATTGCCATTATCGTCTGTTATGAATGTTGCTTCTGTTTGTATTTTATATGATCTATGCCGATAAAAATCGATTATGTATATTACTATTACATATATTATACAGCATATGCCAAAGATTAACAATCCTGTATTCTGCCATTGTTCGGGGAAAAAATGCGAGATTGTATTAGCAATTAAAGAAATGCCTATTGATAAAAGAATCATCAAATAGACATTATTGTAAAAGGTTGTCTTATGCGTTCTAAGAGTGTATAAAGGTTTCATACTATTAAATGTAGAATTAATTATATATATTATTTAAGTTAATATTAAAGATTCGATGCCGTTTTAAAACGAAATAAAATCCTATTATTGTTAGCTTATTATGAATCAGTTTCGTGAAAACTATAAAACATTTGTTTTTCCATACACTTATTATTTAATTTTGTTCAGTAACTCAAAATTTTATGGATTTCAGAATATGCTTTCAAATCTTCTGGAGATTCTTGGCATAGTTGACATAGTTTCTCAGAGTTTGAAATTGCACGTTCCAAATCGCCATTCTCCGTCAAGTATTTATAGAGATTGG
>JAFLVA010000042.1 GCA_022508525.1 Erysipelotrichales bacterium
ATGGACACCAACTGGTTCAAATCCTAATGTTAAATATCTAAGTGATATGGAAATAATTGATGTTCTTAATAATGATGATACAAGCACAAAAACAAATACATCTTATGTAGAATCAGGACACCAAATTAGAAAAGACAAAAATGATCAAAGTAAATTAATAACTCTATTAATAAATGGTAAACAACAATCATTTATAAAAGGTCTTTCCGCATGGGCAACATCTAATCTTATTTATAATATAGAAGGATTAGGTTATACAAAATTTCATGCGTATGTTGGAGTAGACTACTCACAAAAAGATAATACGTATTATAATTCCGGTGTTAAATTTACCATTTATACTTCAGAAGATGGTAAAGAATGGACCATTAAACAATCAACAGGTGTTTTAACTGCTGCCGGAAATGCAACTGAGATTAATGTTGACTTAACAGATACCGATAAATACTTAAGATTATACGCAGATATGAATGGTAATAACTGGTGGTCAATGTGGTATGATGACGCTGTATATGCTGATGCAAAATTAATGAAAGAAGGATATACAGATAGTAACACACAAAGTAACATTATTAAAACTGTTGCTGAATATGATACTGAAATCAAGTCTCAAGACATCAATGATATTAGTTATTATGAATCAACTCTATTAAAAAGAGAATTTGTTGATAGAATTGGTTATGATGTTCTACAAGGATTAATTAAATATGATAATAGTTACGAAGAAGTAATTGAATGGTTGGTAACCGATTCATCTATTTTAAAAGAATTTTTATTAGGTGGCACACCTGATGGAAGTTACGTATCTACATTAAAAATTCTTAATGAACTATATCATACATATCAAAATGATATTAATACTCCTCTTTATCGTAAAATGATGATAACTTTAGCGCTAACTCACTCTCAAGCAGTTGGTACTTGGGTAACTGGAGCCCCCGAGAATCCTGATGATCCTAATGGTTCAAATGCTTTAGTTCGTTATTCTATTTACAAGAATTTGTATGAAACTAAAAAGTTAGACCCATTATTTGAGAGAAGTAGTGTTGAAGAGCTTCGTTTTGTAATGAACAATATTATCAGTGACGAAGAAATTGACTGGTTATATTGGTGTACTCAGCAGCAAAAAGCTGGACATTTCGTTGGTCGTACCGGTGATTTTATGAATCCTTATACTTATGTAGAGTACCAAGGATATGATTATAGTCTACCACAATATTATGATAAAGAACACTATGATGAATGGAACGCAAAGTATCATTTAAGTGACTTTGGTATTCACTATGGTTATACTAAGCTTTGGATCGTTTTTGAACAGGGTGGAGTATGTGGCGCAATTGCAAAAACAGGCTCAAATATTCGTGGTGTATATGGTATTCCATCAACTGTAGTTTCTCAACCAGGTCACGCGGCTTATATTTATCAAAGACAAGATAATAACGGAAATGTTATATGGGAACTATATAACGATGTATCCGGTTGGGCTCAGTCTGGAAAAACTGAAAAGCTAACGACTAGAATGCCTCTAGGATGGGGTACTGGTAATTATACAAGTGGTTATGAAGCTGCTTATATTCTTTTAGCTCAAGCTGCAATTGATGATAAAAATGGTAGTTTAGAAGATGCTGAAGAACTAGTAATGCTGGCCAAAGTATATGCTAATGACACAGATAAAGTAAGACAAATTTATAAAAATGCCTTAGAAACCCAAAAACTTAATCTTGATGCATGGTTAGGATTAATTAGATCTTATATTAAAGACGGAGCCTCTCAAGAAGAATACTTGCAAGCAGCAAAAGACGTTATTGATGCTTTAACATATTATCCTCGTCCAATGTACGATTTGTTAATGCTTATCAGATCTCACCTTGAATTCCAAAACCAAGTTGTCTTGGATGCTATGTTAGATGTTGCACTTGATAAGGCTATTGCTGCCACCTCAAACGACGTATTACAACCAAATCCTGCAAGAGATGTTGCCAGATATCTAAAAGGAAATAACACAGTAGAAGTGGCAACATTCTCATTCGATGGTGAATATGCTGGTCAGATTAGATTAGCTGATAGATATGCCAGTGGCGGTGTTACTTGGCAATACACTCTAACAGGTATCGATGCATCTAAAGACTGGACTGATAATGGAAACTGGAGTGCAAGCATTAGCGAACCTTATATTCAATTAAGTGAAGATGAAATTGCTTCTATTACAGCAGAAAATAATATCTTAATTAGAATTGTCGGTGCGATGAACACTGTTTATACTATTGATATTACTAAGGGAACCTTACCGACAACTGTTTATGCGAATGACTTAGAAAATCATATCTTTGGTCTTAGCAAAACTATGGAATGGCGCATCATAGATTCTGATACTGAAAGTGAAGTAAGTGAAGAATGGACTAAATTTGGCGAAGCTGAACCAAATCTAAAAGGCACTAAAACAGTCGAAGTTAGAACTGGTAATACAGGTACTTCATTAGCAAGTAATCCTGTGACATTTAGATTTACACCTCGAGGAGAAGATAATCCTACATATTATTACATTCCAATTTCAAGATTAAGTATAAAAGACTATTCTTCTGATCAAGCGGATAGAGGCGATAAGATTACAAACCTATTAGATGGTAATGCGAATACAATCTGGCATACAAAATGGGATGGTTCTGATAAAGAGCAATATGTTATTTATGAATTAGAAAGACCAGCATCTATATCAGCTATTGAATATGTTCCTCGTCAAAGCGGTACCGCGGGTATTGCAAAGGGCTTAGAAATTTACTTCTCAATGAATGGAGAAGACTGGGAGCAAATTGTCTCGTATGCAGATGTTTCAAGCAATAAAACTATTGATTTGAAATATTGGAGTGATTTATACGAAGACTGGTATGAAATGTTCAAAGATGAATATCCTGACTATCCTGAGTGGAATATTTCGCATCTTACAACCAAATATATTAAGATAGTGAATTCTTCGAGAAATAACGCTCAATATTTGTCAGCCTCAGCATTTAATTTCTTTGAGGACACAGCATTAAATGAAACTCTTCCTATGGTTGAGATT
>JAFLVA010000043.1 GCA_022508525.1 Erysipelotrichales bacterium
CATAAATCATAGTAAACTTAAAAAACGTATCACCATGATGTACAAATCAAAAAGTTGTGCAGGGAGTAAACTAAAAGCCCTTGCACTTGTGCCGATGGTTGCATTGGCACTCGGACTAACCACTGTACCTTCAGTCAAAGCTGCGGTATCAACAATCAGCACCAGCGAGCCATCACTCAGCAAAGGTAGTGAAAAATCAGAAGTATCAGGAAAATTTAGGATTACTTCTTTGAACAATAGCGGTATTGAGACTACTATTGTCGTAACAGGAGAAGATTTGGGAAACAGTTTATCAGTTTCCGGAGGTACTTTTACCAACAAAGGACAAATTTATTCTGCAAAATCCCTAAAAACAAATCTGACAGATGGGTATGCCACAATAACAGGTGTCTTTCCATTCTCTGATAATTATGAAAATGCAAGTGTCGCTTTCACTATTAATGGAAAGGAAGTAAAACTTAATTTAGATGAGTTTCATAGAAATTCTCAATCCAGTTCTATATCAATATCTCCTTCTGATGGCATAGTTATTTCTAATGGGAATGCAACTTTGACAACTTTAGGAGATATGGAAATTTATCTTGACGGAAAGAAAATCAATGAGGAAGAAATGAAAGCATTGAATCCGGAAATTATCACTTCAATGTCTATTGACAATCAAACTCATACAATCAAACTAACAAGCAAATAATTTTTTAATTTTAATCCTATCTTTTCGCAAAGAAATAACCCTTAATAAGGTATGACCATCCCGGCAGCTTAAAATTAGAGGCTGCCGGGACTTAAAGTCGTCAATATAAACCTTTTATAAAAATACACATTTATGTAGATTACGTAAAAGTAATGGACAACATAATAGTTTTAATGGTACTCAACATTTGTTGAGATTTTTTTCATTTTTATATCCGAACTTTGCCATTTTAAAACCTATCTTTGTCTTATAATCCATATTATCTATGAAGGTAAATAGAGTTCTAATATTGGCTCTTTTCATCTTCTTTGCTATAGGATGCTATGGAAAGAAAATGAATTCAATTGAAACTTTGAATTGAAATTTAATTTCGTAAAGTATACATTATCAAATATGCAATAAATACAATTTTGGAAAGTATGCTTTATTAATTATGTAAAAGTTATAATTTTGCAAAGTATACTTTAGCACTTTGAAAAATTTATACTTTTGTAAAGTTTAATTAAGTATTGTATGAACGTTAAAAATCAGAATATTCCGCGTCCCATATACACTCAGCATGTCATGGATCTTATTAATAAGAAAATGATGATAATATTAGTTGGACAAAGGCGAGTGGGTAAAAGTTATATTCTCCTTCAGATAAAAGATATTATTGAAGAAACTGACCCGATAGCTAATGTGATATATATTAATAAGGAATGGCAAAGATTTAGTGATATTGGAAAATCAGAAGATCTTTATAAATATGTAGATAATTTGATCGATCAGAACAAAAATAATTATCTGTTTATTGATGAAGTGCAGGACATTGAAGATTATCAAATTGCGTTAAGAAGTCTATATTCAGAAGATAAATGCCAGATTATAGCGACAGGAAGCAATGCCAAGATATTTTCTTCTGAAATTTCATCGAAATTGGGAGGTCGGTATCTTGAAGTCCCAATATACCCCTTATCCTATAAAGAGTTTCTTATTTTTCATAATTTAGAAGACACCGATGATTCTTTATTAAAATTCATAAGAGTTGGAGGTTTACCCGGTCTCGCACTGTTTGATATTGAAAATGAAAGACAAATCACAGATTATCTACAGGGAGTTTTTTCTACTATTATTATGAAAGATGTTATATTAAGGGAGCAAATAAGAAATGTTACGTATTTAGAAAATCTTACAACTTTTATAGCGGATAATATCGGTAAATTATTTTCTATAAAAAAAGTTACAAATACAATGATTTCCCAAGGAGAAAAGATTTCCGATATTCTGACAAGCAATTATGTAAAATACCTAAAGCAGTCATTGTTGATACAACCTTTATCCAGATATGATATTCATGGAAAAAAGATTTTTGAACAAATTCAAAAATACTATTTTACTGATAACGGGTTAAGAAATTTTCTTTTAGGTTTTAATATCAGGAGTAGCATAGAGAAAATTATAGAAAATATAGTATACAGTCAGTTGTTGATAGAGGGTTACAAAGTTTTCGTTGGTTCGCTTAGAAACACTGAAATTGATTTTATTGCTGAAAAAAATAACCAAAAAATTTATATTCAGTGCACTTATATCTTAGGATCCCAAGAAACGATACAACGTGAATTTGGTAATCTTCAAGCGATAAATGATAATTATCCAAAATTTGTTGTTTCCATGGAACCCATCGCAGGCGAATTAGCTGACTATCCTGGGATTCAGCATATTAGGTTAAGAGATTTTTTAACAAGATTCTGAACTGATAAGTACCCTTAAATCAATGAATATTAGATAGGAAAAAATTTATCTAATATTCTAAAACCATATGGATAAAAAAGTCAGAGCTGGATTACCGTAGTGCGACCAAGGTAGTAGGGTAAAATGTAAATTTAAATAATTTTGAATGATGTTATTTATTTTTTTTAGCTCTCTTCAACCACATTTTGTAATTCGTGGTCCGAAACATCTGTGCTAAAAAATATACTTTTGTATCGGTAACACTTGTAACGCCATATATCCCAACATAACCTGCCATTGATACAATAGATTTTTGTAATCAAGGATATTACAGGTATTTCTTCAGTTCTCGCTCGTAAGAAACGTATTAAAGACTGGAAAGAATTTCGGGCTAATTGGAATGAAAAACGAAACTCCAAAAAGACAAAATAATAATATCTTATAATT
>JAFLVA010000044.1 GCA_022508525.1 Erysipelotrichales bacterium
CTTTGAAACAGAAAAGATGCAGTTTTCGCCCATTATAAGTCTTTGTTCATTGTTTGTAACTTTTAGACCATTTCACAAAAAGGCTAAAATAAAAGCTTTTTTGTGAAAAATATATAAGAAAGTATAGAGAGGCTATTTATGTATAATACTATAATTCCTTTTATTCAAGAAAAACTCTCTTTCCTTCCCAATGATCCTATCATTTATATTATTGTTGCCGCCTGCACTTTTTTAGGTACTTTTTGGGGTAAAAAAGGATTATCTAAAAAGAGACTTTCTTTTAGATCAGTTTCTTTTCCCATTATAAGAGAAAGTACGAATACTATTTCTAATGTCAATGTATCATATAAAGATGAACCTATTTCTAACTTAACAATTACAAATTTTATTATCTGGAATAGTTCTGACAAACCCATACGAAAAGATGATATTGTTCCCAAATCATTATTGTGCTTCTTCGCAAATAATTCTGCTGTCAAGATTTTAGATATTAGTATAATCAAAACTAATAACCCCTCAATTAATGCTCAGATAATCCAAAATGAAAATGATATTAATTTGACATTTGATTTTTTAAAAAAGAAAAATGGCGTTGTCGTTCAAATTATTCATACCGGTCAAGATGAGGATATTAAATTCACTGGAGAACTTATAGATGGTAATTTAAAATGCGAAAATCTTTCAACCATCCCATTGATCAATTTTTTGACAAAAACTCCATCTCCAAAAGCAAATAAAATAATGGAAATAATTTCATTAATATTTATTTCTATAATTTTTCTTTTTATTACAATAATAATTTCTGCTTTGATTGCTTTTTCAGCATTTTCAATCAATACGATTTTTTGTATATTTACACTTATTATAATTTTCTATTTTTACTTTTTATGTTACAAAATGTATTTTAGAGTGCCAAGAAGTCTTAGTTCTCATTTGAATTTAAACAACTCAAATACTACAAGCTAAAAAAAATAAAGTTTTCCAATACATTAATAAATAGTTGCTGTACATTAAAACAATTTTACACAATATATTTAAAGACGTTGACTTGGTAAAAAATAAAACAGGTGTTAGTCCGAAAATGTTTTGTTGGCTATAATCTTCAATATGAACATGCAATATTTATTTATTTTGTAAGTGTGTAATTTCAAGCACCAACACATTTACGGACTAACACTAAAAATTATTATTACTATGGTAGTATTTTCATATGATTCACTCCCTTTTCGTGTTGAAGATTTAAAAATCTTTAATAATGTTAGAATTTTTTTGACCAAACTTTTTAAAATAGCATGTAAAACCTTCATATTATTTTATGCCAAATAGTTTTTTAACATTTTATATTATTGCAATGCATTAAAACTCTTGTTTTATCCATTACTTTCCAGACTTTCAGTTACATATAATAAAAACTGCAATAGCAATAGATAAAGCCACCACTGCTTTCCAATCAATTTCAAATTCCCAAAAGTCAAATAAATTAAATCTCATCCTTATTCACCTTTCTACTTAAATCTCATATTTTATTTACCACCAATAATCGTCATAGTAACTATGGATGATATGATTTAAGATGAAGAGAAATTGGGCTAAATAAAAAAAGAAATTATTTTAGGAATAATTAGTCCTAATACAAAGAAAAGAAAAGATATCAACATATTTTTCATAAAATTGGTTCTAATAATTTCTTTTTGTGTTTTTATTGATAGCGCACTAATTTGTAAAATATCATATAGTTTTTTAATATCTGGATTTTCATTAAATATTTGTTCGTTAACGAGACTTTCTATTTCTGATATTAATCTCTTAGGATTATTCGTGTCTAATTCTTTCTTTTTCCTTATAGAAGAAAATTGTTCAAGAAATTTTATTTCAATCCAAACAACGATATCAATTCCAATCAAAAATGTGCCAATGTTTATCAAAAAATCTTCAAAAGAATAAAATGTATTAATGAAATCTTGCTTGAAGGTCGCTCCCCAATTTTTTAGCCACCAAAAAAGCAGAGCAATAAAAACAATTCTAATAGTAGTTTTGTTTAATAATAAAGCGTTGTATAACTTAAAATACAGATAAATAGAATAAATAAAAAATGCTACTATTAAAAGCAACAAAATTACTAATGCAAAATTAAAATAAAGAAATAAAACAATTAACACAATTAAGATAATTTTTAATACAAGTTTAAATATATTTTTTATGTTCATATTAAGTCACTTTACTTTCTATAAAAATAATGTTGAAATAATACCCAAAAGTAGAAATAAAACTTGAATAAAGATATTTATTTTATTATCTTCTTTTTCAAGTTTCCTCCTATTTTTTTCTAGAAACTCATTTTGAGCCTTAACTTTTTCAACAAAAAGCAAAAACTCTTCGTTTGAAATCTCTTTATTCGTCTCTTTGGATGTTATAGTAGAGAAATATTCAATATAATCAGTTAATTGCTTTACCTCATTTCGATAATTTATGAGTTCATTTTTACTTTTCTCATAAATATAATTAGATGGTGAATTTAAAATATTTACTATAAAAAAGAAAAAATCATCTTTTCTTCCCCAATTATTTATGACATATATAATTAGTTTTATAAATAAAATAGTTAGAATAAAGACAAACACGAATATAATGAAAGAATAAAAATCATTTATTTCTTTTATTATTTCTTTTATATCTGTTACAATTTTAATTATAGTTTTAATAGCACCAACTAATATAGCGATTGCTCCTATTGCTATAAGCACTAAAAATAATGCAAAAGGTAAAACTCCTAAATCAAATTTCTTTTTCATATTTATCACGTATAATCCAATTATGTTAGATATTGATTGGATTATTATTCCTTTCTCC
>JAFLVA010000045.1 GCA_022508525.1 Erysipelotrichales bacterium
ATTAAAGTTATCGGGAGGGCTTAATATGTATAAAGTATGGATCGGCAACAGAGAGTCAGAAATTTTAACATATAACATTTTTGACGAATCTATTACTTTCTACGGTAGCAATATCAACAAAAATACGTCATATACAATAGAACATAGAACTCCATCAAACTATAAACATGATTTTACAAACTTTGTAATTGCCAAAATAGACATCATTGTAAGCAACCATGAAAAACCGGAGTTTCATTTTTATAATCCGGTGTTCGCTTATAAAATATTATCATTACGTCCGGATTTTAAGCCATACTTTGCAAACTTAATCGATTACGAAATATTGAAGTGGATTAATAGCAAGTCATTTGTAAGAAGCTGGCTGAGCAAGACCGTAGATGTTCCACCATATGCAGTATTGTCAAAAAAAGAGTGCAATATAGAAAATCTAAAAAAACTGTTCGGAAATTTTGATTGTTTTGTTGTACAAAAAGATACATCCGGAGGAGGAGAGGGAACGTACTTACTAACGCATAGCTCTCAGGATGTCGTTTTATCTTGCATAAGTAATTACGCCTTATTTTTAGTATCCCCATTTTTGCAGCCGAAAATATCTGCCTGTTGCCATATGTTAGTAGACAGAGAAAATGTATTTGTTTTTCCTTTTGGAACACAAATTTCTGAAATTGCAGATAATAGGCTATTATACAAGGGGACGAGCTATAGCTTTGACTCATTTTTTTCTTCTGATATAGTAAATTTATTACATAAAAAAGCAAACATCATAGGTGAAAGGCTTAGAGATATTGGATATCGTGGAATATGTGGGCTTGATTTTATCATTTTCAATGACAAAGTATTATTTATAGAAATTAATGCTAGGTATTTAGGTTCAACTTTTTTAATAAATAAATCTCTTAAAGAAAAACATTTACTTTCATTATTTGATTTAAACACCCTATGTTTTAAGTCAAATATCCCAATTGACTCACTTTCAAACATTGAAGTCGGTTACACCAGCAATAATGAAAAATGTCTAAGTGAGTTAACAGAAAAAGATATCAATAAAATTATATTAGAAAAACATGATTCAAATAGTGAAATTTTTTGGGATGGATTTCAAAATACTAAATACGCATCACGTGGATCGTACCTATATAGAGAGATGTTTAAAACCATTGATAGAAGTGACGTAATTAATCAAATACATCTGAAGGAGGAATGATAATTGTTTCTTCATCAGTTATAATGATATAAGAAATATTTGTTATTTCTATACTTGTGCTAAAATCATAATATTCGTTTCTTAGATTTGCAGCCTGTTTAAATGATTCTTCGGGGTCATGTTGTGTAGCGGTATTCTCTATACTTGATAATTCGTTTTTGTTTTTTTCGATTTGTTGTTCTAATAATTTGTTTTCTAATGACTTTTTTTTAAGATCAAGAATGGAATTAGCGTGCTCCAGTATTTTTTTGAACACTATGTCAACTCCCTTTAATACCATTAGCACTGTACCTACTAAATAACATATGCTCTCATAGTCAGAAAAGGAATTAAAAAATACTTCAAAAGGCGAATTGTGTCTAATTTCTATATTATAATTAGGTTTTCTAACATTTATCTTATTACACTTTTCTATGTAATTAATAATAACGGACAAGTGCTCTAAAGACTCTGTGTTTGTCTTTATAGACACGTGAACGCTGCTGCTTCTATCAGCGTTAAATAAATACATTCTGAAGTTAAGAATACTTCGGTTTTTATTCTCGTCATTTTCTTTTTTTTGTGAAACTTTAGCTATTACACTATGGTACAAATCTTGCCGTTCCTGCTGAGTGAATACAGCGTTATATTTTATTAGTTTGGAAAAATATTCTATCGTCCTAAGATCTTGCGATTCAAGAGATTTTTCAATTCCATAAAGTATTGCAGCTTTGCATTTTTCTTTCTCTCCCTCTGCGATATATATGTTTGCCAATGGAAAATAGTTATTTGAATGAGAATAAAATACTTCTAAATTATGAAGCTGATCAAGATACTGCTCTTTAGAAATTCCATGCTTTATATTGTGCTGAGATGTTACACATATTTTATCATCTGTGGACATTAGATATTGCAAACCGCCAAATATATATGGAATTGTCGGAAATGGCAACTTCATGTTATTCATATGTATATTTTCAAAAATAGAATATTCAAAATTCATATTTTTAAAAATTACTGAGTCAAAAGTTGTATTTTCAAATTTGCAATCAGCTGTACTAACAGAATCCCAAGAATTTGCCGAAAAGCTGCTATTAATAAATACAGCTTCATCCATTGAAACACTATTTAATTTGCATTCTAAGAATTGACAATTAACAAATCTGCACTTCCCAAGTCTAGCATTATCAAAACAATTGCTACTATCAAAGATACAATTGGTTAAAATACTATTTCTTAGGTTTAGTGAAGATAAATCACATTCTTCAAATTTACATTCATAAAAAATAGAATTAACAAAGGATACCCGTGACAAATCACTATTTTTAAAATGGCATTCAATAAAAATTGATTGATTTAAATTTTTTGTTGAGAAATCTTCGGAAATTGTTGCTTTATGATAAACGAATTTTCTGTCATGATAATAATACAGCTTGTTTTTCATATGCGATGTTAATTCTTGGATAGCATTTTCGCATTCTTCATCAGAAAAGATTGGCAGAATACTGCCGTAATTAGATATTAAATCATACATATTAAGCCCTCCCGATAACTTTAAT
>JAFLVA010000046.1 GCA_022508525.1 Erysipelotrichales bacterium
TGGAAGAACAAGGAGTTTCGCAAGATCATATCATAAAGATAGATTTGGAAGACAGGCGTAATGCGAAATTACGGAATCCGGATGTCTTGCTGGCTCACATAGATTCAAAGATGACGGACGACAAGATGTATTATATACTTCTTGATGAAGTGCAACATGTGCCGGAGTTTGAGGATGTATTAAACAGTTATCTTAAAATTGATAATGCCGATATATATGTAACCGGCAGCAACTCAAAGTTTCTGTCGAGTGATATAGTTACGGAATTTCGAGGTCGAGGCGATCAGATCCATGTACATCCCCTTTCATTTTCAGAATTTATGTCGGTGGAAACACGCCATCCGATTGAAGCCTGGAAGGATTATTATACTTACGGAGGATTACCCCATGTAGTAACCTTGCAGACTAATCAGAAGAAAATCGACTACCTCAAGGAACTCTATTCCACTGTCTATATCAGGGATATTATTGAGAGATATAAAATTAAAGGGGAATCCGAGTTAAAGGAACTGATTCAGGTAATTGCATCGACGATAGGTTCACCGACCAATCCTAACAAATTAGCCAATACCTTCAAAAGCCTGAAGAATGTCTCACTATCAAATAAAACTATAGATCGCTATCTGATTTACCTTTGTGAGTCTTTTATGGCCGAAAAGGCTATTCGATATAATATCAAAGGGAAAAAATATATCAATACTCTTTCTAAATATTATTTTACGGATGTCGGTATACGTAACTCCATTTTAGATTTTCGCCAACAAGAAGAAAACCACATAATGGAAAACATTATTTATAATGAATTAAAAATTCGTGGTTTTCAGGTCGATGTAGGAGTCGTGGAACATAAGACTACGAACACGGATGGCAAAACAATCCGTAAGCAATATGAAGTAGATTTTGTGGCCAATCAAGGAAGCCAGAGATATTATATTCAATCAGCTTTCATAATACCGACTGATGCCAAAGAGAGACAGGAATCAGCTTCATTGCTCAACATCGATGATTCATTCAAAAAAATCATAATCGTTAAAGATTTTATACAGCCTAAACGTTATGATAATGGCATCGTAACTATCGGTTTAATTGATTTTCTCCTAAAGCCTGAATTATTGAATTGGTAAAAAATGTAATATTATGAGAATTTTTAATAAAGATCCTTTTGCGCAGCATAATGCAGAAGAAGAAATCAAATTCATTGATGATATTTTTTATGAACCAGCATATTATAGAGGTTTAAAAGATACGATTCTTAATAATGGAAGTAGATTTCTTTTAGGTCAACGTGGGGATGGAAAATCTATGGTGATTTACAAATTATTAAATGACATAACAAAAGATAATAATGCCCTTGTTTTACTCATAACAAGATTCGATAATATCCCCTTAGTAAATAATGAGCAATTTTTGTTATATAAAATTGCTCAAATGATGACTATTGAAATAGCAAAAAGATTATTTTTAAACAAAAAGGCTCGGAAAAAAATTGATGATTATTTGATGAAAAGATACAACTTGTATCTTCAATGTTTTTATGATATAGATTTTGCAGATGAATTCATTGAGAAAGCCCGTGAAATAAAACGAATTCATAGAAAAAATTTGTGGAAAAGGATTTATAATAGGAAAATATTAGGAATTGCAAATAACTTACTTAACACTTCAATAAATGTTTTAGCCGCTATAATTAAAGATAGTTTCTCTAATATGCCTTTACAAGAGGCAATAAAAATAGAATTTTTGTCAGAAATGAAATTAACAGAAATTAGAAAGATTTCTTTTAAAGAAGCGGACACTTTAAATAAAGATAACTATATAAAAATAATTTCTGATTTATCCAAAATAGGTAAATCGTTAGGTTTAGAATCGGTAGTAGTTTTATTTGACAAACTTGATGAATTTCAAGAATTAAGAGGAGATATAGCAGCAACTGCATCATTTTGTCAAGAAATTTTAACTGACACAGACCTTTTATTAGATTCTAATATAGCTGTAGTATTTAGCCTGTGGTCGGAATTGAAACGTGAAGCAAGTATTTTAGGAGCCCGCTTCGATAAATTTGGAGAAATTTCAGTAACCTTGGAGAATGATGAGATTATAAAACTAATAAATAAACGCTTAAAGTACTTTGCAAAAGATAAAAATAATCCTCCGACTTTTGAAACTTTAATTAAAATAGAGAGTCAAAGAACTGATATTTTAGATATTGCAGCAAAATCTCCTCGTACATTAATTAGGTTACTAGGAGTAATTTATAATAAAGAACAAAATCGAGAAGGAGAATGTTTCACTCCTGATATAATAAACAAGGCATTGTTGTCCTATTGTAAGACCTTCGATTTTCTTTCATTGCATCCTCATGCAAAAAATAGACAGGATTTAACTCAATGGATTAACAAATTATTGAAAGTGGGAAAATCCGAATTTACAGCCACCGAACTTCAAAAGTCATTAGGTCTTAAAGGGAAAACAGTTATTTCTTATATCAAGAGCTTAACGGAATTTGACTTAATAAGAGATACATTTATAACAGATGAAAACGAGTCTCCAATTTATGTGGTTATTGAACCGAGAATTGTATATTTAATGCGACACCAAGTATTAAATCTAGATTAACAAAAGATTTATACTGAATGGTAAAGAAATATAATCTATATGGAAAGTCCACTTCATAAAATTGTAATTGAACTCACTCACATAAATAATACTC
>JAFLVA010000047.1 GCA_022508525.1 Erysipelotrichales bacterium
AACTTTCGAACTCCTTCCTTCCACGATAGCTATTGGAATTGTATCCAAAATAGAAATACAATTTATGAAGACGACTATGCCATTTGCGTATTGTTTGGTTGCGTCGCCACGCACGGATTGGATTTCTTTCCATCGTCACGTTCAATTAAAGTAATCTTGAACGTACTTGTTAAAAGATAATATATATTTGACATAGTAATTGTTTTATTTAATTGAATATAACTTATTCTTTTACAAATTTACAATTTTAATTATAACTTTTTATGCCAAAAGATAAAGAGAATCTAAAATTTTTAATCTCTGTAAGAATTATAAAGGTTCGAAAGATAGATTAGATTTAGATAAGGGCTGAGGGATTAAAATCCTTATGTTCATCATAGAAGGTATAACCTAACTGATTACTTATGCAATTGTATTACTCTCATTTCAAAAATCACTAACCTAAGGGATTGAAATTATCATTCCCTAAAGATTTTATAATACTGTCACATTCGGATGCAAATTTATCTGTAACTGTCCTATCTCTAAAGTTATATTTATGTTCCTCACATATGAAGAATTGATTTCTCTCTACGCCTAAATGTGTAGCCAATTGATTTAGCAAATCCACAATAAAGTCCTCCGTAAATCGACTTCTTGTTGAGATAGCACGATCCCAGATTGTGGGCAAAAGTAAAAGCATAAATTTTAAACCTGCCATTTTAATAGCAGCACCTGCTTCCTTTAATTTAGAAGATGCGAATTTAAAGGAGGCGAATTTTTCCCAAGCACAAAGATATGTACAGATCATTTTAACTTTTTTCTCTTCATTTAAAGGCTGTCCCTCTATCTTAATCATATCTATTTTGGCTTGCTTCATAGCTGCCATAATTTCTTTAGCTTTTACACCATTCTTAATACTTTCCGAACTCATTATAATATGACCTTTCAAAGGATATTCTTCACTTAGTTTCTGAACTAGATTATAAAACCTTTTTTCATTCTCAGAAACCATATCCAATTGCATCTTGAACCACATTAACAAGTTTCCACTCACCTTTTCTTGTTTTTCATTACAACTTATAAAGATTTTTCTCCTTTGAGGAAGAGTAGGTTTATCATATAGAGTAAATCCCAGCTCATATTGTGTATCATTTCCTAGTTTACACAGGTCTTCTCGAAAAGAATATAATCGATGTTGTCCATCCATTACATCAATTTTATTTTTGTATGCATCATATTCATGAATTTCTGATGGAAAATCAATATAATAAAATTTAGTTATATCATCATATTTAATTTCAAAGCTATTATCCTTTGTCGCTAAAGTTAATGTATTAGGCAATATGCCATCCTCTTCGTTAACATATTTTGAAATGTCCTGTACTCTTTTTTTGTTTAAGGGCCTTTGTGCATCTTGTACCTCACTCATTTCAACTTTAGTGGCAACTTTTACTATCTCACGAGGATCCAATTTTCCTATATAACAAACCTCACCGCGTTGAATTATCTTTTGAAGGTATACTCTTTTCATATTAAATTTATTAAACTTTTAAAAATATAATCTGTGTGACAACTTTTACATTCATTACAAGTCTTACATAAAAATTGGTAATTATCTTGTAGTTCATCACCTACAAGCATCCAAGGTATTATATGATCCAAATGAATTTTTGAAAAATCTTCTTCTAATTTTTCTCCACAAACTGCACAAAGTCCTTTCTGTTGATTGAATATTTCTTTCTTAAAACTTTCAGAAAAAGATTTACGTTTATCATCCTTATTAAAATAAGCATTTAACCAAATTTTGAAAGTCTTGGCATCCTCTTCCGAAGCATTATAATTAAAATCATGATTTAATAATATTTTTGTTGTAACGATTTTATCCGTCGACTGTTTGAAGAGGGTTAGAATATGTTGTTTATAATTATTATCGCGTCTCATTCTCTCTATCATCTTCTTTAAAATGTTTAAGAGGAATGTTTTTTTATATTCTTTTTTTATTTCTTCGTTGGATGCTAATTCTTCTAGCGTTTTCATAACAATTATAATTATTATTTTAATCTTTTCCTTTTCTATTCCTACCTAAAACCATTCAAATAATTATTTGAGTTCTTTGGGTGAGTTGGAGCCAGGGAGGTAATCTGATGCTTTAGCCGGGGAAATAACACTGCGGTTAAGTTTGCTTTCAAGTTCTTTACGGGCGGCTTTGGCTACATTGCCACCACTTTCAGCTACTTTCACATGTTGGCTCATTGTCTTGGGATTCCTTTCTTTGGAAATCTCTGTAGTGGAAGCTTCGGCCAACATATTAA
>JAFLVA010000048.1 GCA_022508525.1 Erysipelotrichales bacterium
GGATTGCAAGCACACAGAACTGTTTTTGGTGGCTTATTTATAGGATACCAGGAAAGATAGAGCTCATAAAAAAAAGATTGATATACTAACTATATGGAGAACAAAACTGTTTTAAAATAACAAATCTAATATAAACTCTCTTTCATAATTATGTTACGGTACAAATTTTGTTAGTACTTCTCTTTCTTTTTTACTGCATTTTTTTAATGGCTTATAACAATCATGAATATATTTGTCACATAATAAGTTTACGTTTTTTTTACAAGTATAATATTTAGGGACATCAATACCTTTTGGATATAATTGCGGTAGGGTAACAAATTTAATGGATCTCGTGTCAGAAGAACAAATTATTTTACATTTTGACACTATTACAATAGCAGGCAAGTGGGGGTCGTCAAAATCAGTATTTGTGATTTCTTTTTCTATTCGCTCTTGTTCTTTGTCTACTTTTGTTCTGTCTACAACTATTGCTTTACCAACCTTCTTCAATTGCCTGATGATTTTCAAAAATTTGCTTACTTTACCCAACTCTTCAATATATTTACTTCCTCCATAAACAAGTTTTCCCTTACCAGACAAAATCCAATCTAAAACAGGTGCGAACTCACTATGATTCTTTGAAGTTTTCTCAAAAACAGAAGACAAACAATTTGTATCAACAATTATACACATACTAAATCTCTAACATTTTGAGTTCCTCGTCAATGAAAAATTTACCATATGTTTCTGGCATCTCTGCTGGGTATTGTCCGTTTTCACTAAATACGATAGAAGTTGCATTTGTTCTATTATTCTTTCTTTCAAAAAATAATACCTGTCCTGATATTTTATTATTTTCCTTTGTTTGGAACATTTTATATCTAAATCTATTAATGGTATAATCGCTATGTGTTTCAACAATAAATTTATTTTTATTTTCAATAGCAGAGTTAAATATAAATTCGCCAAATGCAGCCTGTGCTTTAGGGTGTAAATGAACTTCAGGTTGCTGAATCGCAAAAACAGAATCTTTAGATGTAATAATTTCTACAATTAGAGGCATTACTTGCGATACACCATAGCCAACATTTGTTATTTTTACAGGAAGAGAATCATATAAAATATTAATGGCATAAGGAGCTCCTTTTACTTTACCATATTCGTCTATTTGAATATTGTCAAACAATGCACTTTCTTTTCCAAATTTGATTAAAGCATTTACAATGTTATCATTTTTTTTGTTTTTTCCAGACATTATATTTTTGAGAATATTGGGAGTATGCTCTCCTTCTGGTGAAAAAGATTGCTTAAAGGATTCATATACTCTTTGAGCCTTAGCACGTATTGGAGCGAACCATAAAAATTCACTAAATACAGGTGTTATGACAATTCCTTTTACAAGTCTATTTTCAGTATTTCCTTTAATTTCCATTTCTACTATGTTTCTCAGTATTCCTAATGGCGGAATTTTAGAAAACTGAGTCATAGAAACTCGTTTTTTTTGTCCTTTAAATTTTGTATAGTTATAAACCCAATCCGCGAAATCTTCACTATTATAGTCTATAGTTTGAAAATCAACACACGATTGATGCAATGTAACCATAACGCTTTTACCTGCAATGATTGTCATATATTCGGCAATATAAGGAAGACTATTCTTATTTTTAAATTTCATCCAAAAATATTTGGGTGAATCCTTGACCTTCTTCTCTCTAAATTCAATTCCTATTACAAAATATTTTTTATTACTTGAACATTGATTTACTATTTCATTGAAATAACCAAGTTCTACTGTCTCATTATTAAATTCAGGAGAAAGCCAAAAACTTGGATTACTAAGAATATTTAGCAAATTCAATATTGTAGTTTTCCCTGTGCTATTTTCTCCTACTAAGAAGTTTACATCCTTAAAAGGAATAAACGTATTGACAAAACCTTTGTAATTGTCCAAATATAATGTTTTCATTATTACGAATTTGTTTTTAATTTTCAGCTACAAAAATAATCTTTTTTTTTGAACTAAACATAAAAAATAGCAAAAAGAATGTTAAAACGATTATTCTGTTTTTTATATAAGAAAAATATTCATTATGTTATCACATTCCTCAAGTCATTATAACTCTTGACAACATCGTAGGTGACGGTGGAACTAGAGATTACGGCAAAGTGACGGCGGGCACATTCTATCTTAACGCTCT
>JAFLVA010000049.1 GCA_022508525.1 Erysipelotrichales bacterium
ATAATCATAATTTATTCCATTTTTAATTTTGCAGTATCACGTGACAAACGATAGAGGTCGACATCAATCGTGTTATAAAATTAAATAAAATTAACAGCAAAATGAAAAACTACATTATGTTTGCCATGTTAATCATGGTTCTCTCATTATCTTCATGTTCAGATATAGATATTCCTGAAAGAAGATTAGAATCTGCTCTTTCTCAAACAAAAATGACTAGAGCTTCTGAATCTTGCATACTTTCCTTTGAAAATGGGGAAGAATTTGAAAATGCAGTTGAAAAAATTGCAACATTAACTTCCGATGAAGAAAAGATGGAGTGGGTTAACAAAAATTTTCAAAATTTCAAATCCATTCAAAATATATATTGGGATGCAATGGAAGAAATGGCGGGAATAGAAAATGTAAATATAGAGGAGTATAATATATTTGAACAGAAATATAAATGCCTTTATTTCCCAAAATATGATGAAGATGCAGGTTTCTATATTCCAATGTCTAATTTAAATGCAGCTTTTCTTGTTAATGAAGATTGTGAAGTTTTAATATCCGATGAAATTGTGAATCTTAAAGATATTTTTAACTATGATTCTCTTATTGAATTAGGAAGAGCCTATTATGAAAAAGAGACGGCCCAACCTTTCGGAACAATGACACCTTTTTATTTAAACAGTACATCGATGAACTCTGTGGGTCCTGAATATGACTCAGGATGGAAAGAATATGGTGATAGGAAGGTAAAATTGAAAGCTAGAAGAAAGTTCGAAACGTATTCTCCATCACCCGTTATTAATGGAAGTACAAGTTTGTTACATTTGGAATTCTGTTTTAGAAAACATACATGGCTAGGTTGGGTCAATTATAGTTGTCAATCAACAATTACATTTCAAGCTAATATACCTGGAGGTCCCATAGTTGGCCCAATAACCTTCTCTAAAGATGGCACCTCCTCTCATGATAAAGACCTAGCTTATCCCATTCATATTTCAAGCGATACTTCTCATTGGTATTACACTTTTGTTGAGGCTCCATGTATTGCATCTATTAAATTTAATGATATTTCAGAGATTTTGAAATATAACTGGAATATGCCCGGAATCCAATGTACCACACCGATATCTGCAAGTCATGTGTTTATTACACCGACTTATTAATTTCATTTCATAAATTTTATGTTAATTATGAAAAAAATTATATTTTTAATTCTGATTTTTATAAGTATAAAGCTTCCTATTCTAGCTGAAAATCGATGGAATATATATGCGGGAGGTAGTATTTCCCATCTATGTGAAAAACCATGGATTAGTTCTGATAAATCTTATGGATGGGGAGGTGGAGCGTTCTTGGGAGGTGGATATGAAATCAATTTTAATTCACATTGGAATCTAACTCCACAATTTGAATTTAGTTACATAAATAATGGAGCTACTCTTTCATCTTCTGAATTAGATTTTTATTCCAACCATTCTCAATGGAAAAATACATGGAATGTCTCTATTCCTATACTTATGGGATTTCGTTTTCCAATTAATGATAAACTAAAGTTTCGAATTGCTGCAGGACCATATATTATGGAAAGCATATGTGGAAAATATTATGGTTTTGGAAGTTCAGAGAAGGATAAATTATCAGGGAATATTGGTTTACGAACGAATGTAGGATTAATGGGAGAAATATCTTTGGAAACTGGTAAACATTTAGCAATTATGTTTAGACCTCAATATCCCTTTCTTAAAGAAGGATGGATAAGAAAAACTTTAACTTTAGCTATAGGATTACATTATTATTTTTAATGAAGAAAACATAAATTAACGATTAAAAGACTATATAAGATTTTTTAATATACTGATTCATTCAAATCTAGTTTTAAAATACACTTTAAAATACAACTGGTTTGATAGAAAAAAGGTACTTTAATGTAAAAAAATATTCATTGTCAAAAAGTATTTAATTATGTTTATGACAATGAATATTTTTATTTATGAAATATATAAAACCCAATAAAAATTAAATGTTTTATAATAAGTACAATTTGTCTTAACTGTTACTGGAAACTATCCATCCGACCTTTATAAAGCAAAATTACATTAACTCTAAAACAAGGATTCTAATGTTAAGTTATTTTGCGCTATCGATGAATG
>JAFLVA010000005.1 GCA_022508525.1 Erysipelotrichales bacterium
TTGGAGAATTATCTAAACAATTTCCTTTTCTAGACATTGATTGAATTATTCCATGCTCTTTTAAAAGATTTTGGCATGCCTTCATGTGGGTATTCATTCTCTGCTTTTGTTCGTTCTAAATCTTCCAAAAGTTTTTTGTGCTCTTTTTCTAATATTTTATCACTTTGATGTTTATATGCTTTTCGGGAATATGTGTCAGTAATCGCTTCTCCCCGCCTTTTCTATATTTTTCCATCCAATCACCAATGTTTTTTGGATCTGTAAGCATTAATTCGATGGCTTTTTGATAATATGATTTTTTATTTTTAATAATATCGTGTATCGCTTCAAGCTTCATTTGGCGAGAATATTTTCGTCTTATTACATCTACTTTAAATGCTCTTTCTCCCCATTTTCGATACAAAGAACAAAGATATTTCAAAGCTGAACGGTTAAGACCATAATTCTGCTCAATTTCAAAAATAGTTATTCCTTCATCTAAATGGAGATGAACACATTTTTAACTTTTCATCTAGAGTTGTTTTTATAATAAAAGCCCCTTCTTATTGTACCAATTTTTTTGGTCCAAATTAAGGGAGCATTTTCATCTTTAATGGCGGAGAAAGGGGGATTTGAACCCCCGCTAGACTTGCATCTACTGCTAGTTTTCGAAACTAGTCCCTTCAACCGCTTGGGTATTTCTCCATACCGCATGTATTATATCATATTTCAAAAAAATTGAGTAAAAAACTTGAATAATGTATAATGTAAAATAATTTGAGGGCAAATATGTGAGGTGCTGGTATGATTGTGCTTACAGAAAAGCAAGAGATTATAAAAACAAAGGTTGAAGAATTGACAAAAATAATTGACGAAAATGAATTAACTTATTGTTCAAACGATTTAAAGGTATTAGTGCATGAAATAAAAGGTCTATGTGGTTTGTTTGGCTATTTGGACCTTTTTAATTTGTTCTACGAAATGGAGAGAATATTAGAAATCAATAATTTTGAATTACTGAAAAGTAAAGTTGAAGAACTGAAGAACAAAGATTTATTTCATATAGAACAAAATATAAGTAAAATAACATATAGACATGTTTTTAATTACGAACTATCTTTTTGCTTTATAAGCATTACGCAATTTAATCATATAATTGAAATTATTAGTGATTGCGCCGTAATTTTATATTCAATGGTGCTAAACAGACAAATTATTTTATATGTTTATTCTTATTGCGATAAAAAAGCAATGGATATGCTATGTAATACATACAAAGTCTCTGTTAAATTTAAAAAGATTGATCAAAGAAAAAACGAAAATTTTGTCGAAAAAATTGCGATAAATAATAATTGCTTTAATGATAAGTATTTGCATTTGTTTTTATTGGAAAGCATAACGAATATCTCGCAAATTGCTAATAAAAAGTTTGATTTTTATTATAGTTCAAATGAATTTACTCTAAAAAATAGTATTTTGAGTGATAATTATATTGTTTTTGCTGAATTAATTAAAAATGTTTTCTCGCATAGTGGAAGAAAAGATTTTGATTTTATTAAGATAAAATGTATAAAGAAGGATAAATTTCTTTTTATAAAAATTTATAATTCTGGTAATAAGATAAAAAGAAAAATTCGGAAAAAAATATTTGCACAAAATTACTCTACATCTAGATCTAATGCGTTATCAGGGCAAGGGATTGGTCTATATGATGTAAAAAGATTATTATTAAGTCATAATGGGAAAATAAGTTTTCGAAATAAACTTAGAGGTGTTTTATTCACTATAAAAATTCCTATAGATATTTATTAGTTAACTAATAAAACATTAAAAACTTCCTTTATTTAATTTATATACAAGTATATAATATTAACAGGTGATTTTTGGTGAATTACATATTTTTGACTAAAGTAAACTATGACATACTATATTTAGTTTTGCTAATTGCATTAGCAATTGCAACTTTTCTAGTTCTGTTAATCTATTTTCTTATTTCCCGTCGTAAAGACAAACACGACGATAAATTTAATATGGCAAAAAATACCATACGTTTAATTACAATCGACTATAGATTAAAGAAAGTCAAATACTTTGATAAGAATAGAATTTCACGTCAACAAGAATGTACCTTTTCGCAATTTTTAGAAAATTATACTGTTGAAGATGGAGTTAGAATTGAAAAGTGGATAGAGGAATTACTCTATTCAAAGAAAGAAGTAAGTGACTACTTAGAGGCAGATACAATTATTGATAATGATAGTCAACGATATTTCTCTTTTTTACAAGCTCGACAAATTGATAAAAAGAAGAAAATATTGCATCTTGAAAAATGCGTTATGAAAAATATGGATGTCAAGCAATTGGATGACCAAAAGGAACAAAAACGTTTGAACACTACTAATATTGATCAAATGTTTACCATTGAGAATTTAAGAAGTAAAAACAAAGGATCATTTATATTTGTATCAATTAGAAATACCAAACTTCAAGATGACGATGATGATAAAGTTGATTCAAGACTATTTGCATCAATTAAAAATATTATTATTCCGTGTTTAAAGAAAAATTGTTCTATAGCAGATTACTCACAATCAGCATTTACAATTTTTTACCCCGAAATTAGTACTAGAAGAAATTTACTTCGTTTAATGCAATATATATCTAAGTCAATTTCTAAATATATAGAGATTAATTCATATGTTGAGGAGTACACTTATGCGATTTCTGGGTGTTTGCTTAATGCAGAATTATCATCATATAAAAAATTAGTTCGTGTGACTAAGTCTATTTCTCAACTCGCATTAAATCATCCTAATCATGTAATGATTTATGATGGGAATATTGCCGCAGATAATGATGTTAGCACTTCATATGAAAGTCAGTTTAACGCTCTTGTTGAGAAGAAAGATTTCAAAGTGTTGTTTCAGCCAATTGTTGATATTACAACAGGATCTTTAGTTGCATATTCTTCTACAGTTGTTTGTAATAATTCTGCATTTGGTGATGTACAAGAATTAAAAGAATATGCATATAAAATTGGTAAAAATAAAGAACTGTTTTCGTTGTTTAATAAAAAGATTTTAGCCAGATATAAGAATGACAATAATTCTAGTACAAAGTTAATCTATAATGTTTCGGTACTTGAAAAAGATTTTATTGCTAAAAGCTTCTCGCACGTTAACAATTTAGAGACAGAAAACGTTATTTTATCTTTTAGTGAAGTTGAACTTTCAGAGTGGTTGCAAGACGAAACAGAAATTGTTGAAACTTTAGAAAATTTAAAGGAACATGGTTTTTCCTTAGCATTGGTTGTTAGAAGAAAAGAATCACTATTAACTAATGAAATTATGCAATTATTTGATTTGTTTATAATTGATAGTGAACTTACTAGAGCATGTCGTAAACTTGGAAGACCAATCCTCATTGTTCACTCAATCGTTGAAGAATTTAAAAATTATCAAAAAGATATTATCGCTTATGATTTGGATACAATTAACTCATTATATTTATTAACAAAAATGGGAATTAAATTAGTATCAAGTAATTTGATTAGTCAAAGCGATGAAATGATATTGCCAATTGATGCGAAAAAACTTGAAAAAGTTATGGCTTCAGTAAAAGGCAAAAATTAGGAGGTTTATTATGGGATTAGATACAAAGAATGATGCAATAACATCACGTGATGTTGATTTTGCTCAATGGTATACTGATGTATGTCGAAAAGCCGAATTGATGGATTACTCATCGGTGAAAGGATTTATTATTTATCGTCCGTATGGATATGCTATTTGGGAGCAAATTCAAAAGTATTTAGATGAAAAATTCAAGCAAACTGGGCATGAAAATGTTTATATGCCAATGGTAATACCTGAATCTCTTTTACAAAAAGAAAAAGATCACGTTGAAGGTTTTGCTCCAGAATGCGCAATCGTTACGATTGGTGGACAAAATGAATTGGAAGAGCGTTTAATCGTACGTCCAACAAGTGAAACGCTATTTTGTGAGCATTTTGCAAAAATAGTTTCTTCATATCGTGATTTACCAAAAAAATATAATCAATGGTGTTCTGTAGTAAGGTGGGAAAAGACCACACGTCCTTTCTTGCGTGGATCAGAATTTTTATGGCAAGAAGGTCACACTATCCATCGAACAAAAGAAGAAGCTAAACACGAAACTTTAATGATGCTAGATGTCTATAAAGATATGGGAAAAGACTTACTTGCTATTCCTTTTGTAACTGGACAAAAAACTGAAAAAGAAAAGTTTGCGGGTGCAGAAGAAACTTATACTATTGAAGCTTTGATGCATGATGGCAAAGCTTTGCAAAGTGGAACTACACATTATTTTGGTGATGGATTTGCAAAAGCATTTAATATTACCTATCAAGATCAAGATGGAAAAGTAAAACACGTTCATCAAACATCTTGGGGTGTTTCTACACGTTTAATTGGCGCTATTATTATGGTCCATGGTGATGATAATGGATTAGTCTTACCACCACTTGTTGCACCTACACAAGTAGTAATTGTTCCTATTCAACAAGCAAAACCTGGAATAGTAGCAAAATGTACAGAAATCAAACATCGTTTGGAAAAATTAGGATTACGTGTTAAATTTGATGATAGCGATCGTACACCTGGTTGGAAGTTTGCAGAATACGAGATGAAAGGTATACCTTTAAGAATTGAACTTGGGCCACGTGATTTAGAAAATAACAAAGTAGTATTATGTAAGCGAAATACTGGAGAAAAAATCCAAACAAATATAGATGAACTAGAATCTGTCGTACAATCTATGTTAAAAACAATACATGAAGAGATGTATCAAAAAGCTTTAGATCAATTGCTTCACAGTGTTAATAATGCACACACTTATGATGAATTTAAAGAAATTATCAATAACGGTGGTTATGTCAAAATGATGTGGTGTGGAGATGAAGATTGCGAAAACAAAATAAAAGAAGACACTAACGCAACATCTAGATGTATGCCATTTGATCAAAGACCAATTGGAGATACTTGTCCAGTATGTGGCAAGAAAGCGACTAAAGTTGTTTTGTTTGCTAAAGCCTACTAAGTGCTGATAAAATTTTGCTTAATAATGATTGTAAAAAATTGTTTGATATGCTATCATTATTAAGTCCTTGGAGCAATACCCAAGTTGGTGAAGGGGCGTCCCTGCTAAGGACGTAGATCGGGTAACTGGTGCGAGAGTTCGAGTCTCTCTTGCTCCGCCATTAAAAAAAATTGTGGCAATTATACATTGTCACTTTTTTTTGTCTCCTATCATAATTTAATATTGTAATTATTTTAATGATAAATTATCATTAAAAAAAGGAGCAATTGGTATGTCGGTAAAAAGTCAAAATAAAAAATGGTTTAAGGCTTATAAAAGAATTATAGGCATTTTTTACCGTAAACCAAAATTTATTTATCTTGATGAACAAGTAACGGAACCATCTCTCATTTTGAGTAATCATGTTAGTTCGAAAGCTCCTGTCAAATGGGAAATATATTTCAATCGTAGTTTTAGATTTTGGGGAGTGGCAGAAATGACCCAAGGTCCTAAGGCTGTTTATCGATATTTGTCATCTACTTATTTTCATCAAAAAAAGCATTGGAATAAAACATTAGCAAAGATAGTTGGTTTTATTGCCACACCTTTTGTTAATCTTTTCTATCGTGGTATGGATTTAATCCCTACTTATAATGACATCAGATTTACAATAACAATACGTGAAAGTACTAAAACTGTTATAAATGGATCAGATTTAATAATTTTCCCAGAAGATTCTTCACATGGATATAAAGACCATCTTACTTATTTTTTCTCTGGTTTTGTAGCACTTGCGGAAAACATATTAAAAAAAGGCATAGATATTCCTATTTTTGCTGCTTACTATCAAAAGAAAAAAAACACATTTATTATTGATAAAGGCATAAGATATTCAAAATTAAAGGCTCTATTTAAAGAGCCAAAGGCAATTGCTTTAGCCATGAAAAATCGTTTAAATGAATTGGCAGAGCAACATAGCAATTAATTATATATAATTATTTTCTTTTAAAAAGTTTAATAGTTTTTTCGAGGCAATTCCGCGATGAGAAATTGTGTTTTTTTCATCATCAGACAAATTTGCAAACGATGTATTGTAACCATTTGGGATAAATATTGGATCATAACCAAATCCGTTTGAGCCATTTGATGTTTTGGCTATTTCTCCACGCACGATTCCTTCAAAAAATAGTGGTTCATCAATTAAATTAACAAGTGTAATAACACAATGGAATTGTGCACCACGATTTTCTTTGTCTTTTAACATATCAAATATGGCCATAAATTTTTCTTCATATGTGTGACCACTCATAAAGCGCGCCGAAAAAATACCAGGGAATCCATCAAGCGCATCTATTTCTAATCCGGAATCATCGGCAATGACAATATCAGTAGTTAATTTTGCAATTGATTTAGCTTTTATTAGAGAATTTTCTTTAAAAGTAGTGCCGTTTTCTTCAGGGTCAATATTGATGTTGGCATCCTTTAAAGACAATATCCTAATATTTGGATAGGCACTGAATATTTCTTTATATTCCTTTATCTTATGTGAATTATTGCTACTTATAATAATTTTCAATCCATTTTTGTTGGAACTTTTTTCGCGTTCGATGCGATTCTTTGCTTTTAGTTTTTCAAATATTTTTTCACGTGTTTCGTTTTGTTTCATATCTAACCTCAAGTTAATTAATAATGTTATTATAATAATTATACCAAAGTAATTCGGTTATAAAATAACAAAATTATTTATTAGTTTTATGCTGCGTTTATTGATTAAAAATGCTCATGTGTGTTAATATTTATTCAATTAAAGATGGGAATTAGTAATTGAAATGGCGAACTTTATCGAAAATATATTTAAAAACAAAAAAGTCAATTTATCAAAACTCAGTGAGTTTGGATTTGTTTGCTATGAGGGAATTTATACTTTTCATAAAGTTTTTGATACTTTTGACTTTGAATTCATCGTTTATATTACAAAAGATGGAGAAGTATCAACAAAAATGGTTGACTTGTCTACAAATGAATTATATACACTCTATTTAATTGAAAGCGCTGCTGGGAATTTTGTTGGACAAATACGAAGCCAATGTGAAATTATTCTTAATGATATTGCAAATAAATGCTTTGAAGATGATGTTTTCAAGACTTTACAAAGTAAAAGTATAATTGAATACGTTAAAGATAGATATGGTGATGAGCTAGAATTCTTGTGGGAGAAATTTCCTGATACTGCTGTTTGGAGAAGGAAAGACAACAAAAAGTGGTATGGAGTTTTAATGACTGTGTCTAAAAGTAAATTGGGAATCAATTCAAAAGATATTGTAGAAATAATCGATTTGCGTATTTCTATCGACAAACTCCAGTCACTAATAGATAATAAAAAAGTTTTTCCCGGATATCATATGAATAAAAAGCATTGGATAACAATTGTACTTGATGATTCAGCACTTACAGAAGAAATAACATCATTAATTGATAGTAGTTATGCGTTAGCGCTTAAATAAAAAATATAAGCCCATTTTTTAGAAATAAAAAACACCCCGTTTATCGTAACATAACTGTCCAATAAACGGGGTATATTCACATATAATGGAGCAGGTGACGGGAATCGAACCCGCATAATCAGCTTGGAAGGCTGATGTTCTACCACTGAACTACACCTGCAAATAAATGGCGGACCAGACGGGAATCGAACCCGCGGTCTCTTCCGTGACAGGGAAGCATGTTAACCGCTACACCACTGGTCCATGCAATTTACTGTGCGAATAAATATTACCATATATAATAGAAAAATCAAGAATTTTTAAAAAGATTTTTCAATTAAATGCTTCAAAGAGTTTTTTGGCAAGAAACCAACTTGCTTTTTAATTTCCTCACCATCTTTAATTAAGATAAGAGTAGGAATAGAAAATACTGTATATCTCTCTGCTAATTCACCAAGATCATCAACATTAATTTTACCGATTTTTAATCCACTAACTTCTTGATCTAAATCTTCTAAAACAGGTGCAAGCATTTTACATGGTCCACACCAATTTGCATAAAAATCAATAATAACTTTTCCGTCTTTAATAAATTCTTCAAATTCATTAATTGTTTCAATGTGTTTTATCATGGGCATATCTCCTTAAAACAATAAATACAAAATCACATACAATAGAACTAAGTGCATTGGATAGAATAAATAATTGAATGTTCTATACCACTTAGAATCATATCCACGCTTTCCACTATATAGTATCATGAAAATTATGGAAATAATACTATAATCTTGAATAAACATAAGTATTGTTTCATTAAGTGATGGAATGAATTTTACTAATACATAAAAGATAACATTTACGATAACAATTGCAGCAGCATATAGAAGATTTACATTTTGCTGATAGTAAGAAGTTGTTATATAATCACTATAATTTAAGTTTGCTTTAGCTGCTTGCTTTTTAGAAATTATATGCGCGATGATGTTACCTAAATACATAAACAAAATCATAAGTACGCCATATATACCGTATTGTGGAACAAAATATGGTGCGAGAATATAATAATTACCAAAAATCGAAAGTCCGATAGGAATAATGCTAAAAAAACTAATCCAATTTTTCTTTTTTATCAACGAAATAGATAGAGCACCTAAAAACAATGTTAAGAAAATATTGTCAACAAAAATAAGGATAAATCCAAAAGCTTTTTCAATAATTATAATTGCAAGCGTTATGCCAACCGCCATAATACCAAGGCGCATTAAATATTTTTTTATGTTTTTACTATGTAATACACCTTCAACAATACCAAAAGCAAATAACGGAAAAGATAGTCTTCCTAAAAGGCGCATGAAATAATATGTGTTAGATTCAAGAGACATCAAGTCAAAATTTACTAGCAAAATAGCTAGATGATCAATAACCATTGTAATAATTGCAATAATTCTTATCCAAAATCCATTTAAAATTTGTATTTTTTTCATAACTCTATAAACCATTAGTTAAGGAAAGTATAAGAACAACTGCGTTATTTGTCATATGGGCAGTAATTGATGTAACAATTGAACCGCTTCTTTCGTAAGTGAAACATAACCATATTCCAGCAAATAGATAAGATGGAACATTTAATAACTCATTAACGAAATTAGCTTCAGCAAAATTAGTGTGAATTAATGCGAAAATTATTGATGATGCGGCATAAGCAGCAAAACGATTATACTTGTGAACTCCACCAAATATACCTAATCTATATCCAATTTCTTCTGTCACTGGTGCAAAAATAACAGTCATTAATGCAGTGAGTACTGGTTGGGCAAATGTTGCTTCCATTATCGCTTGTTCGTTTTCATTAGGGACAACAGGTGCTCCTAATTTTGTGCCAATAAGTGAAAATATTGTGCTTATAAGTATTGTGCCTATGATAAGTCCAGAGCCATATAAAAAACCATTAATAACATTATTAAAATTTTTAAATTGCTTTAAAATTTCTTTTAATACGATATTGCGGAGATAAATTATTATTGTAGTAAACGTAAGACCGTATGCAATAGTTTGAAGAATAGTATTTTGTGTTGCAGTATTTAAAGTTCTAAATGATGGGAAAAGAGAAAATATTGCCATAAAAATAATTAAAAATAAATATAGTCCACCAAAACTAATAAGATAACATAATGCGTGTTTTGCAATATCTAAATGAATGACAGAATTTTTTTCTTGCATATAATTTCCCAACTTTCATCATACTATATTATATCATAAAAAAGAGGATGCATTGAATATTTTAATTGTTAATAAATAACATATATATTTTTAAATGTATATGTTATAATACCAACGAGGTGTTGCTAAATGAATGTTATTAATTTATTGACCTTACCAAATTTTGATCCAAGCATAATTTCTACAATAAGCAATATTGCTCTTGTGGTAATTATAGTTTTAATTTTACTTGGTGGTCTTATTGGTCTACTTCGAGGAGTATGGAATGAATCATTTAGATTAATTTTTATAGGAATACTTGTAATCTTAGCCTATGCATTAACAGGCAGAATTGGCGATTGGATTGCGGGAATTGATTTAACAAAAATTATTGGTGTACAGACAATAGAAAATATTAATGGTATATCAGTGAATGTAACATCTATAAAAGGCACTTTGATGGAAGTCTTTGCGGCTCTTGGAACGGGACCTGATGGAAGTATACAAAAAACTTTATCAGATCCAAGAACAGTTCAATTAATTACGGAATTAGCTTTAATTGTTATAAGATTTGTAACTTTTATAATTTTGGCCATTGGTATTATAACTATTGGTAACTTATTAGCGACTCTTTTATATCACCTTATTTTCAAGCATTTAATTACAAAAAAATTACGCAAAGAAGTTAAGCTAAGATTTGTTGGTTTTGTTGAGGGAATGGTAAAAAGTGGACTGGTCTTATCGATGCTTATTGTACCATTCAGTTCAATTTTGAATTCTATATCTAAAGCAATACATAATGCTGATGCGGTGAAAAAAGAAAATTTAGATAATGAAACATATAATCAATTATTAAGTTGGGTTGAGGCATATAATGATTCTGCATTGGCAAAAGTATTATTCAATTGGACAAAAGATAGCGACGGAAATACTTTGGATATGAAGTTGGCAAATATCATTACAAGCACCAGCAAATCTACAATGACATTTACAGATGAACTATCTTCTTTTATGTCGCTTGGTGCAACTTTATTGTCAAGCGGTGCTATTAATTTTGCAGATGATGATACCATAATCATTGATAGTGCAATTTTAATGAATAGTGAAATTGTCTCGGTTTTAATTGCACAATTAACAACGTCAAACTTAGTTTTGCAAGCTTTACCGATTGTGGCAGATTTTGCCCTTAATATAGAAGGCGTTAGTGAATATATTGATTCCGAAAAAATAAACTTAGATGGCATTGACTGGAAAAAAGATTTAGAAACTTTATCAAGTATTTACTCTGATATTTATTCCGAAGGAATAGTAGATGAAGAGTTTTTATCTAACCCAGCAGTCATGCTTAAGAAAATCTTTAATACTAAAGATGAAACTGTTCATGAAAAGCTTGTTGGTACGTTTGAAAAATTTGATGAAGTAGGAATATTAAATCAAGTTTTACCTTCTCTTGTTTGGACAATGGCTAATACTGAAGGTAATGCCTTGGGAGATTATTTACCTACTGATTGGGAAAAATATCAAAACATTAAATTTGGAAGTGAATTCGCAATTGTCTATGACTCTGTTTATAGAATAAATAAAACTGCTGATAATGCTATTGTGAACTATCTTGATGCAGTACTTATTAAGGACGAAAACAATAAAAATCTTAAAGCATTAAAATATGAAAATGATGTAGCAGAACAAGATAATCACGAATTAAATGATTTGTTAGATGCTATATTAAGTAATTCTAAAGACATCATACCTATTTTTGTTGGCGAAAGAAATGCTGAAACAAATGATTTTGTTAATGTAAATGATGAAGGAAAACTACAAGAAGGACGTTGTTTGCTTGATAGTGATTTATTGGTAAATTCTTTTGGCAAGTTGTCATCAAGTATAGTAAACCTTATTATTGGTCAGATGGAAGGTATAAATGTTGATTCTACTAAGATTGATAATGCAGTAAAAATTCTTGATGAAGAAGGTAGAATGGGCTATAAATTAGAATTTGCTACTATGCTCGATATTGTTGCAGAAATTGTTTCTAATGAAAGTACAAAAGATTTACTTACTTCAAATGAGACAATAAATTTAAATGAAGAAGTTTGTGAGGCATTAAAAACTCCATTAGGAAAAATTGATAATTCTAGAATCTTAAGTGCTGCGATTCCAGAAATTGTAAAAGGTGTTATTAATAATAATTCACAATCTTTGGAAGAGTTTGGGATTTCTCCAGATTCAATTTATTATGATGTAGATAGTCTAGGCAACGAATTAGTCAATATATTAGATTTTACTCCATCATTATTCAACATAATTAATGCAATAGGAGAAAATGGCGACATAGCAAATAACTTTGAAAACATAGAGACTAAAGATTTAACAAAAGTTCTTCACGGCATCATGAATTCAGAAATGTTTAATCATAAGTTTGATGATAAAAAGAGGAATTTCTTAGTTGCTATTGACACCTTGTTTGAAAATTTAGGATATAAAGATGAAAATATCACTGATAATCAAAGTTTAATTAATTTAACTGATGCTCAATGGCATGTGGAAATAAATAATATAGGAACTTTCTTTGATACATTTAAAGAATGTCAATTTACAAAATTATTAGATAATCCGAATGGATATTTGGATCCGGAGATTTTAGATCCGGATTCAGTTGGATCATTGTTTAATTCTATTGGTGATTCGAAACTTTTATCAGTCGGACTTGGACCTATTTTAGATTCTCGTTTAGGTGATTTGTTGTCTTCCATTCCAAATGCTGATTTATCCTTTAGAAATATTGTGGATTGGCATGCTGAAGGCGAACATTTTAGAGATTTACTTGATAGTGCACAACAACTAAATAAAAATGGTGTTTCACTTGATAATATTGATTTTATTAATAGTGATGCAACTGATGAAGAAGGTAATCTTTTAGTTAGAAATTTAGCTGTTGCTTTATCTAAGTCTCAACTATTCGCTGATGAATATGGTTTTGGTAATTTCTTAAAAGACCAATTAATGGATATTCAAGATCTTAACTTCCATGATATAGATGATCCTGAAAAAGTAACTAAAACTACTCAATTCTTCAATGAAGTATCAGAGAAGAAAGATTGGGAATCAGAACTTGATATTGTATTCAATTTTATAAAAGCACTCCAAGCTATTGGTGCAGATGGTAAAGAAGGTCAAAAAGGAAATGCAGGACTTAACAAAGTCTTAGATAAACCACAAGATTATAAAGAATTATTTATCGCACAAGATGAAACTATATATGGTATAAATAATTTTATGGGTCTTAATAATTCAAATGCATTGAGAATGGTAATTGCTAACGCAGTAAATGATGCTTCAAAGAATATTGAGTTTGGTGATATTGAATTATATGTTGCAGAAAGAATACATGTTCAACAATTAGTGGATATGGATAAATCTTCAGATCGTAACATTGAAATTAATACTATTTGTGACGCTCTTGAAAAAATTCAAGAATTAGATGGTTTGGATTTTAAAGAAGTTCGTAGTGATAAAACAAAATTAGACTGTTTAAAAGACGCAATTTTATTACTTCATGATTCAAAAATGTTTAATACAAGAAAAATAGGAGCAGATGCAACTGTATTTGAAGGAATTATTGCTGAATTTTTAAATACAATTATTGAAGAAGATGCGATTATTGGAAGATTAAATGATAGTATGGAATTAGCATATAATTCTTCTTTAGAAGTAGTTCAAAGCATTGCCAATAATGAATGCCAAGAAGATTTAGAGGATGGTTGGATTGATAGCGATTCACATAAAGGCGAAATTTCTAGAATATTTGATATCATTAATTACGCTGACGGTGTGGATTTTGATGATATTGGCAGTGACACAAGTTGGCTTGAAACTAACAGAAATATTGATGATATATTACGCAATTTAAATGACTCAAATTTACTATATAGAACAATTCCATATTTTATAAACGATTTTATAAACAATAAAGATACAAATTCTTTCTCTTCGGATTTTAGTTTGAAAGCAGCAAAACCTGGATTTAGTTATAATGCATTCACTCATGAATTTGATCATTATGATGATTCGGAGATTTCAAGACTAGTGACTATATTAGAAAACTTCTCTACATTAGAAGACGTGATGAAAGAAGATTTTTCTCTTAATTCAATCAAAAAAGATAATAAAGAAGAAAAAATAAAGGATACCTTAAAAGCCTTAGCAAATTCAGATGTTTTCCATGTTCAAGGATCTAATGAAGAAGGAAAAGATACAGTATATATTCAAGTTATATGTTTATCATTTGATGAATCAACATTATCAGACACGATTTATGATGTAACATTATATCAAGATAAATATACTGAAAATGGCATTAGTAGCGCTAGCGAAAATGCTCGAAATAAAATTCTAGCATTTGATGAGGAAACAAAAGCTAATAATAAAACTTGGAATGATGAAATCGATAAAGTATTTGATATCTATGATCAAATAATTGATTTAGATGATTCTGAAATTGAATTGATTAGCGATATTAATGTTAAGAGAATGACTCCAAAACAAATCACAAAAACATTAAAAACAATCAATAATAGTGATTTGTGTTATGATGCTGTACCAATTTATATCAAAAAAGCATTTAATAATATTTCTTTATCTAATTTTTCTGAAAACAAGGAAGAATATTTAATTGGACGTCAAAACTATGGACATGATAATACCCAATCATATGAGTTAGATGTTATTGAAAATTTATTAAACGGAATTGCTAAATATGAAATTACTTCAGAAGGCGAATGTGTCTATGAAAGAAAGGATAATGGAGATATTAAATATGCTATTGAATTTAATAGTAAATTTAAACTTTCTGAATTTAAAAATAACAATAAGTCTTTAGAAGTATTAGTTCAATTCTTGGTAGATTCAAAGATTTTTGAAGATTGTCGCGGATTAGTTTTGAAAAACGCTATTAAATCAGTTGGCTTTGATGAATATGTAAGTACAAGATATGATGGAATTTACGAACATCATAAAGGAGAATCATTAGAACATAGTAATGTCTTTGATTTGATATTTGATAAAATTGAAGAAACTTTTGAAAAGGATTCTACTCGTAAGCAAATTAAGGTTGAAGGATCAACATTAGATGCAATTACTGATACATTAGTGTCACTTATAGACGAGTCGAAAAATGGTTCGAATACATTTACAAATCTTAATTCTAAAGATATAAATAAAATATTTAAACATTGTTATATTTACAAATATGGTGAATATGGTGCAGAGAATATTCAATCACTCATATCTTGTGAAATAGTTTCTGGTTTCTTAGCTAAAAATATTAAAGATTCTAATTATTTAGATGATTATTATCTTGTAAATCATGTAAACGAATACTCTACTTTATGGTATCCAAGTGATGTAGAAAACTTTGTTTACCCAATATTTAATGATCTTGAAGCTGAAGCTCTATCTGCATCAATTGAAAGTATTAATACTATTTCTAGAATAGGAAATAATCCTGCTAATATTACAAGTGAAACAGTTGCACAAATTAAAGGCTTATTAGGCTCATTATATGATGAGAAAACAAAAGAAAACTCTATTATTGCTTCACTTATTTATCGAAAAGGTATTTATGATTTACTCATGGGTCAAAGTGGAGTGTTCTATGTAGCTAATAATGTCTTATCAAATAATGAAGCATTTGCCAATGCTTATAATGATATGAGGAACAATTGTGCGAATCCTTTTGAAAACGATAACTTCAGATTTGAAAATGTTCATAATAACATTGGTATCATGTTTGATGAAATTATAAGTTATTATTCATCTGTTTCAAATAATTAAAACCTATAACCCTTAAGTACACTTAAGGGTTTTTGTCCTTTTTGCATTTAAACTAAATTAGTGAGGTGATAGTGTGTATTCAATAAAAGAAGAATTTATAAAAGAAATCGAAGTAGAGCATTCGCGTTTTATTGGAATTGTTAAACCTATCACTAATAAAGATGATATCAAACAAATAATTTCAGAGATTAAGAAAAGATATCCTAAAGCTAAGCATTATTGCTATGCCACGATTATTGATAACTTTCAAAAATCTAGCGATGATGGTGAACCACAAGGTACAGCTGGTAGACCAATGTTAGATTTGCTTATAAAGAGCGATCTAAATAATGTATTATTAATTGTTGTTCGTTACTTCGGTGGAATTTTGCTTGGAGCATCTAGACTTTTAAGAACATATGTTGAAACTGCGGATTTAACGATAAAAAGTGCCGATTTATACAAAATTTGTAATGGATTTAGTTATCATATAACAACAAGTTATAATAACTATGATGCAATTATTAGGCATTGTAAAAGTAATGCGTTATTAGTAGAAAATACACAATTTAATGAAAATGTTGAATTAGAAGTATTTTCAGAAACTGATATTATTAATCAGTTCAAGGAGCAATTTTATCAAGATACAAAAATTGAGTATGTAAATAGCAAAGTAATATATAAGAAAGTTGAGGAATAGTCATGGCAGATTGTAATGGCAAATGTAGTGCGTGTGGTCAAACTTGTGATCGTCGCATTGAGAAAGCAAAATTAAATGATTTATCAAAAGTGAAAAAAATTATTGGAGTCATTTCAGGAAAGGGAGGAGTCGGTAAGAGTCTAGTGTCTTCGCTTATTGCAAGTGGATTATCAAAAAGTGGTGATCGCGTTGCAATTCTAGATGCGGATATTACCGGACCATCTATTCCAAAGTCTTTTGGAATTAAAGAAAAGGCAATGGGGGAAGAAGGAATAATTTATCCGGCACTTTCTAAAACTGGCATACAAATAATGTCCGCGAATCTTTTATTAGAAAACGAGGATGATCCAATTATTTGGCGTGGACCAATGATAGGCGACTTAGTTAAACAATTTTATACAGATGTGTTATGGCATAATGTTGATTATATGGTAATTGATATGCCACCTGGAACTGGTGATGTTGCATTAACGACATTCCAATACTTGCCAGTTGATGGCATTATTATCGTAACTTCGCCACAAGATTTAGTCTCTACTATTGTTAAAAAAGCAATAAAAATGGCAAGCGAAATGAATATTCCTATCTTAGGACTAGTGGAAAATATGTCATATGTCGAATGCCCAACATGTAAAGAAAAGATTTATGTGTATGGAAAATCTCATATCGATGAAGTAGCTAAGCAATTTAATTTAGAAGTTTTAGGAAAACTTCCTTTAAGAGAAGACATATCGCGACTAGTAGATGAAGGCGAAGTTGAAGATATCGATGTTGATTACCTAAACGACGCAATTAAAAAAATAAAATCATTGTAAAGGAGATAGTTTATGGTTAACGAATACATAGAAAGAAGAAATAAGTTTCTTGAAAAACTGCCAGATGATTCTATATGTATTATATTTGGTGGATCAGAAATAAGAAGAAGTGCGGATGAGGCATTTAAGTTCCAAGTAGACTATAATTTATTTTATTTAACTGGTATAAAACAGGCAGAAACAATTTTAGTTTTTGTAAAAAGTAAAGATACTAGAAAAACGCTTTTATTCATTCAAAAATTTGATGAATTAAAAGAAAAGTGGACTGGTATTCGTCTCAAGGAAGATGAAGTACGTGCAATATCTGGAATAGAAACAATTCTATATACAGAAGATTTTGGCAATGAAAGTGAAAGAGTTATTAAAGGATTTAATAAAGTCACTATTTGTTTAGATTATGAATCTGCAGCAAATTATGGTAGCTTTGACAAATTCTTTTCAGTTGAGGAATATAAAAATAGTTTATCAACAGCATTTAAGCATCTTGACTTTTTAGACATTAGTGATGAATTAAAACTTTTAAGAATGGTTAAGTCTAGTTATGAAATAGAAGAGTTACGTAAGGCAATCCATAATACAAATCTTGGTTTGACAGCAATTCTTAAGCAATTAAAACCAGAAAAATTTGAATATGAAATTGCTTCATTGTTCAAATACATAATCTCTTTAGATGGAAATGCAAAACTATCATTTAACACTATTGCAGCAAGTGGTAAAAACGCAACGATTCTTCATTATCCAGATCCAATTGACAAAATGAAAGACGGAGATTTACTCCTTTTGGATTTAGGATCCGATCATAATGAATACAAAGCTGATATTTCACGTACTTATCCAATAAATGGAAAATATAGTGATATACAAAAAAGAATTTATGAAATTGTCTTAAATTGCAATAAGCATATCATAGAAATCATTAAACCTGGATTAACGATTAAATATCTCCAAGAAGAGACAAAAAGATTTATGGCAAATGAATTGATTAAACTCAATTTGATTAAAGAGTCAGATGAGATAATTAAGTATTATTACCATAATGTTTCGCACCATTTAGGTTTAGACACTCATGATATATCATTGCGAGAGTTACCTCTAGTTAAAGGAAATGTTATTACGGTAGAACCTGGTTTATATATTAAAGAATTGGGTATAGGTATTCGCATTGAAGATGATGTATTAGTAACTGAAAATGGTTCAGAGTGTTTATCAAAAGAAATTGTAAAAGAAATCGATGACATTGAGTCAATAATGAGAGAATAACTAATATGAAAAGGGGCAGCGGATTAGTAGTACATATTTCTTCATTACCTTCAAAATTCGGAATAGGGAATTTTGGAGTAGAAGCAAAAAGATTTGTAAAATTATTAAAACTAGCAGGACAAAAGTATTGGCAAGTTTTACCTCTTAATCCGACCGCTTGTAATGGGTCACCATATCAATCTTATTCTTCGTTTTCTTTAAATCCTTACTTTATTGATTTAGAAGATTTATTGAAAAAGAAATATCTAACTAAAGAGGAAATTGAAGAGTTTGCTAAAAGTTATAATAATCGCAAAGTTGATTATGACTATTTAAATAAAAATCGCTTAATTTTGCTTAAATTAGCAGCAAATCGCGCGAAGCAAATTGAAACATATAAAATACAAAGATTTTATCATACAAATAAATATTGGCTTAAGGACTATGCCTTATTTATGTGTTTAAAGGAAAGGTTTAATGATACACCTTGGTATGATTGGCCAGAAAATTATAAGTTCCATAAGAAAAACGATTTGAAAATATTTGAAGAGAATAATCTTGATTTATTTGAGGATTACGTTACTATTCAATATTTTGCTTTTTCTGAATATTTGAAATTAAAAAAATACGCTAACGGAAAAGATATAAAAATTGTTGGTGAAATCCCATTTTATATGACGTATGATTCCGTTGATGTCTGGGCGCACCGTCAAGAGTTTATCTTAAATAAAGATGGTGGTTTGTCTATTGCGGCAGGTAAAGCCTTAGAAAAGACACAAACCTATGATATTCCACTATATGATTATAAAAAGATGGAAAAAAATAATTTTAAATGGTGGAGAAATAGAATAAAATTTGCATCTAAATTGTATGATTTAATTTGTCTTGATGATTTCCAAGAATTTGTTTCCTACTACGCTGTATCTATCAAAGACAATAAAATAACATGGAAAAATGGCCCAAGAGATAAAATAGTAGATGCAATTAATAAAACTAAGAAAAGTGAAATTATTGTTAAAGATTATCTTGTATTAACGGATGATATATATGAATTAATAAAATATGGTGATTATGCTGTTTTTAATTACATCATAGCTCATTTTAATGAGGATTCAAAAAGTATAACTTCGCTACTACATGATTATAAAGATAACTCTGTGGCGTTTATGGGATTAAATAGTAGTGAATCTTTAATAGATACACTACGAACAAATAAATTACTGAAGACGAAATTAATTCATCATTTACATCTAGAAGATTATTGCTCACTGGATAATTTAATAGATGACACTATGAAAATTGCATTGAATTCAAAAGCAAATTTGACACTTTTTACAGTACGTGATTTACTTAAAATAAGTAGTGATGATGAAAACTTTATATTTAGATTCAAAAAAACGGATTTTAAAAAAATTAATTTTTTAAAGTTATATAGAATGACTTGCGAAAGTGAGAGATATTAAAAGGAGTTAGCATGGAAAAATTTGTATTATCAATCGATCAAGGCACAACATCTACAAGAGCAATTTTATTTGATAAACATGGAATGCCAAGGTTTGTTGCTCAACGCGAAGTTGAACTTATTTACCCGCAATCTGGTTGGGTAGAAGAAGATGCCCTTGAAGTATATAGCTCGGTGCTAGATGTTATAAATGAAGTATTAATAAAAGCCAATGTTACGCCAGATATGATTGATTCTATTGGTATTACTAATCAAAGAGAAACAACGGTGGTGTGGTCAAAAAGTACAGGACTTCCGGTGTGTAACGCTATAGTGTGGCAATCAAGGCAGTCACAAGCAATTTGCGATGCATTAAAGAATAAAGAAGAATTTATTCATCAAAAGACGGGCTTAATTATTAATCCTTATTTTTCTGCTTCAAAAGTTCGTTTTATTCTAGATAAATACAATTTGCAAAAAGATGCTGAAGCAGGAGAATTAATGTTTGGAACAATTGATAGTTGGATTATATATAAATTGACACAAGGAAAAGTACATGCTACAGATATTACAAACGCATCTAGAACACTTTTGTTTAACATTTTTGAACAAAAGTGGGATGACGATCTTTTAAAACTTTTTAATATTCCAAAGTGTATGTTACCAAGCGTTCATGAATGTTCCTATCATTATGGTGATGCAACTTTGATGTTTGCGTCAACGGCAATTCCAATTATGGGAGTAGCAGGGGATCAACAAGCCTCGCTATTTGGACAAGCCTGTTTCAACAAAGGTGAAGTAAAAAACACATACGGAACTGGTTGCTTTATGCTGATGAATATTGGTGAAACTCCAGTACTTTCTAAAAACGGATTACTTACCACAATTGCTTGGTCTTATGATAATAAAGTAACTTATGCTTTAGAAGGCTCGGTATTTATTGCTGGAGCTTCAATTCAATGGTTAAGAGATCAAATGAAATTAATAAATAAAGCCTCGGATAGTGAAATTTCTGCGCAAAAAGTTAATGATTCTGATGGCGTTTATGTTGTTCCAGCTTTTGTTGGCTTAGGAACACCATATTGGGATGATAATGCTCGTGGAGCAGTATTTGGACTTACAAGAGCGACTAATAAATACCATTTTATTCGTGCCACTTTAGAAGCTATTGCGTACCAATCGATGGATTTAATTCAAACAATCAAAAAAGATGCTCGTATAAACATTGAATCTTTAAGTGTTGATGGAGGAGCAACGGCAAATAATTATTTAATGCAATTCCAATCAAATATATTAGAAATACCAATAAATTTACCAAAATATTTAGAAACCACAGCTTTAGGTGCAGCCTATTTTGCGGGATTAGGGACAGGGTTTTATGAATCACTAGAAGATATAAAAAAAGCTCATTGTATTGATAAAACCTTTAGACCATCTATGTCATCAAGTGAGGTAAAAGAAAGATATCGCAAGTGGAAACTTGCAGTTAAAGCAACAAGAATTTTTGAATAAGAACTAATAACTATCTATTTTGCATAGATAGTTTTTAATTCCTCTATTTTTTTAAAACAATGGTATGTAGTACATACCATTGAATTATTACATTTTAGGTACTATAATTTTAATGGAGGAAAAATTATGCGCATTGATATAAAAGATGATAGATTTATTCTTGTCGCACCGAGAAAATATTATCGAGATGTTATTACATATTTTCAAAGTAATAATCTTGTAAATTTTAAATTTTATACTAAAGAAGAAACATTATCTAATTTTTATGGTGCATATGATATTAATGCCATTATTTTCACTATGAATAAGTTTGATGTTTCATATAGCAATGCTAAATTATTGCTTGAAAATATCTATATAGACAAAAAACTTATTAACAATAAAACAAGCCAATTACTTGAACTTAAAGATAATTTAAATGCTTTAGGATTATTAAATAAAAACATATATTTTCCAATTGAATTAAATAGTAAACCAATTTATGTTTTAGGTTATGGTAATAGTGATAAGGAACTTAATCAAATATTTGATGAACTAAATATAAAGGCTAACTATATTAATTTTGAAAAGGGTACAAATATTCCTAGTGTTTTAGAATTTAAAACTATTGATGAGGAAATATTTTGTTTTTTTAATGAACTATGCGATTTAATTAATAAAGGTGTAAAACAAAGCGATATTGTTTTAATTGCAGATTCCCAAAAGTATGCCTTCGCTATTAATAAAATGTGTCGACAATTTGATTTACCTAAATTAATTACTACGACATCAAGTTATTTGTCTCTGCCACAAGTATTAAGTATTATGAAACAAATAGAAGTGACTGGAATAAATGATTTTTTATATCATAATGAGTTTTCTGATGATGAAAACATAAATATTGTTAAAGATATTATCATTAAAAATAAAATTTTAGAAATCAATAAAAGCGACAAGCAATTAGATGCATTAAAAACCATTCTTAAAAATATGAGTATTCAAGACGAAAAAGTTGCTTTTATTAAACATCAAGATAATCTTGGATTAATGTTTCGTGATAAATATTATTTTATTCTTGGCTTTAATCAAGGGACGTATCCAGTCATTAACAAAGATGATGATTATTTAATGAATAAAGAAAAAGAAATATTAGGTATTTCAACAAGTTTTGATAAAAACTATGTAAATAAGAATGAAATAATTGATTTACTAACAAACGTGAAAAAAGTATATATTTCTTATCCACTATCAAATTCAGGAGAAAAATTATATCCATCTAGTTTGATAAATGAACTTAACATGGGCGTAAGAAGAATAAAATCTAGCAATATTTATTCAATTGCAGAAGGTAAGAAAATCTTAGCAAAGTTAGAAGATCTAAAGCGTAAATTTGATATCGATAGTAGTGAAAGACATTCATATGGAAAGCTATTTCAAATACCATATATGAGTTATGATCATTCTTTTACTAAGCTTGATAATTATTTAGGAAAAGAATTCCGAAACTATTCCTATTCAAATATTAAAACTTTTTTCCAATGCCAATTTAGATATTATCTATTAAATGTTTTGAAGCTTAATGAATACGAAGAGACTTTCGCCCAAAAACTCGGGCTGCTATTTCATGATGTTTTGACACATGTATATGATGAAGATTTTGATTTTGAAAAGAAATACCTAGAATCTTTTGAAAAGTTTTCATTTGATGCAAAAGAAAAAGTAATTTTAATACGTAAAAGAGAAGACTTAAAAGCGTTATGCTCAGTTTTATTAGAACAAAAAACTTCTATGAATTTTAAAGAAGTATATTTTGAAGAAAAATTTGCTACTAAATTGAGTAATGATGTTATGATAAATGGCACGATTGATAAAATATTGATTACAAGTGATGGAGTATCTGATTATTATGCAATAATTGATTATAAAACCGGATCAGAAACCTTCAATAAAAAGGAAGTGCCGTTTGGTTTTTCTATGCAGCTTCCAACCTATGCCTTACTTTTAAGCGAAAATGATAAATTTAAAGAAATGGAAATGTTAGGCTTTTATATTCAAAAAGTTGTAATGAATAAAATAGGAATTCCAGAAGATAACGCATCTTTTTATCGTGATAGTTTTAAACTAATGGGAGAATCAACTAATGACATCGAAAAAATGAAAACATTTGATTCTACATGTGCAAGTTCTCTTTACATCAAATCATATGGTATTACCAAAAATGGTGATTTTAATAGGAACGCCAAAGTAAATTCTAAAGAAGATTTTGAAAATCTTATTAGAATAACAAAAGAAAACTATCTTAAAGCGGATGATGAAATCCAAAAAGGTAACTTTATAATCAATCCTAAAATAGTTGGAAATGAACAAAATTCACAATGCAAATTTTGTGAATTTAGTGATATTTGCAATGTTAAAGATCAAGATTACGTTTTTATTGAATTAAAAGGAGAAGAAGACAATGGCATGGACTAGTGAACAATTAAGAGCAATTAATATTCGAAATGTCAATGCAATTGTATCGGCAGGCGCAGGCTCAGGAAAGACTGCGGTTTTGACTGAGAGAGCTTTTAATATCATTAAAAACAAGGAAGCTAATGTTGATGAATTACTAATTTTAACTTTTACAAACGCTGCTGCGCATGAAATGAAAGAACGAATAATTGCTTTGCTACGTAATGAAAAATATTTTGAACAAGCAGATCAAGTTGAAGGTAGTAACGTTACAACTTTTGATGCTTATGCCTTATATTTAGTAAAAAAATACAATTATTATTTTGATATACCAAAAAACGTATCTATTTTAGATGAAAATATTGTAAAAATTAAAGAATATGAAATACTAGATAAAATCTTTGATAATCTATATCAAGCTAATGATCGGGGTTTTATTGATTTAATTTCAACATTTGTAGTTAAGGATGATAGAGTAATAAAAGATTACATTATTAAGATTCTTCATTTGGCAGATTTAAAAATCAATAAAATGGAATATTTACTGAATCACAATGCAGAAATTTTTGATATTGAATACATTGAAAATTTATTAAACGAAGTTATAACAATTTCAAAAGACTATATAAAAGATTACATTAATATGTGTGATTATTTTGAAAATAGTGATGTTTCTTATGATATTATTGAGGCTCTTTCAAAATTAATAAATACAAATAGCTATGATGAATTTTACGAAGCATGTTCACTATTTAAACTTAAAGTGTTTAGAAATCTTTCTGAAGAAGATAAAGCACTTAAAGGTGCAATAGTGGGAGGATTTAAACCATTACGTGAACGTATCTTAAAAATGGGTTCAAAAGAAACTGTAATTAACTTTTTAACAAAAGAACAATATAAAAACGCCTATAAATATTTGTTTAATATTGCAATTCAATTGGATGAAGAGTTAAGAAATTTTAAAATTTCTAAGAATTCTTTTACATTTTCTGATATAGCTAAAATGGCATTAGAACTTGTAAATGATCAAAATATTAACAAAGAACTAAAAGAGTCTATTAAATTTATTATGGTTGATGAATATCAAGATACTTCAGATATTCAAGAAGCCTTTATAAGTAAACTTGCTAACAATAACCTTTTTATGGTTGGTGATACAAAACAATCAATTTACTCTTTCCGTAATGCAAATTGCAATATTTTTCAAAATAAGTATGAAGAGTATAAGAGTGGAGTGAATGGTGAAAAAATCGATTTAAATTTTAACTTCAGAAGTAGACAAGAAGTGGTTGAAGATTTGAATATCATGTTTTCTGATTTGATGAGTAAAAAAATAGGTTCTGTTGATTATAAAATTGATCATATTTCTAAAGCTGGTAATAATGATTACTTGATTTTGGGCGACAATCATGAAAACAATCATTTTGAAGTATTGTGTTTTGATTCTAGCGAGACTTCTTTAAAGAAAGCAGAATATGAAGCACACTTATTGGCACAAGATATTATCAATAAATTAAATGGCAATTATAAAGTATATGACAAAAAGAGTAAGTCATTAAGATCTTGTAAATATTCTGACTTTGCGATTCTTATTGATAAGAAAAAACAATTTGAATTATATAAAAAAGTATTTGATAAATATCAAATTCCTTTGAAATCTTATCAAGATGACAAATTAATTTCTTCTCTTGTTGGTAATTTGTTTTATGATGCCTTGATGGTTATCCATAAAATAGGAAATGAACAATTTGATGTCGAATTTAAACATACATTAATAGGTTTAATGCGTTCGTTTGCCTATCAAATGAGTGATTCAGAAATATATGACTACGTGCAAAGCGACTCTTTATTATTAACTAAAGCATACAAAGATATGGAAAGTATCGCTAAGTTAGTTTTTGATTTACCGCTTGGAGAAATAGTATTAAAACTATATGAAGTTCTTGATATTTATAATAAATTAGTTTTAATTGGCGATATTGAAGAAAATGAAATAATTGTTGATCATTTATATAACGTTGCAAAAACAATGCAAGACCTAGATTATTCACTTGATGATTTTATAAAATACATTAATGATTTAAAAGAATTAGGAATTGATATTGATAGCAGTATAGATGATAGTGTTGATGATGTTGTAAAATTAATGACTATTCATAAATCAAAAGGTCTTGAGTTTGCGATTGTTTATATGCCGCAATTAGAAAGCAATTTCTTTTTGTCTGGGGGCGATAGATCATCTTTTAAAACTAGTCTAGAATATGGACTAATTCTTCCAATTATTGGAGAAAGTGATGATAAGTATCTAAATATACTTTCATTCTTAAACAGTGAAATAACAAAAAGTAAAACACTTTCTGAGCGTATAAGATTATTTTATGTTGCTTTGACACGTGCAAAGGAAAAGGCCATTCTTTTTATGGAAAAAAACGATAAGGATGAAATGTTTAATCTAAGAAATTCACGTTCTTTTTATGACTTTTTAGCTTATTATCAAAACACTTCAAAAAACAAATTGCTTGAAAAAGAAGTTAAGTTTGTTGAAGTGAATTTACAAAATGAAATGCCTAAACAATATGATGATTGTAATTTGTCTTATTTAGAAAGACCAGTAATTGAATTGCCTACAGCAAAAGATAAGGTTCGTGCATCAAAAATTGTTGATGAAAATTCTAATGTATCTGCTTTAGGATTTGGTAGTGAACTTCACTACTTACTCGAACTTATCGATTTTAAAACAAAAGATATTTCTTTTATAAAAGATGAAAAAAAGAAGAAATATTTGCGTAGTGTCTTAGAATTAGATTTATTTAAAGATATTGATCAGTTTAAAGTATTTAAAGAATATGCCTTTTCTGATGAAGAAAATGAGATGATTGGTATTATTGACTTACTTTTAATAGGGGAAAGCGAAATAAAAATAATTGATTATAAAACAAAAAATATTGATGATGAAAGCTATGAAAGGCAATTAAAAATTTATCAAAACTTTATTTCTAAAAAATTTAATATGCCTGTTCATACATATTTACTTTCAATCATTGATGCTCAATTAAAAGAGGTGAAATGATGGAAATAAGATGTGTACAAATCATTATCATTTATCAAAAAGAAATTTTGGTATTAGAAGAAGAGACAAAAAACAAAACAAAAATCACACTTCCTCTTGGAATAATTCATCCTGGAGAAAGTAATTTACAATCTGCAATTCGAAGTTGTTATGAAGAGACTGGAATAATTGTCACACAAAAGGATTTGGTTAAAGATTTAAATGCATACACCATATATAAAAGCGATGTGACCACAACGATAAAACCATTAGTGTTTCGCTTATATGATAAACAGATGCCAGTGTTAATGAGTGAGAAGATATCTCGCATTTACTATATGAGAATCTCACAGTTTAAAGAGAAGTGTAAATATAACAAAGAACTAAATATGATTGAAGAATCAATAAAGTTTTTGGAATAAAATTATGCTAATAAGTTCTAGAAATGTTGTTAATTTTAATGACATTAACTAGAATTTTTTTGTTGCAACAGCTTCGTAAAGGGAATTAACATATTGTATAAAAAGATATTTATTTTTTTTATTGAAAAAATTTGATTTTCTCTTAATTTGTGGGAAAATCTCATTAAATCGGATGATTTCATTTTTTTGTGCGAATAAAAAAAATATCCTTTTTTTAACAAAGCTAAAAAATGTATTTTATTTGCTTTTTTTAAATGTTATTATAACTTTGTAGAATAATTTACATGGAGGATAACAATGAATAATTTTAAAAATCGAAAGTTGCTGCCCAAAGCATTACTTTTAATGTTTTTAGTAATGTCTTTAGGAGCATGTGGTAAAAAAACAAATAGTTCTAGTACTTCAACTAGTGTGGATACAAGTGCACCTGGTAGTGAATCAAGTGTTGGCACTAGCGGGGGTGTAGGAAGCAATAGTAGTAGCAATTCTACAATTGTAAACGAAGATAAAAAATTCGAAGACATTGATCAAACATTACCAAACATTGATGTAACACAAAAGAATTTTAAAACAAGAGATTTTGTGACTTTTCCAACATTTACAACAGATCGAAGTGAAGCAGTGAAACCAAATACTTTCCTTTACTCAGAAAATTTGAGTTATGAGCTTAGTGAAGATGGAAGTCACTATATTGTTAAAGGCTTTGCACCTTGGATGGAAGCAGGTAATGATGTTTATATTAAACCTTATATAGGTGACATTCCTGTTACTGAAATCGCCACTGAGTCATTTGGATATAAATGGTATGTTTTTAACATTTATATTCCACATACAATTACTAATATCGGTGCAGGTGCTTTTAACGCATGTGGTATAAAGAATTTATACTATGATGGAAATGTTGAAGACTTCTTATCTAGTAACTGGATATTCTATCCGCAAGATAGTGCAACAACACCGCCAAATAATATGGTTCAAAATATTGATATTGTAATTGGACCAAATGTCACAAGAATTCCGGGAAGATTTATGCTTCCTCTTGGAACTCACGCTACTTATGTTCCAAATGTTAAATCATTGCGATTCTGTAAAGATTCAAAAGTAACATCAATTGGTGAATATGCATTTTATAATAGCGCTAAATTAAAAGAATTGTATCTACCTGATTCTCTTACATCAATTGAAAATCACGCTTTCTACAATACTTCAATTGAGGAATTATATCTACCTGATAATCTTGTAAGTATTGGAGAACAAGCATTTATGATGGATGATGACATTAAAATGGTTCGTTTCCCATCAAGCTTAAAAAGTATTGGCTATGAAGCATTTTATGCTAATAAGTCATTAGAATATGTAGACTTATTTGAAACAAAAATTGAAACTTTAGAAGATGCAGTCTTCAAAGAATGCTCAAATTTAAAAAATGTTGTACTCCCAAATAGTTTAAAAGAAATAAATGATTCTGTATTTGAAAATGATATTTCTTTAAAGTTTATTGATATTTTAAATAGCGTAGAGTCAATTGGTATGAAAGCCTTCGCTAATTGTGAATCAATGAGTTACATTAGACTAGGTGAAAATTTGAAAAACATTGGAAATGAATGTTTCAAAAATAACGTTAAACTTTCTCGATTAATTATTAATTCAAAAGAAATTCAAGATTTGCCATCCAATAATAAAATATTCATTAATTGTGGTAAAGAAAGTGGAAATCTAGAAGTATTATTTACTAGTTCAGTAAAAAGTATCGCTAAAAGAATGTTTTTCTCTTCAGCACTACTTGATGAATCAATTTTAATTAAAAGATTAGATTTATCAGCAGGACTTGAAAAAGTAAATGATTATGCTATTTATAACTGCCGTGTCGAAACTTTAGTGTTTAATGGTACTGCACAAGAATTTGGTGCATTAGACATTTCAAATTTAAATGAACTTCCAAGTGAAGTTAATTGTAGAGGAGGAAAATAAAATGAAAAAGTTCATTAAATTATTATTTGCAGCTTCAGTTTTATTTGCTCCTTTATTATCTAGTAATGTTAAAACTGCAATAGCAAGTCAAGAGGAATATGAGATTTATCCACTTCCTCATGATATTGAATATCACGATGATTATTTCAATATTCCTAAATCAATGACTTGTTATTTTGAAGAAGGAATTGATGAGTCGACTAAAAATCGTGCTTATGATGTTTTAGGCGGACATGATATTATTGCAAAGCCAAGTGATAAAATTTCCGGTACATATAATTTAATTATTGGTATTTATGATAATAAAGGATATGCCTATAATCATTCATCAAGTGTCGACTATATTGAAACAAAATTTGATGCTTATTATCTAAAAGTTGAAAAAGAAAATATTATAATTCTTGGTAAAGATACTGATGCAGCTTTCTATGGTTTAGCAAGTTTGGAATATATCTTTAATCAAGTGACAAATAAAGTAAGAACATTAGAAATTCGTGATTATTCAGATAGTAAATATCGTGGATTTATTGAAGGATTCTATGGCACTCCTCATTCTCCAGAACAACGTGAAGAATTAATGAGATTTGGATCTAAAAATAAGGCTAATATCTATATCTATGCTCCAAAAGATGATCAATATCATTCTTCTAAGTGGCGTAGTTTATATGATGATCTTGCTTATACACGTTTAAAAGAGCAAGTAGCAGAAGGAATAAGAACTAAAACTAGATTCTGCTATGCATTGCATCCATTTATTAATGATCCAATTACACCTAGTAATTATGATATTTCCATGCAACAATTATTTGCTAAATTACAACAAATTTATGATGCTGGTGTTCGCCAATTCTGTATTTCTGGTGATGATGCTATATTGCCTTATGGAATGACATCTTCTGAATATGCCAAAATGCAAAATGGAATCTTAAATACAATTTCTAATTGGGTAAAACAAAAAGGTGATTGCTATAACTTAGTATTTGTATCAAGTGCTTATTGCTATAAGAGTGAATATTGGTTAGGCTTTGATTTAGAAACTTACTATCAAGGTTTAATGAACGCAGATGGTACAGCTTTAGATGAATCAATCGAAATTATGTGGACGGGAAATGATGTCTGTTCTACATTGGGCGATGGTCATTTACCAGACTTCATTAGAATGACAGGACGTAAACCATTTATTTGGATGAACTATCCGGTTAATGACTTCAATCCTAAAATTATTTTGATGGGACCTGGAGAAGTTTATAACCTTGAATTAGAAGATGAAGTGTTGTTTACAGGTATTGTCGCTAACATGGCTTTAGAAGCAGAACCTTCAAAAGTTGCAATATTCAACACTTGTGACTATACATGGAATTCATTTGATTATGATATGTACACATCATATGATAATTCATTTAAATATATTGAGGCTAATGCTTACGAGGCATTACGTGAAATTTGTCAACATTTAAGAAATACTGGTAATCTCTTCTCGGGTGCATATTTTACCGAAGGAACAGAATTATTAGAATTAATTGAAAAATTCGAACTAGCAAGAGAAAAAGACTCTTATAAAGAAGAAACTGAAGATTTAATTGAATATTTTGTTAAGCTAAAGAATGCTTGTAAAACATTTAAAGAAACTGCTGCAAATAAAGCATTGTTAAAAACAATGAAACCATGGGTTGATGGTATTGAATTTGCCGCACTCAGTGGTGAAGGATATTTAACTGCTATTTTACATCAAAATGATTATGCTCAATCAAAACTTAACTATATTGTTAAAGAAGCTGAACTAAATCAATTAGCAGCAACACATAGAAATATTAAATCTCCAAACGCTGTAACTTATAACCAACCATATGTTGATGTTATGTTCGGACACAATGTGTTAATGCCATTTATTAATGATTTAAATGCTATTGCTAAAAATGAAGCTAGCTCCGATGGAGTTAAAATCTTAATGAATTATGGTGAAGGTGACTATGTTTCAAAAATTTACGATGGATTATTAAACAACATGGTTGATGGTGATTTAAATACTTATGTAACATTTGAAAAACCTAGTGGCACCGACTCATTCTATATGTTCCCATTTGATATCACTCTTGATTATGGAACAACACAAAGCATTTCAAAAATTGATATCTATCAAGGTTCTCCAAATAGCTGGATTCCATTTGCAGAGTGTATGCGTGGAGATATCCTTGCTTCTAATGATGGAGTAAATTGGACACATCTAGTACGAATGACACTAGATCCTGAATCACCGGATGCTGATCATCCACGTGGTCTTCCTTATGAATCATTTACTTTTGATACTCCAATTGAAGCAAGATATTTGAAATTCGCTAATTACTATACAGTATGTTGGATTACGATTCGCGAAATTGCTATTAACGATTCGCTCTTACATCCGGCACAAGGAACTATGTATTATAATGGATTGGAGTTACAAAACGATTCTAAAGTAGATGATATTCTTGACAATGATAGTAGTACTTCAGTAGCATTTACTGCAACAGAAGAAAATACTAATGTATTAATTGATTTATTATCTATTAAGAACGCTAGTGGATTACATGTCCTATTTGAAGAAAACAAATCTCTTTCTAACTACAAAATTGAGATCTCCAAAGATGGATATGACTTTGAAATTTTAGAAACTGATTTAACAAACTATGAAACTTTAATTAATTTTGATACAATTAAAGAGATAAGATATTTAAGACTTAGCGGTATGACTGAGGCAAATAAACAAATTGTCTTAACAGATTTTACAACATTGAATTAAGGAGAAAACGAATTATGAAATTATTATTGCCGTTATTAGCTGTTGGATTAATTGCAGGTCATGGACCAGCAAGACTCAATAACAAAATTAGTGATGCTGATTTTTGTTTTTATGAAAATACTAAAATAGAAGAAAAATATGGTGATGGTTATAAATTTGACCAAGTACTTAATGTTTCTGGTGTTGATTGGGTATTCTCAAACTTTGCTTATGGATTAGATAATCCAAGTCATCAACCAAGTGTTACACGTAAAGGTCTATACACTAATACAATTTGGGATGTAAGTGCAAACTTAAACGTTGATGCTTTGGATAACGAAGGATCACCTTTCTATTCATCTATATATAAAGACGAATATAGAAGTTTACTAAATGGTCGTCCAAATAATTTATTCACTTATAATTCAGTTATTATGAGTAAGGATTATTTGCCTGCTAAATCAATCGAAGATATTACATTATTTACTTCTTATTCTACAGGTTCAGTAGGTATTGTTATGATGGTTCAACCAGAGGGAGAAGATTGGAAACCACTATATCACGTTGCTGATAGCCATTTTATGAGCCACTATACTGGCACCATTGATGATCTTATTGATGATGGTGTTTCAAATAGTTTCGCTCCTGAAGAAACAATTAGTATAGACGGAACTTCATACACCAGATATTTTGATGGCTATTGTTTATATGAAGATGTTAAATATGGTAATATTCCTAATAAACCATTTAAATTTGCATTTGTCTTACAAGCATCTGCAAACTACCAATTTGATTTTGTTTTAGATGGAATTGTTGTTAATAAAAAGGAATCAATAAAAAATTATCTTGATGGTATTTTAAATAAAGATATTTGTGATAATGGATTTGATTCTAACCTATCTGAATCATTTGCTCTTATGAATAAAATCATGAGTGAAAGCGATATTGAATATTTACAAAGTGAATTCCACGATGATGGAAAGACATCATACTATAACACTTACAAATATTTAAACGATAGAATTTTTGAATCAGAAAATGATGCAATTCTTGATAATGGATTATATTTGATTTTAAGTAGTGGATTAGAATCATGTTCTGGTATCATTGTAATTAGCGGATTGATCTTATTATCTGTGGGTGCATACTTCCTTGTCATCAGACGTAAAACAAAAAGACAAAACTAATAAGCACTAATTCAAAAACCTAGGCACATTGAGAAATGTGCCTTTTTCTTTGCTTGTAAAATATTAAAAGAATAGTTGACATATTATGGTTAAGTTCATATAATATAGTTGAACATTTGAATAATCGTTCAAATATAAAAGAGGTGATACTTACGGAAAAACTAATAGAACAAGCAATTAAAAATCACAATTCTTTAATAGAAAACGTCCGCAAGCAAATGCCAAATAACGAAGAAGTAACTGATCTTGCTAATTTGTTTAAAGTATTTGGAGACGCAACTAGAGCTAAAATTATGTCAGTTTTAGAAATTAGAGATTTATGTGTTAATGATATTGCTGACGTTTTAGAAATGAGTATTTCAGCTGTATCACATCAACTTCGTATTTTAAGAGATGCAAAACTTGTTAAAGCAACAAAAATGGGGAAAGAAGTTATGTATTCTCTTGATGATGACCATGTTTCACAAATATTTAAATGTGGTTTATCACATATCAACGAAGAATAATAAACAGGAATATATCCTGTTTTAAAATAATAAACATTTGAATGAATGCTCAAATAATGGAGGTTTTAATTATGAGAAAAGTTTTTAAATTAGAAGATTTAGATTGTGCAAATTGTGCAGCTAAAATGGAAGATGCTATTAAAAAGATTGAAGGCGTAAAATTTGCAAGTGTGTCATTTATGACACAAAGACTAGTATTAGAGGCAGATGACAATGTTTTTGATGAAGTGTTGTCAAAAGCAAGAAAAGCAGTAAGCAAAATTGAACCTGATTGCACAATAAAATAAAGAAAGAAATGATATAAATGACAAAAAAACAAAAAAAGAATTTGATACGTATTATTGTAGCATTAACATTGTTCATCATTGTTTTTATTGTTGATAAGGTCGTAGTTCTATCAACTGTAATTAATGATAACTTAGGTTGGCTTTTACCATTTTTCCTTTATTTAACAATCTATATCATTATTGGCTATGATGTTATTATTAAAGCATTTAAAAACATAAAAAATGGTCAAATATTTGATGAATGTTTCTTGATGCTTGTTGCCACAATTGGAGCATTTTCTCTTGCGATATATCGAGGAGTTAATAAAGAAGAAATTGAGGGATTTGATGAGGCTTGCGCAGTTTTACTTTTCTATCAAATAGGAGAATTTTTTCAAAATTACGCGGTTAGCAGATCACGTAAATCAATTGCGTCTTTGATGGATATACGTCCGGATTATGCAAATGTATATGTTGGAAATGAAGTAAATACTGTTGATCCAGAAAGTGTTAATCTTGATGATATTATAGTTGTTTATCCTGGAGAAAAAGTTCCACTTGATGGAATTGTAATAAAAGGAGAAACATCACTAGATACTAAATCACTTACTGGTGAGTCCAAACCAAGTATTGTAAAAATAAATGATTGTGTAATAAGTGGAACAATTAACTTAACATCTACAATCGAAGTAAAGGTTACAAAAGAGTTTTATAATTCAACAGTTTCAAAAGTTTTAGAGTTGGTTGAAAATGCATCAAGTAAAAAAGCAAAGACCGAACAGTTTATTACTAAATTTGCTAAATACTATACACCAATTGTTGTAATGCTTGCTTTAATTTTAGCTATTGTTCCAAGCCTAATAACTGGAGCATGGAATGATTGGATTTATCGCTCATTAAGCTTCTTAGTTGTATCTTGTCCATGTGCTTTAGTCATTTCAATTCCTTTGACATTCTTTTCAGGAATTGGAATCGCATCAAAAAAAGGTATATTAATTAAAGGCTCTAATTATTTAGAACAATTTAGTAATGCTAAAACGTTTGTATTTGATAAAACTGGAACTTTAACAAAAGGCAATTTTGTTATTACGAAAGTATACCCAGAAAATAAAAGAGAAGAAATTTTAAAATTAGCAGCAACAGCAGAGCATGATTTATCACATCCAATTGCAAAATCTATTTGTAATGAATATAAAGGTAAATTTTCTAAAGATTATGTCATGACTGATTTACAAGGTTTAGGAATTGTGGCTAAAAAAGGTAATGATACAATTTATTGTGGTAATGAAAAATTAATGAAAAAGTATCATATTGGCTTTGAAAAAGCAAATGAAAATGGAACTATAGTGTATGTAGCAAAAAATGATGAATATATTGGTACGATTATAATTAATGATGAAATTAAAAATGAAAGTTTCAATTTAATTAAATATTTGCAAAGCACAAATACTGAAGTTCTTATGTTGACAGGTGACAATGAATCTAGCGCAAAACAAATAGCAGAAGAGTTAAATATCAAAAATTATAAATCGTCATTATTACCACAAGACAAATATGAACTTTTAACAAATTTGATTAGTAATAGTAAAAAACCAGTTTGCTTTGTTGGAGATGGAATAAATGATGCACCATCATTAATGATCTCTGATGTTGGAATTTCCATGGGCGGAATTGGTAGTGATGCCGCAATAGAGGCAAGTGATATAGTATTAATGCAAGATGACTTAAATAATATTATAGAGGCTAAAAAAATATCGCAAAAAACTATGAGAATCGTAAAAGAAAACATTATTTTTGCGATAAGTGTAAAAGTTATTATATTAGTTTTGTCAGCTTTTGGATTTGCAAATATGTGGATTGCTGTATTTGGCGATGTTGGTGTCACATTGCTTGCAATATTGAATTCCTTAAGATTATTTAAGTATAAGTCTAAAATTGAATCTAAAAAATCAAAGTAATAATCTATTTAATACGAATGATTTTTGACCAAAGAAATATTGCAATTTGTGCTGGAACACCCACTATAAATATTAAATAAATGTTTAATTTTATAAATTGGAAGTATATAGCAGCTATTAGAGTCCATAAGAAAGTACTAAAAATAATAGTACGAGTAATATTGGCCTCTTTTCTTAATTGGAAAGAAATAAGTAATAGACTAACTGGTACGGACCAGATAAATACTTGATAAGGATATACTTGAAGATATTGACTGGCATAAACAAATATAATTGTCGCAAGTGTCCAAATTACGGAGACGAGGAAAGCAGTAAAAAAATATTTGTTTTTATCGACAGTCTCTTTATTCATATAGTGATTAATATTTTTATCGTGTGAATCGGATAAGAGATAGTCTACTGTTACGTTAAATATTTTTGAAATGGAAATAAGTGTTTCTAACTCAGGAATTGATTCTCCGCGTTCCCATTTTGAGATAGCTTTTGGTGTGTAGTTTAACTTAGCAGCAAGTTCATTTTGTGTTAAATTGTTACTTTTTCGCAATTCTTGAATATTTTTTCCAATAGTTATTTTTAAATTTTCCATAAAGCAATACTTCCTATAAAGTGATACAATAATAGCATATTTTTACATATAATGGAACTGCTAGTAGTATAAATTACTATTAGTGGTGGCTCTAGAATTGCCAGTTCATTTTGTAATCTTAACAGTGTACTTTACTTTAAACAAATAGTAATTATAATGTAAGAGGTGATTTTTATGAACGTTACAGTAGTATGTGAAGTGCTTGGTGAAGCTAATAATGGTACAACTATAGCTGCAATGAATCTTATCAACTATTTGACCAAGAAAGGTCATAACGTGAAAGTTGTATGCCCGGATGCTGATAAAAGAGGAAAAGAAAATTATTATATAATCCCAGTTGCAAATTTAGGACATATTCTCAATAAGGTTTTAGAGATGAATAAAATTGTTGCTGCCAAATATGATAAGACTACAATTTATGATGCAGTTAAAGATGCAGACATTGTTCATATTATGATTCCAGTTTTTATTGCAAGGAAAACTGCAAAATTATTAAAGAGTTTGGATATACCAATTTCTGCTGGTTTTCACGCGCAAGCCGAGAATTTAACTGCACATTTAGGAATGAAAAATTTTCATTTCGCTAATCACTTAACTTATCTTTTTTACAATAAAAACTTATATAAGTATGTTGATGGAATTCATTACCCAACACAATTTATACGCGACTATTTTGAAAAGGAAATTAAGAAGACTACTAATGGTTATGTAATTTCTAATGGCGTTAATGATATATATCGTGTAAGACCAAGTGTAAAACCAAAAGAATTCGAGGATAAATTTTGTATTTTATTCACAGGTAGATATTCAAAAGAAAAGTCACACATGGTTTTATTAAAAGCAATTGAAAAATCGAAATATAAAGATAAAATTCAGCTTATATGCGCTGGAGATGGTCCTTTAAAGAAAAAATTAGTTAAATATTCTGAAAAGCATCTGACAAACATGCCGATGTTTAACTTTTTCACACGTGAAGAATTGCTAGATGTAATAAATTATTCGGATTTATATTGTCATCCGGCTGAAATTGAAATAGAAGCTATTTCATGTTTAGAGGCAATATGTTGTGGACTAGTTCCAGTTATTGCAAATTCTCCAAGATGTGCAACAAAGGCATTTGCAATAGATGAACGTTCACTTTTTAAGGTAAATGATAGCGATGATTTAGCACAAAAAATCGACTATTTCATTGAAAATCCAGATGAAAAAGAAAAATTAAAAAAACAATATCTTGAAAATAGTACAGCTTTTGATCAAGAACATTGCATGGAATTAATGGAAAAAATGTTATTTGATTTAGTGGAAAAGCATAAAGCAAAAGCCAATGAAAAGAATTAAGTATTATTATTTTGATGAAGAGAATGATGATTTCGGTAATTTTGGTATAAATACAAAAGTAACACCAGATGATTATGATTATAATCCTAAAAGTAAATGGTGGAGATTTTGGAAGAAGACCGTGTATCTTTTGGCTGCTCCAATTGTATTTATCGGAGAGTTTTTTATTCTTGGTGGGCGAATCAAAAATCTTAAAGTCTTAAAGCCAATGAAAAAAAGAAAAGAAGGATATTTTGTATACTCTAATCATACAAGTCCTGTTAGTGATACATTTTCAGTGCCCGTTTTATCTTTCCCAAGAAGCACTTATATAATTGCTAGTCCTGATTCAATTAGCATCAAAGGATTAAAAACAATTTTGCGTTTTTTAGGTGTATTACCATTACCAAGTTCTAAACGTTCATATATTAACTTTGTGAAAGCAATTAACGATTTATATAAGAAGGGCAATGTAATATCTATATATCCTGAAGCACATATTTGGCCAAAATATAATAAAATCAGAGAATTTAAAGACACTTCGTTTTATTATCCGGTAAAATTAAATGCTCCGATATATGTTAAAACTACAGTCTATAAGAAAAAAAGAAATGGTAAATCAAAGCAAGTTCTTTATATGGATGGTCCATTTTATCCAAATTTAGAATTAAGTTCTAAAGAAGCACAAAAAGAACTACGTGATCGTGTCTATGCTCAAATGTGTAAAAGAGTAGAAGAACATCAATCATATTTAGATAAAAGATATGAGTATATAAAAGTAAATTCTAAAGAAGAAGTAAGAACAGAAATTATTAAATAAATATTTTAAATAAACTTTTTTTATAAGCGTTAATTTTAACGCTTTTTTAGCGCTTTGTTTCTTATAATTAAAATACATTTATAGAAGGAGAAAAAAACAAATGAACAAATTAGAAAATCTTACAAGTAAATGGTGGTTTAGGTTGGCAATTTTATTGGGATTTGCGCTTGTTATGTTTATACTCGCTATGAGTTTAATACCTAATGATAGAGAGTCAGCAAACTACGCAAATGAAGGAACACTAACAGTGATGAGTTGTATTTTGGTTAATTCCGCAACTGTTGTTATGTATTTTGCAACAGATGTCTTAGATAACCTGCATCTTAAAATTGGAAAGATTATCCGAAAGTTGCTGTTATTAATTTCCCTGGGTGTTGTCGCATTAACATTATTGATTGCAGGAATAAGTTATTTGATAAATGTAACAAAAGGATATACTTTACAACCATTTTATGATGGTATAGGCTTCGCACCATTTATTACATATGTGTTCTTATATTTCTTTGTAGTAGGTAAATTTGAAGTAGTAAATGAAAAGGGACCTAATCGACTAAAACAATTCATTTTAATTCTTGTTGCGTGTATTGCTCCAATTATTGTCGGTATTTTATTTGTATTAATATTGAAATTAATAAATAGTGAAACAGTGTCTTTTATTGCATTGATTGCATTTTATGCCATTTTGGTTTTATCTTTTGTCTTTTCAATTCGTAAATACGGATTATTATTGGGTGGAACAAAAGAATATGAAAGAGATAAACCAGTATACACATCCACAAGTAATTCGACTTATGGTGAGTGGGAAAATACTTTCAAATCAAAAATAGAGGGCCATTCTTATGGCATGTATACTACAGTCACTTGTTATGCGTATAAATTTAATGGCATTATTGAAGTTAGAGTTAAAATCGACTACTATGGATCAAATGATGATAGCATAATAGCAAGACGCATAAGTGAAATAGCATCCGAAGTTAGAAATGTTTATTCAAGTGTTGCAAAAAAATGTCCTGACTCATCAAAACTTAAAATAGAATAAATTAAAAAAATTAGATATTTTCGAAAAGATTGCACTTTTGATAGGAATTTTCCTGTCCGAAAGTGCATTTTCTTTCATTGAATATTTTGGAATGATTTGATTCAATGATAACAAATGCACTATTGCCTACTATTGAATCATCAATATATGTAAAGGAAGTTGAAATTGTAGGTGGTTCTGGTGCTTTTTACGTGATTAGATATCCAAATAAAAGTTCTTGATATAATGTTAGAGAATCAAGATTATATAAAACAGAAGAAAAAGCAAAAGAAGTTATACGAAAAAGGAAATAAAAAATAGAGAATTAGTGATGTAATAATGTTCGTAAATTATATCCGATAATACTCGCTATCGTTTATCCAACCATACTCTTTACTATATTTTTGGTAAACAGAGTATGTTTTTTTGTGTAATAATAGTCATTATATTTTGATAGGTGATACTTATGTATTGAGGACGAGTCGTTATTAATAATATTAATAACGTTACGGAACCGTTAATTTGATAATTTACGGTTATGATACATTTCACACTGCACTTGACGAGAGCCTACGGGGGGGTATAATTTTTACAGTATGTAATATTTTACATAAAACGAAGGAGTATTTAAAAATTATGACAAGTAAAATGAAATTTAGTTTGATTGCATTGACCGGTCTACTTTTAACTGGGTGTGGCGGTAAAACTACTGCAAAGAAAGGATATCAAAGATATCTAGAGGAATCAGCAAAGTCTATGGGTATTGATAAAGGAGAACTCGATAAATTCTTTAGTTCTGTCTATTGTGTCCATATAAATGAAGATTCATTAAAAAATAATTATTACTATAAGGCGTATTTTGGTCGAAATACAACAACTTCAACATTATATTTTACCTATTATAGCGACACTGATTATGTTACAGAGTCTAATGCAAAGAGCACATATGAAGTTGCATATTCACTTTACGCTGATGGATATAAAAATTCATCGTATATACAAGTAAAATAATGAGTGAACAATTAAAGGTTATACCTAATAAAGAAACTATTAGGAAATCATTTAAAAAAGATGATCTAATATCGCAAACGAAAATAATAGATGAAAAATTAGCAATTTTATTAGGTAAATATTTTGTGTGTGAGAAATTGGCAAAATATATTATTAGATCATCTTATGAAGATGAAAAAAATTTAAATTTGATGAAATTAAAAAAAACTTTATCAAAACATAAAGTCGAAATTGATTCAATAATTTTAGACACAATTTTTTGCACAAGCAGTAATAATTGTGAGATAAAGTCATTACGTAATATAAGAAATGAAATTGTCCATAATGCATCTTTAGCAAGCAGGAATTCAGCTATTGCCAATTTTGATAAGTATAATCATTATTTGGACGTTGTTTTGAACGCATTTTATGATAAAGTAGCTCATTAAATTTAAATAAAAATTAGGAGAAAATTGATGAACAAAAAAATTAAAATAATTCCATTTTTCGCTATATTAGCTAGCTTATTTGTGTCTTGTGGAAGTAACAAAACAACTAATGAGATATCTTTACACCCTTACGATGAACATTTGAGATATGAATTGGCAAGCAATGCAGCAGAGTATACCGTTTATGGTAATTATGTTTTTTACCCAAATGATATTCAATATATTAATATCCCAAGTATGCATGATGGATTACCTGTCACAAGTATTGGAGAGTTTGCATTCTTTAATTGTAGTTCCTTGACCACAATCACAATTCCAAGTAGTGTAACAAGTATTGGAGAGTCTGCATTCAAAGGATGTAGTTCTTTAACATCAATTACAGTCCCAAGTAGTGTAACAAGTATCGGAAAAAATGCTTTCCAAGAATGTACATCATTAAAGAGTTTAACCTTACCATATATAGATACCTATTTAGGCTATTATTTTGGAGCAAGTTCATCTAATTATAATTTAGGTTATGTCCCAAGTAGTTTAAAAGAAGTAATAATATTAGGTGGAAGTAAGATACCTGATGATGCCTTTTATGGCTGTCGTTCATTAACCTCAATCACAATTCAAAATAGTGTGACAAGTATTGGGAATTATGCATTCGATACCTGTAGTTCCTTAACCTCAATAACAATCCCAAGTAGTGTAACAAGTATTGGATTGGAGGCATTCTCCATATGTAATTCTTTACAATACAATGAATATGAAAATTGTTATTATTTGGGAAATGATGAAAATCCATATTTAGTATTAATAAAAGCAAAAGATACAAGTGTTACAGGTGTAACAATAAATGAAAATACAAAAATTATTTATGACTATGCATTCGATGGCTGTAGTTCCTTAACATCACTAACAATTCCAAGTAGTGTCACAAGTATTGGAAGAGATGCATTCTATGGATGTGATTTTTTACAATATAAGAAATATAGTAATTGCTATTATTTAGGAAATGAAGATAATCCATATTTAATATTAATAAAAGCAAAAGATACAAGTATTACAAACGTAACAATAAATGAAAATACAAGATTTATTTACGCTAATGCATTCGAATATTGTAGTTCATTAACCACAATTACAATTCCAAGTAGTGTCACAAGTATTGGAAGAGATGCATTCGAATACTGCAGTTCCTTAAAAAATGTATATTATAATGGAACAATAGAAAATTGGTGTAATATTGAATTTAGTACTTATGCTTCAAATCCAATGGGTTCTGCAGCAAGATATTTCTATATGTTAAAAGCAAATAATGTATATGACAAAGTGACAAATATTGTGATTCCTAATACGGTAACATCAATCAGAAATTATCAATTCATTCACTTTAATACTGTAATCTCAATAGAGATCCCAAACAGTGTAACAAGTATCGAATATTCAGCATTCTCTAATTGTACAAACTTACAAACAATAACATTTGAAAGCGAAAGTAAATTAGAAAGTATCGGAGATTATGCATTCATGTTTTGCGGCTCTTTAACCTCAATCACCATCCCAAGTAGTGTAACAAGCATCGGATTGTATGCATTCTATTATTGTACAAACTTAAAAAGAGCAACGTTTGAAAATGAAAGTAAATTAGAAAGTATCGGAGATGAGGCATTCGAATATTGTAGATCCTTGACTTCAATCACCATCCCAAGTAGTGTAACAAGTATTGGAACACGTGCGTTCTATGAATGCAATTCATTACAATATAATGAATATGGAAATTGTTATTATTTAGGAAATGAAGATAATCCATATTTAGCATTAATAGAAGCAAAAGATACAAATATTACAAATGCAACGATAAAAGAAAATACAAAAGTAATTTGCGGTTCTGCATTCAGAAATTGTAGTTCTTTAACTTCAATCACAATTCCAAGCAGTGTAACAAGCATCGGATGGCATGCATTCTCTTATTGTACAAACTTACAAACAGTAACGTTTGAAAGTGGAAGTAAATTAGAAATTATCGGACGGTATGCATTCGAATACTGCAGTTCTTTAACCTCAATAGTAATTCCAAGCAGTGTAACAAGTATTAGACCTTGTGCATTTTATTGGTGCACAAACTTACAAACAGTAACATTCGAAAATGGAAGCAAATTAGAAAGTATTGGATTTGATGCATTCTTTTACTGCAGTTCTTTAACCTCAATAGTAATACTAAGTAGTGTAACAAGTATCGGACAAAGTGCATTTTCTAAATGCAGTTCATTAACAATCTATTGTGAAGCAAGTAGTGAATTGGGATGGAATTCGGAATGGAATTATGATAGAAGGCCAGTATATTGGAAAGGACAATGGTCATACGTTAATGGTGTACCAACACCAAATAATTAATTTATTAAATTTATAAATATATCCTTAAGGTTGTTAGGATAGATTTCCTTTCAACTTTTTTTTATATGCGTCCGCTGCACCATTCAATGTTAAATACTTATTCCGTCATTAGTGATGGACACCTAATGATAGAAAGGGTATGAATATATATGCCAAAGAATAATAAAGAAACCTTTAAGATTATCATCCGACAAAAAGACTTAAAGCTCACGATTGAAGGCAAGTACAGCGATTTTTATCGCACATTAAGAAAGATACTTAAAGGTAAAATTGTTATTTAACTTTTTAACCGATTTATCAATTAGTGATTTATTGCATTAAGGAACTAGGAATTACTATTTTAGATCGGTTTTTTGTCCTACGCATAAAAGGAGAAATTTATGAAACAAGTAAATGTAGTGGCGTTACTAACCGTCGTAACAAGAAAAGGACAAGATCCTCGCTTCAATCTAACTGTAGTTTTAGAAAATAAGATTAAAGCAGAACAATCCTTCTCACAAAATTTTAATAATTTGGAATTAACACCAACAAATCTTTTAATACTTAGAACTATTTTCAAAAATATTAAAAAGCCCTATCCTTGCTTTGGTTAGGGCTTAATAAATATTGTTTGAAATTTTAATTAGCTAATATATGCATTAGTGACTAACTTATCATAAGGCACAACTACATCTTCATTAAGTTGACCAGCCATTTTAACAATCTCAATTAATTTATTGAAATTATCTTGATTAAATCTTAGAGTATTTGGCCATGCTTCAATTCCTAAGTAGTTATTCATAACATTAGTTAATTCTTCATCATCACTAGAAGTGAAATCTTTTCTTAAGTATGGAATGATGTTTTCAACTGTTTCATTTAAAACATAATCAATTCCTTTTTGAATAGCGCGAGTAAATTTACGTAAGATTTCTTCATTATTCTTCATATATGATTGTAAAGTTGAATAACAAGTATAAGGAATAACACCTGAATCTTCACCAAGAGATGCAAGAATATGCCCTTTTCCAGAACGGACTACTTGAGAAGCAGTTGGTTCAAATGCTGTGACGAAATCTGATTCACCTGCAACGAACACTCCTGACATTGCATCAAAAGATACATCTGTTCTGACATTAACTTCTTTAGTTGGATCATCTTCTCCAACTTCAAGTCCTGCATTTTTCAAAATATATTCTAAGATCATTAAAGGCATACCACCTTTTCGACCACCAATTACAGTCTTACCACGCATCATAGTGTAATCGAAATTCTCAATTTCATCACGACCTAAAACGAAAGATCCATCTTTTTGTGTTAATTGAGCAAAGTTAACCGCATAATCTTTTTGTCCATTTTGATAAACATAGACACTAGCTTCTGGTCCCATTAAGCCGATTTGAGCTTCTTTAGAAAGAAGAGCAGCCATTGTTTTATCTGCACCAGGAGTAGTAATAACATCTACTTTTAATCCTTCTTCTTCAAAGAATCCTTTGTTTATTGCCACATATTGAGGAGCGTAGAAGATAGAATGAGTTACCTCTGCAATTGTAATATGAGTATAACCATCATCTTTACAAGAATTTAATAACGATAATGGTAATATTAGAAATGCAGATAATAAAAAGTATTTAAATTTTTTCATAAAATCACCTATACTAGTTTATTTATTAATTTAATATTTGTGATATAAATGTGCTTTATAATTACAAAAAGATGCTTAACATAGGTGTACTGAACATAAGTATGTTTTTAACTTAACATAGTTATTTTTTTATTCTATAATATATTGCAATTGTAAGTTTGGAGGTAATTGTATGAAACCTTGGCTATGGATAGTTATAATACTTGTTTTATTAATTATAGTAATTATTATAGGACTTATTTTATTAATTCCTAATTTAATCAGAAAGTTTGGATTTGGTCGTTATGATGATGATAACACACTACATTATTTTTCGCATAATGACTTTGAAGGTATGAAACAAGAAGAGTTTACTTTTAAATCAAATGGACTTAATTTGCAGGGATATCTTTACCAAATTGAAAACATAAAAAATAAAGGGATTATTGTTTTTGCACATGGTTTAGGCGCAGGGCATATTCAATACATAACAGAGATTCATCACTTTGTAAAATTAGGGTATTTAGTTTACACTTTTGACGCACAAGGATGTCTAAATTCTGAGGGAAAGGGAATAGAGTATATATCAAATTATCCTAAAAATTTGGATGATTTTTTAACATATTTAGAAGAAACAAAATTAAATGGAGGAAAATATTCACTTGTTGGTCATTCACTTGGTGCGTATGGAGTAAATTTAATGCCTCAATTCCACAACAATATTAAACGAATTGTATCTTTATCAGGATTTGATTCAACTGAAAAATTTATGAATGATATGCTTTCATCTACAAAAGGCTTAGGAAATGTAATTACTAAATTATTTTGTAATCAAGAAAAGAAAAGAAATAAAATGTACTATCTCTCATCAAGCGAAGTTTTGTCAAAACAAAAACCAAATATTCTCTTAGTTAGTGGAACTTTAGATCCACTAGTTAAACCGGAATCAAACTTTGAACATTTTAAAAAAGTTTCAAAAGATAATGAAAACGCACACTTTATGTTAGTAGAAGGAAGAGCACATAGACCATTATTAACATTAAAAGCGTCTGATTACGATACAAAAATGAATATAGATTTAAATAATTTAAAAAAGAAAAAAGTCAGTAAAAGCGAGTTAAAACAATATTATGATAGTCTAGATTATAACATTTTAGTTGAATTAGATTTAAAAGTAATGAAAGTAATTGATGACTTTTTAGATGGTAAGGAAATTGAAAATAATATCGTAATTAAATGTGAATAATAATCAAAGTATTTATCAAATCATACATCTAAGTTTTTAATTGTCTTTTCGCATGTTTAGATGAAAAACTTTGTGGTAAAATTTATAGTGAAAAATTAATTTAATAACATTGAAAGGAGTGGCTATATATGAAGAAAGAACATCAATATATAGCCATTGATCTTAAGAGTTTTTATGCTTCTGTTGAATGTGTAGAACGTGGTTTAGATCCATTAACCACTAATTTGGTAGTGGCGGATAAAAGTAGGACTGAAAAAACTATTTGTCTTGCAGTATCGCCATCTTTAAAAGCACATGGTATATCTGGAAGACCACGTCTATTTGAAGTAATACAAAAAGTTAAAGAAATTAATAATGAGCGTAAGAAAAAATCACCAAAAAGAGTATTAGAAGGAACTTCAAGTAATGATATTGAATTAAAGAATAATTTCTCTCTTGCTCTTGACTATATCGTGGCAACTCCAAGGATGGCTCACTACATGAAATATAGTGCAAGGATATATGAAATTTATTTAAAGTATATATCCAAAGATGATATTCATGTATATTCTATTGACGAAGTTTTCATGGATGTTACTAATTATCTTAAGTTATATAAATTGACTGCTCAAGAACTAGCTAAAAAAATAATTCAAGATGTTTTAAAAGAAACAGGAATAACCGCAACTGCAGGAATTGGTACAAATTTATATTTGGCCAAAGTAGCTATGGATATTGGTGCTAAACATATTGACGCTGATAAAGATGGCGTTAGAATTGCATATCTAGATGAAATGTCTTATCGAAAAAGTTTATGGACTCATACTCCATTAACAGATTTTTGGAGAGTAGGAAGAGGATACAAAAATAAACTAGAAGCACATGGAATGTATACAATGGGTGATGTTGCACGAATTTCTTATGAAAATGAAGATTTGTTATATGAACTTTTTGGTATTAATGCGGAACTTTTAATAGATCATGCCTGGGGATATGAACCATGTACAATAAAAGATATCAAAGCATATAAGCCTGAAAACAATAGTGTTAGTTCGGGACAAGTTTTACAAGAAGCATATACTTTTGAAAAGGCAAGACTGGTGGTTAAAGAAATGACTGACTTACTTGTGCTTGATTTAGTTGAAAAGGATTTGGTAACAGATCAAATGGTTTTAACAGTCGGATATGATATTGAATGCATAAAAAATCCTAAAATAAATCAGTATATAAAAGATCCAGTATCCAAAGATTATTATGGTCGTTTGATTCCAAAACCTGCACATGGGACAATACACTTAAAAGCGCCTACATCATCTACAAAAAAAATTATTAGTGCAGTAATGGATCTATATAAACAAATACTAAATCCAAAGTTATTAATTAAAAGAATTTATGTTGTTGCATGTAATGTTCAAAATGAAAGTCAAATAAAAGAAAAAACATATGAACAATTAGATATATTTACGGACTATGAAGCATTAAAGAAAAAACACGAAGATGAGAAAAAAGAATTAGATAAAGAAAAGAAACTGCAAAAGACTATTTTAAATATTAAGGGAAAATATGGAAAAAATGCTGTCTTAAAAGGTATGGATTTAGAAGAAGGAGCAACTACTGTAGATAGAAATAAACAAATAGGAGGGCATAAAGCATGATAAATAAAAATTATGACGATATTATTAACCTTCCACATCATACATCAAAAACACATAAACAAATGTCTATTTATGATCGCGCTGCTCAGTTTTCACCTTTTGCTGCTTTGACAGGATATGAAAGTGTTATTCAAGAAACTTCTCGCACAACAACACAAAAAATATTGTTATCCGAAAATCAAGTAGCGGTTATTAATGAAAAATTATTAATTTTAAATGAGTGCTTAGAACAACCATTAATTACTATTATTTATTTTAAAAAAGACAAGAAAAAAACAGGTGGTAAATATCAAACAATACAAGGTAAAATCAAAAAGATAGATGAAACTAATAAAGTATTAATTCTTCAAGATGGTACGAAAATTTTATTAGATGATTTATATGATATAAAGGCAGATATATTTGTAAGTTATGATTTAGAATAGAAAAAATGACTTTGTAAAGAAGTCATTTTTTTATGTAAATTACACTTTATGTCTTTTTGAATATTTGGTGTGACGATAGTATTTTTCAATGTAGTTCAGTATTAAATACATAAGTAAAGCTAAGATACCTAGAATGAAAACTCCCATCATGACAAGATCTAGTTTGAATACTTGTCCACCATATACAACCAAATATCCAATACCTTCACGAGAGACAAGGAATTCACCAACTATAACACCGACCCAGCTCATACCAATATTAATTTTTATAATATTAATAATGTTAGGAATATTTGAAGGTAAAATGAGTTTGGTAAGTATTTGAAACTTATTTGCACCCATAGTCTTAAGCATTTTAATCTGTTCTTTATCTGCAGAAATAAAATAGTTATAGGAAGACATAATTGTCACGACAATTGATAAAGAAACAGCGACGAGAACGATACCTTTAATACCTGTGCCTGCCCAAATAATAAGAATTGGCGCAAGGGCGGTTTTTGGTAAAGCATTTAATACCACTAAGAATGGATCAAATATTTTAGCAATAGTGTCATTCCACCATAATAAAATACCTATTAATAAACCAAGTAATGTTCCAATTATTAAACCAAGCAAAGTTTCATATACGCTTATTTTAATATGGTTAAATAACTCACCATTTTGTAAATACCTAACAAATAAATTAAATATATCTGTTGGTTTTGATACCAAAAAAACATTGATTACGTTTAAACTTGCTAATATTTCCCAGGTTAATAAGAACAATATTGCAATACTTATTTGCGCTAACAAGACAAATGCTTTATGGCGTCTTTTAATTTTTTTAAATTGTTCAACTGATTCAATCTGCTTCATAAGAGTTCAACTCCTTATAAATTAGATCAAAATATTTTTGGAATTCTTTACTTTTTCTTGCTAAAGTCGGAGTTCTTTCTCCATCAATTGTAAGTTTAATATTTAGAACTTTTTTGATAATGCATGGACGATTTGAAAGCACAATTACTTTGTCTGCGACACTTATTGCCTCGGATATATCATGCGTTACTATAATTGCAGACTTTTTTTCACTCTTAATAATTTTATAAACATCATCAAGAACAAAAAGTCTAGTTTGATAATCTAAAGCAGAAAACGGTTCATCAAGAAGAAGAACATCTGGCTTTAATGCTAGTGTTCTTATCAAGGCAACACGCTGTCTCATGCCACCAGATAATTCGTTTGGATAGTATTTAGAAAAATCTTTTAAACCATATTTGTTAATTAAATCATTAACATAATTTAGATTATCTTTATTTAATGTTTTAGATATTTCTAAACCTAGTTTTATATTATCTAAAACATTACGCCACATAAAGAGGTTATCCCTTTGAAACATATAACCGATATTTCCGTCTTTTTTAATCTCGCCACTAGTTTGTAAATCAAGTGAAGAAGCAAGATTTAGAATTGTCGATTTACCGCATCCTGATGGTCCAATGACTGCAATAATTTCATCTTCATGAAGTGTGAAACTTATCTTAGACAAGACCTCGGTTTTGCCAGTTTCAGTGAAAAAAGACTTAGAAACATCTTCAAATGTTAAAAGTGATTTCATTAAAGTCCTCCTTACTAATATAGTCTATTTGCTTATGTAATAATTGGTGCGTATAAAAGTATTTTATAGGCATTTAATATATTTAAAAAATAATGTATAATACAAAACGAGAAATGAGGTAAATTTATGAATAAGTATTTAGATAATTTTTATCGCCTTTTTTCTGAAAATGATCAAGAAGTTTATAAGGCAGTATTAGAAAAGAAAGATTGGATTTTAGCACCACTTTATTTGCCAGGTGATTTATCTATAAGTAAAGATGAAGAGGGGAAAAATCATTTTAAAGCTTTAGAAGCATTATTTGATGATGTCTTATTATTTAATTCTTTGGGTGATAAAAGAGTAAACAACTTTCGCTATGTAAAATTTAAAAAGAAGATTATTGGAGATACTCATCCGCATTTTTATATTGAGTACGACTTTAATAAAATCGATCAAAAAGGTTATCAGACAGTTGTCGCAAATTTTTACCCTTGTTTAAGTAAAAAAGAGCTAGTAATTGATAAGAATTCAAATGATATAAAAGAATTATTAAAATTATTTATGATTGGTGAAGAAAATGAAGCTGTAATTGTCTTAGATGAGAGTAATCTACTTAACAATGCTTTCTTTGCTCCAATTATGAAAAGAGTAATAGTTAGTGAATCTGCTCCAATGGAAGTAAAAGAAGTCTTAATAAAATTAGCAGAAGAAAAAAATATTGGTTATGTTGAAAAAGCCTTTATAAAACAATAAATTAATATTACTTAAAAAATTTAAAAGCACTTCACTACGAAGTGCTATTTTTATTATTCGGTATATTTAATATTTTCATAAACCAATTTCCAAATAAAAAAGTGTAAACTAGGTGGTATAGCTTACACTTATATATCTAATTGCCATTTATGATACTATCATTAAAAGAATTGAGAGCCTCTACTAAACCTTGGTCTGAATTAATTTCGTCATGTACTATAGAATTTAGTAAAGTGGATACATTAGTCAAAAAACTAGTTGGAATATTATTTTGTGTAATTGCAAACTCATATTGTGAAATGATGGCTTGAGCATTTGGATTAGAAGAAATTTTATTGTTAGTTATGGCATCAATATTACAAGGTGCTAAACTTTGGTCTTCGAATCTCGCTAATTGACTTTCCTCATTAGATAAGAATTTTGCTAATTCATATGCGGCAACTAAACGATCATTATCAGAGTCTAAACTTTTTGGATTTATACCAAATGCTAAACCATCTAAAAATGCACTTAAATGTTTTGTATCTCCATCTATTGTAATGGTTGGCATCGCTGCACAAGCATATTTTTCATCAAATCTATTTTTGTAGAAAGAAGAGTACCAATGTCCAGAAATGTAAGCCACTATATCGTTATCATCGGCTGCATCTATATATGGATATAAACCAGCATTTTTCCAAGCCGGATGGTTACCAATTTTTTGAATTGCTTTTGCGGCCTTAATACCTTTTTCAGTGTTAAAATCTGCAGTGGTGGATATTACAGAACCAGTTTCGTCAAAAGATACATTACAGTTTGCACCGAAAGTAAACATTATTGCTCCGCCATAGAAGGAATCATCTAAAGGAAATCCGATTTTCTTCCCATGGGTTAAAGCCAAATCCAACATAGTTTCAATTGATTTTACATCATTTTCATTAAAGAAAGATTTGTTGTAATGAATATAATATGTGCTATCTCCAGCATATGGATATGCATAATATTCTCCGTTATAAGTTGCTAATTTTTTACCATAATCACTATAATTTTCATTAATAAATGTGGCATTAGCATCAGTGAGTTTTGATAGAGCACCTAATTTGTAGAGTTCTTTAAAACTACCAGTTGTAAATTCATAAATATCAGGACCACTTGACCAATTTTCAATTTTGCTAGCAACTAAGTTTGGATCACACTCGTAATAGTCAATAATATATGTGTTTTTATCACCGGCATTTTTTCTTTCTTTCTTGAATTTTTCAAAAAGCGAATTATTAAATTCTTTGTTAGAAGCAGAACCAGAATATGTTAATTTTATAGTTTTTGGTATATTGCTACCAATAGTGGAGTTTTTAGAATTTAAATCTCCAGATGCATTCGAATTTTGAATCACGCAACTAGATAGTAGTAATGTCATAAGTGTGATTATTGATAGTTTTATTTTCATAGATAATTCCTCATTTCGTAATAATATATTAAATTAATTGTTTTTTTCAATCAATGATTTATTGTTAAATAATTTTTTCATATTTAAGAATAAAACAATTAAGATAGACAGATTAATAAGTGCGGAGAGTCTTACACAATCCTGACCTAAAAATTTGAATATATATTCACCAGTTAAGAAGTGTGTGTAATTATTTACTGATGAGAAAATCATTAATGGAGCGAGATAATATTGCTTTTTATGAACGATAACATAAAGAAGAATAAATATATCGGCCATAAAGAAATATCTTTCATGCATATGAGGCAATACAAATGGTGCAAGTAAAGCATATAAAGCAGCAACATACATCATATTGTAATCATTGCATTCGACTTTTTTATAGAATAAAACAAACATTACAAACAGAAGAACTGCGATAGCAAAAATAACAGCAACACCATTGTTAAAATAATCTCTAAAACTTGACATTTCGATAAAAGCATACATTGAACCGGAGCCATAATTCATATTAGGATATTGACCGAATTGGTAACCGATAACCTTGAATGGTTCGGTAAATCCACCACCGAAAAGGTAACTTGGTAAAATGGTGATGAAAAAACCAACAGGAATTAAAAGCAAATTCCAAATTCGGTATTTTTTATTGAGCCACATAAAGCCAAGAAGTGGGAGAATAAAGATTGTTTGTAATTTAAGTCCCATAGCTAAACCTAGCACTAATGTAGCCCAGATGTTTTTCTTTTTTAGAAGCAATAAGAAGAAATACACTACTACACAAACATACATTTGATCACATTGACCCCAAATTGCTGAATTTGCATATACAGATGGAGCGTATAAAACAATTAAATATGAAATTAGTGATGTAGTTTTGTTTTTAGTAAAGTGATGCACAATAAGCGAAACACCGATTGCTAAACCAAAATCAAAAATAAAACTAATTGATTTAATTAAAGCAATTGGTTTTGCATTGAAATAGCTAATTAATGCCATGAAATTATAATATCCATAGAAATAGTCGTTTTTTGGAAGCTGATTTATTTTAGCAAAAGCTAAAAAATGCCCGTTTTGTTTGAAAAAATCAAACCAAAGCAAAAGTGGATATTTCATATCTCCACTCACAAAGTCAATAAATAACATTCTAATGACCAATGCTAAAATAGATAATGTTATAAAAACAATTAGCAAAAGATGTTTTCGAAAAAACTTAATAAATGCATCAAATACTTTTTGACAAACATCATTAAATGATGTGAAAAATTTTTGCATAATAATTTCTCCTTATCTAATTTAATAATTATATCACATATTTTTTATTGTTTATAGTTTTCAATATAATAAATTATGTTAATATATAATGAAAAAGGCAAAGAAATATAATGATTAAAATAATTATTACGCGCTTATTATGATATTTGTTTATATTTCATATAAAAAGTAGTATATTTTAACTAGGTGATTTTTATGGCACTAATCGAAGTGAAAAATTTATCGAAAACTTTTAAAAAACCAATCAGAGGAAACGGAGTTTTATCTATGGTTAAAACTTTATTTTCCAGAAAATATGAAAACATTGAAGCAGTAAAAGATGTTTCTTTTGAAATTGAGCAAGGTGAAATTGTTGGATACATTGGTGCGAATGGTGCAGGAAAATCTACAACTATTAAAATGATGTGTGGGATTCTTTTTCCAACAAATGGTGAAGTTATTATTGATCAAAAATCTGTTCTTAAGCATCGAAAAGAAATTAATCAAGAAATAGGAGTAGTATTTGGACAAAAAACACAATTGTGGTGGGATATTCCACTTATTGAAACTTTTAAAATACTAAAATCTATTTATTCTGTATCTGATAAAGATTATGAGGAACGCTTTAATTATCTTTGTGATCTCTTGGATTTAAGATCCTTTATGAATCAAAACGTAAGAAGTCTATCTTTAGGACAAAGAATGCGTGCTGATTTTGCAGCAAGTTTAATACATAATCCTAAAATTCTCTATTTAGATGAACCAACTATTGGTCTTGATGTTTTGGTAAAAGATAAAATTAGAAAAGCAATTAAAGAACTAAATCACCATTACAATACGACTGTTATTTTAACGACACATGACATGAAAGATATTGAAGAACTATGTAGCAGAATCATTATTATTGATAAAGGTACAATTCTTTACGATGGAAGTTTAGAAGATATTAAGTTTAAATTTGGAAATATTAAAAATATTGTATTCCCGCTTTTTGAAGATTTTGATGAAACAAAAATAAAAGAATTCAACAAGGCTATAAACATTGAAATTGATGATAATGTGAGATTATCTTTCTCACTTAACGATGTTGATTTAGATGCTTTATTACTTTTACTAATAAGTGAGTATAAAATTAGTGACTTTAAAATTTTTGATATAGGAATTGAAGATATTACGAAGGAGTTATACGCTAAAAATGAAGAGAATAAGTAATGGAATAAAAAAATATATCCCCTTCTTTCGTGCTGGACTTAAGTCTTTTTTAGTGTACAAAGCTCAAGTATATGGATGGTTACTTATTGGAATAGTAGAGATTCTATTTTTGTTTTTTCTATATAATGCTATATATAAAAATTCAAATTCAACGGAAATAGGTGGGTTTACATTTTATGAAATGATTTTATATGGGGTGACTTCATTTGTTTTTGCTAATGTGGTCAGTAGTGAAACTGGTTGGAATATTTTTGTTGAAGTTCGTGATGGAACAATAGTAAATACCCTTACTAAACCAGTATCTTATCGATTACGTCATCTTTTTACTTGTTTTGGAGAAGCATTCTTTAAAATTTGTTTTGTAGCATTTCCGCTATTAGTTGTTATTTATGGGATATTTTTAGGATGTGGATTTGTCGCTTTTAATCCAATACAATTCATATTTAATATTTTGTTTTTTATTATATTTATGATTTTAGCTATTGTAATTAATGATAGTATTCAATATATCGTTGGTGTTCTTACTTTTTATACTCAACATATGTTTGGATTAGATATGTTTTTTACCGCAATAAAAAATTTCTTATCTGGTGCAATGGTGCCACTATCATATATGGGGATGTTTGGGGTTGTTTTCTCCTATCTTCCATTTGCGTTTTTAGCATCAACACCTATTTTAATTTTAATGGGAAAAGTTAACATTCTTAGAATACTAATGTTTTTAGGAATTGCTATTGGCTATGAAGTATTATTAGAAGTTATTAATCACTCTTTATTTAGACATTGCGTGAAGAAAATTGTGGTACAAGGAGGTTAATGATGAAGTATATTAAGCTATATTTTAAATATGCAAAATTGTCGATAATGTCAAAATTATCGTATAAATCAAATACTATAATTGGTATTTTGGCATTTTTGTTTACAGAAATAACATCAATTTTAACTTTGTTTATTATTGTATCGCAAGTTCCAGAATTAAATGGTTGGGATAGGTATCAAATTGCTTTACTTTATGGCATTACAAATCTTGCGATTGGTATTGATCATCTTTTTACTGATAAATTATGGAATGTGGCATATTTTGAAGTGCGAAGTGGTAGCATGGATAGTCTTTTCCTTCGTCCTTTACCAGTTTTGTTTCAAACAATAGCCTGTGAAATACAACTTGAGGCATTAGGTGAAATACTAACAGCTATTTTCTTAATTGTATTTTGCGCAAGTAATTTGGCGTTAATTGTTAATTTTTCAAGTATATTATTACTTGCAGTTGGAATTATTTGTGCAAGTTTACTTATTTCATCATTTAAAATTATTATTGCGTCTATGGCATTTGCGTTTAAACGAACGGGACCATTTCTTCAAATAATTTATAACTTTGCAAATTATTCAAAATATCCTTTAAACATATTTCCTAAAATAATACGATTCGCTTTTACATTTTTAATACCACTAGGTTTATGTATTTTTTACCCGGTATCTAATTTATTTCAACCACTTGATATAGGAATTAGTCCATATTTATTGATAGTAATAATTATTTCAATAACAGTGGTTATGCTTATTTTAGCAGTATTAATCTGGAATTACTTTGCTAAAAGATACGAAAGCACAGGATCGTAATTTATTTAAACGACAAAAAAACTAGTTCATGAGAACTAGTTTTTAAATGTCTTGATAGCAGCTTCCACCAATGAACTCACGCATTAGGGAATTGCAAGGTACCCAAGTATCATCCATATCTTTAAAGTATTTTAAGAACTTAATCAATCGCTCTGCTAATGTGTAATATGGTGAGTCTACATCAATTTTTTGTAATACTGGCAACGCATATTTACGCATTACGCATAATTCGTAAGGTAAAAATGAATTATAAACATAATCAGCGCCTTCTTGAGTTTTATAGATCCATGTGAATTCACCTTTACGTACGCTTGGCCACATTTGCATTGTATTTTCTGCTGAAGCATTACGGAATTGTTTATCGCGAACAATTCGTCTTAATAATCTTAAATCAGTAAGTGAAATTGGATTGTGATTATCAAGATTTATTTGAGCTTGAGGAGCAATGTAAATCTTAAACTTTTGATGTTTAGGAATTAAAGTTGTCATTTGGTCATTTAAAGCGTGAATACCTTCAATGATGATTGGTTGACCATCGGGTACTCTTAAAATGCGACCTGGAACACGTTTGCCTAATTTAAAATCAAATTTAGGAAGTTGGACTTCTTCACCTTGAATAAGGTCTAAGATGTTTTGGTTAAATAGTGGAACATCTAAAGCGTTCATGCTTTCTAAATCTGGTTCACCATTTTCATCAAGTGGAGCCATATCGCGTGGTAAATAATAATCATCTATAGAGATTCTTATTGGTTTGATACCGCGAGATAATAATTCAATTCTTAAGCGATTAGCGAATGTTGTTTTTCCAGAACTTGATGGTCCAGCAATACAAATTAGACGTATGTTTTCAATATCCTTTTCGATTAGTTCGCCTAGCTCACAAAGCATTCTACTATGTTTTGCTTCGCAAAGATTAATAAATTCAATATCGCCAGCTTCTTCAACCATCTTGTTAAGACCAGCTACAGAGTCAACACCAGTAGCTTTTGCCCATTTGTGTGCTTCTTTTAAGGTTTTGCCAAATGTAGGTGCATCTTCAAATGGTGGAATATTTCCGTTACATTCTGATCTAGGATATTGAATAATAATACCTGGAGAATATAAACGTAGAGAGAAACGTCTTAGATATCCCGTGGAAGGAACCATGTGTCCATACATATAGTTCATATAACCATCACATTCATAGAAATGGACAGTTTTCTCTGGACGATATTTTAATGTTTCAATTTTGTCTTCAAAGCCACGTTCTTTGTAAATTTCAACTGCCTTGTCATTACCGATAATAATTCGTTTAAAAGGTAAATCTGCCTCAACTAGTCTTCGCATTTCCTCATCAATTTTCTTGACCATTGAAGTATCAATACGAACATTTTCGTTAAGAATTTGAACGAAAATAGATCTTGATACATTGTAGGAAAAGCGAAATTTCAAATTTGGGTATGTTCGCTCAGCGGCCATAGCAAATAAGTAACGAATGGAAGTTTCATATGTTTTAATTGAAGATTGGTCTTTAACAGTTAAGAATTCTACTTCAGCATCATAATAAACTTCATAGGTTAATTCGCGTAGTTTGTTGTTAACTTTAGCAACAATATAATCCTTGTTACCTTCGACAAGTGATAATAAGCTTATCTTCTTGTCAAAATTCAATGTTTTGTCTTTTAATTTAATAGTAAATGACATAATATTTTCCTCCTTTAAAAGAAAGTTACTCTTTGATTTTATAGGCGGACAAAGAAAAATGCAAGGGCTTTCATAAAATATTTTTATTATAAATAAAAAAGCGTCATAAGACGCTCCATAATTTATTAGCATAATTATTAAATTTGTTCTTCACTTTTATTTTTAATAATAGGAACAAAATTGACAATAAGCATAGTGTATATAAGTACAATTGCTAGTTCGACAAGAACCATATAGCCAATATTGTTTGCAAATAATGATGACTCATTAAGATTAATCATACTGAAGAATAAATTAATACTTGATGCAAGATTTATACTAAAAATTACTACTGATAATATTGCTGCCCAACGTTTACCTTTAAGAGCAAAAATTATTCCAACAACTAGTGCTGATAAAAGAAATAGTGACAAAAGATAACGAGATGTCATTAATGAATATTCGCCGCTTAATGCTGCGAAATAGTCATTTATAGAAGAATTATCAAACATTCTAACAAATAAAAGTATTAGAAGCATTGGTGCTAGAGTAATCATTTTTTTATTCTTTACAAATGATAGTATCAAAAATACTATAAGTGTTATGATTAATGATACAATAATAAGTATAAAAGTTAGACTAGATTCTCCATCACTGTTGATTACTAAACGATCAATTAAAGCGGCAAGCAAAATAATAATTGAAAATCCCACAAGAAGAAACTTACTAATTGCCGTAGCAATTGTATTTTTATTCATTGCTAATTTCCTCCTTTTTTTGTAGTACTAGGCAAAGTGCAAATAATGCTGGAAGAATCAAAAAAGAAATAGAAGTAATGTTGACGATACTAAATAACACCACAAGGTGAGATATTGATAATGCAATTAACAAAGCAACTAATACATCTTTAAATACTGATTTTTTCATAACTAAATGCAACACATAGAAAGCAACTATTGATAAACTGACCAATAAAGAAAATGCCATTGACCATAGTGGTTTATTAATTATGTTGTTAAGATCGGTTAGAACCAATGCACCTAAATATAAACAAAAAGGTATTAAAAGATATTTTTCAATTTTTCCATTTTTAAATCCAAATACTATTAGTAAAACACTGCTGGCTATAGTTAATAAAACTGCTATTAGACCAACATAATCGATTGAAGAAGTATTATCAAACATTTGGAATAGTGTCATACATAAAAATATAGCAGCAACTAATCCCATTGTTACGATAATTTTTCCTAAATTGTTTCTTAATTTTTCCATAATTTCTCCTCCTTTCGCCCATAGTGTAGCACCACAGAATATTTTTGTAAACAATAATGAAAAGACAATGTTTTACATAGTAAAGCATTGCCAAAACATAATTAATTTATAATCAACATTAATTACAAAATGTAAATATCTCGTCAAAAGTAGTAGATTCAGTAACAATTAATTCATTATTATTTGTTAAGTCAAGTATTTTTGATTCATCAATGTCTGAAGCATACATTCGATATATTGCTATGCTTATATCTTCATTTGCAATAATTTCTATATATAGCTTGTTTTTATTAACTGAAGAAAAGTCACAATAATAGATGTAGCGATATTTACTTAGATCATCCAAAGTTCTAATAATATATGAAGTACTAGCAATTAAATATTTATTCATCACCTTTTTAAAGAAACTATAGTTAAACATGTTTGTTGTTATAAGTTGTTTTTTAGTGACTGCGCCATTTCTTATAAAATAGAATTCTGGTGTTGCAAATGAGAAGTGTTGATCAGAATCTGCGAAAAAATAATAATCGTTTGCATCTTTTATTTCAAGATAAAGGTCTCCTCGTTGCAAATCATTATAATTTGAATCGTTACCAATATCTAAACTATAGAATGTGTTTTTGGTTTCTAAAATATAGTGAATTAATAAAGGTCTAATTCTTTCGCAAGTTGCACAACTTAAATTATGAAAATAAAATGCGAATTCCTCTTTATTATCTAACATTGTTTTAAATTGCAAAGGAGTAATAGTAATGGAATAATCATCAATATTGAAATTAGAATAATCGACTTTGCTGTTATATACTTCATCAATATCTATTTGAGGTGTATATATTGCTGCAGGATCATGTGTAGGATTATTTGTATTGCAACCAAAGAGTATTAGAGAAGCAAATAAAAGCAAGACAGATTTTTTTAAAAATTTCATATTTGTCACTTCCTTTTATTTATTATAATCGCAATATTTATCTTTTAAAAGTTGTTATATGTTTTTTGCATATTATGATTGCAATTTATTTAAGCATTTATCTTTTAATACAAAATTAATTTGTATTATAATAATTGTGTTTCTAAATTACTAATCAAGGAGAAAATTATGAAAAAAGTTACTACTGATATTTACTATGTTGGTGTTAATGATCACCAAATTGATTTGTTTGAAGGACAATATATTGTACCAAATGGTATGGCATATAACTCCTATGTCATTATGGATGAAAGAATTACCATCATGGATAGTGTTGATATCAAGTTCACACATGAATGGTTAGACAATATTGAAGAGGTATTAGGTGATAAAGAGCCATATTATTTTGTTATTCAACATATGGAACCAGACCATTCCGCAAATATTGCCAAACTAGTCGAACGTTATCCAAACGTTATTTTAGTTGGAAATGTTAAAACGTTCCAAATGCTTGCAAATTTCTTTCCAAAAGCAGAATTTAAAAACAAGTTAGTGGTGGAGAATGGTGACAAGTTACCTCTTGGTGCACATGAGCTTACTTTCGTCTTTGCTCCGATGGTTCATTGGCCAGAAGTAATGGTTACTTATGATGATTTCTCTAAAGTTTTATTTTCAGCCGATGGATTTGGAAAGTTCGGCGCTTTAGATGTTGAAGAAGAATGGGCATGTGAAGCAAGAAGATATTATTTTGGTATTGTTGGAAAATACGGTATGCAAGTCCAAAAGTTATTGGAAGTGGCTTCTAAACTAGAAATTAAAACTATTTGTCCACTTCATGGACCAATCTTGAATGATAACCTTGGTTATTACATTAATTTATATAATATTTGGTCAAAGTATTTGCCAGAATCAGAAGGAATTGTAATTGCTTATACTTCTGTCTATGGTCATACAAAAGAAGCGGTATTAGAGCTTGAAAAGAAATTAAAAGCAAAAGGATGTCCAAAAGTAGTTTTAAATGACTTAGCAAGAGTTGATATGGCAGAAGCGTTAGAAGACGCTTTTAGATATGAAAAGATTATTTTTGCTACTACAACATATAATTCGGAAATTTTCCCATTTATGTCAGATTTTCTTAATCGTTTAGTAGAGCATGGCTTCCAAAATAAAACTGTAGGCTTCATTGAAAATGGTACTTGGGCTCCAAATGCAATAAGAGTTATGCAAAATAAATTGGCAAGTGCCAAAAATATTACTTATTTAAATAATCATGTAACTATTTTATCTAGTTTAAATGATAAGAGTATGGATCAACTTGAATCAATGGCAGAAGAATTGTGTAAAGACTATACAGCTAAAGATGGAAAACTTGCAAACAAACAAGATTTATCTGCGCTATTTAAAATCGGATATGGTTTATATGTTGTAACAAGTAATGATGGCAGAAAAGACAACGGACTTATTGTAAATGCCGTTTTACAAGTAACAAATACTCCAAATAGAATTGCAGTAACAATTAATAAAGATAACTACTCACATCACATCATTAAGCAAACTGGCAAAATGAATGTTTGCTGTCTCTCTACTGATGCACCATTCTCTGTTTTCCAACAATTTGGTTTCCAAAGTGGAAGAAATGTTGATAAATTTAAAAATCAAGATGTTTTAAGAAGTGATAATGGCTTGGTGTTCTTGCCAAAATATATTAATTCATTTATGTCGTTAAATGTCGAAGAATATATTGATTTAGGCACGCACGGGATGTTTATTTGTTCAGTAACTGAAGCAAGAGTAATTTCAGATAAACCAACAATGACTTATACTTATTACTTTGATCATGTCAAACCTAAACCACAAGTAGAATCCAAAAAAGGATGGGTTTGTAAAATCTGTGGATTTGTTTATGAAGGAGAAGAATTACCAGAAGATTATGTATGCCCACTTTGTAAACATGGTGCTTCAGATTTTGAAAGAATAGAATAGATTACTAAACATCTAATGTAGCAATACAATTAGATGTTTTTTATTAAAATGTGTGAATGAACGTAAAAATGTGCTAAACTACAAGCAGAAGGAGGTGTTTATATGAATATATGGCACAACGTATCTCCTGAAAGAATTAAGCCAGAAAAGTTTGTGGCTTGTATTGAAATTCCTAAAGGAAGCAAAAATAAGTATGAATTAGATAAAGAAACTGGGGCACTAAAGCTGGATAGAATTTTATTTACATCGACCCACTATCCACAAAACTATGGATTTATACCATTAACATATGCTGGTGATAATGATCCTTTAGATGTCTTAATTCTTTGCTCGGAATCTATTACTCCTTTAGCATTAGTAGAGTGCTATCCAATTGGAGTAGTAAAGATGATTGATAATGGCGAATATGATGAAAAGATTATTGCAATTTGTGCACACGATCCTTTCTACAATATGTATAGAGACTTAAAAGACTTGCCACAACATATTTCAGAAGAAATCAAACATTTCTTTGCTGTTTATAAGACCTTAGAATACAAGGATACAATTGTAAATGAAATTGAAGGTAGACAAGAGGCCATTAGAGTAATTAAAAAATGTATTGAAAATTATCAAACAAAATTCGGAGGAAAATAGAATTTATGAAATTATTTATTGATACTGCAAATATAGAACATATTAGAATTGCATCAAAATGGGGTTGTATTGCAGGTGCAACAACTAATCCATCTTTAATTGCCAAAGAAGGAAGAAAATTAGAAGATGTCGTTAAAGAAATTACTACTTTAATTGATGGGCCAATTTCTGCTGAAGTAGAGGAAGCATCCGCAGATGAAATGGTTGCTCAAGCAAAAGAGTTAGCAAAAATTCATAAGAACATTGTCATTAAATTACCTATGACTATGGATGGTGTTGAGGCTTGCTCAAAATTAACAAAACTTGGTATCAAAACAAATGTAACCTTAGTCTTCTCTGTTCCACAAGCTATTATGGCATGTGAAGCTGGTGCAACATATATTTCTCCATTTATGGGTAGAGTTGATGACGCCGGTGATTCTGGTGCTGAATTAATTGAAAAAATCATGGTAATGATTAATAATTATGGCTATGAAACAGAAGTAATTGCAGCTTCAATTCGTAATTTGGCACATGTTGAACAAGCAGCACTTGCTGGTGCAGATATTGCAACAATTCCATTTGCAGTTTTAGAAAAAATGGTTAAACATCCTTTAACTGATGCTGGATTAAAAATCTTTAGAGATGCAGCAAGCAAATAATCAAAATACTAAAAGTAACGCTCTTTGCAGGCTGGTTTTGCAAAGAGTTTTTTAATACAAAAGTGGTAGGAGATAAAAATATGAAAAAAAGGATAGGAATGTTAGTTTTGCTTTCAACACTATTGCTGACTTCTTGTAGGGATGATTCAGAATATGTTCAAAAGGATTGGCATATAAATACTATAGAACTAGCGAATGAATATTTTCCTAAATACTTTGAGTTTGTTGAAAACTCGTTGTTAGAAAATGATATTCAATTTGAAAAAGAATATTATGAACATGATAATAAAGAGTCTAACAAACGATGTACTGTTGTTTATAATATAACGGATTCAATCTTTTTCTCAGCGACCTTTTCATATAATTATAATGTAAACAATTATAGTTATATAGAATTGTATTTTTATAATAAATCTGCAACTAAAGAAGAAGCATTAAATAATATTCCACAAAACTATATTAATGTAATGATAGATGTAAATGATTTTTGCGCTAATAATTTTTTAGGTACAGGTGAGGCGTATAATTCTTACTATAATGAAGTAGTGGAAAAGCATAATAACAAAGATTTTTCATATGTATCAGAAGATTCCACTTGTTTTGTTGCTTATGTAAGTAACCGAATTAGTAATAGCGAATCTCTTCCATATAGAGACATACAAATAAGTGCTGAAAATGATATATATGAAATACGTTTTCGTTTAATAGATTATTTAACAGACATTAACATTTGGAACAAATAGCAACATAAAAGTGAATAAATTAAAATACCATTAAGAAATTTGTTGCATAAACAAATAAAATCTTAATGGTTTTTTATGTGTAAAAAACTTGATGCTTTGTGTTTTAAAATGAATGATTTAATTTATATATTTTTGAATGATAGTCTACATCCTTCAATTGCAGAAAGAAGAGGATCTGATGTTAAACGAACAGCAACGTTTAATTCTTTTTCTAGTGTTTCACGTAATCCGCTAAGTAAGGCTACACCACCAGTAAGCGAAATACCATTTTCAACAATATCGCCAGCGAGTTCTGGTGGAGTTATAAATAAAATGTCTCGAACACAATCAATAATATCCTTAACAATTGGATTAATAACTTCGCTAATTGCCTGAGTAGTAATAATGACAGAATGTGGAAGAGAAGTTTCAATGCTTACTCCACTGACTTGAAGTAATCTGTTTTCGTGGTTTGTTCCAACAGATCCTATTTTCATTTTTATATATTCGGCATTCTTTTCACCGATTTTAATATTATGATTGGCACGCATATAACGTATTATTGCTTCGTCAATTAATAAACCAGCATTTGGAATTGATTTTGAAACAACTACGTTACCAACTGATAAAACGACAACATCAGTTGTGCCACCACCGATATCTACAATCATTGCACCTCTTGGTGAGTTTACATCAAGGTCAGAACCGATTGCAGCCATTTTGGCTTTGTTTTCAATTACTAATTTTGAAGCACCTAATCTCTTTCCAAGTTGTTTCAAAGCGTTTTCTTCAACAGGAGTTAATTCACTAGGAGCTGTAATAATAATTTTTGCTCTTTTTAAATACCTTTTATATTTATTTAGTCGAAAGACAGTTGAAATAAATTGAATAGTGGCATCTAAGTCTGCAACAACACCATTTTTTAAAGGATGAATAATTTTTATTCCTTGTGGAGTACGTCCAATTAATTTGGCTGCTTCATAGCCTACAGCGTAGGTATGATTGTTAACTTCATTGACAGCAATGACAGTTGGTTCATTAAAAATGATACCCTTATGATTTATATAAATAATGGTATTGCATGTTCCTAAATCAATGGCAATATGCGGATTAAACATAACATCACCCCGGTAATAAAATAATAGCATATTTAATTTTATTTATAAATAAATTAGCAGTAGTTTTTTAATAGTTAAAAATTATTTAAAATTATGATAATAAATTAATTTATTATGGTATAATAACAAAGTTAAAAATAATAAAGGAGTTTTAAAATGGCAAAAAAGGTTTTCGAATTAGATTTCGAAGGTAAAAAACTGATCGTTGAAGCAGGCGAAATTGCTAAACAAGCAGATGGTGCTGTCTTAGTTCGCTTGAATGATACCGTAGTTTTATCCACAGCATGTGCTTCAGATGAAGCCAAAGATACTGATTTCTTTCCTTTAACTGTTGGTTATGAGGAAAAGCAATATGCAGTAGGAAAAATCCCAGGAAGTTTTTTAAGAAGAGAAGGTCGTCCTGGTGAACACGCAACATTAACTGCGCGTTTGATTGACCGCCCAATCCGTCCAATGTTCTCGGAAGGATTCCGTAATGAAGTTCAAGTAGTAAACACAGTTATGTCTGTTGATTTGGATGCTACTCCAGAAATGACTGCTATGTTTGGTGCCTCACTTGCTTTATCTATTTCAGATATTCCATTTGATGGACCAATTGCTGGTGTTTATGTTGGACGTGTCGATGGAAAATTAATCATTAACCCATCAGTAGAACAAAAAGAAAAAAGTGATATTAACTTAGCTGTTGCAGGTACAAGTGAGGCTATTAACATGGTTGAAGCTGGTGCGGCAGAAGTTAGTGAAGAAGATATGCTTGATGCAATTATGTTTGGTCATGAAGCTATCAAAAAGTTATGTGCTTTCCAAAAGAGCATTATTGCTGAAATTGGAAAAGAAAAGAGATCTGTTGATTTATATCACGTTGATGAGGCAATTGATAAAGATGTTCGTGCACAAGCAGAAGATCGTCTTAAAAAATCTGTATCTATCGTTGATAAATTAGAAAGATATGCTGCAATTGATGCAATCAATAAAGAAGTTGACGACAAATATGAAGCAATGACTTATGAAAATGAAAAAGTCAAAGCTAAGACTATGATGCAAGTTCATGATGTCTTAGAAACTATTGTTTCAGAAGAAGTACGTCGTTTAATTACCGAAGAAAAAGTAAGACCAGATGGACGTAAAGTTGATGAAATTCGCCCTCTTGACGCTCAAGTCGATTTATTGCCTCGTGTTCATGGCTCTGCTATGTTTACACGTGGACAAACTCAAGTCATCTCAGTTTGTACATTAGGTCCAAAAGCTGATGAACAAATTATTGATAACTTAACTGATGAAGATTCTAAACGCTGGATGCATCACTATAACTTCCCACCTTATTCAGTTGGTGAAGTTGGAAGAATGGGTTCTCCAGGAAGAAGAGAAATTGGTCATGGTGCATTAGGAGAAAGAGCATTATCCTATGTTATTCCAAGTGAAGATGAATTCCCATACACAATTCGTTGCGTTGCTGAAGTTGTTGAATCAAATGGTTCATCATCTCAAGCTTCAATTTGTGCTTCAACTATGGCACTTATGGCTGCTGGTGTTCCAATTAAGGCTCCAGTTGCAGGTATTGCAATGGGCTTAATTTCTAGTGGACCACTAGATGAAAATCATCCATATACAATCTTAACTGATATTCAAGGTATGGAAGATCACTATGGCGATATGGACTTTAAAGTTGCTGGTACTGATGATGGTATTACTGCTTTACAAATGGATATTAAGATTAAAGGTATTACAAAAGATGTCTTACGTGAAGCATTAGCACAAGCTCATAAAGCACGTGCTCAAATTATGCAAGTAATTAAAGGCGCAATTAGTGAACCTCGTCCAGATGTTGGTAAGTATGCACCAAAATTAGATCAATTGAAGATTGATGTAGATAAGATCCGTGATGTTATTGGTACAGGCGGAAAAGTCATCAATGATATTATTGCAAAATGCGACAATGTTAAAATTGATATTGAAGATGATGGACGTGTGGTAATTTATCATATGGACCGCGAAGCTATTAATAAAGCTAAGAAAATGATTGAAGATATCGTTCGTGAAGCTAAAGTTGGAGAAATCTACGATGGCACAGTAGTTCGAATTGAAAGTTTTGGTTGCTTTGTTAACTTGTTTGGTGATGTCGATGGCTTAGTTCACGTTTCAAAACTTGCTCATAAAAGAATTGAGCATCCAAAGGATGTTGTAAAAATTGGACAAAAGCTAAAAGTTATCGTTACTGAAATTGACGAAAAAGGACGCATTAACTTATCTCATAAAGAGTTTGAACCAAAACCGGCTCCAGAAAAGAAAGAAGAACCAAAAGAATAAAATTTATAATGACTGGTATGAAAATATCAGTCATTTTTCTTTCACTATTTTAGGCGTTTATCATATGTTATATTGAGGTGGACATATGAAAAAAGAACTAATCGGAGCGATGGTAACACCATTTGATGACTCAGATAAAATAGATTATTTAGAAGTGAAAAAATTATTAGATATATATAAGAATGAACATGATGCAATTGTAGTTGCTGGTACAACTGGTGAAGAATCTTCACTTAGTATTAAAGAAAAAACAGAACTAGTAAATTTTGTAATTAATAATACTAATTTAAAAATTATTGTTGGAGTTGTAGAAAACAACACTCAAAGAGCAGTCGAACAAATTGAAAAGTTAAATTCGCTTCCAATCTATGCAGTTTTAGTAGCACTACCTTACTATAACAAACCACCACAAAGAGGAATTTTTCTACATTTTAAAAAACTCTTACAAGTAAGCAAACACCCACTCATTATTTATAACGTTCCTAGTAGGTGTGGCGTATCAATTGATTATCAAACTATTAAAAAATTATTGCATTTAAATAATAAATTAATTGGCATTAAAGAATGCAGTGGAGATTTTAATCTTATTCGGCTATTAAAGAAAAATTATCCTGATTTTAAAGTTTATTACGGAAATGATAAGGATTTTTATAAAGCACTTACTGCTGGTGCTGATGGAATTATCTCTGTTTCTTCTGTGCTTTATGGAAAAGATTATTTGCAGTTAATGAATGATTATGATGAAGGATTTAAAAATGAATTGCTGATTGATTATTTAAATCTAATTGGAAATCTAATAGCTTTTGAAACTAATCCTATACCAATTAAGTATTTATTATCAAAACATGGTTTTAAAAGCATGAATTTAAGACTTCCTCTAGTTAAACTAACTTTAGAAGGAGAAAGGACATTAGATATTATTTAGAGCCTTTTAAAAAAGGCTCTTTTTCGTTGATTTAAAGCGTTTTAATTGCTAAAATAAAAAGTGAAAACGAGGAGATAATATCATGTACGATATAATTGTTATTGGTGCTGGAGTAATTGGATCGTTTATTGCGCGTGAATTAGCGAAATATGATTTGAATATTTTGGTTTTGGAAAAAGAAAATGATGTTGGAAATGTAACATCTATGGCTAACTCTGCGATAGTGCATTCAGGATATGATCCTGTTCCTGGTACTTTAAAAGCAAAATTCAATGTTTTAGGTAATAAACTTTATGAACAAACTTGTGAAGAACTAGATGTTAAATTTTATAAAACAGGTTCAATGACAGTAGCAACTGTTGAAGAACATTTGAAAGTTTTAAAAGATTTAGAAACTCGTGCTCATGAAAATGGTGTAGAAGTAAAATTGCTTACTGAACGTGAAGCAAAGGAATTGGCACCACACTTAAATGATTCAGTCATTGGTGCTTTATTTTGTCCAACAGCAGGAATTGTTGATCCATTTAATTTAGTTGTTCATGCTATGGAAAACGCTATTGATAATGGAGTTAATTTAAAACTTAATGAAGAAGTAGTGGAAATATCTAAAACTTCAAATGGATATAATGTAGTTACGAAAAACGCAAAATATGAGGGAAAGATTATAATTAATGCTACTGGAATAAATGGCGATAAGATTTCTGATATGGTAACGCCTCATCACTTTGATATAACTGCAAGAAAAGGCGAATACTATGTCTTAGATCATTTTGATGATAATTTCTTATCTATGCCTATTTTCCCTTTACCTAGTGAAAAAGGAAAAGGAATATTAATGACACCTACTTCAAGTCATAATTACCTGGTTGGTCCATCTTCGGAGTTCGTAGATGAAAAAGATGATTTATCAACAGATGCTTTGACTTTGAAACAAGTTAAAGAACAAGCATCATTAATTATGAAAGATATTCCGTTTAATATGACGATTCGCACATTTGCGGGAAATCGTCCAACACCATCTACACATGATTTTGTGATTGAAAAAGTAGATGATCATTTTATTAACGCTGTTGGCATTGAGTCTCCAGGCCTTGTTAGTGCCCCAGCAATTGGAAAATATATTGCCGATGAGATGATAAATGGATTAATTGAGTTGAAACGCAAAGAAAATTATAATCCATGTGTTAAAAAATATGTTCATATGAAGATGCTCTCAGTCGAGGAAAGACAAAAGAAAATTAAAGAAAATCCTAAATATGGGCACATTGTTTGTAAATGTGAAGGTGTTTCTGAACAAGAAATTTTAGATGTTATGGAAAGAAGCTGTCCGCCTCATTCTATAAAAGCTATAAAGAAAAGAGTGCGAGCAGGATTTGGAAGATGCCAAGGTGGCATGTGCCAACCATTAGTGGCAAAAATATTTGCAAAGCACTCAAATATCAAATTGTCTGATGTAATTTACGATGAACCAAGTACAAATATTGCTAAATATCAAACGAAAGCAGGTGACACGAATGAATAGTTATAATGTTGTAATTATTGGTGGTGGATCTGCTGGACTTGCTGCAGCAAAAGAATGTTACGATTTAGGCGTAAAAAAGGTTTTAATTCTTGAAAGAGATCCAGTTTTAGGAGGAATTTTAAATCAGTGCATTCATAATGGATTTGGTTTACATGAATTCAAAGAACAATTATCTGGACCAGAATATGCATATCGTTTTATTGAGATGATTAAAGAAACTGATGTGGAAGTGAAATTGAATACAATGGTTACTGATATCACTAAAGATAAGCATGTAATTTACACAAATGAAGAAGAAGGTTATCAAGAAATCGAAGCAAAAACTATAATTTTTGCTATGGGTTGTTATGAAAGAAATGCTGGTGCTATTCAACTTCCAGGCGATCGCCCTGTCGGAGTGTTTACAGCAGGAACAGCGCAAAAATATTTAAATATTGAGGGTTATTTAATTGGTAAAAAAGTATTTATTCTTGGTTCTGGTGACATCGGACTTATTATGGCACGCCGTATGACTTTAGAAGGAGCAAAAGTTTTAGGTGTAGCAGAAATTATGCCATATTCTAATGGATTAAATCGTAATATCGTGCAATGTTTGAATGATTTTGATATTCCTTTATATTTATCACATACTGTGACAAAAGTAATTGGTAAAGAAAAATTAGAAAGAATAGAACTAAGTCAAGTTGATGAAAAATTAGTTCCTATTAAAGGAAGCGAAAAATATTTTGATGTTGACACATTGCTTTTATCAATTGGTTTAACTCCAATCACAGATCTATTATCACAATTAAATTTAAATATTCATCCTCGCACACGAGGACCAATTGTTAATGAGCACAATGAAACTTCAATACCAGGAGTTTTTGTAGCAGGTAACGGATTACATGTTCATGATTTAGTCGATTATGTGTCACGCGAGGCAAGATTATCTGCGCTTGGTGCATATAATTATTTAAACGATAGATTACATTATGGTAATGAACTTATCACAACAAAAAATGAATATGGTGTTGGTTATATTGTCCCTCAAGTAATTAATTATTTAAATATTGAGGAAAAAGTTACTTTAAAATTTAGAGTCACAAAACCTTATAAAAACGCTGATATTTTAATTAAAGCAGATGATGAAGTTATTAAAAAAATATACAAATTAAATATTATTCCATCTGAGATGGAAAATATTGATGTATCTAAAGATTTAATTAAACCAAATACGAAGATCATTAGTGTCGAAATTAAGGAGAGATAATATGGAACATAAACTTATATGTATAGTCTGTCCACGTGGCTGTCATCTTACAATTGATGAAAATAATAATGTTTCTGGCAATAGTTGCCCACGTGGTGTACCTTATGCCATAAATGAAATGACTTGCCCTAAAAGAATGTTGACATCAACAGTAAAAATAGTTTCTAAATTTATAAATAGACTTCCAGTTATCACAAGTGAAGAAATTGAAAAAAGTAAAATTTTTGATGTTATGGAAGAAATTAATAAAGTAGAAGTGAAAGCACCAGTTAAAATGCACGAAATTATTATTAAAAATGTGTTAAACACAGGAGTAGATATAATTTCTACTCGAGAAATATTAGATTGATATTTATTTATTTGAGATTTAATGATATACTAGCAAGGCAGTACGGTTATAAAAAATAATTAGTTCGTTTGCTGAAAATATTTTATTTTGATTGAAAGGAAGATTTTATGCGCGATAAAGTACGAATTTTTGCTTTGGGCGGCTTAGATGAAAGAGGCAAAAATTTAATTGTAGTTGAAATAAACGATGATATTTTTATTCTTGATGCAGGAAATAAACATCCTGATAAAACATTACCGGGTGTTGATTTAATTATCCCTGATTATAAATATTTAATTGATAATAAAGATCGTGTAAAGGCTTATTTAGTTTCTCATGGTCATAATGAACAAATCGGTGCGATACCATTTATGTACAAATATATTAAAGCACCAATTTATTGTTCTAAGGCAACCGCAGCTATGATTGATAGTTATGGTCTTCAATATTTAAGAAAACCAATGAGTTATAATTTTAATATTGTAAATCCAAGTGATGATGTTGAAATTGATGGTCACAAAGTACATTTCTTTCAAACATGTCATTCTATGATTTGCTCATCAGGTATTGCAATTGACACGGATGGTGGATCAATTGTATATTCTGGCGACTTTATTGTTGAATATAATGATACCGAAGGACATAATCATGATCTAAAAAAATTATCAAAAATAGCAGATAATGATGTATTACTATTGATGACTGAATCAAGTGGTGCAGATAATCTTGGTTATGCATCTCCAGCTCATAAATTAACTCCAACTCTAAATAAAGTTCTTTTTGAAAGCAAAGGAAGAACATATATTGCCATATTTGATAAAAATATTTATGGTCTTGAAGAAATTTTAAAATTTGCAACATTAAATAACAAAAAAGTTGTATTTTATAATAGTTTTGTTCGAGAAATGTATGAAAGATTATCAAAATGCGGACTTTATACACCAGGGAAAAACGTTATCATTAGTGATGATGAATTATTGCGTGTAAAAGAAACAGATCTTATTATCGTTATGATGGAAGAAGGAGAACATGTCTTTGAGATTATCTCTGATCTTGCTAGAGGAGAAATTGATGATAAAAGATTTATTATAAGTCCAAATGATTCCTTCCTTGTTGCTTGTCCTCCACAAAGTGGCTTAGAAGTAATTGCTACTAGTGCGATTGATGATTTATATCGAACAGGAGCGAATATTACAAATTTAAGTAAGAAGACATATATTTCTATGACTGCAAGAGAAGATGATTTAAAAGCTCTCATCTCTATGCTTAAGCCGAAGTATTATTTACCTGTAAGTGGTGAGTATCGTCATTTACTTGCTAATGCAATGATTGCAGTGCATATGGGCAATATGTATAGCCATCGCAATGTATTTATTATTGATAATGGTATGGTAGTAGATATAAATGATGGAGTAGCAAAACTAGCAAATGATAAAATTCAAAATGGCAATTTAATGGTTGATGGTATTGGTGTTGGTGATGTAAAATCCGAAGTTATTACTGATCGTCAAAAATTATCTGAAGATGGTATTATTATTGCTGCTTTAGCTGTTTCATTAGAAACGAAAGAAATTATTGCAGGCCCAGACATTCAAATGCGTGGTTTTGTTTTCTTGAAAGAATCGGAATCAATTTTAAGAGAAATAACTAAATTATTAGTAGAAACTATTAGCAATGCTTTAAGAAAAAACACATCTCTAGAAGATGCAAAACTTGTATTTACGGAAAAAGCAGTTCGCTACATTAAAAAAGAAATTGGACGTTTCCCAATGGTTGTTCCAATTGTTGAGATTATTGATTAAGCACCTTATGGTGCTTTTTATTTAAAAAAATTTACAATTAAGGAATGTTAATTTATAATTATGCAAGATAAGTTTTAAGATCTTTACAAATACTAGTGGGGATAAATATGAAAAAAAAGTTATTATATATTCGTTTAAGTCAGTTATTCATATCTCTCATAATTGCTTTTTTAGCTTTGTTTGGTACGATAAATGACGATGGATTATTATTGTCTGGATTTTTAAAATATTTACCAAGTATATTGGGAATATTTATAGTTTTATTAGCCATTGTTGAATTGTTTTTTACACGTCATATTGTAAGACTAGTGTATCTATTAATATCAATCGTTGCAGTAATAATATTAATGCAAGATGGATTAATATTATTGAACGCATCAATATGGGTCTTATCTATAGTTTATTTTGTTTTAATATTGATTAGTGTTATTAGAATAAATAAATCGGTAGTTAAAGTTAAGAAAAAAGATACAATTCCTTTTGGATATTGTTCATTTAAAGAATTCGTTATATTTATTTCTGCTACTTTGATTTCTTGTGTTCCACTTGGTATAGGTACGTATTTGTTTATAGAAAATATTTTTTCGGATATTGGCAATCAAAATGTCGGAGTATACTTTTTTATTTCAACTTTTTTATTAATATTTACTGTAATTATATATGGGTTCACAAATAAATTAACAAAGGCATTAACAGCGTTCTCAAAAAGTACCGATTATAATCGTTTTATGTTAGATACAAATGCTATTTTACAAAATAAAATTAATGATGAGTACGCTATTTATATTAAACTATTGCAAGTTAATTATTCTTTTATTGTAGATAAAGAAAATGCTTACAAAATATTTGAATCAATTCAAACCCCAACAAGAATGAGCAATAAAAGATTATATGGATTAGTTGAGATATTATATTTTATTAATAAAAGCGAATATCAAAAAGCAGATGACTTATTGACAAAATTCGGATTGACTTATGGAAGAAAGAGCAAACAGTTTATAAATTTAAAAAATTTAATAATTGCTTTTAGTAGTGATAAAGAAATTATGAATATAGAAAGCAAATATCCTTTAAAATATACCAAATTGATAAATCTAATTAATGCCTCCACACTTTTAGAATATTATAAGAACAGAAATAACTTAAACAAAGCAAAATTTTACGCTAGTTATATTTTGAATAACACAACGCAATTTACACAAATTATTGAAGAAGCTGAGCAAGTTATGAAGATGTAACAAATCAAAAAAAATAAAAAATGTTAATCTGCGAAATAAATATTTTTACTAAAAGTTCTCTATGTTTTTTGTAGCGCTCAATTCTTTATATTTTTTGCATTTTTTTGTTTATTAGTTTTTTTATCTATGCCATAATAAATATGATATTTTATTGATTAAATCAATAAAATTCGGAAGGTGATAAAATGGCAAAGGATAAACATGTACCAAAAAGTATAAAAGAAGCAAAATTATTGTCAAAAGATGCAGAAAGTACACTTTATGGTTTAATGATATTTTTAGTTTGTCTTATTGGCGTTTTAAATAATGGTGCAGTTGGAATTTTCTTAACTTATATATCCGCCTATCTATTTGGTGTATTTTATTTTGTTCCGTATTTGATTGGAGCATTTTATGGTATATATCTAATTGTAACGAAAAGAACATTATTGGTTAAAGTTAATTTGGTTTTTCTTGGAGTAATTTTAATTGCTATTGCAAGTTTAATTGGATCATCATTCAGTTCTACTACGAAATCATTCACAGACTTATTTTCTACCTACCATGCAAATGTAAGTAGCATTGTAGTAAATAATACAATTTTTAAACTTAATTTAAGTAGAATTGATACACTAGGCGGAGGCCTTGTTGGAAGCTTTTTGGCTGCACTTTTGATTTCAACATTGACTGAGACTGGTGCAAAAATTGTTGTTGCGATTATTATGCTAGTTGGCTTATACCTCGCATTTGCCAAATTAATTGTGAAAACATTTAGAAAAATTAAAGAATTCCAAAAAAATCGAAAAGAAAAATTGGCAAAACGATTAGAGGAAGAAGAAAAAATACAAGAAGAGAAACGTAAACGAAAAGAAGAAAAAAAGAAAATCGATAATGAACCAATTCGCATTAATTCTGCATCTAATTCAAATGAGCAGATTAGTGAATTTATTAGTAAACCTAAAAGATTCGAAATAAGAAGAGATGACTTGCCTTCACAAGAACCGATTGTAAATACTAAACCTACTCCAATAAATGAAATGTTTGCAGACGATATTGAAGATAAAAAGAATGTTGAAGTATTTGAAGAAACTAGAGAAGTAAATTATTCTCCAATGAAACCTATAGTTTCACAAAACAAAGAACATTTCAGTAAAACTGTTACTAAACCAGTGACTTCACGCCGTGAATATATATATCCAAGTTTAGATTTACTTGAAAGTGCACATGGAAAATCAATGAAAGCAGTTAATGAAGAAATAGCTGAAGAAAGAAAAGAAATTATTAATGCTACTTTAAGTGATTTCCATGCTGGTGCAACTGTTGATACATATACGGTTGGACCAACAATTACACGATTTGACATTCGCTCAAGCGCAACATCTTCAGTTAATGCAATTGCAAAAACTATTGATGATGTTGCTCAACGTTTAGGCGGTGTCTATGCTCGATTTGTAAAAGTAGTTCCTGGAAAAACAACTTCAGGTTTGGAAGTTCCAAACGTTCATATCGATATGGTTACTTTAAAAGAAGTACTTGAAGCTATGAAAGACTTAAAACCAAAACCATTATTAATTCCATTTGGTAAAGATGTTTCAGGTCAAGTAGTTACCGCTACAATGACAAAATTCCCACATATGTTAGTAGCAGGTACTTCTGGTTCTGGTAAATCTGTGTTCGTTCATACGATGATTTTATCGTTATTAATGCGTCAAACACCAGAAGAAGTTAGATTTGTTATTGTTGATCCAAAACGTGTTGAATTTAGTTTGTATCGCGATATGCCTCACTTGTTATGCCCGATTATCTCAGAACCACTTGAAGCTAAAATGGCATTAAAGAAATTGCAACTTGAAATGGAAAGACGTTATGTTCTTCTTGAAGAAAATTATTGTACAGATATTAGTCAATACAATGAAGAAATGAAAGAAAAAGGTGGAGAATTACTACCTTATATTGTAACGATTATTGATGAATACAACGACCTAGTTCTTGCAATCAAAGATATTGAAAAACCAATTGTTTCATTAGGCGCAAAAGCACGTGCTGCTGGTATTCATATATGTATTGCTACTCAACGTCCTTCAACTGATGTTGTAACTGGAACATTAAAGGCTAATTTGGCAACTAAAGTAGCATTTAAAGTTGCTAACTCTGTCGATTCTGTTACAATCTTAAACCAAGGTGGTGCTGAAAGACTTAGAGGTAGCGGTGACTCATTAATTGATTGTGCAGCTTTAGGAGTGTCAGATTCTTTTGTCAGAGCACAAAGCCCATATGTTGATCGCAAAGAAATCTTAAAAGTTGTTGGTTTTTTAAGAGATCATTACAAGGTAGAGTACAATCCAGATTTCTTGGATTTAAAGGATCATAGTGCAATGGGACCAAAATTTGTTCCTGGCGAAGATTTTGATGAGGATAATCAAGATCGATATGAATATTTAAAAGAACAAATTGTTGCACAAAGAAAAGCATATATTTCTATTTCTTTTATTCAACAAACTTGTCGTGCTAATTTTAATAATGCACGTGAACTATACACTCGTTTACAAAACGATGGCATTATTGAAATATTGCCGCCAGGATCAACTAGTAATAAAGGTGCAAAGGTTTTGAATATTACTAGTAGTGAAGAGAAAAATGATAATGGTAATGAGGAAGATTAGGTGTTTTAGATTATGGAGAAAATTGTCGCTAAAAATGAATATACATTAGAAATAATAGGTTACATTTCTAATTCTTCATATGTTTTAGAAAAGAATGGCAAATATGTTGAAAATATTTGTATTAGCAATGCAACTATTATTCTAAGAAACAAATTAGAGGTGGGTTCAAGGTATCAAATTAAAAGTGATTCTGAGGCCTATGATGTGGATTTGTCACAGTTAGTGGATTTGCCTAGTTTTGATGATAAATATTTTTATGATGGAGAATTAGGCGCAATCGTCAAAAATAATGTTACAACATTCCGTCTTTTTGCTCCATTAGCGTACCTAGTTAATTTAGTTTTGTATTCTGATGATAAAGAAAAAATACTATCAATGAATCATCTAGAGAATGGCGTTCATGAGATTGAATTAGAAGAAAATTTACATGAATCTGTTTATCTTTATGAGATACATCAAAATGGAGAAGTCGTAAGGACACAAGATCCATATTCTTTTGCGACAACCATTAATAAAGAAAAATCAGTAGTAGTGGATTTAGAACGTATTAAAACAGAAGATACTACTCAATATTTACCTTCATTTACAAAGAATACCGAAGCAATTGTTTATGAAGCAAGCATTAGAGATCTAACGAGCTATCCTAATAGTGAAATTGTTGATAAAGGAACATTTTCTGGTTTACTTGAGACAAATAAAAAATATAAAAAATGTCCAATTGGAATTGACTATCTAAAATATTTAGGCATTACTCATGTTCAATTTTTACCAGTTAACGCTTTTAAAGGTGTCGATGAAACTCGAGTAAAAGAAGAATATAACTGGGGATATAATCCATATTTATATATGGCGTTAGAGGGAAGTCTTTCTAAAGATCCATATTCTCCATTAACAAGAATTTATGAATTTAAAAATCTTGTTAGTGAGTTACATAAAGCTGGTATACGAGTAAACTTGGATGTTGTTTTTAATCACGTGTATGAATATAAAACATCGATTTTCAAAAAAATTGTTCCAAATTATTATTTCCGTAAAAGAGGTGCGTTGTTATCAAATGGTTCATTCTGCGGAAATGACCTTGATACATCGCGTAAAATGGTAAGAAAACTTATTATTGATGCGTTGAAATTCTTTGTAAATTTTTATGACGTTGATGGATTTAGATTTGATTTATTGGGCATTATCGACATAAAAACTTCCTGGGAAATTCAAAACGAATTACGAAAAATCAAACCAAATATAATGCTTTATGGAGAAGGTTGGGATATGCCAACATTCTTGGATTATGATTTAAAAACTATTAATTCAAATGCTAATAGATTACCAAGTTTTGCATTTTTTAATGATTTTTACCGTGATACTTTAAAAGGAAATAATTTTAATAATTATGACCGTGGATATTTAGTAGATAACAATTATCTAAAAAATGCATTTAAAATTGCTTTTAAAGGCTATTATAATAGACTAGAAGCATTCAATTCACCAAATCAAAGTATTAACTATATTGAATGTCATGATAATCTAACTGCCTATGATAAAATCTCTTACTGTTTAAACACAAATGATGAGGAAATAATACTTGGAGTTTTAAAACTATGCAATGCAATTAATATTCTATCGTTTGGTATTCCATTCATACATATGGGACAAGAAGTAGGTTTGACAAAATTTAAAGAAGACAACACGTATAATATGGGAGATAAATATAATCAGTTTGATTTCGAAATTTTATCTAAAAGACATAGTTATGCAAAGTATGTAAGAGAATTAATCGCATTTAGAAAAGAATATGATTGCTTCAAAATTGACGATTATCGTGAAATTGAAAAAATTGTTAGTTATGAAGAGTTTGATGAACATGCGTTAAAGATAAATTATCAATTAGGTGATGGAAAAGTATTATCCATTTTAATGAATACATCTTTAAAAGATAATGTATATTATACTTTTGAAAAGGGAAGAAAAGTTTTATTTAACGAAGCTGGCAGATTAAAAACAGATGCATATGTGCAATCATTAATTTTAGCGCCACTTAATGTTATAATAGTTATAAATGAATAGTTGAAAGTAGGGAGGAAAAAATGTTTAAGTATATTGGCATAGTCTTTAGAATAGGCCCGCTTCTTGTTTGGAATTATTTCACATGGATTTTGTATTATTATCGTCATAAAGATAAATATACTCTAGAAGAAAGATATAAGAAGCTTCGAAAACTTGATTTAAAACTTTTAAAAAGACTTCATGTTGACATAGATGCAAAAGGCGTTGAGAATCTAAATGACAAGCAAATTAAATTAATAACGCCGAATCATCAATCTTTACTTGATCCATTAGTTTTAATTGCGTTATCGGAAAAACCGATTAGTTTTGTTGCTAAAAAAGAAGTTCAAAAAATGCCAATAATTGGTAAGGCATTTAAAGTTATCGATGGTGAATTTATTGACCGACAAGATTTGCGTCAACAAATCAAATTTTTAAAAATCGTGGAAAAATCTCTTTTGAATAAAGAACATAGTTGGGGTATTTTTCCTGAGGGAACAAGAAATAAAAATATTGAAAATGTATTAATTGGAGAATTCCATCCGGGTACATTTAAAGTAGCATTAAATGCAGATGTAACAGTGTTACCAGTTGTTATTGAAGGAATACACAAAATATTGTCTAAAAAATATTGGTCGAGAAGATATTCAGTTGCAATTACATTTTTAAAATCCATTTCAAATAAAGATATAAATGCGAAAAACACTATTGAATATCGTGATTTTGTATATAATAAGATGTGTGAAGAGCTTAAATCACTCAAGAATAAAAGATTATTACAAAATAGTTAACTATTGCAGTTAACTATTTTTATTTATGTCTTAGTCCTTTTGGATAGTGGTTTTTTAATTGACCATTACTTGCTTTAACAAACCCTAAGTTAAAATTTCGATAAGAAACGGTATGAAATCCTGAGTTGTATTGCATATTAATTGTCGCACCATTTAAATATTCTTTTACGCATTTATCATCTAAGATGATTGAATCTTTTGCTGGTAGATAATGTGATAGATGATGATCAGGAGTAAAAATGTTTTTATTATATTCTCCAACTTTTAATCCATTCCGTATAATATTAAATTCTTTAAGTGCTAAATTTGTTGGACTTAAATAAATTGAATTATCTTTTTTTATAATGTTTCCTTGTAAAGTTAAGTTATTGAATTCTTTAACTACAACCTTTTCTTTACAAATATAATCATTTACGCGCAGTTCACCATCTTTTTTTAATTTACATAAATATTGACCTTCACCAAAATAAGTAGAAGGAGCAAGAGTTATTCCTTCATTTACATCTGTTAAGGAATACATGCTTAATTCGTATAATGGAACAATATGCATGTCTTTGTGTCTTTCAATAAGACCTTTTATAATTTCATAATTTTCTTCTCTAGAGTAGGAGCAAGTTGAATAAATTAATGTTCCACCAGGCATTAAAAAGAAATATGCTAACTCGATTAATTCTTTTTGAATGGTGGCTTGTTTATATACTTTTTCAATGCTCCAATCTAAAAGCATTTTTTCGTCTTTCCTAAACATCCCAGATCCAGAGCAAGGTGCATCAAGAATTATTTTACTAAATGTTCCAGCGTATTTAGTAATTTTCGATAAATCATTGCAAGTTACAATAATATTTTTTCTTCCCATTCTTTCAACGTTTTGAGAAAGGACTAAAGCACGGTTATAAGATAAATCATTAGAAATGATGATACCTTCATTATTCATTCTAAGTGACGTTTGAATTGTTTTTCCACCAGGCGCTGCACACATATCTAAAACCATATCATTAGAATTAACATCTAACATATATGCAACAGTTAAGCTTGATGCATCAGAGATATATATTGCCCCAGCATCATGGTAAATGCTTTTTCCCATATCATATTTGTTTTTATCATATAAAAAAGCATGTTCTACAATAGGATGCTTAATAACTCCAGGGAAAGATTTTATAAATTCTTCTTCACTAATTTTGTTTCTATTTATAATAAGTGCGTGAGTGCGTGGATTATCCAAAGATTCTAAAAGCTTTTTTGCTTTATTTTCATCATATTGACTTAATATGTGTTCTTTAAAATCCATATGCCTTACCTCACTATTTAATTAAATCATATTTTTAAAAACTAAGATAGAAGAAATCTTACAATCATAATTATTTGACTATTGAAGTTGACAAGAAAAGTTATTTTGATATAATGAGAAACAAATGTTGCGAAACGTATGTTTCTTAATGATTGGAGGAATCATTATGCCACCTAAATGTAAATTTACAAGAGAAGAGATTATAAAAGTTGCACTAGATATAGTAAAAAAAGATGGTGCTTTTTCAATTACTGCTAGGTCATTAGGGGCGAAATTAGGTTCATCATCTAAACCAATATTTAGCATATTTAAGAATATGGAAGAAGTACAGATGGAAGTCACAAAGGCTGCAAAAGTTCTTTATGCAGAGTATGTACAAATAGGCTTAAAACAAGAATTACCATTTAAAGGTGTGGGCACACAATATATCCTTTTTGCAATTAGAGAACCAAAATTATTTCAATTGCTTTTTATGACTGAGCAACCACAACAAATAAACGTTACTGGTATTCTGCCGATCATCGATGAAAGTTATGAGCAAATATTAAAATCAGTACAGAGTGGCTATAATCTTAGTAAGAAAGATGCAGAGAATTTATATCGCCATTTATGGATTTATACGCATGGAATAGCAGTACTTTGCGCTACAAACATGTGTTCATTTACTTATGAAGAAATTAGCAGAATGATGACTGAAGTGTGTGTTAGTTTGCTAAAAGAAATTAAAAGGAGCAAATAAAAATGATTAAAGTATTAGACATTATTAAATGTTATGGGAATGGGGAAAATAAAAATCAAATTCTTAAAGGTATAAGTCTAGAAATTAATGATGGAGATTTTACTGTTATTTTAGGAGCATCTGGATCTGGTAAATCTACTTTTTTAAATGTCATTTCTGGACTTGAGTTACCAGATAGTGGAAGTGTTATATATGATGCAATTGATATCACAAAATTTGGTGATAGTGAATTAACAAAATTTCGTAGAGATAATATAGGTTTTATCTTTCAACAGTATTATCTTTTAGCAAATATGACAGTTGAAAATAATGTACGAATGGGCGCAGATCTTGCAAATAATCGAGAATATCGAGAGGTTATAGACGCTGTAGGGCTCAAAGATAAATTAAAGAAATATCCAAGTGAATTATCTGGTGGTGAACAACAAAGAGTATCTATTGCTCGTGCACTTGCAAAAAAACCTAAAGTATTATTTTTAGATGAACCAACAGGAGCGTTAGATGAGAAAACAGGAAGACAAGTTCTTGATTATATTTCTAGGTTGCATGAGCGATACGGATTTACTATTGTAATGGTTACACATAATCAAAACATTGCAGAAATGGCTAATACTATTATAAAAATGAATAGCGGAATCATATCTGAAATTTATACCAATAAAAATAAAAAGACCGCATATGAAATCGGATGGTAGTTTTATGGTTATAGGAATTAAAGCTGCAATGAAACTTATAGGTATATCGATTATTGCTTGTTGCGCAGTTTTTGTTTGTACATTGTTTTTAAACTATAATATTGATATAGTTGCGATGAAAAGTGAAATAATAACAGTTGCAGGTGTCGCGATGTATAATGCTCAAGTTTCAACTGGAAAAGTCGTGTCTGCTGTCTCAGGTGGATGTTTGGTTATGACGTCTATTGTTATGCTAATGTTTTATATTAAAAACTATATAGATGCACATAGTAAGGAACTTGGAATTTTAAAAGCGCTCGGATATTCAAATGTGGAAATTGCTAAACATTTTTGGGTGTTTGGATTAAGCGTTTTTATTGGATGTACTTTGGGATATCTATTAGCTTTTTTCTATCTTCCATCTTTTTATGCTTTACAAAATGCTGAACATTATTTTCCAGAAATTAATGTGCATTTTCATCCACTTTTGACATTTTGTCTTGTTGGTGTTCCCTCACTTTGTTTTACTGCTTTAGCGATAATATATGCTTATTTTAAATTAAAACAACCTGTGTTTAATTTACTGAAAGAAAAACGAGAATATAAGACTAAAGTCATTAGAAAAGAAACGAAAGATATATCTTTTCTTAAAGATTTAACGATAAATACAATAAGGAGCAGAAAAACATTTGTTTTTTTCATTGCGTTTTCCGCATTTTGTTTTTCTGCAATGGTGCAAATGTCAATGTCTATGAAAAATTTATCAAGTGAGACCATGGCAATTATGATAATAAGTATCGGGTTAATTCTTGCTTTTACGACTTTGCTTTTATCACTTTCAAGCGTAGTGAAAGAAAATACTAAGACCATCGCTATGATGATGGTGTTTGGCTATAAACAAAACGAATGTAGTAAAGCAGTACTTGGAGGCTATAGACCTTTTTCTTATTTTGGTTTCATATTAGGTACTATCTATCAATATGTTTTATTAAAAATAATGGTAACAGTTGTATTCGTCGATGTTGAAAATGTTCCAGAATATAATTTTGATTTTAAAATGTGTGTAATTACATTGATTATATTTATTCTCACCTATGAACTTGTTATGTATGCTTATTCTAGACGAATACAAAAATTATCAATTAAAAGTGTTATGTTAGAATAATTAAGTATACTTTTATTTAAAATATAAATAAAAGACGGGCAATAGTCTATTTGCTCGTCTTTTGCGTAATAAATGTAGTTTATTTTGTACAATTACATTCATTCTTGTTTTTTTGATAATATTTACGATATTGCTTAACTAAATTATTACCTTTTTTTTGACAACACGCACATTCTCCAGTTGGTAAATGTTTAATCTTTCGATAAATATAATTACCAATTACAGAACCAATGATAAGAACTGTGATAATAATAACAATAATTTCAATGGGTTCCATCATTTTATCCTCCAATCAGTTGTTTATTGTCGCGTGTTTTATTATAGATGATAATACTAACTACAATAGCGGCAATTATTGCTAAGAAGATAAAGGCTGTCCACCACCAGCTTCCAATTACATAGATCATAGAAGAAACAACAAATGAGGTTACTAGCCAAAAGACAATAGTTGATTTAAATTTTCCTTTAGGCAATTCGGCTTTTGCAGTAGCTACAGCAGCAAAGCAAGGAATGGTTGTAAGATTAAAAGCCATAAATGCAATTAAGGCTGCTTTTGTAATTCCTGTTGCTTGAATCATTGTAACTACTTCAAGCACGCCATCATCAGTCGCAATGTAGGTTCCAGCAATACAAGCAGCAAGTACACCAAATGTAGAAATGACATTTTCTTTTGCGATTAGACCTGTAAGAGCTGAAACTGCAAACACCCAACCTACTGCACCTAACTGTGAACCAAAACCAAGTGGTGTGAATAATGGCTGAATAAGCATTCCAATACTTGCAAGAATACTTTCATTCATTCGCATGTTAACAAGACCATCGACTCCTTCTAAGCTTGCATATTTAATAGGATCACTTTCAAATAGTGCTTGAGCATCTTGAAGTAAGAATTCATAATTCCAAGAGAAAGAAGTTAAGAACCAAACAATAATCGTTGAAACAAGAATAATTGTAAATGCCTTTTTAATGAAGTGTTTTAGTTTGTCCCATAAATGAATCATAAGGCTTCCAAAACGAGGCATGTGATAACTTGGTAATTCCATAATAAATGGTGGAACTTTGCCACGCATTGTGGTATTTCGCATTAATACAATTGTTACAATGGCAGTTATCATACCAATTAAATACATACTGTATGTTATTAAATCGGCATTGCCTACATTGAAGAATTGCACTATTCCTCCAGCAATTGCTGTAAGAATTGGGAGTTTTGCCCCACAGCAAAAGAATGGAATTACTCTAATTGTAGCAGTGCGCTCGTTATCATCGGCAAGAGTACGAGTGTTAATCATTGCGGGAAGCGAACAACCAAATCCCATAATCATTGGCATGAATGCTCGTCCTGATAAGCCAAACTTACGGAAGATACGATCTAAGATGAAGGCAACACGTGCCATATAACCACTATCTTCTAAAATTGAGAAAAATAAGAAGAGAAGTAGAATTTGAGGTAAAAATCCTAACACTGCAAATAGACCTGCTAGAACTCCATCGACTAAGAATGCTTCAATCCAAAGTGGAGCACCAGATAGCCAATTTGAAACTATTCCAGAAATAGTATCTAATAGTAAATTAAGTAGATTAGTAAGAATTACACCAGGCGAGAAAATACTACCATTTCCAAATACACCTTCAAAAGCTGTACTCTTCAAAGATAAGAAGCTATCTGGTAAAATCCCACCCAAGAAGAATAAGTTTTCAGAGAAAGTAAAGTGAAAGATTAAAAATAAAATTGCTAAGAAAATTGGTATACCAAAGATCTTATGAGTCAATATTTTATCTGCCTTATCAGAAGGAGTGAGTTTTTTATCTTTATTTTTCTTAACTAAAATAGAAGAAAAATTATCAGCAATATATACATATCTTTCGTTTGCAACAATTGCTTCAAAATCATCACCGAATGTTTCGTCATTAAATGCATCTTTAAATTCTTTAACCATTTCTAGAGTATCTTGGTGTTCTTTGACTTCTAATTCATCTTGTTCAACTAATTTAACAGCATGAAATAAAGGATTTTCAACACCTTTTGCTTTTAATGCAATACTTACATCACTAATTAGATGCGATAGTGCACTTTTTTTGAGCACAGTGTGTCCCTTGCGTGATTTTTTGGAAGCATCATATGCGATTTCCATTAACTCTTTGATACCTTTATTTTTAAGAGCAGATATTTCCACAACTGGAACATTCATTTTCTTCTCTAATTCCTTGACGTTAATTTTGTCGCCACTTTTTGTTATCATGTCCATCATGTTAAGAGCAATAACGACAGGCACATCTATTTCAAGTAATTGAGTAGTTAAATATAAGTTCCTTTCAAGATTGGTGGCGTCAACAATATTAATAACACAATCAGGCTTTTCATCTAAGATAAAATTTCTTGAAATAACTTCTTCGGGAGTATAAGGAGATAAAGAATAAATACCTGGAAGATCAACGATTGAAATATGCTCCTCTAGTTTCTTATAAACTCCATCTCTTTTGTCTACTGTTACACCTGGCCAGTTACCGACATGAGCAGTAGAACCAGTTAAAGTATTAAATAATGTTGTTTTACCACAGTTTGGATTTCCGGCAAGAGCGAAATGTTTCATTTTGTCCCCTCCTTTAATTCCACAACTACAAATTCGGCTTCATCTTTTCTTAAAGTTAATTCATAACCACGAATTGTAATTTCCAATGGATCTCCAAGAGGAGCTTTTTTTCTTAAATATGCTTCTGCACCAGGGGTAATTCCCATATCAAATAAGCGACGTCTTATTTTTCCTTCGCCTTCAACTTTACGAATAATAACAGTGTCACCTATATGGCATTCATTTAATTTTTGCATAATATTACCTCCATTTTTTATACTACAAAGATTTTTGTGGCAAGATCTCGATCTAAAGCAAGTCTACCATCTTTAACAAGACAAATTACATTGCCTCCGCTTTGAGAAATGACACGAATTTTACCTTTAATAGTAATTCCAAGATTTTCTAAATGTTTTTTTGTTTTTTCATCAGTCAAAATACGAATAATTGTAAGTTCTTGATCTAATGGTGCAATAATTATTGGCATAAAAGTAGACCTCCTAATTAGTTATAACTAACTCATATCTAATTAATAAAGCGGTATTGACCGCAAAAACATAATTAGTCACGACTAACTGATATAATTATATGGTGAATGTAAATTAAAATCAACAATTTTTTAATTTTTGCATGGACTAATTTAAAAAGTCTCTTATTCAGAGACTTTAATTTGATTATAATAAGCATCTAATAAATTTTTCATTAAAGTTAAGCGAGTAAGAAGTCCAACACCTCCAGGAACAGGTGTTTGCAATGCAACATCTAAATCTGGTTTTGCATCTCCAAAAAGTTTACCATCTTCACGATTAATGCCAACATCGACTATAACTGCACTGCTTTTAAATTGTTGATTATTTAAGAACCATTTTTTTCCGATTGCAATTACAACAATATCTGCATTTTTCAAGTAGTTATCCATATTTTCTTTGCTTGTTCTTGAATGCAAAATAACAGTATTACAATTGAGATTAGTTAACATTTTCGCCATTGGCTTACCGACAATGTTGCTTCTTCCAATGACAACAGCGTTTTTATCTTCAAACTTTACTCCTTCAGATATCAAATAATCGATGATTCCCTTAGGAGTGCATGGATTTAAATTTGATAATGGATGGAAACCATCAACATCTTTAATAGGAGAAACAGCTAATTTTATATGTTCTTCATTTATATGTTTTGGAAGTGGCATTTGTACAATTAAACCATGAATAGAAGGATCATTATTAATTTCTTGTATAATATTGATTAATTCTTCTTCAGTAGTGGATGTTGGTAGTTTTTTATAAACACTTATAATACCTATATTAGCAGCATCGTTTAACTTTCCTTTTACATATGCATTACTTGCTTCATCATCATTAACTTGAATGATAGCAATTGTAGGTTTTATTTCTAAATTCTTTATTTCATTACGCATCATATCTTTTTGAGATGCGACATATTCCTTAATAATCATAAAATCACCTATTTGATTATATCATTCTTCCTATTAAGAAAATACAAAAAGAATAAAAAAAATCAGGATTTTACTCCTGATTAGTTTTAAGCGTCTATTGTTTCATTTGCACCATTTAGGTTGATGACCATTTCCACAATTTGAAGATTCTTATTATTTGTTACAGAAATGTTAAAATAATCACCTGTTTCACGAATATTTGTGAAAGTTACAACAGTGTTTCTCGTTGCAGTTTCGCTTATATCATAAGTTGTTTTTGCTTCATTTAAGATGTTGTCACCGAATGTTACACCCATTGTGACTGCTTCACTAGTAGAGGCAGAAAATTTAACAACAATAGAACTAATATGGCCTAAGCTTGTCTTATTATACATATGACCTGCACCAGTATCGTCGCCAGTTTTATTAAACATAAGGTATCCAGCACCGCTATATGTACCATATTTTACAGACATAAATCCTATTTCCATTCCATCAGCAGATACAGTTGTTTCTTCACTAACATAAGATGAAGATAAAGATTCTTCTAAAGAATCCGCTGTAAATCTAATGGATTTTTCTGCAACTTCAGGTAAATTTGAAGAGTTATCATTCGACGAATTACTTGTAGATCCTGTGGTGCTATTTGATGTAGATCCAGGAGTGCTATTTGATGTAGATTCTGAAGTGCCTAATGAAGGACTTGCTGATGGACTTGAAACTGATGAACTAGATGTGGAAGCAGAAGTGCTGTTACTATTGCTGCCTTTTGATGCACTGTCACTTGTTGAAGTTCCTTCTCCACATGCACTAAGTAAAAATAGTGATAATCCTAATATAATTGCTCTTTTTTTCATAATATTTCCTTTCTTTCAAGTGACTAAAAGTAAATAATCACTATCTAATCACAAATATTATTGGTAGAAGTGAAAAAAATATTCAATTATAAAAGATATGTACCATTTTTTTCCTATTGGATAAAAAACATCTAATCCTTTGAAAGATTAGATGCATTAATTATTGTAAATCTCTTGTTTGTTGCAATCTATTGAAAAATATAGCAGCATTTAAAGGAGCTTTCTTTTTCTTTCGGATTTCAATTTCCTCTCTCATAAACGCTTGACATGCTAATTTAATTTCTTCTAATGTCGGTAAAGTTAATATACGTTTTCCAAATTCTTCTCCGTATTTAACACCATCATCAAACATTTTATTAAGATTATCCTTTTGGAAAGAATATGTAGAAATTGTGTTTGGGCAACGGGCAGTTACATCTATATCAACAACAACCATATTGCTTTCAATAAGGTTGATTGGAGGAAGATATTTAGGGTAACAGTGTAAAATTATTAGTAAATCAACAGGGCGATATAAAAAAGGTAAAATAGGAATATTATCAGTTGCACCACCATCAAGGTAAAAACGTTTATATTCTTTTCGATATACACCATTAACAAATGGGAAAGTTACAGTTATATTTGTCACTTTAGAAACATCTTCATAAGAAGAAGTTTCATCGATATAGAAATAATGGGTTGATAATGTATTCAAACAAGTGCCAGTAATATAAAGAGGAATATGTAATTGTGAGCAATCGCTAATTAAATTACTCAAAATCGATTCGACTAAGCGATTCTTAAGATTTAATTTAAGATTTTTCATATCATAAAAATTGCTTGTTCGATAGACTTGTTCCATATAATCTAATTTTTCAATAGAGAGTGCAATTCCATTTAATGCTCCTATTGATGTACATGACAAAAGCTCAATGTCACCCTTGTTTATATATGGTAACATTCCTTTGATGAATCCAGCTTGCGCTGATCCACGTGCAAATCCACCGCCGAGTACAATACCTATTTTCATTTTACGTTCTCGTAATTCCATTTTGAGCGCATTCTAAAAATGCAGAACATTATAACATTAAAGGCGGCGAATATAGTAAAAATAAAAGAACAATAAATGATTAGTTGTGCAGATTGTATTTCAGCAAACCTTAAGCTAGGAATAAATGACAAGCCAAAATTCAAGGCGGAAAAAACGACTAAAATTAAAACATAGAAAAAATTAGAAAATACATTAAATTCTTTTTTTAGAACAAAATTAATAAATCCTAAAATAAATATAATAATTGAAAGTATTGGATAATAATAACCTAAAAGGAATTGCCATCTTGTAATATTCATCCATGATAAATCGCTATCAGAATATGAAAGCCAAAAAATAACTGAAAAACCAATAGCTAATAACATTGATTTCCAAAACAATAATTTTTCTTTTCTATTGGACTTTAAAATGAAATTATTAAGAATGATCATAGATCCAAAAATACCAAGAAATCCCCAAGGTAGTAGAGGAATATCAATCTTTAAAGTAACATTAAAAACAATATTTAATCCGATAAGTAGTAGAAATAAATTTATTCCACATAAAATAATGAAATGGCGAACACTAATAAAAAACCAATTAAAGAAATTAATTTTCTTATCTAATGTTTTTAAACTTTCAAACTCTGCGCCGCAATATGGGCAATGAGTTTCGATGCCTTTATTAATAAAACCACATTTTTTGCAATACATAATTTTTTTATTGAAGAAAACTAAAAAATATTTTACCTTATGTTAGAGTTATTACTTTAGTCTTTAAAGAAGCTGATTATAATTAAAATCAATACAAACTACGGCAATCTTTAAATTAATATCTTCAAATCCTTTCTATAAAGTGCTTGGTCAAACTTTACGAAGTTAATATAATTAATATCAATATATTTGTCAATTTTTTGTTAAAAAAATGATGTATATTTCAACATCATCTTTATATTATTCAATCTATAGTCAAATCTAAATTGACTAATGACTTAGAGCATTTTTAACGCTCTTTTAAAAATAATTTATTGATTAGTCAATCCAGAAAACTGTTTCTTTGTTTAGTTTGAAAATTAAAGTAACTAAATCAAGAACCCAAACAATTGTTGGACCTAAAAATAGTAAGATAACACCAAGTACTATTCCTAATACATTATTTTTAGCTACACTACGGCAAATACGATAGATAGACCAAACGATATCTAGCATTGGAAGTGCAAAAATAATTTTTAGCCAAAGTGGTTGTTCATCAATCCATTTAATTAATTCTTTCATTTTTATTTCCTCCTGTTAATTCAATTATAACAATATTTTATCTAATATGTACAAAAAAATTAATTTTATTGTTGATATATTACGCATGATATCGTAAATGACGAAAATCATGGAGATTTTAATAATTACAAGTCATGATTTAATAATTCAAAACACAATAATTAATTATAAAAAAAAGACGCCCAAAATGATTTGAACATCTAATTTTTGATAATCTCAATATAATTAAGACCTTTAAAATTTAATTCCTAATTAATCTTCATTGTCAACAAGCATTAAAATACCTGCAAGCATGTTTATAAATAATAAGACACATACTTTGTAAGCTGTGCTGACTGGACGATGATCTCTAACTGCATGGAAATAATGTACAGTCACTGGAATCAACCAGAAAAGTGGAATTATCATCCAACCCAATGCAACACAAGAGATAATTAATAAAACTTTATTTGCTGTTTTCATTTGAATAACCTCCTCTTTTCTAAATTATAATAACATATCCACAATTTGTCAAAAAGAAGCATTTTTGTGGTAGATACTCTATGTCTTTTTTATAATATTATGAATTTGAATGATTAAAACAGGAATAAATAATTATCTCACTCATAAATAGATATTGGTGATAAATTATGAAAAAAATTCTTTTGTTGTTATTAAGTGCAATTTTTAGTCTAAATCCAGTTAAAACAAGTGTAAAACGAGTTGAAAATACAAATAGTAGTGAACTAGGACTTCATTCATCATCTGTGGTTCTTATTGAACCAGTTTCAAAAAAAGTAATTTACGAAGTCAATAAGGATGAAAAACATTTTCCTGCAAGCATGACTAAAATGATGGGAATGTATTTAGTTTTAACAAATATTGAAAATGGGAAGATGAAATGGACTGATATGGTTGAAACAAGTGAATATGCATCTTCTATGGGCGGAACACAAATTTATCTTGAACCATATGAAAAAATGAGTGTCGAAGATATGTTTAAAGCAGTCTGTATTAATTCTGCAAATGATGCAATTACAGCACTTGGAGAACATATCGCGGGTTCAACTCCAGCTTTTGTTGAATTAATGAATAAAACAGCAAAAAAATTGGGCATGTTAAATACAAATTTTATGAACCCTACTGGTTTCGATGATGAAAATCATTATACAACCCCATATGATATGGCATTAGTAGCGTCAGAATTAGTTAAATTTGATGAGGAATTATTTAGATTTACAAGATTAAAAGAAGATTATATAAGAAAAGATACATCTAATCCTTTTTGGTTAGTAAATACAAATAAAATGTTAGGACATTACGATGGATTAGATGGACTAAAAACCGGATTTACAAACAAGGCAAATTATAATTTAACTGCGACCGCAAAAAGGAATGGAATACGTTTAATATCAGTAGTAATGAATGAGGCAACCATCGCAGAGCGTTCTCAAGATACAACTACTTTATTAAATTATGGTTTTGCAAATATGCAAGCAATAAAATTATTTGATAAAGATCAAGTAGTGACAACCTATGATTTTCAAAACTCATTAGAAAAGAAAACACCACTTATTGTCAAAGAAAATATAATCATAGTTGTAGATAAAAATGTTAAAAAAGAAGATTTAGAGGCTTCAGTGGAATTGACTAAAACAGAAGCACCAGTTGAAGAAGGAGAATGTGTTGGAAATTTAGTTATTACTACAAAAAGTGGCGATAAATATATATTTAAGGTTTATACACAAATAAAAGTCAATCGCGCTAATTTCTTTGATTATTTCATATGGAATTGGTTGAAAATGATTTTCTAAATAATAAGCTTTGTTTATTAAAATAATATTTTAGTCGAATATTGTTGAATGAATTTTAATCACAAAATGTCGTAAATTAGCGAATTTCTCCATTCGCTTTTTTTAATATTTTATAATCCTTTAATAAAGGAGGAAAGAGCATGAATGATGGAATAAAAATAGTACCATTTGAGGATGGGTTAACTATTAAGATTTTCGGAGAACTTGATAGCTACCATGTCTTAGGTTATAAAGAAAAAATTTGCTTAGAAATGCGAAGATATCAGCCTAGTAAATTGTTGTGGGATCTAAAAAAAGTCACACTTTTTGATTCTGCGGGTATCGGATTAATTTTAGGACGATACAACGAAATAAGAAGAGTGAATGGAATATGTGGATTTTTGCCACTAACTACTTACACAAGAAAAATAGTCAATCTAACAGGATTATCATCCATTATGAGCGAATACAAAAATGTTAATGAATTTAAAAAGGAAGGTAAGGTAACTTTATGAATGAAATGGAATTACGTTTTAAGGCAAATTTAGTAAATGAGTCATTGGCAAGAAATGCAATAATTAGTTTTGTGGCTTGCTTAAATCCAACATTAGAGCAAATTAGTGAATTAAAAACAATAATTTCTGAAGGAGTTAGCAATGCAATAATTCATGGTTATAAATTAAATCCAGAAAGAGATGTAATAATTAAAGCTTCTATTGAGAAAGAAACACTTACTTTAATGATTATAGATTATGGAGTAGGAATAGATGATGTTGAAAGAGCTAAAAAACCTAGCTTTACGACACGTCCTGATTTAGAACGAGCGGGTATGGGATTATCAATAATAGACTCATTATCTGATGAGTTTGAAATTAAATCCGTGATAGGAATGGGAACAAAATTATTAGTTAAGAAATCACTCGCAGTCACAAAATCGGAAATTTATGGTAATTGCTGAAGAATTAGTTTCATTAATTGAGAAAGCACAAAAGGGAGATCAAGAAATATTTGAAAAATTAGTTAATGATAACATGTTATTAGTGTATAAACTCGCACATCGCTATAAATCTAAATACGTTGAGTTTGATGATTTAATTTCAACAGGCACAATTGGTCTAATGAAAGCTATTAAACAATTTGATACGAGTTTTAATGTGGAATTTTCAACTTATGCTGTTCCTTTAATATTAGGAGAGATAAGAAAATATTTTCGCGATGATGGAATTGTTAAAATTTCGCGTGGTACAAAGGATTTAGCAAAAAAAATTGAAGATGTACGTATAGAAATTGAAAGAAGTGAACACCGAGAAGCGCGTATTGAAGAAATTGCGAATAAACTTCAAGTAGGAGTTGAAGATATAATTATCGCTCTTGATGCTAATAATTACCCTCTCTCCTTAGATGCCCCTCTTGATGAAGATAATATGACGTTAAAAGATGTTATTGCTTCTGAAGATGGTGAAATGGATAGCCTTTTAAAACTTGATTTAGAAAATGCTATTAAAAAACTAGATAAAAAGGATCAACTATTTATTAAATTGCGTTTTTTTGATGAAATGAAACAAACAGATTTAGCAATAAGATTCTCTTGTTCCCAAGTACAAATATCACGTAGAGAAAAAAGAATATTAGAAAAATTAAAAGAATTAATGTCTTAAAGTATAAATTGTTAAATTTTGGAAAACCTTATTTGTAAGAGGTGGATTATGAATAAGAGTGAGTATCAAAAAATTGTTAAAAGGCATGAGGTAAAAAACAATCGCATGAAAAATGCCCTCATGGCTTTTTTAGTGGGTGGAATAGTAGGAATTCTTGCAAATTTTTTCTATGACATTTCACTAAATTGGATTGGCTTGGAAAAAACTGATGCAGGCATTTTATCTACATTAGGTATTATCTTTATTACAACTGTATTAACTGCAACTAGTCTATATAATAAAGTTGCACGTGTTGCAGGAGCTGGTTTATTTATACCTACAAGTGGATTTGCAAATTCCGTTGTTTCTTCATCAATTGATGCAAAATTTGAAGGTCCGGTATATGGTATTGGATCGCGTATGTTTTATCTTGCGGGAAGTGTTATTACATATGGTTTCGTATCTGCGTTTTTATATGCATTAATACGTTTACTTCTTAGCTTAGTAGGAGTGCCATTAGTATGAGTTACTCGATAGAATTTAAACAACTGTTTTTGCAGTCAAGTGCAACAATTGGTGGTAAAAAAGAATTCGAAGGACCGCTCGGAAATTATTTTGATTATCATTATTCTGATAGTTACCATAAACAAAAAAGTTTTGAAGATGCAGAAGTTATGATGGCACGAGATGCAATTCAACTTGCCATTAACAAATCAAAACTAGATAAAAGTAAAATCAAGATTGCCTTTGGTGGAGATTTATCTAATCAAATGGCAGTTTCGTCTGGAGCAATTCAACATTATGATTTGGCATATGGTGGAGTTTTTGGAGCATGTTCTTCATTTATTTTAGCTTTAATTAATGCAGGACTTGTTTGCTCTAATAATCACAATACATATGCACTGGCATTTACATCTAGTTCTTATGCAACAGCAGAGAGACAATTCCGTTATCCAATCGAATATGGAATACAAAAGAAAGATACAGTTACAACAACAGTTACTGGTGCAGCTAGCGCAATTGTTGGGAAAAGACCAACAAAAATAAAAATAAATCGTGCAACTATTGGAAATGTGGTGGACGCAGGATGGGATAATGTTAACGATGTTGGATCACCAATGTCTTTAGCGGCATATACAACAATAAGAGATCATTTAAAAAACAATAATCTTGATGCCTCATATTATGATTTGATTCTAACAGGAGATTTATCAACTATTGGAAGCAAGATTTTAATTGATTGTTTCAAGATTGATGGAATTATTTTATCTAACTACAATGACGCAGGAAATCTTATTTATTATCGTGATGACAAAGATATTCATGCCGGTGGTAGTGGACCAGCATGTATTGGCCTTGTAAGTATGTCTTATATCTTAGACAAAATGGAGAAGAAGGAATTGAAACGCGTTTTGTTAGTTGGAACTGGAGCTTTGTATTCTCCAACTATGGCTTATCAACATCATACAATTCCTATTGTCGCTCATGCGATAGAATTGGAGGTATATGAAAAATGACATATTTATTTGCTTTTTTATTTGCAGGATTATTATGCTTAATTGCACAAATAATATTTGATAACACCAAATTAACACCAGGTCACATTACATCACTTTATGTTGTAGTAGGAGTTTTACTTACAACATGTGGTGCGTATGAATGGCTATTGAAAATGTGTGGTGGGGGTGCAATGACTCCAATTACCAATTTTGGTTATGTCTTAGGTAAAGCAGCACTTGAGGGTGCTAAAGAAGGAGGAGTGTTGGGGATACTTAAAGGGATGATAAAAGATTCTTCAGCAGTCTTATCATTTACTGTTGTTATGGCATTCTTTGCAACTTTAGTAAGTAAACCAAAACCATAATGAGATTACATGAATTAGAAAAGCGTTTAGATTTGGATAATAATTTTGATATCAAGAAAAAAGAAATCACTGTTGCTAAAAAAAGAGGCGTAGTTATTTTTACATCATCTTTGATTGATAAGATGGATATTATCTATCTAATGGAATATTTAGATCAAATAAAATCTTTAAAAGATTTAGACAAAAAAATCTATAATGGTGAAATAAAAAAAGAAGATGATATAGAAGTAATTCTTGAAGATGTATATGGAGGATTTTTACTTTTAGTTATTGAAGAAAATGCATATCTAATTGACGCTAAATTATATCCCAATCGTTCCATTGAAGAACCGATGACTGAAAAAACCATTCGTGGATCTCGCGATGGTTTTTCAGAATCAATTAACACCAATATTGGATTATTACGAAGAAGACTTAAAACCGATGATATGGTTGCAAAACCATATGTAGTATCAGAAAAGAGTAAAATGAGCATTGCAGTATGCTATTTAAAAAGTTTAGTAGATGAAAAACTAATAAAAAGAATTGAAGATGAAATAAATAGAATTGATGTTGAATCTCTTATTATGACTGATCGTTCGTTAGAAGAACTATTATTTAAACAAAAGTACACTCCATTTCCGTTAGTTAGATATACAGAGCGACCAGATGTTGCTGCAATATCAATGATGCATGGGAAAATTGTTATAATGGTTGATACATCAGCAAGTGCAATAATTACTCCGATTACTTTTTTTGATCATACCAAACATGTCGAAGAATTTCGTCAATCACCAGTTGTTGGTTCTTTTACAAGGTTTTTGCGAACATTTACTGTGCTTTTGTCATTATTTTTAATACCATTATGGATGTGTTTGGTGGATAATTCGGAAATTGTTAATTCCTTTGAGATGACAATTTCTAAGGATAATTTACAAATTGGTATTGCCTTGCAGATTATTATTGCTCAATTAATTTTAGAAATTGTGCGGCTGGCTTCAATTCATACACCAACTCCACTTCAAACTGGTATATCATTAATTGCTGCTATAATTCTTGGACAAGTATCAACGGATCTTGGTTTGTTTTTGCCAGAAGTGTTGTTATTATGTGCAATCGCACAGATTTGTAGTTTTGCAATACCAAGCTATGAAATGTCAATGGCAACAAAATTATGTAATATTGCACTTATTATTGTAACTGCGATATTTGGCAAAAATGGATTTATAATATCAACGCTTATTTTATTTTTATACTTAATTTCATTAAAAGTATGGAGTGTTCCTTATCTTTATCCGTTATGTCCGTTTGATGCAAAATTAACTGGAAGTATTTTCTTTAGAAAAGCTGCAGATGAAAAGAAAAAATTATAATAAAAATACCATAAAATTATGGTATTTTTTTGCTATTTATTTTGTTTAAGCTCTTTTAAGTTGTTTGATCTTTTAGTTTTATGAAGTCTCTTATAATTCTCATTTAATGCCATTTCATATCTGGATGTTCCAATAGGTTCATAAAACTTTTCGTTTTTAATTAAGTTAGGAAGATATTGAATCTTTTCCCATAAATCAGGTCTATCATAAGGATACAAATCTTCTTCGTTTTTATTAACTGGTGTGAGTTTTAAATAATCCATAACATCAAGAGGAGTATTTTTTGCTAAATCATAAGCGGCATGAACTGCGTTGTTTGCAATTTTTGATTTAGGAGATAATGCAAGATCACAAACTGCAAAGCCAAGGGGAATTATTGCTTCAGGGAACCCAACCTTTTTTGCGGTTTCAATTGCATTAAACGTGCGGTCAACTGCAGCAGGATTAGCAAGTCCTATATCTTCATAAGCAGTTACAAGTAATCTTCTTTCAATAGAATCTAAATCATTTGCGACACATAATCTTGCAAGATAATAAAGTGCGGCATCAACATCAGATCCTCTAATTGATTTTTGTAAAGCAGATACAGCATCATAATGCCCGTTTTCATCTCTATCCACTAGATAATTTGGAACTTTAACAATTTCTTTAATATCTTCAATGTCAAGTTCTTTATTTTTATAAGATAAAGATAAAATTTCTAAATAGTTAAGGGCAAAACGCATATCGCCACCAGACATACTTGCAAGTAAATTAATAGCATCTTCATTCACTTTAATTGAATTGTTTAATCCATTTTTTGCTTCAATTGCTCTTTTAATTCCAAGTGCAACATCTTCTTTATTTAATGGTTTTACTTCTAATAAGTGACAGCGACTTCGAATTGCAGGGTTAATAGAAATGTAAGGATTAGCAGTAGTAGCACCAACAACGAATATTGTTCCATCTTCAAGATAAGGAAGAAGGATATCTTGTTTATCTTTATTTAAGCGATGAATTTCATCCATGATAATAATCGCACGTTCATACATTTTACATTCATTAATTGCTTCTTCTAAATCTTTTTTATTGCTAGTTACAGCGTTTAATTTAATAGAATGTGCTTTAATGGAGTTTGAAAAAGCTTCCGCCATAGTAGTTTTACCTACTCCTGGTGGACCAAAGAATATCATAGAAACAACTGTATCAGTTTTAACACAACGAGTTAAAAATCCATCTTCGGATAATAAATCTTTTTGTCCTAATACCTCATCTAAAGTTTTAGGTCGCATTCTAAAAGCTAAAGGTGCTTTCATTAATATCAACTCCGTATTTTATGATATCATTTTTATATAAAATTCTCTATAATAAGTATGGTGATTATATGCGAGTAGTAGCACAAAATGTAATAGAAGCAAAACTAACTATTAACAACCAAGTCTTTTCTAGTATTAAAAAAGGCTTTGTTTTACTCGTAGGATTCACAAATGGTGATGATAAAGAAGTTGTAAATAAGATGGCAAATAAGATTATTAAATCACGAGTGTTTCAAGATGGAAACGGCTTAACTAATCTTTCTATTCTTGATGTTAATGGTGAAATTTTATCAGTCTCGCAATTTACACTTTATGGAGATTATAAAAAAGGAAATCGACCATCTTTTATTAACGCTTTAAATCCTAGTGAGGCTAGTGAATTATATGATTATTTTAACGAAGTATTAAAAGAATTATTAGGAAAAGAAATTAAAACTGGTGTATTTGGAGAAGATATGAAAGTTTCTTTAATTAATGATGGTCCGTTTACAATGATTTATGATAGTAAGGAGTTGACAAAATAATGACAAAGGTAATGATAGGTTTATCAGGTGGAGTCGACTCTGCGGTTGCAGCATATTTATTAAAAAAGCAAGGCTATGAAGTAGTCGCAGGTTTTATGCGTAACTGGGACGCTATTGCAAATGGAGATATTTTAGGAAATCCTACTTTAAATGATTCTTGTTGCCCACAAGAAGCAGATTATGAAGATGCTAAACTAGTCGCCGAAAAACTAGGTATTGAATTATTCCGTATTGATTTTATCAAAGAATATTGGGATTATGTTTTTACATACTTTTTAGAGGAATATCAAAAAGGAAGAACTCCAAATCCTGATATTTTTTGTAATAAATATATTAAATTTGATGCATTCTTAAAATTTGCAAAATCTAAAGGTTGCGACTTTATTGCAACAGGACATTACGCTAAAAGATTAGATAAAGATGGAAAAACATATATGCTTAAGTGCTTTGATCAAAATAAAGATCAAACATATTTCTTATCACAACTCAATCAAGAGCAAATTGCGTCTTGTCTTTTCCCACTTGGAGATATAGATAAAACGGAAGTAAGAAGAATAGCAAATGAATTAGAACTTAATGTGGCAAATAAAAAAGACTCAACAGGAGTTTGTTTTATTGGAGAAAGAAATTTTAAAGAGTTTTTAAAAAATTATTTACCTGCCAAAAAAGGTGATATTGTTGATGTTAATACTGGTAATGTCTTAGGAAGACATGATGGAGTTTTGTATTACACAATTGGACAAAGAAAAGGATTAGGAATTGGAGGAATTTCCGGTCACACTCCAACATCTTGGTTTGTTGTTAAAAAAGATGTTAAAAAGAATATCCTTTATGTTGCAAGTGGTAATGAAGATGAGCATCTTTTAAGTGACCGCGCAATTATAAGAAATTGTCAATTTAACAATGATATTCCTACCTCAGATATGCATATCGGCTGCAAATTTAGATACCGCCAAAAAGATAATGGTGTTACTTTACATATGATTGATGATACTACAGTAGAATTAATATATGATGAACCATATAAGGCAGTTACTACGGGACAAGCTGCAGTATTCTACGATGGAGATATTTGCCTTGGTGGCGGAATAATTGATGAAGTTTATTATAAAAATAAAAGAATAGATTTATAAAGAATTATGAGTAGCAGTAATTTTTTAGCGGAAAGAAGAAAAGAATTAGATTTATCACAATCTAAAATTGCCGATGCATTAGGGTATAGTGTACAAACCATATCAAAATGGGAAACCGGCAAATCTTTTCCTGATCTTCCAATTTGGGGAGAACTTGCTAAAGTATTACAAATAGATTTAGATGCTTTAATTAATAATAAACTAAAATCTAAATACAATAATGTCTGTTTTGACAATACTTTTTCAACTGAAAAATTTGCAAGTAATTTACGTAGACAAAGAAAATATCATGATATGACTCAAAAAGAGTTAGCAGCCAAATTAGGAATATCATATCAAACTCTTTTAGCATGGGAAAAAGGTACAACTTTTCCTAATATAGAACAATTTAAAATATTATCTAAAGAATTGAATATTTCATATGATGATTTATATTTTGCTCTTGATGATTTTATAATTTCTAAATCACAAGATAATACAATTGAACTGAAAGAAAGCACTAAAAGCAATAAAAAAAAGCTATTTTTAGGATTAATTGTTGCTTTTGTCTTGACTACTGCCAGTGTGTTATCGATTCTTTTTAGCAGTAACAAGTTAGGCTCTAATGCTAGTGATACAATATCATTACCAAATGCACCAGATTCGGCCACATCACTAAACAGCACTTCAAGTGTTGAGAGTAACAGTAGCAATACGTCGGCTAGTTTACCTAGTAATGTAATTGATCCATCAACATCAAATAATCCTTCAATTGGTGAAGATAGTAGTAATTCTAGTGTTTTACCAAAATTGGAAGAAAAATCCATTAGATTGTCTGCTGAATTAATGAAAAAATTATTACCGGATGATTACTTATTTTCTAAAGAGGATATTGTATCCGTGAATGGAATGGAACTAGGTTTTGTTGGTGTAAAATATGACACTTATAATGACGAGAGTCGAATCAATTTCTATAGATCAGGCGATTTATATGGAGCTGGGTATATGTATAATAAAAATAATTTAGGGCACATAGATTCAATAGTTATTAAGTTTTCAGCATATGTTAGCTATAGTGGAATGATTGGAATTACATTTGGTGATGAACCTATGATAGATGCTATGACAACATATACTTCTCGTGTGCAAACGTCACCAAATGGTGTAGAAACGATTTATAACGAAAGCGCCACAGGTAATTATTTCAATATTTCTGTATTAAATGATAAAGTTTGTAGTATCGTAGAAATGGTAATTAATTTAAATGGCGCAGATGAAACAATAAATTAGTAATAAATGCTGGTATTGTAACAAATTTAATAAAATATAAGTTTTCGTAGATGAATATCATGACCTGTTGATATTCATTTTTTGATACTTAATCTATTATAATGGTGTCGACAAATATTGGCTAACGCTGATGGTGGATCCACCTCTAAGAATGAGGTACACTATGAAAGTAAATAAGACACAAGGAGTTCTTTTCATCTACACTATTTTGCTTGAAAGGAAATCATTTACAAAAGAAGAGATAATTAATTATTTGGAAATTAATGAATTGACGTTTTATCGTTATATTCAAGAGCTTCGGGCGTTTTTCTGCAACTTTAATTGTGAACAAGAATTAATTTATAAGAAATCGGATTTCAAGTATTACTTGCTTGATATGAGTAATGATCAATGACGATATATAAATTTGTTAACTAGACTATCATATATTGATAGATTAATGTTTTATTTTAAAAATGATAATTTATAAATTTATCTAATAAAGGAGAAAAAATGTTGTTATGAAAAAAAGATCAATTATGTTGCCTATGATTATGTTTGCACTTGTTGGATGTAGTGAAAAAACGAGTGCAGAATTACCATCACTAAGTGAAGGTAATTCATCAAGCGAAATTCCAAGCGCTACAACCCCATCAATAAGTGAAAGTAATTCAGAAAATACTGACATACCACCTATTGATGAATCATCATATTCAAACGAGTATTTTATGGCTGAAAATTTTAGTGTGTGGAAAACTTCACAAAACTATGATGTTGATGAAAAGTTAATTATTAAATACACAAGTGAAGAAGTGGATGTTACTAGTTCTAAAAAATATAATCTAAACACATACATTACAGTCAATAGTGGCTATAACATTACATGGTATAAAGGTTTAGACAACTACTCAAGTGTTATTGCAACTCAACAAGATTATTTGGGGTATGGCGATAATATTTACCGCTTAGCAATTACTAATCCTAGTGGACAGTTTATAGTGTCATTTGCAATTAATATTTATGTTTTAGCTGATTTCACATTTACGTATTTTGAATGCCAACCGGGATATGTATTAGCATCTCAAATGCCAATATATCAAACTCAAACTGTTAGAGAAGGCACGATTATAAGTGGACCTATAGATAATCCTAATAATGGATATACATTTAAAAAATGGGTTACACATAATTCGGAAACTGGCAATTATGAAGAATATGATTTTACATCGCCTATAACATCAAATAAAACGTTCTTTGCAACCTATGAAGATATCATGCTAGATTTAGGAGATGGAGTGAATACTGAAATTAGTTTTTCACCGTATTTGACAAGTAAGCTTGATAATTTTATTATGCCAAAAGAAGAAAACAAATTTTTTGATGGATGGTATAGTAATGATACTCAATATTTTGATGATACAGGAATAGCAACTAATCCACTTCCATATTCGGAAATTAATAATTTAAAACCTAATTTTGTATCATTTACGCAAGACAAATACTTTGAATTTACTAAACTAGAAGATAAAAACGGATATTCTATTAGACTAAAAGAGATGCCTACGTATTCTACTGAGCTTATAATACCAAATGAACATAATGATTTGCCTGTGGTTGAAATTGAAGACAGTGCATTCTATGGCTGTAGTTCCTTAACCTCAATCACAATTCCAAGTAGTGCAAAGAGTATTGGAAGTAGTGCATTCGAACGCTGTACAAACTTGC
>JAFLVA010000050.1 GCA_022508525.1 Erysipelotrichales bacterium
TTCTCTTGCCATAATAATAGGCCTCCTATGATTTAGATTTTATCATAGAAGACCTGTCGCTTATAGCTATTTACAGAAAAACTTTCATACTCTCAAAAATGATGATGATAATGTAAAAGTAAAAGATTCTTAATAATTTGCTTAATAGAAGAGTGAACCATAAATGATCCACTCATGGTTACAAAATCTTATTTAGTAATGCCAATAAAACCGTTCTTCTATTAGTATTCTGGTTAAATATTACCAATTTTTTATCTCTATATTATCATATCTTTTCCTTTTTTAAAACTATGTAACAATTTGTAATATATATTGTAATAATTTGTTGACATCTTTTTAATCTTAGTATATAATGCTGTAGGATGGAAATAAATCTAAATAGAAATCAAATATAGAAAATAGAATTAATAATGCGTAACACTATTTACTAATTGCATATTTAATACTAAGGAGTGATGAAAAATGACAGTAAAAGAGTCTTAGCTACCGTGTTATCCATAACGGGAGAAGGTGGCACTGCCAATTTACTATTCAGGGCATATGAATATGTAAGCGGCCAATTTACTGAGAATGGAATATATGGATTATTACTAATTATTGTAATTTTATCTTTTTTGTTATTATTTTGCATCTTTTTCATAAAACCCTTAATAATATCAGTTATTGAATGGGTGTCTTTAACAATATTACACAGTCGTGAAGTTTCTAAGCAAAATAATAATCAATCTAATCACACAACAACTGTGAGAGAAGAAGTAAATAAATTACTTGAGGATAAAGTTGCGCAAGTAGGTGTTCATGGTAGAAAAAATATTGATAATGATGAACAACTAGGAAAAATAATTGACTTACTAAGTGAAAAAAAGAAGAGGTAATAAATAGTGGAAGAAGAGACATAGAGCGAGTGTGTTTGGATTAATAAACACACTCGCATTTTTTGGTAAGTTTATTTTATATCCAATAAAATGCTTATTTCAAGCATAGTAGAAGAGAAGGGTAGAATAATATATTGGATCATACATTCTCCCCTTTATCAATCCAGTCATTCATTCAACGGTTGTTCAAATTGCTTTCCCAAGGTGTCAACTATTTTAAAAACAGATATTTTATTATTCAAAATTCTCGTATTTTCATTCATCTATATAAAGTATGTTGGTTCGTATTTGATGAAGTATAGGACTGAAGTATTAGTAGTTTGTGGGAAGAGTATTCGATTGATACATCAGGAATACTTCGCTAATCCCCTTTATAAATTTTATCAGAGTTTTCAATTATTTCTTTGGTCGTATTGAAAGCTTGTGCAAAATTACCAACATTGATATATATATCATCCGTCCGAATAGAGTATATAATGTATCTTTGTTATTTGATTCTCATCAACTTCAGCTTCAACTCCACTATTTTCGCGATTTTTTTGTAAAAGCTGAAAAATCTGATATAGTAAAGACCGTGAACTCATCTGAAACACATCTCAGGTGCAGTCTGTCTTTGATTATCATACAATAAATTTATATAATCATTGATTGTTAATATTATTTACAATAGTATAAATAAGTAGTAAAATATAGTATGGTAATAAGTCCAACATTCAATCACATATGGAAACAGTATTGATCCTATAATACTTTTTATAATAAAGAAGTAGATATCCATTGTTATACTTATGAGATTTATAATATTACTAGGTGACAAACTATAAACAGTCAAGTATTTTTTAGAATTTTTTTGAAAAATAAAAAAACTGTATGGCAAACAAGCCATCTGAAGACATCGTATTTCAGATGGCAGGAAAGCGGTAAATATAAAACTCAGCGAAGAGCCTGTGACTTGAAGTCAGTGTTCTGCCTCTCCAATGCAAAAATAACTCTGACAAGCTTTTTTGCCACATGGGACATGGCAACGCGGTGCGGTTTTCCCTCTG
>JAFLVA010000051.1 GCA_022508525.1 Erysipelotrichales bacterium
TTGTATATAGGACTTCTTAGATTTACAGGCAAGTAACAAAAATAAAAAGCAATATGAGGATCAACGAAAACAACTCAGACAAAAACAAAGAAATCATGTTTTCTATATTCGACATTGAAAGTAATCTACATCGATTAAATGGATATGAAGATATATACTTTTCAGAAGATAAGTATTCACATTATACTTCTCTATTCACTATAATTAATGGGATTATTTTAAAGGTTCAGAAGAAAGATTGCAAGGATTTTGAGAAATTCATCCATGACTGTATTGAAATATTTACAACTATAACTAATAACAATATCCAAAAGATTGAAATAAGAAAGATACCCTTGCAAAGAAGTATCTCTAATTTTACATCTATTATTTTAATTCCGTATGAGTTATGCAACCATAACCCTACAAATGAAGATATTGAAAGAAAAACCCTGTTGGCAGCCCCCATCTATGACTGTGAATTTTCGGGAGATGAAAATGGTGTAGAGGTCAAAGCCATGATTACTTTACCCTATGCGACTGTAAGGCTTGATATTTGGGAACGTGAGGTTTCGCCAAAAATAAAAATGTCTTACTCCAACTATACACTTAAAAGTCATAGTCAAAATAAGACATTTAAACTCACGAAAACTGAAAATTTATTTTGGGCTTTGGATACTTTAAAAGATGATTTATCTTATATTGGCATAGAGAATTTCAAACACGAAAAGTATTTGATTTCATGGGACAATGGGAAGCATTCCCTTATTCCAAATATAAAGTTTACGGAACAAAATTTTGATGAGACCATTAATAATATTCTATTAGGGAAAAATAAATATCCGGTCAGATTAATAGAAGAAGATAAAATCAATATTGAAGCGGTGGAAGCAAGTTCTTCAAATTTGAAGAGGATAATCAAATCAAATTTTGAAGCACAAATTTTAAAGAAGGTGTCGGGTATTAATATTATTCAATGCAATAATAGCCTATCTATAATGAGTAGTGAAAATAAAAAGATTGCTATTTTCAATTATGTTTTGACACCTTTGAATTTTTATAAAAATGAAGGTTGTTGTTACAGATTAACATTAAGTGTGAATCTATATGACATAAGAATAATCGAAATATTAAAAACAATTGGATTATTGAATCATAACCTATCATATTTATGTCTAATTGAAACTGATTTTGATTTTCATATTGCTTCCGGCATCTGTAAAGGTATTTTTAAAAGTGTTGAAATGACAGTTTCTTTAATTCACACAGTAAATAATCTTTTACAAAATAAAATATCCGTTATTGAAGAAATTGAGGATATGGCCCCCTTGTATAAGTTCCCTACTTTTATGTCTTTATTAATACTTTTCTTCAGAAAGGATTTTTCATACTCATTGATACAACAAGTCCTAAAAAAGGCAAATGATAAAAATTATTGCGATTTAGCAATTGCAAAAGAGAAACTCTCAATATTAATACAATTATGTAAATGAATTAAGGTGACCAATGAATTTATAATGTATGGGAATTATATAGGATATGCAGACCGATATAAAAAACAAAATCAAAGACTTGTGCGACCATAACAAGAACGATGAGGCAGTAAAACTGATTAACTCGTTGCCGG
>JAFLVA010000052.1 GCA_022508525.1 Erysipelotrichales bacterium
TTCCACGCATCAAGGCTTCCTTGACAGCAGATGTACTATTGGGAACATACTCATTCCTAGACACCACATCCCAGCCGACATTTCTCAATTGCTTATCTATTTTTTCACGCGCTTTTTCTTCCGGTAACATTGATATCGTTGTCCTTTCTATTCGGGAGTATATCTGCACTGATCTCATATCTAATCAGCCATTTTCCAGTCTAATTAGTAAACGGATTATATTTCCTGTTTGATACATAATATATTCTAAAACATTTAATCCAGCTTTATCATGATGTTTTGCATAGTTATTCATATAGTTTGTGTATGCTTGGAAAAGGGATTCTAAGTTATTACTAATTTCTGCCGGAACTCCATGTGTTTTTAAATATGTACCATATTCTAGCTTATTATTTTCGAGTGATTTCTCATTCTTAAAAAACTCCTGAAAAAAAGTTTCAAGCGATTTTCTAAACTTATCTGCAATCTCACTTGCGTTTGAATCATTTTGATCAGCATAACCTCTTAACGCTTTTACAAAGGCATCTCTTGCATGTGGGTATGATTTCAACCATTCTAAATTTTGTGACACTAATGAATCGTCTAATTCTTTAGCACCTTGTGGAAAAATGAAATAACCATCATTATCCTTTTTAATTTCATAAGGGATTTGCGATTGGTCTAACATATTGCATAATAAATTGTAAAATTCTTTATAATTAAAACTACGATAACTATTATTCACTAAACAATTCATAAATGCTATATAATATGGCAAAAAATTTTCAATTGATTTGGTATGCTTTTCTAGCTCTTTTAAAATGTAAGAGTATCCCTGTCCATATATTCCCCCTCGATGCATTTGTGTACCAGTAGCATTACAAAATTTAAAATATTCTTGATCTTCTAGTATTATTCCATCGTTATCGCATATATCATACAGAACATTAAATATTTTCGTAAAAAAATATTGTTTTTTACTTTCATCATTTATTGCTATTCCTAAACTTTTTCTATAGTCTAAAAAATTCATAACAATACTTCCTCCATCCACATTAATTCCCAAATTATTAAAATACTCTATCAACAAATTAATAATCCTCGCAAAAAGTAACCAGAAGCGGTCATCTCAATATTGTAAAATATTATTGTTTATATATTTACACCATACTTACTAATTTCTATGAACTGAAAATCCCACATCTAATCAAAAGTTATTTCCTCCTGATTCTTATTGTAAAGTGTTAACTTATTCTCAAGTGTAATCTCATTTACAATCCACCCTCGTAAAGTACATGCCATAATGAAATCTTGTATTCTGTTAACACCATTGATTTCTCGGAGTGTAACGACAACTCCGAAATTTAAATCCGAAGTTATTGAAGTTGCTAACCGTTCTTTCGAAACAATCGATATACCCCATAATCGCTCATCATAAGAATTCAACGCTCTATTGTTTTTTAGAATCTTAGATATAAACTTCGTATTTTCCCATTTTCTGAAATCTTTACGTGACTGGCGT
>JAFLVA010000006.1:0-63658 GCA_022508525.1 Erysipelotrichales bacterium
CCGATGTTGCAATTGCACTAGGACCATCTGTGTATCCATTTACAAATACAACACCAAAGTTAATTAATAGGGCAACATAGGCCCAAGGATGTTTGTTACACAATCCAAAAAACTCATTAATTGTCATAAAAATATTATAACATAATTGTTATATTAGAAAATAAATATACTGATATCTACTATAGAAAACGTTTTCATAGTTTTCAATTTGTCCTAAAATTAGAATATAATCAAAATAAAAATACCGCACATTGTTTTAATTTATGCAGTATTTTTATATTAATTTATTAATTGTATGTTGGTATATGACCTGTTGTATTACGAATATAATCTAGAACTTGTTGTTTTAATTGATTTTGAGAATATATTCCATATGTTGCAGTAATCGCTAATGGCCAGAAAACAAGATAGGCAAGAACATATCCTGCTGCCTTATCTCCCCATTCGGTATTGCCAATTTGAACAGCGAGTCTTAAATTATTTAAATCCAATGCTACTGTTAATGCTTTAGCATTACCCGTCAATTTTCTCCACCAACCATCATTTGAAGTGTTTCTACATTGCACAACATATGAAGTGTCAGAAAGTGTAATAATTTGTGTTTCACATTGTGCTTGTTCCATAATGTGTTTTATGCCATTAGCAAGTTCATAAACTGAGAAATTTTCACATACGTTATAATATAGTACTTCTTGATTTGCCATAAATACTTCTCCCTATTGATTCATTTTAAAGCTACAGTTTGTTAGAATAAACAATAAGTTTTCTTTAAAATTTAATTTATCATAGATTACAAATTTTTAGAAGATATTTAAAGCATTTTCAAGCATTAATTAGTATCAAAAGCATATTTCTTGTATTAAATTCATAAAAATTCTTTTAATTCATTAATACTACTTTCGACATTAGAAATATCAACGAAAAAGAGATTTACAATTGCTTCTTTATTTCCTTCGTCATCTCTACTTTCAAACGATATTCTAATATGATTATTCACTTCACCATTCATTGGATAAAGAAGCCATATATTAGGTGTTTTATATTTTTTTGCATATGCGTACATTTGATACATGTCAGCTTGAGATATTCCGTAATTTTCTTTTGAAATATCTAATATTTTCCACTTTGTGTCCATTATAATTTTGGTGAAATCATTACGTGATATTACTATGTCTGGTTTCAATTTAAATTTTCTAGGTTCATCAAATAGAAAATAACCATTATCTTGAGTTGTAACATTCCACTCATCTCCAAAATTTCTTTTTATAATCTTTGCAACGTAACTCTCAAATATTTTTTCCATTGGAAATAATAATGCTCTAGATATTGAGTTTCCAGAAAAAGTAGTAAATGATTTGTTTTTTAGAAAAACTTTAGACCACTTCATTAGAGTATCATAATCTCTATTATTTCTATTACTAACAACTTTAGAAAAATCATCATCATAATTTAGTGATTCATTTACTAATTCAAAATGAGATAGTAACTGTCTACAAAGTTTTTTGTTATTAGAATTTTCAGACAAGTTATGCAGTCTTAGGAGAGTAGACTTTATAAGTTTGTTCTCAGATGTGTTTAAACTATATTCATCATATGAGACATAAAATTTTTCTTTGTGCACTAAATTTTGTTTTAATTGCTGTTTTACTATTAATTTTCCCTTAAAAAAATTCAAATTATCTTCTTCTGACACATAAGATGATTTCAATCCGTATTTAATCAGTTTAGATGTTTCTTGCAAGTACAAATTAATAAAAACTTCGTATAAATTCATATGATCTACATTTAAATTCGACATATTAAAAGGCATTCCCTCAAATTCTTTCATAGATCTAAGCATTTTTAAAAACACTTCTTTTGTTTTATTATCATCTAAAAGATTTATTTTAGGTAGAATCTCAATCTGCAATCCAGATTTAAGTTGAACAAGCCCAACATAATTTTTAAAAGAAACATAACGGCCATGTTCTCTGTTTTTTCCAACAGTCATGAATCTATAAGCGTCTTCTATTTCGTCAGTTGATACAGTTTCTTCAATAAACTGCACTAACTGCTCAAATTCACCATTATAATTGGGAATGACTTCTTTAAGTTTATCTTCATTGATTTTTTCATATTCATGAACAATAATACTATTCATAATTACTGCCCACTTTCTACTAAAGTATTTGTTTATAACTTTCTATTTCACTAAATGCTTTTTCTTGAATTTCATATTTGTATTCTTCAATGGCATCTGCATCATATTTTCCTTTAAATATTGCACTAGCTTCATTTTTTATTTCTCTCACAAATTGAAATTTTTCTTCCTTGCCTGTATCTCCTAACACTAATCGAATCTTACTATAGTCGTCATAGAAATATTCTTGAAGCAAAGGAATTATTTTATTTTTAAATATTGCTGCCAAATCGTCAATAGTTGAATATGAATTTAGTTTTGTGAAAAAAGAATGTCCAATTGTATGTTCTCTATCATAAAGAACAGCAATTCTTTCATTTATCTTTTCTAACATTTTTTCTATATTGATACCTTCAACTATAATGCCTTCAAGCACTTTTATATTAGGCATCAATTCGATAAAATCAAACCTTCTTCTTAAAGCAGTGTCCATCAAACTAATGGATCTGTCTGCAGTGTTCATAGTACCTAAAATATAAACGTTATTAGGAACCAAAAAAAGTTTTTTAGAATACGGAAGAACACATGACATTTCCTCGCTATTGCTTTTACGTTTTGATGGCTCAATTAACGTTATTAATTCACCAAATATTTTTGAAATATTACCACGATTTATTTCATCAATAATGAACACACGTGGCCTATTATCATCATTTTCGCAAAACTCTTTAAAGATTCCAGGAATTGTATCATAATACAAATCTGAGTTAGCATTTAATAATGGCTTGATTCCTTCAATGAATTCTTCATATCCATATGATTGATGGAAAGTAGTGAAAGCAATTCTATGTTCATCAGCAAGTTCTTTATATCTTAAAGAAATTTTATCATAGCTAGGATACTTTTTTATAGTTTCTTTTATATTTCCATCATAGTCACAAATTGCCACGGCATAATATTTTGTACTATATGTTTTTCCTGTACCTGGTGGGCCATATAAAATAGTATTCAAACTAAGTTTTATATCTTCTTTTATCATTATTTTCTCCTCTTCCGCATTGAAATTAATAATTTTCTCTTCGAGAAATGAAAAATCCATACTAGGATTATACTCCTTGGATTTCGAAATAAAAAAATCTTTCAAACTTTCATTTGCATAGAACAAATATCCTTGATTACCACCGCCATATTTATTGAAAGGAGCATTTTGTACTCCAGTACATAATTCGACCAACTTATCCTTCAAAGGCTTTAAATTGATCGCATTAGGCAAAAAATGATATTCAATATCAGCATATTGATAATCGCCATCAACATAACCATCGGATTTTGCTATATTTATAGATTTTAAATGTTGCTTTGAAATACTAAATATAACATCACCTTTTTTTATTTCTTTTATTCTTTCCCAATGAGTTTGTGTCCTACCTTTATTCATTAATGGTGCCTTAATTTGCTTTCGTGTCAAATCTGCATCAATTATTTTTTGCATCACAACAAAATACTTTTTTTCTAAAATATTTTGTTCAGAGTTAATTTCTCCATTTACAACTTTATCATGGACATATTTAATGTATCCATGAGTATTTTTTAATTCGGCATCTATGCGATCTTGTTTAGTTACTCCTGAAGCACACAAAAATTTTTTAAGCAGTTTTTGTTCTTTGTTTTTTTCGCTTAAATCCTCTCCGGTTTCAAGATTAATAACTTTCGGCCATTTATTTCCTTCTTCGTTTTTAAGAAGCAACTTATACCTAACTCCATTAAATTTAATTTCTATCAAACCATTCTCCCCCTTTTAAAAAATTATTATTTAAATATCAAATTCACTTTATATAAGTATAGCATATTTTATCGCATTTTAACATTAAGTAATGTTCGGTTAGCGCAATATTAAACTATAGTTTAACACTAAAAACATCAAAATATTATTACAATCAATTCATGAATAAAAAGCCCCATAACTAAAATTAAGGGGCTATTTAATAAATATGGAGCAGGTAGCGAGAATCGAACTCGTATTATTAGCTTGGGAAGCTAAAGTTCTACCATTAAACTATACCTGCGATAGTATATAACACTAACATTATATACTAAATTTTTTATTTGGAAATACATTTAAAATTGCTAGACCAAGTATCATACTAATTACTGCTTGCAAAATATTTGGTACAAGTGATACAAGTGCTTTTTCCATTGTTCCATAAAAGAATGCTTTCGCAATGAAATATCCACCAACCATAATTACTGATCCTACAAACATTTCAAGTAGCCATAAAGCATTACTAACAAGTAATGTTTTCTTAACTTTTCTAAATCGCCAAGCGATTAAACCTACTACAAAACCTTCAATACCTTTAATAATTAAGGTATAAAACATTGTAGAAGGATAGGCAATCATATCGCCAAAGAAGGATCCAAATCCACCAGAAATAAATCCTACAGTCGGTCCAAAAATAATAGAAATTACAAAAATTAATACATCACCTAAACAAACAAATGAAACACCTAAGTTCAATTGTAAAAATGCTGTAGAAATTGTAACTAGAGCAACGCCTATTGAACTGAATGCCATTTTTCGTGTAATTTGTCTTGCTTCTTTTTTTTCTTTTAGTTTTTTTCTACTTGCAATGAAAGATAATACCAATGAAACAAAAGAAGATAAAACATAAATTACTAAAGACGCTAAGGTTATTATAACTAATACTTTTTCATGTCTGCTCCAGATACCAAGTGTATTTGCTCTAATAGCGGCCAATATCATAAAAGGCATCATAATAGTTGTAAATGGTGCAATTAATTCATGTAGCTGAGTACTTTCTCCTTTAAAAGCAATATTTATCCAATACATAAAAACAATTAGTGAAAGAGATGCAACTCCAATGACAATCCAAGTTTTGTAGTCATATGGACGATTTACTAAAAAGTAATAGGTATAATGTAGAGTTTTTCCAACCCAAGTAAAAAATTCTCCACCAAGCATCATCAAACTGCTTACAAATAAAAGTGCTAAAGACAATAGTGAAATTAAAACACAAATAGCATTTTTCGATTTTATATTAATTTGCATTATAATATTCTCCTTTCTATTTATATTTTAATTTTGTGCAGTTTATAATCATTTATTCACAAAAACTATTGCTGCTGTAATAACATATGCAATATAAATTACTAGCATTAATATACCTTGAATTTTGTTAAATTTTTTGGTTATTAATGTTGGCACAACTGCGATTAATGAAAGCACCAACAAAACCGGAATATCAAGCATATAAGCTTGTCTAGATACTTCTAAATTACCATTAGCTATGAAAGAACAAACTGGTAAAATCAATACTAAATCGATGATATTTGCACCGATAACATTACCAACACCCAGCTCGCCTTGTTTCTTGACAATAGAAGTAATTGTGGTTACAAGTTCAGGAAGGCTTGTTCCTATTGCCACAATCGTAATACCAATAATACCTTCAGGGATATGTAAATCAGTTGCTACTCTAATTGCATTATCTGAAAGCAATTTTGCACCAACAGCGATACCGATCGCACCAAATATAAATTTTAAAATATTAACTATTTTTTCTTTTCTTGTTGATTTTTTTGTTTCTGTTACTTCTTCTGCTATTTCAATAACTTTTGATACATTACTATCATTCTTTTTAGCTGATATAATGGTAAAAGTCATATGTACTATAAATAAAATAATAAGTAAAACTGATGGTAAAATACCAAATTTTCCTGTCAAACAGAATGCTAAAAGAATAATATTAGTCAAAATTATAATAATACCCTTAATTCCAAAATCCTTGCGGTTAATTGTACTTCCAACAAATATAGCGGATATTGCAAGTATTAATCCGGTATTCGCTGTAACACTTCCTACAGCGTTGGCAATACCAATGTCATACGATCCTTCAATTACTGCAAATATGGACACTAGTAACTCAGGAAGAGTTGTTGCAAAACTAACAATTGTAACACCAATTAAAAATTTCGGAATGTGCAATTCATCTGCAGTCCAAGCAGAGGCATCAACAAATATGTCGCCACTTTTAATAATTAAAGCAAGACCAACAATAAGCAATATTGCTGCCACAATGGTCGATCCAAATGTCCAATTACCTAATCCTTCTAAAAACATAAGTTCCTCCTATAAAAATAAACCCAGCATAGATAATCATCTACGCTGAGTCTCGTTAATTAAGATAAACCAGATTTAATATTAAATCATGATGTTGATTTATCGCCTAATAGGCTAACTACTCCCTCAAGAGTTTTACGTGTGTAAGTATAACAAATCAAATTATCTATTTCAACTTGATATTTTTTTGAGCTTAGCTAGAAAAAAACCTTCAAAATATTCATTTGGCATAACTGTAATTGTTCCATCCATTGATGGAAGAAATTCTAGGTTTGCAATACCAGGTAATTCAATTGGAACCAATACAACATTTTTATTTAGCACCTTTTTAATTACCTCTTCATTTTCATCTTTAAATATTGAACATGTTGAATACACTAATTCGCCGTTTTTAGGAAGTAACGTTAATCCTTTTTTTAATAATGCAATTTGTCTACTTTGACATTTTTTGATGACATCTATATTTATTTTTTGCTTAGTTTCTTCATTTAGATTGATCGTACCAGAACCACTACAAGGTGCATCTAATAATATTTTATCAAATCGATAAAAATCATCTAAAAGTCGCGCATCTTTTACTAAAACAGTTGTGCGTGTAACACCTAGTTTATTTAAATTGTATTTAAGCCTTTCAGCACGCAAAGGATTCATTTCTACAGCAGTTATACAAGCTTTGTTATTAGTTAATGCTGCAATTTGGCTTGTTTTACTACCAGGCGCTGCAGCCATATCTAAAATATGGTCTCTTTCCAAAGGATTCAAAACTATTGGTGGTAACATTGAAGATAAGCTTTGAATATAAATTTCACCGTCTTGATATAAATCAATATCTTTGATACTACCTTCATTAACAATATAAGCATTTAAAATATTATTAACATTTGTGTAACTAATTTTAGATGAACTTAGAGAGCTTTCAACTTCTTCTTTATTACTTTTTAAAACATTAACACGAAAAGTAGTTACTCTTGCTTTATTTAATCCTGCAATTATTTTATCTAGATATTCATCACCATATGTTTTTGATAAATGTTGAAATAAAAATTCTTTATCAATCTTATCCATAATTCTTATCCAATATGTTTTATAGAAAATCCATTTATTCCATCAAAAATTAAAGTACCCAAATCTTTACATACATCTTCAATTGGCTCTGTTTTACCGTTTATATACCAATCTTTGTAAATGTAGAAAATGCCTGTAATTGTATACTTAATAATCATATTTAATTTTCTTTCCTCAATATTTAATTCTTTTGCCTTAGCATTTATAGTATTTTGAAATCTTTCATCAATAATATTTGCCATACCTCTTATTAAATGCATGTTGCTAGAATTAGCAATAACCGCATCAAAGAAATCCGAGTATCCACCAAATATAGAATTCAATCTCACAAAAAGCAACTGAGGATTATTGCAAACATTACTAACATCAACACTTTTTAAATCTTTATCTAATAAATCTATTATTTCTTCTTCTATTTCACTTTTAATTGCCCAAACACCTTGATAATAAGTATAAAAAGTTTTACGGCTAATATCCGCTGCATCAGCGATATCTTTGACTGTGATACAGTCAAATTCTTTTACTCTTAGCATATCTGCAAATGCTCTACGAATAGTTTTTTTCGTTTTAATAATTCTACGATCGACTTTTTTATCCATAAAATTCACAACCTTTATAAATATATTTATAAGCATAATTTTATACACATGTGTTACAAAAGTCAAATATGTTAACAAATATGTGAATTATATATCATTTGTTTTCAGTTTGCTTTCTTATATCTTGAAGAATTTTATACCAATATGATGCATTTAAAAACAATGTTTTTAATTAAGTTTGTAATTAAAAATCAGTAAAATATTGCTATTTTCATTATAAGCAAAATAGTAATATTCATGTAAAGTATGCTAGTTATAAAAATTATTAAAACCAGAACAATCAACATCATAGAAGAGAAAATAATTATAATCACTCGTCAATGAAGTATAAAAAACTGGAATGACATTCGTAGGAATAAAACTTTGATTTGTTTGCCATTGACTATTTGAATGTATTAGAGCAATTATTTCATCTTTGTTTTCAAATTTCACCATTGAAAATAATTCTTCATTATCGTTAGAACGAGAAATATACCCTGTTTTTGGAAAATTCATTTTTGTTATTTCTGCGACTTCTACAACACAAGAAAAATCATGATTTGTTTTAAATTCTTCAATCGTGGAAAATGATCAAAAAATGGAAAGTAAAAAAATCATAATAATTCCAGCAATAATGTTCTTTTTACAATGATATTTTCTTCTTAAAAATATGAAGCCTAAAATTAGTGATGTAATAGGAATTGGAATAAATACGAAAAACACCCACATATATTCTCCCATAAAAAAGTAAATTCAGGAATTAGAGAAGTTTCTACTAAAATAGATATTAGGATAAGCGCAAAGAAAATTGAGGCAATACTCAATACAAAAAACGCTATTAAGATAATATCAATACTTTTTCTATGCTTTGTAGAATTAGGTGAATTTGTATCATTTTACCTAATAATTTATCATATTCATCATTATTAAAAGATGATTTATCTATAACCGCAATAATACCATCAAGTGTAACTTGTGCTTAATATTTAAACTATTATTATTTAATAAATGCACACTAATGTCATTTATTAATTTTAAAAACAAACTAGTTACTTTGATAGTCATCTACATCTAATACAAACAGCATGATTATTATTTTCGACATTTTCAATCTCAAATTCAGTCCAATTCGGAAGGTTTTTTATTCCTTTAATGTGTTTATCCAAATTCTCCTTCATTTCATCGCTTTTTCTAGTTTTAGTTATATATTCATACAATCTAGAGTAATCCAATTTTATCACGTTGTTTTCAATAAAAATATCTACGTATTTTAAAGTTGTTGTTTGAATCAGATAATTTTTTGGATCTTTTTTTGCAGAAAATCTCTTTGTACATTCAATTGTATCCACTAACGAAAGTATAAGCAAAAGTTTATTGCTTCTAGTAATTTTGATTTCCGATGTAGATAATATGTCACATAATTTATTTTCTATATATATTTCGTCTTGACTTTTATCCGCTGATTTATAAATATTATGCGATGCAGCAACAATGCAAGCCATTTTTTGAATTTTAGTAATTACATCACTCGGTTCAATACCTGCATTTTTTGCTTTTTTAATATTTTCACAATAGCGTTTAAAAGCTAAGCACCCTCCTACAATGCCGTGATCACAAGTTTCATTATAATCATCTTTATGATACTCTTTGCTATATTCAAAATAATTTCTAATCAAATCATATTTATAAGTTAAACAATTTTTCATTTCTTCGGAATCGGAAAAATTATTCAAGCACTTTAGAAAATCAACATCATAGTAGTCTATAAGCAAATCGTATTTATCAGTAATTTTTTTAAGCAAAACATTTTTTTCTCGTATTTCTTTGCAAAAATAACCGTAATCATGAATAATTGAAGTCTGAAGCCACAATTGACTAAAAAACAACGACTGCAATCCTGAATGATTTGGTAACTTTAGCACTCTGTCCAATCCAATCCCCATTAACCAATTAACAATTATATGACTCGCTCTATGCTTATTTAACTGCGATTTAGTGTCTGAAAATTCATAAATTTTGTAGACAAAATCCAAACATAAGTTCTCATCTTTTATTAATTCGCTAAAAGATTTAGTTTCAGCTTCGTCTTTTATTTCTAATGGGATTCCATGTTTGAGTAAGTTTGAATATTCATTATTTAAAAAATCAAGCAAGCTATTATTATCCCCCACAAAAACACCCTCTTTTTTTAGATTATATCAATTATATCACAAAAATTGTAGAAGCTCTTTCATTAATGAAAGCACATTAAAAAATTAAAGCAATTCTTATATATTTAAGCCACAAATAGGTTGTTAAACAAGATAAAAAGCAAACACCTTCTATTAAAATATATTATCAGTTCTTATCCTAGCATTTTGCTCAAAAAATCGCCGAAAGCAATGCGCCAATAGTTTTCACTATGTGTACCATTGTTTACATAGTTTTCAATAATACTATCTGCACTAAAGCCATATGATCTTAAATTGGTGATTTGCTTTGTAGCAGGAAGTAACATATTTTCTAAACTATCACCTTTACCACAGTAAACATAGATTTTTGGACGTCCTAGACTGAAGTCTTTACTTTGATAGAAACGTGTCCATGCGCTCGTTTCAAATAAACCATTAGCTGGGGAGAATGCTCCAATGTAGCCGTATAAATCATTATCACGTAAACCAAGATAATAAGCAGCTAGTCCACCTGAAGATGAACCTGCTATTCCTGTGTTTTTTCTACTTGTATTCACTGAATACTTACTTTGAATAAATGGCATAAGAGTTTCTCTCATAAAATTACCTAGTTCATCTAATTTACCATTATAAAAGCTGCTATTATCTGCAAGACTTGTTAATTTACCGAAAGATTGACTCATAGTGAGTTCGGAATCACGATGTCCATCAGTGTTATCTATAGCAACAATAATAATGCCATCTCCACCTCTTTGAACAAGATTATTTACTGATACATCAACCGCCCATGAGCCATAACTATCAGATGATTTTTGTGCTCCGCTTGCAGCGGCGTATAAGTTTTGACTATCAAACATATACAATACACCATATTTTTTGCTAGTCGTATAACCATTTGGTGTATATACTGAGATTTTTTTTCTATTACTTGATATATATTGTAAATTTTTTTTATCTTCAAGAGTAAAATACTCAACTTTTCCATAATCTGTATCATTAGCATTCATCGTAAAAATCCCATCCTCTCCGTAATATCCACTTGTGGCACTTCCAACAACTAAGTCTTTGGTTTGATTACCTCTACCATCATTAAAAATGATTCTGTCATACTGAGCGTAGTCGACTTCAACTGAATACTGTTGTTCACCATATCCTGACATACCAATAGATGAAAGTTTTGTACCTGGCCAACCTACTTTTGGTGTATCTGTTTTATAATTCCATACATAAGCATATACGTTGCTCCAACGCTTGCTATTGGTATAATACACCATCACTTTTGTATCTTTAGGAACCGGAGTTGGTTCAATAGATGTAGATTCTTTTGATGAGCCATTGGAAGAATCTTGTATAGATGGAACATTGGTAGAATTTTGTGAAGATGAAACACTAGTTGAATCTTGTGTGGACGCAACATTTGATGGCTCTTGTGTACTAACACTTTGTTCTACGCTATCACTAATTGATGAACTTGAAATAATATTTGAGCTACATGCACAAGTCACTATAGACAAAAACGCCATAACTCCTATCGTAAATAATTTATTGTGCTTTTTCATAAAAAAACCTCTTAATAAATAATATATTTATTATAACATAACAAATGGTGATGTAAAGTTCGCCCAAAAAACCAAATTTATATTAAAATCTAAGCATGAAAAAATAGCTGTTATTTGATAAAACAGCAAATAATAATTTATAACATATAAAAATTGATAATTAGAAACTATAAATCAAAAAATAAGTAGTACAATTGCTACTCTTTATAGCTGTCTTCACAATTAAGAATTAATTAATCAGCATTATCTTTTTTTACAAAGATAAAACCAAAAGCATTGGGTCCCCAATGGCAGGCAAGCACAGGATCTAGATTATCAAAATCACACATTGATTTTTGATAACTGCTATCTACCATATTAATCAAATTACGGAGATTTTTATCATTGTATGTATAAGATGGTACAATCGTATAATTAGTGTCTACCAATCTAGTCATTTCAGTAGCAATATATTTCATAGCGGTTTTCAAACCAATCTTTTTAGCATCTGTTTTGACATAACCATCCTTAAAAGTAATAATAGGTTTAATATGAAGACTACTACCTATCAACCATTCTTTTTTTGATAATCTTCCACCCTTTGCCAAGTAATTCAACGTTTCAGGAATAGCAAGAATTTTAACTCTTGGAATAAGATCTTCTACATGTTTTATTATTTCATCAACTGGTCTATCACGATATTTGTTAATCTCTTCAACAAGAATTCGCATTCCACCAACTGCTAACAATGAATCAACCACATGAACTTTTTTATTATCTTCAAAAAGCATTTTAATTGAGTTATATGTTCCAGATAATTTTGAAGATAATACTAATATAATAACATCATCACCATTTGCAGTAGCGGCATTTATTCTTTCCTCAAGTTTACCTAAATTAGGTAATGAAGTCTTAGGAAAATATTTCTTCTCAATAAGAAGTTTATAAAACTCATCAATTGTAAGATCAATGCCATCTTCATATTCTTTTTCGCCCATTGTATAACGCAAAGGAATAAGTTCAATGTCATATTTTTTTGCTTCGTCATATTTAATACTACTTGCAGTATCTACAAAAACTTTAATCACCAATGTTCTCCTTTCAAATTCTATTCAATATATTTTCATTCAAATTATGTGCTAATTTAAAATTCTTCTAAGTAATGTAATACTCAGCATAACAAATATATCATAACAACGTGATAAAAACAATTTAAGGAAATACAAAAACTAAATAAGTACTTTTATCTTTATGCTTTTAGAAAAATTATATTGTGTATTGAATCAAATATATTGCTAGTGCTAAGATAGTAAAAAGAAAGAAATGGTGAAATATATGATTTTTTTAAGTCAAAAAGAGAAGAGATTTGCATTGATTATTGCATTTGTCATTTGTATTGTATCTACTATTATATCTTTAATTTCGGGTATAATTTCTGCTGCTCAAGTACTAATTGATTTCCCTATAATTATGGCGAACGGTGTTGGTCACGTATATGATAAATCGTCATTTTTAACATGTTCAAAAATATTTTTATTGCTTTCAATATTATTCAGTGTCTTTACATTCTTATCAATGTTTATATTCAAAAAGCACAAATTACTAACTACTATTCTATCAATAGTTAATATTGGTATAATGATTATCTTTTCAATTGTTTTAAGAGCAATAATACCTCAATATGGTGGATATGAAAATTCCATTCATATTTATGATTATGATTTATTTTCGACTTATATTTCAGTTGTATTATCAATAGCAATACCTCTACTTATTGCATCATTAATCAAATTAAAATTAGAAAAGCAACAAATTATAAACGAATAATTTTAAATTTAAAATCATGTAATTCAAAACCGCACTATTATTAAGTGCGGTTACGATAAATAGATATTTATAGGAGAAAAATATGCAAATTGACGAACGATATTTTATGGATAATTCAATGCAAAAGAATAGTATTGATGATGTAATCTGCCAAGATGAGAAAGTATTGTGGAGAGACAAACCTAACGCAACTTCATATGTACTAGCAAATATGTTCAAAATGTTGCCAATAGCATTAATTTGGTTGATTTTCGACGGCACCTTTATTTTCTTTATTGCTAATGGCATGATCAGTGGAGGTATTCCTACAAATATTTTGTGGTTCATAATTCCATTTTTCCTGTTGCATTTAATGCCTGTGTGGATGTGGATTGGCAAGACGATCAAAGCAGTACGCGAAGTAAGAAATATAGAATACGCTATAACTGACAAGAGAATTATTATTCGCTCTGGCGTGATTGGTGTCGATTTCAAATTTATTAATTACACAGAGATTGACTCTGTGAACATAAAGGTTGGACTTATTGATAGAATATTCCATGTTGGCGATATCTACATCAATTCATTAATTAACGCGGGTGTGCTATGGGATATTAAAACTCCATACAAACTAGGCAACTATCTACAAAGAGTTACGCTAGATATCAAGAGTGACATTCATTATCCAAATGCTGTACGTCCCGATTCTAATCCTGGATATCAAACTAACTACTCTAAAAATCCTTTTGATGATAAATAAAGTGTGCGAATAAATCACAGTCAAATTAAACGATGGCTAAAAATAACACTAAATGGTCCAATCGAGTATAAGCCACGAGCGACAATCTTTGCATAGGTTCATAGAGTTAAACAACTACCACGAAACACTACTTAAAGTATAAAAAAGCAAACTATAGCATTGTATAGTTTGCTGATTTCTTAAATGTCTCATTAGCACGCGGATAATACAATTTTTTGAAAAATCGGACGCGAATAATACAAAATTTTTGGCACAAATAATACAATTTGACTAACCAACAATTTACAAATTTTCAAATCTATTAAAATTTAGTGTTTCTAGCTCTTCATCAAGTTTATCGATTGTTTCAACTTTCTTTTTTTTACGTGAATGCGGTATCACTTTATTCATTGTATCATCTATTTTTTCTAACTTACTTTCATAAATATTTAAATATTTCTTTTTATAAGTAATTAGCAATGATGTTTTTGGGTACTTTTTATATAAAATAAAACCACTATATCTTGTCCAAGGTATAATTATGTCATCAACTAAATCATGTTTATTAAAAACATCAAATACATTTTTATAATTATTATATTTCATTTTTTCTGTATTTAAAAAATCTTTTTGAACAATAATCATTAAAACAGCATAATGATAGTTTATTTCATAATATCCAAAAGATATGTAATAATTCTCTGCCCTCCACACAAATCCACGATCTGCAGCATAGTATAGAGGTTCTCCATATTTATTAGTTAAAAGTTTTTTAATTTCTACTTTTTTTCTTTGTTCAAATCGTCGCTAAATCTAATTTGAGCTCCATCCTTCTTCTTGAACAATCCGTATTTATTAAAAACAACAACGCAAGCCAAATCATCATTAAAAGCAGCATTATATTCCTTGTTATTGAAAAGATGAATATCAAATATAGAATCGATAATAAAATTCTTATTTTCAATTTTAATATTCATTTTCATTCTCCTAATTACTAATATAGCGCACTATTATAAATAGGATAAATAATCATTTGGATTCGAAGCAATATACTTTTCCTATATGCATTTTTTTTATGTTAAATGTACATTTTTCTGGTCTACCCATATATATAACTGTCGCTGAACCTAATAAAGTTTTAATTATTAACAGATTTCCTTTTTCACCAACTTTACAAACATCATCATATATTTCATGAGGTTCAGGATGCCAATGGGTTATTTCTAATTGCAATTTGTTATTTTTGAATACACCAAAATATCCATCAACTTTATCAATTGAAATTTGATATGTAACTCTTTCAAAAGTCCAAACAATGAGATCATTATTTTTTAGTTCGAATTTTCCTCCAAGTTTTTCATTTTTAAGCATCATTTCGTATAATGTTTTTGTATTATATGGAACCAATGATAATAATTCTTTGTCTTCTTCTTTAAATGCACCATTATAATTTCTTACTACATAAATTGATTTTGGTAAATTATCTATATCAATATATTCTTTATCAAAATAATTTCTTGATATTAAAATTTTTATAGGAAGTTCTGTGTTTTGTTCAAATAATATTATTTGCTTATCAAGATATTCATTTAAAGTACATCTACATGACTCTTTATTGTTTTTTCTGTAAATAACTTCGTAATCTTGCTTATCGTTATTAAAAACAATTTCACTAAAATTTGGAAAAATGAATATTTGATTCTCAAAAATAAAGTATTCAAATGAATTTGACTCTTGTCTTATATATTTAATAGGCAATTTTTCACTAGTCGCATAATTATAAAATATATAATTATTACTGCCAAAAATATTTTTATTAAAAGGAATTCTATAATCTTTAAAGTACGCTGATTTTTTATAAGCCTTGCGATTAGAAATCGCTATAAATGGCATTGAAATTCCCCAACAAATCAATATAAATAAAATTAAAGGAGATATTAAAATAGCAAAAAAAATCAAAAATATTTTTTCATACCATTTCATCTTTAGCACCTCCCAAAAAAACAATCTAAAATAGCTTTTTTAAAATTTTATCATATAGTTGTACTTTTTAAAATGCAATTATTTAGTCTAATGTGTCCAAATCTTGAAAGGTCAGTTAGTCGACCCACCACCACGAATCAGATGTTGAATTTTTTCTAAAAATACGATAAAAATTATTTATCTTGAAAAAACATACTTTTTTTATAAATTCGTGGTTTCTGCATAGGTTCATAGAATTAAACAACAATCACAAAAATCATTAAAGTATAAAAAAGCAAACTATACGCATTGTATGGTTTGCAAAATTCTTAAATGGGGGCAATAAACAAACAATTTTTGCACCAAAATCGTAAAAATATTTAGTAATACTTGATGAATTACTTGTATACTAATTATTCATTAAAATCAATTACATTATTTAGATTCGTATTTATTTATATGAATAATTGGTTCTTTTCCCATTGATTTAATTTGTTTAGACCAAATACTAAGTTTGCTAATTAACATAATTGAATTTAATTTCAACAGATCAATGGGCAAATTGTTAAAAATCATTTTCTTTTCCAAATAAAACCATAATCCAAATTTAGAAATATTATCATTATCTATTTGTGGAAGGTTTACAATTTTAGCATTAATTAAGTTTGCCGATAATAAAGACTGATCCACACAATATGATAAGGATTGTGCATCACCAATTTTTAAAGAAAAATAGGTATTATCAGCAACAAAATCAGCAATTTCAACTTTATAATCATTATGATTAAATTCATTATCATATTTTAGCAATAAACAATCTCTATCTAATAATATACCAGAATATTTATCAGATAATATTTTATTGACTTTTGCCTCTCTGTATAATCCTTCTTTACCATCTAAATCAGATTTATTTATATTATCTTTTTCTTCATAAATAACTTTAATTGTTTTAACTTCATCTTGGATTAGTTTAATATAGTCATTATTGTACTCATACCATCTACCATCATAAAAACATATATTTTTATCAGGAAGCTCATAATTTATATGGTTTTTAAAATACTCACTATAAATAGTTGCGTTAGACTCGTCTTTATATACTATTTTGGCACTTTCTACTAACTGTTGAATATCTAAATTTTTCTCAATGCTAAATTTAAATAGATCTTCCATTGTTAAAGTTTCTAATAAGTATTCAGTTCTACCAATTTTTAATAATCTGCTTTCTTCATTTTCAAAATAAAAATTACATCCTACTATAGTAAATTCATTTAAATCAACTGAATTATAGTTTTGTAAATTACCACTCTTAAACTTTTCTAATTCCTTTCTAAATTCTTGATACATGATTTCATAATATTCAGCTATTTCTTCTTCATTTTTCACTTCTACAAGAAGAGGTATTTTATTTATAGGCTCCGTTTGTAAATCATTTTTTATTACATCTAATAGTTCATGAATCCTATCAAATGGAATATCAATATTGAACTTAATAGATTTTCCAATATCAATTCGTTTTCCATAAAATTCATTTAAAGGAGTAAATGATAAACTTGTTATATTCTCGCCTGTGTCATATAAAATTGTCTTTGTATTTTTATATGAAGTGATAGATGAATTTTTATTTGAAGAAGCAGTTATAGAGCTTTTTCTTTTAATTTCATCTAACTCAATTCTTTTAGCAAAATCAAATCCAAATTCTCTATCACAATATTTTTGAGCAAGGAAACTGCTTGGACCATAAGTTATTACAAATGTATCGTCATCGTTCTTACTGCACAGAACGATGCTAGATACACCAGACTTATTAGGAATATTACTCTCTCCAAATGCATCAAATACTGATTTCCAACTTATCTTTTGATTTTCTTCATATTTACAATATAGATTCAACTTATAATCCCCACTAGTAATTTCATTACCACACCTTTTATAATCTTTTTCCTCCATACTTTCTAAAAGATTTCTTTTGTCTTTTATTTTAAAAATATTATACTGCATTTAAACACCTCACTTCTAAAAAAAGGGTAATACAAAACTTGTTCAAAGTCTATACTAGCCCTTTAAATCTAAATTAATTATATCAAATAATTCTACAAAATACTACTTATCTCGCAAATTTTCAAATATAGGAACATTATCTGTATAACTTTTGGAGATATTTGACTTGGATGATATATAGGCAGAATTTTATATCCATTAACCTCATATATATTACCAACTACATCTGCAAACTTATTAAATTTAAAATTAAGTAAATTTATAGTTGGAAATTCTCCTGAAGCAATAATTAATTTAGGATTTAATGTTCTTAATTGTTCTAACATTATATTCTTACAATTATTATAGTAAGTTTTTAAATTCTTTCTTTTCAAGCGGATAGCACTTAACTGATTCTAAAAAATTAGTTTCAAAATATCTCTATCAAATTTATCTATACAATTACTAATAATAATTTTATGTGGTTCTTTTAATCAATAATTAGAGTTATAAAGATAATATTCTTTCCTGAAATATATTCTATGTTTAATTTAGTTATATCTTTAATTCTTAATATCTTTTTTTACGAGCAAAGAAAATTCTAAAATTTCTATGGACACATTCATTTTATAAACTCACCACTTTTGCTAAAGAAAAAAATTCATAATACCAAGTATTACGAACTTTTACCTTTAAACACACAAAGGCGTACGTAAAATTCAATATGTCTCGTCAGTACGCAAATAATACATTTTTTTTGAGAAAACGAACGCTAATAATACAAAATTTCGGACGCTAATAATACAATTTTGCTGACTCATAGTTTACAAATTGATATTTTTGAGTTTAATGAGTTCAAAATAAATTTACACTAAAATATTCCAAATAATATATAAATACTTTTAATTAGAACAAACTTATTTGATCTGATTCTTTTTTTATTGGCTTTCCTCCATTGTAAAAATAATCAAATAATTTTTTATATGTAACTGCACCAACATCATTTATAGTTCTAATCATATAAAAACGAGTAATATTATTACAGTTCATTAATCCAGCACATGCTTTCGAATTGATACGAAGTTTATTACAAAGCATTTCGCAGTCAGAAAGTTTAAATGCATCAAGCATTTCTTTTTCTTTTCCTTCAGCATAGCCAGGATCAATACAAACAAATATATCGATATCCAAATCATTTAGCTTTGATTCAATTAAAGGCTTTATCTGCTTTTCAAAATCTAATCCACCATTACTACAACCAAGTGGAGGTATAGCAATAGATTTTACATTCCATTCTTTATAATGATTTCTCATATAATCAAGTCCATCAGCAATCCATTTCAATTGCGATGGATATTTCCAATGAAATTTTGTTGGAAAATTAATTATTAGTACATCCTCAGTTTTATATGTTAGTATCTCTCCTGTTTTAACTTTTTTTGCAAAGCAATCAGCTTTATATTGTTCTTCCATTTCTGGATAACGCAATGCAAATTCAAGTGCAAGACCATTTCCCATCGAACCGACGCAGTTAATTGTATTAACGATTCCTTCACACCCAGAATTAAAAACAGTTTTATTTAAAAAAGTAACCATCATGAATCCCTCCCTGTATAAAAATAATCTCTATCAATAATTATTTTGTTCTTAAATTCTAACAATATTTTGTCGTCATTTAATTTGGTGACAAAAATTTTACGGGCTTCTCCACTTTTAAATATAATCTTATTTAAAAATTTTGTTGAAACAAAATTTGGAACTAACAATTCAGCATTACGCTTTCTAATAATTTCTTGTTTTTGTTCATTTTCATCAGATATAGGAGTTCTATTAAAAATAATATCCCAATCCATAAAATCATCAGGATTTTTTAAAAAATCAGCCACTCTTTTTGTACGCGTATAATCAGATCCAGCATTGCCATTTGCAATTAATGCATCCTTTTCAAACATTAAATTCCAATCAAATTCCAAATAAACCATAGAATTTGGATTATCATTATCAAAATGATAATTTGTAGGAGTTTTTCTATAAAAATAAAATCTCGCATATTCAAAATATTTATTATTTGTGTGTTTTAAAACTTCATCATTTGCAGAATCGTCAAAATCAGTAGTAAATTTTCTTGCACCAAGTTTGCCACTTTTTAATATTTTACACAAATTGCCAATTGTTGTTTCATGCATGAAACCTGTAAAATTATATTTTGTTACCAATTTAGAATGAATATAATCCGCATTGTTTGGTATTAATGCTTCATTGTTTACATTCTTATCAAAGTAGTTCGAAATATCTATAGTATGAACATCATTGTAATTTCTTGTGGCATATGAAGATATTAGAGAGGCGTATTTCGATTCTTGATAATAATCAAATTGAATATTATTTTTTCTAGCATCTTTTAATAGCAATTTTAAATCAGCATAATTATTCTTGCTATAGTAATAATTATAGATAAAGTCAAAAGAAGTCTTTAAATGATGCTCTTTATATAGTTCTTGATGAATAATTAGCGCCCTGCCAAAATCTCTTGTCGTTCCTAACCCATCTTCGTATAGTTTCGCTAATTTAAGTTTGGCTTCAATATCTCCAGTCATTGCCTCGGCACTTATATGCTTAAAGTTTTCCTGTTTATCAAACTCATCGATTTCGTTTTTAATTCTATATTGGTCACTTAATGATTTAATATGAAAAACATACTTTTTAGCTGTTTCATAGTCATCTTTTTTAATTAGTTCATCGCAATATGAAGCAACCATTTTTTCTAATTCAAAATTTGCAACAGCGGTTTTAACCTTTTGGTAATAACTTATTGCAATATCTATATTCTTTCTTGCATTATGATTACCATCACGATATGAACGAGCCAACCACAGATAAATGATACCTTTCGTCTGAATATCATAATTAAATTCTTTATCCTCTAATGAATGCAAAAATTTTTCTACATCTGAAACACTATCAGCACATTCTATGTAAAGATTCACTTCTTTTGTGCCACATAAATTGAGTATTCTAGAAAAGAATTCTTTATCAAAATATCTTTGAAAATATATAAAGGCAGTTTCTAATTCTTTAAGTGTGTTTGAATTATTGATAATCTTTTTTGCGTAGTTAGTTATTAATTCATTTCTATACCCATATACAGGCGTTAATATTTTACTATTTCTAGTTAATTTAATAATTTCATTGAACCATTTAATAGCCAATTTAACATCTTTTTCCAATTGATGATTCGTATTTTCATATAGGATATCAATAGCATTTTTGATTTGTTTAAATTCATACTGTTCTGACAATAAAAGCCATTTAACACCCTCAAAAACATCATATTTATCTTCGCTGTCAATCAACAATGAGCCGAGTTCTTTTCGGCAATTTCTATCACCATTATTTGCTCCTATTAGAAAATATTTTATAGCACTTTGATAATCAGGCTCATCCAATTCTAAATCTTCGTAGCAATCAAGATATATTGTTCCTAATCTATATGCACTGTCATAATTACTATTATATTCTAAAGACAACTTAAAATATTCGATGGCATTTTCAAGATCATCGTCATTTATATATTTCTCTGCTTTTTCATAATACTTGTCTGCCATACTACTACTCCCTAAATTATATAATTACCAAGCTCGAGATTCGTTAAAAACCAATATATATAATTTTAGCACATTTTTGTAAGAAAAACGAGATAAGCATAGCAGAAAGATGATTAAATATTAATTCGAATAAAGACAAACAAAAAATCCCCCACTCCAGAAAGGAATGATGGATTTGTTTTAACTGTTTTTTAAATGATTAATTGTCGCTTCAATTTGGTTGTTCGGCCATGCATTTAAATCACCATAATGCGTGATGATAGAGTTTTTTACTTCTTTGCTCATCTGACTTAATGCGATTTGTTTTGCATTCGTAAGGGCGATACTTTAGCTCTGTGCATCAAACTTTCTATACCATGTTCTTCATTTCTCATTAAAATTTTATTCGTTCCATTATTTAAGTCTAGTGAGTTCAAACTTGGATAGGCTAGTGGGAGTCGACTCCCACCACCAACATACCCTTGAATTTTTTTCTTGAAAATTATAAAAATTTTATTTCTTATTAAAAAACATACTTTTTATATAAATTCATGGTTTTGCATAGGTTCACAGAGTTAAACAACTACCACGAAACGCCACTCAAAGTATAAAAAAGCAAGCCATACGCATTGTATAGTTTGCTGATTTCTTAAATGTCTTGTTAGTACGCGAATAATACATTTTTTTTAGAAAACGAACGCGTATAATACAAATTTCGGACGCGAATAATACAATTTTGCTAACTAGTAATTTACAAATAGAATTATAGAGTTTGATGAGTTCAAATTATTTTTTGTTTTAAAAGCAACTCTATTAACAAATGATTAATACTACAAATAGCAAAAATAGCATCCTTAAGTCAATACGCCTTATTATTTTAACTTATCGTACTGTGCATCGTCTACCGGCTCGCACCATTCGTTTACAATGTCTTCACCAGGAACTTCGATAGCAAGATGCTGAAACCATGAGTCTCTAGCAGCACCATGCCAATGTTTCACACCCTCAGGAATATTTACCACATCACCAGGTAACATTTCAATTGGTTCCTTACCCCACTCTTGATACCAGCCTCGTCCTGCAACACATACGAGTATTTGTCCGCCACCACTTTTCGCATGATGAATGTGCCAATTATTTCTGCATTTCGGTTCAAATGTGACATTGAATATGGTTACTTGTTCAGTGGATAAGTATTTAAGATAACTCTTTCCACTAAAATACTGTGCGTAAGCATCGTTTGGAGCACCTATTGGAAATACTGATAAGTTTTTATTTGTATTTAGCATGATTATCTCCTTTCATACATTTAATTTCTAAAAAGTATCCGGTTAATTTATTTTAAATTGTTTTTAAAGAATTCTTCCATCTTATCAAATGGTATTACATTCATATTATCATATAGATCAGTATGAACAGCACCTGGGATTATCATTAATTCTTTATTTTCTGTATATTTATTTCCCTTAATCATGTTTGCATAAGCATCTTTACTGAAATAGCAAGAATGGGCTTTTTCTCCATGGATAATTAATACTGCCGAACGAATTTCGTTGCTATATCTTAATATCGGCTGATTGATAAACGACATACATCCGATTTTATTCCATCCACCATTTGAATTTAAACTTCTAGAATGGTATGCTCTATCCTTATAATATTCACTGTAATCTTTGACATAGAATGGTGCATCTTCTGGCACTGGAAGTTCTAAACATCCACCGCCTAACTCATAATTTCCATTTTTATAATCTACTAATCTTTGTGCATTCAAAGCAACTTTATTATTGAATCTTGCTTCTTCACTATCACTTTCATCAAAATATCCATTTGCGTTTACTCTAGTCATGTCATACATTGTAGAAGCAACTGTTGCTTTTATTCTTGTATCAAGAGAGGCAACATTTAATGCCATTCCTCCCCATCCACAAATACCTATAATTCCAATTCGTTCAGAATCAACATTTTCTTGAATTGATAAAAAATCTATCGCTGCTTGATAATCTTCTGTATTGATATCTGGTGAAGCCATATATCTTGGTGTACCTAATGATTCTCCTGTATATGATGGATCAAATGCTATTGTTAAGAATCCTCTTTCCGCCATTTCTTGAGCATATAATCCACTTGCTTGTTCTTTTACTGCTCCAAATGGTCCACATACTGCTATGGCGGATAATTTACCTTTATAATTTTTTGGTTCATAAAGATCAGCAACAAGTGTTATTCCATATCTATTATGGAATGTTACCTTTCTATGATTTACCTTTTCACTTTTAGGGAATGTTTTATCCCATTCTTGTACTAATTTTAATTTTTCATCCATACTAATTTACCCCTTTCCTATAATTATCTGGTATTACATCAATTTCTAAAGTAGGAGCAATAGATGTAATATTCTCTACCACCTTTTCAGTTCCTGCTTCAATAGCAGTTTTATAATACCATTCTTTGTATTCGAATTCTTTTAAACAATTATTCAAGTCATTTATTTGTTTTTCTATTATATGTTTTTGTTCTAAAATCATTTCATATCTTTCTTGCAAAGTTGAATCACCTTTTTTAGCTAAATCAAGATAATCTTTAATTTTTTTAATTGGCATATTAATATTTTTCATACAATTTAATACTCTAAGCCATTTAAAGTCTTCATCTTCAAATACTCTTATACCATTCACTCTTTTTATATTTGGAAGTAACCCCTCACTATCCCAATATCTTACCGTAGATGTTGTTACATTCATAATATTTGCAATTTCTTTAATAGAATACGACATACGATTTTCTCCTTTCGTTTAACATTATACAAGTTAAAGTGAACTTTAAGTCAATACTTAACTTATGATTTTTAAATTGTATCATTTAAGTTCTTCTGATACACATCAAAAAAGATAAAAATATATACGCCCTAAAATATGCATATTGTATGCAATATTCTAACTATCGCTATGTTGATTTGACTTTTAATTAGTAAATGGTAATTATACATAAAATTTTGATGATCTTTTTTTAAGTCTAGTGAGTTCAAACTTGGATAGGCTAGTGGGAGTCGACTACCACCACCAACATACCCTTGAATTTTTTTCTTGAAAATTATAAAAATTTTATTTTTTATTAAAAAACATACTTTTTCTGTAAATTCATGATTTTTGCATGGGTTCATAGAGTTAAACAACTACCACGAAACACCACTTAAAGTATAAAAAAAGCAACCATACGCATTGTATAGTTTGCTGATTTCTTAAATGTCTCGTTAGAACGCGAATAATACAATTTTTAAAAAAATCGGACGCGAATAATACAAGGAATAGGCATAAAGTTTGAATTATTATCTTCAGCATAGCCGAACATCATTCCTTGATCTCCTGCTCTCTCTTTATCAACACCTAAAGCATGTCACTCGATTGTTTTGAAATCTTTTCTAGAATATGGAACTTTTCTTCGTACCCAACATCATGAAGTACCCTTTTAGCAATTCTTGTGTAGTCAACATTTGCCTTTGTTGAAATCTCACCAAAAAGCCAAACCATATCATCTTTGATACTCTTATCGGATATAAAAATATGTTTAAGATGTTTATTAAATCTCCACAAATGTCTGTTTCTAATAATTATTTATCGTCACAAAAATACAATTGTTGAATTAAAAGCGGTTTATGATATAATTATATTGAAATTTAAAGAGGATAATAACAATGAATAAATCAGAAGCTAAATTTTTTAATACTTCCAATAAAATGAATAAAGCATTTTTAAAGTTGCTTGAAAAAAAAGAATTTAAAGATATCTCAATTATAGAAATTTGTAATGAAGCTGGTGTTAATCGCTCTACTTTTTACGCTCATTACGATAATACCTATGATCTTTTACAAGAAACACATAGTAATCTCATTAAAAAGTTCTTTGATGACATAAATCAAACAATAGATGTAATTGATATTCAAAAAGCTAGTGCGGATGAATTAATTTTCATTACCCCACAATACTTGATTCCCTATTTGCGATTTGTAAAAAATAATAAATTTATCTATAAGGTTTACAATAATTCTAATGCCTTTGCAACTAATGAGACGGATAAATTATTAATTGAAAACATTTTCATGCCAATATATGAAAAAAACGGAGTTAAAGATAAAACAATTGTTAATTATATGTCAAAATATTTCCTAAGTGGTATAAATGCAATAACAATGGAATGGGTACAAAGAGACTGTGTTGATGATATTTTACTTATTTGCGAAATAATTTCTATTTGCGTTAGACCAGCAATGAAATTTACTAAGGATTAGCTAATGAAGAATAAAAATAAGTTACTGGATTTCTTTTTAAATCCCCAAATATGGTTTTTACTTATAACTATAGTTATAGCTATTATTTCAACGATCTTTTCTACTTTAATTTTGACACAAGAAAGTTTTATTGATTACATTATTTTAGGATATATTTTCCTTGGGATAATGATAATTACAATCGGTTATTCAATTTATGGAATCATTAAGATTGCACCTGCAGTTCAAGAAAGATCATTGATGTGGTCAGAAAATCATCCTTTTTGGAATAAATTATTTACTCAGTATGGATTTCGTACTATCTTCTTATCCATTGGATCATTTTTGATTAATATTGCTTTTGCTATTTACAATGGTGCAATCGCTATAGTTGCTGGCTCTATATGGTTTGGTTCTTTATCAGCTTATTATATACTTCTTATTTTCTTACGAGGAGGGATTTTACTCTATCACTCACGTCGCAGAAAAGCCATTAAAAATGGTCAGACAACAATCGATACTTTCAAAAAAGACACAAAAATTTATGGGCGATGTGGAATCGTATTTATTCTTCTACCACTTGCTTTATCATTTGCAATTTTACAAATGGTTCGTGCTGATGATTCCTTTGTTCATGCAGGTGTAACAATTTATATTTATGCTATATATGCCTTTTATAAAATTAGTATAGCAATATTTAACTTTATAAAAACTAGAACGACTAACGAAATGACTGTACGTGCTTCAAAGAACATCAATCTAGCGGATGCTATGGTTTCCATTCTAGCTTTACAAACTGCAATGTTTCATGAATTTGATACAGGCGATAGTGTTAATGTCGCAACAATGAATGCCATAACAGGTGCTGTTGTATGTGCACTAACAGCGTTTATAGGAATATTTATGATAATATATTCCAATCAAATCATAAATAAATACAAAGAAAAAAACGATCTTTCAAATTAATGAGAGGTCGTTTTCTTTTATATAATCATTCTTCAGTTATAACTACAATATACTTTTCATCAAGTCCTTTTGCTTTTAAAAAAGCATTGAATTCTTTTTCTAAATCACTTGAAGTTTGTATTATTTCTTTATGTACATCATGCTTTGAAGCATCAATTTGCTTTTTTGTTTTTTCTCTACTTTCACGTGCACCTTTTTTTATATTTTCAATGACTAGATGAAACTTTGCTTTGATTCCTTTCGTATGTATAAACTCAACAAAATCTTTATTTTCTTCTATTGATTTTGTCTTTCTTTCTTCAAATTCATTTTTGTCTTTTAAATGCTGTTGATAAGCTGATTCTTTCATATTTGCAAACGCTAATCTAAATTTTGCTTTTATACCTTTGGTTCGTAAAAACTCTGTGAATTGTTCACTTATATCTTTCTTTTCTAATTCAAATTCATCGTTATTATCCATTTGTTTTTTCCTCCTAATTTCAATAATTTTTCTATTCTTTTCTGAATGAATTAATAATATTTTTAATTGATCTTCATAACTATGTGCATCAAGAAATTCTTGAAGATCATTCATAGTTAATTCTTGCGTTTTGGTCATTTTGTAATTCCTCAATTTTCCTCTAAATTAAACTTGTCTTTTTAAGTATTAGATTGCTGACTACGCCTAATCCAAAACTAAATAACACTCCGCCTGCTAAACACATAATTACATGCATAATTGTTGCATCTAATGGAGTCATCATTGGAATCATCATAAACATTAACATGCCAACACCAAATGAACCTAATATGGAAAGCCATACTTTATGCTTACCAACAACACTTAATACCAAGTAGATGGAAATAAATACTGCAACTATAAATGCTTTGGATAATAAACACATAATAATATTGCTTATATTAAATCCTACCATTTCAAAAGATAATCCTGCTATCTTTCCTCCTAACATTGCTCCTACAAAATATACAAGAAGCATACCTATTCCACCCACAATACCAACGATGGATTTAGATATAACATAATCTCTTTTATCTGAGCGGACAGTAAATAAATTTTTGACATAACCACTTCTAAAATCTTCTGAGACAAACAAGCAAATAAATATTGCAATTATGAAATATATCAAGTTGATATTACACATTGAAGTTATATCCATAGACATTCCAGCGTTGCTTGTCGATCCTATCGCTTGCCACGCATTTGTAAATCCCTCCATTGTGGTTTCAACACCTGTTGTTGGATCTGCAGTTGTCATTCCTGAAAACATCGAAGTCATTACTATGGTAAGAATAGGAATAACAAGACAAACACCAAGCATGATATATACTAATGGCATTGTGAACATTCTTTTTAAATCCACTTTTATCATGCTTTTTAATCTTTTACTAAAACTTTGCTTTTCAAATGTTAGTTCCATATTATCTTGCCTCCATTAAATTAATATAGTATTCTTCTAAACCGATTTTTTCTGTTTTTATTTCCGTTACTATAATTTTATTTTCGTAAAGATAAGTAACTATCTCTTCAGGTGTTTTAGCATCATAAACACGAATATAATCGTTCACTTCTTTAACTTTAGAATACTTATCAATTAGCAACTCTTTAGTTTTATGCATATCCTTTGCCTGTACTGCAACAAATGTAGGACATTCTTTCTCTAGTTCTTCTGCAGTCATTTCCTTAATCATTTTCCCACCACGAACGATTCCATAATGAGTCGCTATTTTTTCTAATTCTCCTAAAACATGTGATGAAATAACTACTGTACATTGATAATTTTTAGTAATATCTACAAGTACTTCACGCATAATTCTCATACCATCAACATCTAAGCCATTGATTGGTTCATCTAAAACTAGTAGCGTTGGATTTCCAAGTAATGCCATAGCGATACCTATCCTTTGCTTCATTCCTAGCGAACAATTTTTGAATTTATTAGATGCAGAACCTTCCATTCTCACAACTTTTAAGACTTTTCTTACTTCTTCTTCAGCATTAGGAATGCTCAAATTTGTAGCTTGTAACATTAAATTATTCCACACACTATAATTTGGAAAACAACCAGGTTGTTCGATTAATACACCTATTTTTGCTCTTACATCAATATCTTTATAATCTCTTCCAAATAGCTTTATTTCTCCACCATTAGGAATAATAAGACCGCATATAAGTTTTTCAGTTGTTGATTTACCTGAGCCGTTCTCCCCAATAAATCCATAAATTGATCCAACAGGAACTGTCATATTTAAGCCACTTAATGCTTGTTTTTGTCCGAAATTCTTTGTTAAATTTCTAATTTCAATAGCGTTCATTTTAGTTCCTCCTTTTTAATAAACATCTCTTTTTGAAAGAAGCAATGTTCCAAGTAAGTTATAAATCGTTGCCCATCCAACTGAAACCAATAAACATACAAGTAAAGTGACTATATTACTAGATAAACAGGCATAAACAGATGATCCATATAAGAAGAGGTTAAGTATTGACGAATTTCCAACAATAGATGCCACGCCAATAATTAGAATTCCTGTTCCTAAAAAGAATGATAATGCAATAGAAATTCCAAATTTTCTTCTAAAGATGGCATTTAAGAATGTATATAAACTTGCCCAACCTAAGCTCATAATCATTTTTCCTAAAATAGCTATTAACAAAGAACCAAAATTAACTTCAAATGATAATCCACTAAAGATTCCAGAAGCAATACCTCCGATTAAATATGTAATACACATACATGCCATTGAGAAGGCACATACTAAAGACTTCGACATCATATAATCTTGTTTTTTGGCGTGAGTTGTAAATAATTGTTTTACATAACCACTTTTATAATCATGCCCAATAAATATGGACACCATAATTCCACCAAAGATGAAAACCATGTTCATATTCGCATATTGTCCAATATCACTTACAACATAAAGAGGTGAATCTGAAGCAATAATCTGCCATGCGTTTGTAAACATCGATGCAGTCGTATCACTATTACCCATAGATACGAGTGCTGGAATAATCGCTGCAATCGCAAGAAAAATATAGAATAAAGGAGTATGGAACAATCGGTAGAAATCAACACCTAACATTCCTTTTAATCTTTGAATAAAACTAGGTGATTCAAATTTTAATTCTTTTGTTTTTTCCATTTTACTTAGCCTCCTTTTCCGACATAATTTCAAGATAATATTCTTCTAAACCAATTTTGTTTTTCTTTACCTCATTTACGACAAGTCCATTTTGTAATAGATATTCAACGATCAATTCAGCATTATCGACATCGTAAACTCTTATACATTCATTTTCTTGCTTTACATTATTAAATTTTCTATTTAATAAATTCAAAGCACTATTTATATCTTTGGTTTTCAAAGAAACAAACACTCGTGCTCTTGCTTCCATTTCTTGAGCTGTAATTTCTTTTATCATTTTTCCCTGACGTATAATACCATAGTGTGTTGCAATCTTTTCTAACTCTCCAAGAAGATGTGAAGAGATAAGTACTGTACAATTGTAGTTCTTTGTTATATCTACAAGTATTTCTCTCATGATTTTCATTCCATCAGTATCTAATCCATTGATAGGCTCATCTAAAATTAATAAGGCTGGATTTCCCAAAAGTGCCATCGCAATTCCAATTCTTTGCTTCATTCCTAATGAGCAACTTTTAAACTTAATTTTTGCTGAATCTTCCATTCTTACTATCTTAAGTACCCTACTTATTTCTTCTTCTCTATTTTGAATACCGAGATTGATTGCTTGCATCATTAGATTGTTCCATACGCTGGAGTTTGGAAAGCAACCAGCATTTTCGATTAACGCTCCTACTCTCACTCTTACTCCAGCATCTTTATAACTTTTTCCAAATAGTTTTATTTCTCCTTCATCTGGGACAAGATGTCCGCAAATAAGTTTTTCAGTTGTCGACTTACCACTTCCATTTTCACCAATGAAACCATATATTGATCCTACAGGTACAGTCATATGAAAATGATCCAATGCGTGCATACCACGAAAACTTTTTGTTAAATTCTTAATTTCAATAGCATTCATAATTTTCCTCCTTAATTAAACATTTGTTGGTTTACAATTATATTTTAGGAAGAAATTACAAATAACTACACTACAAAAAAACCGATAAATGTTGGTTTCTAAAAAGAAAATTAATTTTGCTTATTATTACACTAAAAAACCATACTTCGTTTACCAAAAGTATGGTTAAGAGTATGGCTAGATAACCGATAACGAGTATTATCAGAATTATAATTATTTATTTGAATTTACTAATTAGTCATCAAAAAAATTTTCTGTACTTGGATAGATATTGTCAATTTATTCCTTTTTATTAAAGTTATATAACATTTAAGTCTAATGAGTTCGACTCTGGAAAGGCTAGTGGGAGTCGACTCCCACCACCAGCATACCCTTGATTTTTTTCTCTAAAATTACAAAAATTTTATTTCTGCTTAAAAACATGTTTTTCTAATAAATTCTAGATTTTTACATAGGTTCATAGAGTTAAACAACTACCACGAAACGCCACTTAAAGTATAAAAAAAGCAAGCTATACGCATTGTATAGTTTGCTGTCTTTTAAAAATGGCGCGCCCAGTAAGATTCGAACTCACGACACTCAGATTCGAAGTCTGATACTCTATCCAGCTGAGCTATGGGCGCATAATTTGTATAATAGTGAAGTTCTCACTATTTCCACACCATTTTATCATATTCAGCATTTTTTTCTATACAGAACTAATTATTTAGTTCTGCTTTCCTAAAAAATAGTTTTTCTTCTACCAATGATACTACCAAATGCACGACCATCCCAAAACCAAACATTAATATTATTACGTCCATTGTAAAAGAAATTATGTTCGTCACATACAAAATATAGAAAATCCCATAATACACTAAATTGATAATTAAAGAATTTATTACGTTATATATTGTTTTGCCCAATCCAATAAATATATTATCAATAATAGCACATCCTATATATGCGATATAAAAAGGCACCAATTTAATAGTAATTAAAAATATTTCGTGTGCGTTATCGAGATGTTCAACATATTGATAAAATGGTGTCCAAATCGGAATTGTTAGTGACCAAATAAGCACAACAATTAAAGCAATAAAATAATAATTGAATTGATTTAATTTTTTATATCCATCTTTACAATCATGTCTTATAACTTCGGATAATGCAGAAATTGGAATAAGCAACCATCCCCAAATAAAATTATTAGCAATCCAATAATTTCCTTGCTCTGCAACCATGTTAACCATTTTACAAATCATAATTGCATATATAAAATTATCAATAAATTGCTGGACACCAGAAAAAGCACCGACTCTCGCCCAATTTTTAAACGTTATTAAATCACTTTTTTGATACCAACATGGTTTAATTAGTTTCTGCACATAAAGAATAACAAAACTTACTATTGCAAGTATTAAATTAACTAATATATTTGAAATAGCTATACCATAAACACCAAAGTTTGGAATTAACAACAAATCAGCTATTAAAGAAAGAATTACATTTGCAATTATAAATATATAAACATTTTTATCTTTACCAATAACTACAAAAACAACATTGACAAAGCTGACAATTATTCCAAGCATAAATGCCACAGTTTCAAGTTGAAGATAATGATTCACAATTTCTAAATCAATTTCATCAGGATTCATCGCCTTTATAAGTACAAGCCCATAAATTAAAACGCCTATTGAGAATAGTGTGTATACTACAAAAGTTATAAGCCCCGTTCTAAAAGTATGTTTTGCAAAATTTTCCTTATCATTCTTAAATAATTTATTAAGAATAGAATATAGTGGAACAATTAAAAATGCTTGTAACGTCTCGTTAATTAAATCAAACCATTCCATTTGACCTATAATATCGAATACATCACTTTGACTATTTATTGAAATAATAAAAGTTTTTATAGTTTGATATATTGCAGGTACAAGCGCTAGAGCACATAACGCAATAAAAAGTTTCCAATTGAAATCTTTGAGTTTTTTTAATCTTTGTTTCATATATTCCCTCCTCATTACCCAATTTTCACAAACAAATTATATCAAAAATACGCGCAATTAAAAATATGCTCACTACTAAAAAATCAAAACACATATAAAAAACTTCAATACAAAATGTATCGAAGTTCTACTTTTCTCATTTGGAATCAAAAATATTTAGTCACGTTTTTCATCTTTGGACAAAACTTTTTTATTCCAGGATTTTTTTCCACATTTAGGACATTTCATATATCTAGTTCTATTAATATGCATTGCAAAAAATACACTAGTGTATGTTGGCACATATTTGTGGTGACATTTTTCACATTCATAATATCCTGCGGTCTGTTCTATTCTTAATCCAAAAAGCATTCCTACTAAAAACACAATAGTACCTGATACAATAATTAAAACTCTTGGCAAGTTTTCCATATCTACAAAGGACGCAACTAGTATACAAGCCAAAAGTATTATAGTAACTAATGTGCCAATAAAGATTTCTAAACTTAATAATTGCTTATCCTTTTGTTCTTTCAACTTTACCATTTCTAATAAATTCTTTTCTAGTCTTTTTTCATTGTCATTCATATCTACAATTTCACCACTAAATAGATCGTTAATAGTAATATCTAATATTTTACATAATTCAGGAATTGTTCCAGAGTCTGGCATGCAATTGCCATTTTCCCATTTTGAAATTGCTCTATCTGAAATATTTAGTTTTTCAGCCAATTCGCTTTGAGTTATTTTCTTCTCTTTTCTTCTTTCCTTAATAAAATTTCCTATCTTAATTTGATCCATATAGTTTTCTCCTTTCATGCCATAAGTATAAGTTGAATTTTAAAAAAACAACACGAACCAGAAGTTGAGTTTTATAAATTAATGATTATTATTTTTAATAATACTATGTTTTACCAATTTTTTGCATATATTTAAAATCTGGTTAAATGATTTACTAAATGCATTCTTAAATTTCTATTAAAAGTAAGATTATATTATAATTGTTAAGACTATCTTTAAATAAAACTGTTTAACTCATAATTTAGCAATAATAAAAAGGGGATGAAATACGAATATTTCAAGCCCCATTTTTGCTTAATTTTTGTTATTCAAGTTTATCTAAGACAACCAGATTTTTTATTTTTGGAATTAGAATCAACAACTACATTACGATTATTAGCCTGTGCATCTTTAATTTGTTCACTATTTACTTGTCCAATTGCAGTTTTGCCTTCACGAGTAAATTTGGTTTCGACAGGTAATAATTCAATAATAATGTCTTTCTTAACTTTTTTCTTAAAGCAGCCACTATTGAATTCAACACTTTCTTGATGTGGAAGTCCTTCAGATAATATTGTTTCCATTCTGTTAGTTTCAATATTATAAACAAATGTACGTTTAACATTGAAATTCTTAACTTCGACTTTATTTTCTTTCTTAGAAATTGGAGTAGTAATCTTAAATGATAATTTTTCATTTCTTGATAAATAGATTGTCTTATCATCGTATTGTTTCATTGCATCAACATTGTAAGCAATCTTTTTAACATTATGACCATCTAAATCCATTCTATAGAATGAACTGCATAAGACATCTTTTTCTGTTTCTTTAACAGTAACTTGGTCTGTCTTTGCATTATTTACAGAAGGAACTTGTCTCTTTTCAAAATATGCCACTCTTTCGTTGCGACGTAAGTAATAGATTGCTTCATTATTAACAATAATATCTCTTTCTTTAATATTGGAAGCAATAATCTTATTTTCTTTACCATCGCTTCTCACACTATGTAGTCTATTATAGCTATCTAAATAATAAACATAGCTATGATCCATCTTAACAATAGTGCCAAAATCATCGGCTAAAAGCACTCTCTTCTTACCATCTGCAGATAATTTCATTAAGATTTCATTTCTTGTATTTGTTGATTTTCTAAGAATATATAGCCAATCGTTTGTGCTATAAACAATTCTTTCAACATTTGATAAAATTTCTGTTCTATTGCTGCCATCTAAATCAATACAGAACATTGGACGATAATCAAAGTTTCCGATTGTATAATAAATTTTATTATTAATCGTATCAAAATAATCATAGATATTATCTTCTAATAGAATATCTTCTTTAGTCACGAGATCTAAGACATGCAAATCTAAGTTGTATGAACATGGACTCCAAACAGAATATACAACTTTATTATTTACTACATCATGTAAAATGCATGATGAATCAAGTACCTTTTCAGTCTTTTCATTTTTAATGTTATATACTAAGAAAGTTGTTTTTGCATTTTCTTCACCTTCAATAGCTTCAGCATAAGTATAGAAAATATTATCATCTATAACATCCATAATATCGACAACTTCTGGGATAATAACTTTATATGTAGCATTAACCATATCTACATAACCAATTTCATAGTTGTTGAAATTACGTTTTGCATGTAAAATTTTCTTACCAAATAATGAACATCCTTTTTTCTGTTCATCTATTTTTACTTCTAATTTCTTTTTAAAGAAGAAACCTTTTCCATCTTTAGTGAAATACAAAGAATCTTCTTCATCAAATAAATAGTCACCGAGCTTCTTTGTACTATCTATAACAGTAATAGTTTCTGTTAAAACATTGTAAGCACAAACACTTTTATTGTTCTTTAAATAAAATAATTTGGAACCATAACATGTAAATAATTCAGTAATACCTTTTACAACTGGATCTTTTTCTTCTACGATGCCATCTACAACTTTATATAAAGCATATCTTTCACCAAGGAATTCATCATCTTCTTTTGCAGGTTCATTCTTTTTATTATCTTTAACTGGAGCTGCATTTACTTCAAACTTTTTCTCTTCTTTACGTAGAACAAATCTTTGTCCACCTATAACAAATAAATATTTGTTAAAAATAAATGACTTGTTTATTTCGTTAATATGCTTAATTGAATCTTTGTATTTTCTAATTTTTTCAAACAAAGATAAGCAATAATCAATTCTATCTGGATTACCAAGGCAAGAAATAGCTTCATTATAAGTAGATTCAGCATCAATTCCTTGTTCAAGAAGTTGGCGTGCAACTTCTGCTTGATTCTTTTCAATAGCGACTTTAATTGCAGGAATATCCTCTAATTCCTTTACTTTCTTAACTGTGCCAATCTTTTTGGTGAAGTCATCTAACTCTGCTTTCATTTGTTTAAGCATCGAAGATTCTGCCTTATATTTGTCTGCAAAATTAATATCAGTTTTTAAAACTTTAAGAATATGTTCTTTGCATGCCAAGATTTTATTGCTAATTTCTTTATACAAATCAAATTCATTAAAAAGTTTAGCATTATCTTCGCTATTATATTTGTCAATTAAACTCTTTTCAAGTTTCTTTAAACCTTGAATCTTGTTTAAAACTGGAATTGATTTTCCTTTAAATTCGAGATACCAAGTTTTTGGTGAAGATGCTTTAGACAATTTGATTTTGTCTATAAGTCTTTCAACCATAGGAATATTTAGGTCTGTCGTAGTATTGAATTCATCCCACTCATAAGTTTCAAATAAGTTATCAATATACGCCAAAGCGTCATCAGAATCATTTACATTTGTCATTGCTGATTGAATTAATTCTGAAAACTTTTCTTCTGGACTTGCTCCTCCTTTTCTATCAAGAAGTTCTGCTACTTGTGTTGTTACATCACAAAAAGCACATGTAACAACGTCAGCATTCTCGGAAAAAGATAGTAGTGCGCCACAATTTGGACATTTACGAGTTATTTGTTTTTCTTCCATATATCATTCCTCCTAACAAATTTTGTATATCTCGCATTGTTAATAAATAAATTATAAACTACAAAGTGTTAAAAAAGCGTTAATGCTTTTATATTGGTTAAAAATTATGGTAAGTCAATTCCACCATTAGGTGGTTTGCACCTACATATACGCCTTATGCCTTTTATTATTCCAATAATAAGGCCATATTTTTGTATTGATCTAAGCATATAAGTTGAGCAAGAAGGTGTAAATCTGCATTTATCTCTAACAGACATTGGTGCATAAGCCTTATAAAGTAATATTGACCCAATCGCTAATCTTCTTAAAAATATATAAGTTACAATAGCTACTAGGATAGTTACGATAATCCAAATTGTTCTATCAAGTAAATTCAAACATGTAATCGGAATATAGACAGAGTGAATTATAATTATCGCTATAAGAGATACAACAAAGTAATTTGTAATATCTTTTTTTCTAACCTCGCGTATATAATTTATCTCAGAATCTTGCATTTGGCATTCCTAAATTTTAATTGCTTTTCAGCTTTTTCAATTAATTCATCTAATTTTTCAAAATCATTATTATCGACACATGCTACAATTTCATCTACAGTTAATTTAAGATTTGTTTCACAATCTAATAAAGACTCATCTGACATTGGATCTGAGAAACGGATATCATCTGCTAACTTTGTCATCTTTGTTTTAAGATCTTTATCATTTATGAAAGGAATAAGTACTTCCACACTTGATCTTAAATCTTCAATATAAAATACTTTTTTTCTTGTATGTTGTTTGTTTTGACGAATATAGCCGACACTCCATGTCATATAAGCTACAACTATCAAATAGATAACACTAAGAGCAACATAAACAGCCCATGCTACTTTAACTGTAGCTAAACTAGTATGTTTAAATCCCATAAAGTAAGTGCCTAAACCAGCATATAAAGCATTTGCACTATAGAAAACATATAACAAGCCCGGTATAGTCACAATATCATTTCGATCGCTTTTTTTCGTAAAGAAATAAATAAAAGCTAAAACACAAAGATTTACTCCAAATGTGAATGCCCATGCAATCCAGAATACAGTTGTTCTATATTCCGCACTTGTAAACAAGAAAATAAACAAATTAGCTACTAAATAAATAGCCAAAATAGAAATTAAAGAAATGTTACGAAATTTAGTTTTCATATTGATCTCCTTTATAATTTAAATCCGCATTTCGAGCAGAATTTTGAGCCAGTTTCAACTTCTTCATTACAATTTGGACAAACCGCCTTAGCTGGCTCTAATTTATTGCCACATTCTAAACAGAATTTAGCGTTAGCATCAACCTGGACACCACAATGAGGACATGTTATTTTGTCACTAAACATCTTATAGCCACATTCAGGACAGAACTTTGCACCATTTTTTACCATTGCGTGACATTGTGGACAAACCTTATCAGCATTTTGTGCATTCAAAGATGTCGACATTTGAGAAACACTATCTTGCATTCCTTTGCCAATTCCTAGTCCCATTCCAAGTCCCATCATTGGATTCATAGTAGAACCTGCCGACTCGTTTTTAGCAGCGTTCTCTAAAACATCAAACTTTCTTTCATCTTGATAAGTGTATCCTTGCACTGCTCTTGCTTGAGCCATAGCTTCACCCATTTTGATGGTTTTTAAACGTTCGATTTCTATATCATTCATTGCAGTGAGGAATTTTTCTTTTGCCTCTTTTAATTTTGCAAGATCATCTTCTCCACAACTAACAGAATTCAAATAGAAATGAGATACCTTTAGGCCTAAGTCTTCCAATTCAGCATTAAGTCTTTCTTCAATCACACGAGACATTTCAGTAATTCGTGTATTGATTTCCAAAATACTAACTTGCATATTTACAATAGCTTTGTGAATTTCTTCTCTAACATAAGTTATTATCAAGCCCTTGATTGTCTTTTTTACGGAATCGACATCAAAACTAGGCAATTGTCCCACAACTCTAACAACAAATCTACGCGAGTCTGCAACAGAAATACCCATTTGACCATAACTACGAACATTGACAATTAAATGATATTTAGGATCTTCAACAGGTAATGGTGTATCTGTTCCCCATAAAATATCTAAGACACTGACTTTGTTTACAAAGACAACATCGCAAGTAAATGGTGTTTTATCTCCGAATATTTTTCCAAACACTCTCTTTAAAAATGGTAAATTTTCTGTTTTTAAAGAGTGGATACCTTTGCCAAACAAATCTAATGCTTGACCATCTTTATAAAAAATTGCTTCTTGTGATTCATTTACTATTAACTGAGAATTACTATTAAAATTTTCTATATGATGTTTCCAAACAAGTGTTCTATTGTCTCCTACGTATTTTATAATATCCAAATTATTTTCACCCATCTATTATTCCTCCAAACAACAGAAAAAAAGTTTACGTGCATTTACATTTGCATGCTGAGATATTTTTGGCATCGTATCAATACTTTTTTTCATATTCAATTCCTTTACCAAAAGAATACCTTATGTAAGGTATATTGTCAATATTTCTAGTTTGATTGCAAAATTTAAAAAGCAGTAAATTTCATTTCACTAAAAACTTATGCATATAGTATTCACCAACTATACCAGTTCGAAATTGAACAACTCTCTTATTTTCATATGCACATTTACATATATTTTACATGCAAAAATAAAAAAGCCCGAATTAATCAGACTTTTTATTAAAATGGCTGGGAAAGCAGGATTCGAACCTGCGATTGCCTGGTTCAGAGCCAGGTGACTTACCGCTTGTCCATTTCCCAATAAGTTGTTAAATAAATTAACAACTATATTCTAGATTTTTTATAAATTTTTGCAACAATTTTACTAGTTCCAATTATAAAAACATTGTCATCTTTTTTAAATGAATAATTAGGACCAGGAATCTCAACTTTTTCGCCGTTTTTTACAGCAATAACATTGATGTTAAACTTACCTCTTAAGTTCAATTCTGAAAGTGCTCTACCAACCCAATCCTTTGGAACATGAATTTCTGATATTTCATATTCGTCATTTATTTTTACAAAATCTATAAGGTTAGATGCATCGCATTTTACTGCCATTTTTTCTGCAATATCTTTTTCTGGATATACAACTTCAGAAGCACCCGCCATTCGTAAAAATTTACTTTGCGTGTCGCTTGATGCTTTAGAAATAATATATTTTGCCCCTAATTCTTTTAATAATGAAGTTATTTCTAAACTGGCTTGGAAATTGTCAGAAATCGCAACAATACATATATCAAAATTTTTGACACCAAGATCTAGCAGCGTTTGTTCTTGCATACAGTTTCCAATATATGCATTTTCATATGTATTTGATAATGCGTTAATAACATCTTTTTTTATATCGACAATACAAATATCATTATTAAGTTCTTTTAACTTCTTCGCAACATGCTTTCCAAATTCGCCCATTCCAATAATTAAAATAGTTTTCATATTATCCCACCAATACCTTTCCTTCTGGTTTTCTTAACATTTCACTTGTTTTATCTTTAAATAATAAGTCAAATAATGTAAAGGCACCTAAACGTCCAAAATACATTAATACAATCAAAATAATTTTTGTCAATGGTACTGCCTTAGCAGTTGCACCTAATGTCAAACCTACTGTACCAATCGCAGATATAACTTCAAACAAAGTTTCTTCTAAAGTTAATTCTTGTGTTGCACTTATAATGATAGTCGCTAATAATGCAATTGATAAATACGATAATAGCAACGCACTCGATTGTTTAACAATTTTATTAGGGATAGTTTGTTTCATGACAGTAGCATCTTCTTTACCTTTAGCCATGGCTATGACATTTGCAAAAACAATAACAGCGGTTGTAACTTTAATTCCTCCGGCAGTCGATCCAGAATTTCCTCCAATAAACATTAATAATATGGTTAATAATATACCAGAATCAGTCAACTTATCTAAGTCAAGAGCGTTAAATCCTGCAGTTCTTGGACTAATCGCTAAAAATAGAGAGTTCAATATTTTTTGAGGAACACTAAATTCATAAAATGTACCACTTCTTCCGATATTTGTAAATTCAAATACAAAGAAAAATATTGTCGGAACAAGAATTAGAATCCCATTCCACACTAATACAATTTTTGTGTGAAGATTATACTTTTTAAAATTAAATTTCTTATCCCATATATCACTCCATACAATAAAGCCTAATCCACCAATTATAATTAATCCAGATATAGTAAGTAATACACCAAAATTATTATAATATGGTGTAAGTGATCCTGTTTCTGATCCTATAATATCAAATCCAGCATTACAAAATGCTGAAACAGAATGGAAAACACCCATATAAATAGCCCTACTTCCATAATCAGGATAAAAGAATATCGTGAGCAATACTGCTCCTATTCCCTCAAATGCAAGAGTGCCAATAATTATTTTTTTCATTAATGGAATTACTTCAGAAATTGTAATTGTACCCGCTGATTGCATCAAAATTGTTTGATTGTATAATCTAATATTTCTTTTAAAAGCCATGAAAATTAACGTAATAATTGTCATGAACCCTAGACCGCCAATTTGAATCAAAATAAGGATGACAACTTGGCCGAAAGTCGACCAATCATTTGCGGTATCTATTGTCACAAGACCCGTAACACATGTTGCACTTGTTGCCGTAAATAATGCATCTAAAAACTTAATTGATGTTCCGGTTTTTGATGAAAAAGGTAACAATAAAAGAATAGTTCCTAATATTATTGCAATTAAGTAGCCAAGTGATAGGAGATGTACTGCTGACATTTTTCTTCTTTTTTTCATAATACTAAACACTAAATTCTATTTCTTACCATATGTAGATTCTACGTATTTCTTTTGCATATTAAGCATTCTTTTGCTTATACTTGCAAGATGTGCCAAATCACGTTCAAAAATAATTGTTATGCGCTTTTCTGCTTCATCTAAATTGACTTTTTTCATATCAATAGCGTTGATGCTATTTATTACTTCATTACATTCATCAAGAAGTTCGGCATTATCAATGTTATCATCAATTGACATATTTTCAATTATGTAGCGTATCGAATATAAATGGCCTCTCATACTAAATAATAATTTAGCAATTTGTTTCTTCTTTTTAGTTTCTTTTGTTTTTTGATTTTTAATTATCTTATCAAATTTTCTTTTATAAGAAAGTAGTACTGTCAATTTTTCCTCTGTTGATTCTAGGCTACCAGTTAATTTATTAGTTTTAAAACTTATTAAATAAATTATGCCTAAAACAGCAGCAATAATAGGAATATACCAATATGGCAATGAAAACGATTCTTCAGGATTTTCTTCATTGCCGTGTGAATATACAAATATTTCTTCACCATTTTGCAAGTATTTTGTGAATTTTATAGAATTTGTTCCATCAATTTTCCCATCTTCTTCACTCACTGATACATTAACACTTATAGTATATACGTAATCACTTTCCATACTATCGTCAAAAGTAAATGTATTATCATCACTTTTTTGTTCGGCAATAGAAAGCACATTCCAATCATAAATCAAACTATACTCTTCATAACGTTCTTGAGCATCGTCAGATACAAAATCAAGACTCAATGTATATTCTTTACTATATGTTCCTTTGTGTTCAAAATTAAAAACAAAATCTTCTTTTTTTAGTATAGATTGTTCATCAGCTGAAGTTACTTTAACCTCGTTATTTATCAATAAACTAGAACAAAAAAGTGCACCGGTGACTACAAACAATTTAAGAATTGGTCTCATCATTTATCACCATCCTTATCATCGCATATATGAACATCGAGTTGATTAAATGGAATTGATATATTGTTTTCTTTAAAAGCATCAAATACTTTTCTAGGCATATCGTAATAAACATCCCAATAATCTCCAGTATTTACCCATAGACGAACTGAGTATTCTAAACTAGATTCCCCATGATTTGCTAAAAAAATCTTTGGTTTTGGTTTTGATAAAACTCTTTTATCATTTTTAGCTACTTCGTTGAGAATATACTCTACTTTGTCAAGATCAGATTCATAGGAAACTGTAAATGATAAAGTAACTCTTCTTGTTGGCAAAGATGTAAAATTTGTAATTGTGCAGTTTACCATCTTTGAATTTGGCACGATGATACGTTTATTATCAGCAGAAATAATCTCACTAGTTAGAAGTTTAATATTAATGATCTTTCCTTCTGCTCCATCAACTTCAATATGGTCTCCTCTTCTAAAAGGTTTGTTAAAAATTATTATTATTCCATTAGCTAAGTTAGCCAATGAATCTTTTAAAGCTAGAGCAACTGCTAAAGCAATAGATGAAAATCCAACTAATAACGAAGAGGTAGAAATCGATAAAATGCTTGCAACAATAAATATTGTTACAACCCATAAAATGAGTTTTGTTACAGCTAAATAAAATGATATAGCTGTACCATCAACTCCGCCTTTTGTTAAAAGCTTGTTCATAATTGTGCAAATAAGTTTTATTAATACTAAAGCGATTATAATAACGCTTATCGATAATACAAGCGGCCATAAATTTTTCTCAAAAAATTTATAAAAAGTATCCCAAATAGTTGCAAAACTTACCATTAGTTTTCCTCCTTTTAAATTACATTTATAGTAATGGTTTTACCACTTAACTCTTCAGTTTCAGAAATGATAGTAAATATCCCTTTAAATCCATAACGTAAATACAGTGCGAATCCTTCTAAGCTTCCTTCGTTTATTATAGTTAACTATAATATATCATTAATATTTTATCATTCCAAAAATTATTATCAATGAAAATTATTTTTATGGATAATTTATGATAACATCGACCAATTTTAATGTTTCGTTAGACAATGTCCATATTTAGTAGAAAATTAGTATACAAATTATATTGACTATTAGATAAAATATTTAAAAAGAAGGTTGAGTAATTATGGAACAAATATCAAGAACTGGTTGGATTGAAATAATTTGTGGTCCAATGTTTGCAGGCAAATCAGAAGAATTAATTAGAAGAGTAAAAAGACTAGAATACGCAAGAAAGAATACACTAGTATTCAAGCCAAAAATGGATAATCGCTATTCCGAAGACGAGATAGTTTCGCACTCTAAACTACATACAAAATCTATCAACATTGAAAAAGCACGCGATATTTATAAACATATCAAAAAAGATAGTAAAATCGATGCAATTGTCATTGATGAGGTACAATTCTTAGATAGTGAAATTGTTCAAGTTTGTAGTGAATTAGCAAATCTTGGAATTCGTGTTATTGCCGCAGGATTAGATATGGATTTTCGAGGAGAGCCATTCAAAAATGTGCCGGAATTAATGGCAAAAGCCGAATATATTACCAAATTAACTGCAATATGTGTAAAATGTGGAGCACCAGCAACAATGACACAAAGAATTGTTAACGGAAAGCCTGCCAAAAAAGACGATCCAATAGTAATCGTTGGAGCAAGCGAATGCTACGAACCACGTTGTCGCCATTGTCATGAAATTAAATAAAGCAGATGATTTTAGTCATCTGCTATTTTATTTATTATGTAAAGTGATGTTACGATTTCAAATATTGGAGCATAATACTTATTTAAAGTCCAAATACTTATTCCCGCTAAATCGTATTCTTGAATTAATAGCGACTTAGCATATATACTTCTTGCATCTGAGAAGTATACAATATGTTCAACACCATTTTCTTTATATTTAAAATATGGACTTTGTTGATATTCATCATACTGAATCACAGCATGTTTTTTCTTTGCAAAACCAGGCATATCACGATTTGTAATTGATTTTGCCTTTGATTTACCTTTGATATACGGGAGTGTGAAATCATAGCCATAATTTGGATACCCGAGCATAATTTTGTTTTTTGGAATCATTGTTATTGCATATTCAACGACTCTTCTGACTTCTCTTATCGGGGAAACAGCCATTGGTGGTCCATATGTATACCCCCATTCATAGGTCATAAGTATTACATAATCGGCAATCTCGCCAATTCTTCGATAGTCATGTGCTTCATATAACAATCCTTTTTGATTTGATGAATATTTTGGTGCGAGTGCCACGAATAATAGAAAATTGCCTGCATTTTTCATTGCTTTTTTAAGTTTTTCTAAAAAACTAACATACAAGTCAACATCAATTGGTAAAATATATTCAAAGTCAACTACTATGCCTGTATATGGCTCCTTTTTTAATTTTTCAATAATGTCTTGAAAAAGTTTTTCTTGTTTCTCATTACTTTTTAGAAGCATATCTGCATATTCAGATGAAAAAGATCCCTTTTCATTTTGATTTGTTATGACCATTAATGGACTTGACTCGTAATTTTCTGTTAAACGAATTAAACGATTATCAGGTATATCAATTAAGTTTCCGTTTTGGTCGTATCGATAAGAAAATATCGACAAAAATGATAAGTCCGCCAAAGCATTCGCGACTTCATCTGAACTACTTGTATAATAAGCAAAACCATTTAATAATATATTTTTACGATTCTCTTCATTTGGTTCGACAGTAATTTTTTGGCCAACTACTAAATGATACGGAGGAGTTAGAGATGGGTTTACGTCCAACAATTCCTGCAAAGGTATGTTATATTTACGCGCAATCGAAGATAACGTATCACCTTTTTGCACAATATAAGTTGTATTTAGATTTTGTAAGATTATTAAAGCTTCACCAACTACTAGGGTATTAGGGTCGGCAATATCATTTATTTCCACAAGAGTACTAACATCCATACCAAATCTTTTGGCAATTGAACTTAAAGTATCACCGGGTTTAACCACATAAATAAACATTTGTATCACCTATTTATTTTTATGCCATTGCCCAAAAAATGTGCAATTAAAGTTAATAGGTCCGATTGCAATTTCTCTATTTTTTTGTATACTATTACTATATTAAATGCTTAGATTGTGAGTGATTCTCTTGAATACAAAAAAGAATGATGAAAATATATCTAGTCAGGGATCTCCTTTAGAGGGAAAAATAGGATTATTTATTGATGACTATTTTCCCATCGTTGATGGAGTAGTAAGAGTTGTCGATAATTACGCATCTCAATTTGCTGAAAGAAATATTCCAGCTACAGTTTTTTGTCCTCGTTGTAAATCCTACGATGATAGCAAATTATGTTATCCAGTTCAAAGAGTAGCATCTCTTAGATTTTTAGGATTTGAATATCCTGTTCCTACTCCAAAATTAACTAGGGGACTTAAAAGAAAATTATTAGAAGAAAATTATAGTCTATTCCACATACACTCTCCATTTTTTATGGGAAGATATGCTTTAAAAATTGCTCGCAAGAAAAAAATTCCAGTCATAGCCACTTTTCATTCCAAGTTTTATGATGATTTTTTACAAATTACAAAATCTAAAACTTTAGCAAAATGGCTCACTAGATATGTTGTTAAAACTTTTGAAAAATGTGATGAAGTATGGGCCGTTAACGAAAGTTCAAAAAACACCTTGTTGCAATATGGCTACAAAGGTAATGTTTCTACGATGGAAAATGGCACACATTTTGATTATCCAACTGGTGGCGAAAATTATCGTAAAGACACTAGAAACAAATTAAATCTAGGTGATGATGAACTTGTGCTATTATTTGTCGGTCATCTAATTTGGCAAAAAAACATCCACCTTATTTTAGATTCTTTGAAAATTCTTAAAAATGAAGGATTCAAATTTAAGATGATTTTTGTCGGTGAAGGTGGAAACGAAAAACAAGTACATAAATTATGCGAAAAATTAGAATTAAATGATCAAGTAACTTTTTTAGGTGCAATTAAAGATAAAGAGGAATTACAAAAAATATATGCTTGTGCCGATTTATTTTACTTTCCTTCGTTATACGATACTTTTTCTTTAGTATTAAGAGAAGCATCAGTAATGAAGATTCCATCACTTTTAGCAAAAGATTCAAATTGTTCAGAAAAAGTTATCGATAATTACAATGGATATATTGAAGAACCAACTGCAGAATGCATGGCAAAACGAATAAAAGAAATTTGTTTAAATAAAGAACAATTGCGTCAAGTAGGTGAGAACGCAAGTAAAACCATACCTGTACCTTGGAATAAGGTTATTGATCAAGTTGTAATTGAGTATAATAAAACTATTAAAAATTATTATAGTAAATAATAGATATTTATCGAACATTGAAAACTACTTTATTTTATGATAAAGTAGTAAAAGCATTATTAGGAGTTGATTGTAATGGCTGACGGGCCTTGGCCGTATATTATTATTGTTTTATTATTAATATTTGGAAGTTACTTTGCTGCAAGCGAAACTGCCTTTAGTTCATGTAATCGTGTTAAATTACGTGTTTTAGCAGATGATGGAAATAAAGCGGCAAAAACCGCAGAAAAAATTGCAGAAAAGTTCGATAAATATTTAGTTGCAATCCTAATAGGCACAAATATTGTTAGCGTTTTAACATCAATGATCGCTACCAATCTCTTTATAAATAAAATAATCACAAGTAGCGAAAATACCGCTTCTATTGTCGCTACTATTGTTACTACAGTTGTTGTATATATCTTTGTAGAATCAGTACCAAAGTGTATTGCTAGAGCAAACGCAAATAAATTTGCGCTATTTTCTGCACGAATTTTACGTGTTTTTTATATCATTACCTATCCAATCGGCTTGATATTCGTCGGTCTAAACAAATTATTTGAAATAATTTTTAGAGTAAAAAGTACACCAGAAATAACTGAAGATGATTTCACTAATGTTATTGAAGATATTGAAGATAAAGGTATTATTGAAGAGGAAGAATCCGAGATAATTCAATCTGCTTTTGATTTTGGCGAAACAAAGGTTCGTGAAGTTTTAACACCACTTGAAAAAATGTTTGCTATAGATATCAATAAAATTGATCATGAATCACTTAATGAAATAATTATTAATACTACATATACTCGTATTCCTGTTTATAGCAAAAATATCAATAATATTATTGGCATTTTGCATGTAAAAAAATATCTTTCTTTATATTTAAACAACAAAAAAACATCTATTCGTGGAACACTTTCTAAACCATATATCGTAACTGGTCAAATTACAATGGATCGTTTATTTGAAGGATTTAAAAAGCATAAAACGCATATTGCAATTGTACGTAACAAAAACCATGAAACAATCGGCATGGTAACGATGGAAGATTTACTTGAAGAACTTGTCGGTGATGTCTCTGAAGCACATAATGAGAATCTAAAAAAAGGAGGCAATAAATAATGATTTTTTACTATATTGCACTTCCTATTTTAATATTGTTATCCGGCTTTTTCTCAATGAGTGAGATAGCTCTTAATTCTGCGAATGTTTTGAAACTCAAGAAAGCTAGTGAAAATGGCGATAAGATGGCTAAGCGTGCTCTAAATATTATTGAAAGCATTAACGAATCAGTTTACTCAATACTATTTGGTAATGATTTTGTAAACATTTTTTCTACTTCTATTGCAACAATTGTTGGTAATAAATTGTTTGAGAATTTGCAAAACAATTCTTATTCCAACTTACTTGTTTCTGCCATCATGTTTATGATAATTTTGACATTTGGTGAAGTATTACCAAAAACAATTGGATTAAAATTTAATTACCAAATTTCTAGACTAGTATCTCTTCCGCTTAAAATCTTAATTATTATATTAAAACCAATAATTTTTGTTATAAATAAGATTGTTAATCTTATTGCTAAACCATTCATTAAGAAAAATAAGGAAGAAGAAATAATTACAGATGATGAATTAATTGAAATGGTAGAGACCATTGAAGAAGAGGGTGTCATTAACGAAAAACAAGGTGATTTGTTAAAGTCTGCAATTGAATTTACTGATACAACTGTTTATGAAATTATGACCCCACGTGTTAATATTTTTGCTTTAGATATTAATGAAGATAATGATAAAGTTTATAAAACCCCTAAATTTGCCACATATTCTCGAGTTCCAATTTATGAAGATACTATTGATAACATTATTGGTGTAATAACTGTTAAACAAGTTTTAAAGTTGTGCCTCAAAGGTGAAAAAATTGATTTAAAATCAATAATGCGTGAACCAATATATGTCCATAAGTCCAAACAGATTTCTTCAATGCTTAAAGATTTTAAAGATACAAAGAATCATATTGCCGTAATCATTGACGAATTTGGTGGAACAGAAGGTATTGTTACAATGGAGGACATTGTAGAAGAATTGGTTGGAGAAATTTGGGATGAAACAGATGAAATCGAAGAGGATTATCAACAAAAAGGTGAAAACACTTATATTGTAGATGGTTCAATGAATATTGATGACTTTTTCAATCTTGTTGATATTGACGAAGAAATTGAATCTGATTATACAACCATTGGCGGATTCTGTATTGAACAATTAGAGCGATTTGCACAAGTTGGAGATACATTCGATTTTAAAAATCTAATAATTGAAATTCTTGAGGTCGATGAATTTACCGTAGAAAAAGTCAAAGTAGTCGTAAATAAAGATGAAGAGGAGAATGATAATTAATCATTCTCTTTTTTTATAAAATTACTTTCTTTTTCTTATTTTTATTAAAAAAGGCACTAAAAATTGATACAATAAATAAAGGTGATAAAAATGCTACCACTAAAAGAAAATAAGAAACTAGTAGAAAGACCAGAAAATGAGCCCAAAATTAATTTGAACAACTCCATTGATCGTAAGATTATTCTTACACTTGCAGGTACTGCAGCTGTGGTTTTAGTTCTTATTGTCGTGGCAATAATTTTATTCTTTAATTTGTAATATGAAAAAGATAGATAAATACATTCAAGAAAAAATCAAAGATTGCGATAATAAGGTAATCGTTATTACTGGTGCTAATTCAGGACTAGGATTTGAATCTATGAAAGTTTTAGCATCGAAAAATGCGCACATTATTATGGCGTGTCGTAGCTTTGAAAGGGCTAATAAAGCTAGAGAAAAAGTCATAGAGGAGTATCCAAAAAGTAAAATTGACATTTTAGAATATGATCAATCATCTTTTGCATCTATTGACAATTTTATTGTTAAATTAAAAGATACATATCCTCATATCGACGCTTTAATTTGCAATGCCGGTATTTTTCATCCTGAAATCGGAAGAACTACTAAAGATAATTTTCCATTAACAATTGGAACAAATTACTTAGGATTATTTTATTTAGTCGAAAAACTAAGAGATGACTATCTAAAAGATTCAAAGTTGATTCTTGTGTCTTCAATAGTCTATAAATACGTAAAAATAAGCAATTATGATTTTTTGACAAAAGAAAACTATAAAGCATTTAAGCAATACTCTTTATCAAAACTATGCATTGCTAGATACTATGAATATCTAAAAAACAACACTAATTTGGATGTGTATTTAATGCATCCTGGTGTATCTGGTACGAATATTTTTACATCACCTACTTCATCTTACAAAAGATGGTTTAAAAATTTGGCAAACAAGTTATTACCATTAGTGGTACACTCGCCAAAAAAAGCTGCACTAGGCATATCTCTTTTAAGTGCAAACGATTATGCCAATCATACATTTCTTGGTCCACGTGGACCATTTGAGATATCCGGTTATCCAAGAATAATCAATTTAAGAAAAAATGGTAGATTGGATTCGGAAATTTTATATCAAGAAACTAAAAAAGCTATAAAGGATGGTGCTAATTATGTTGAGTGTAAATAATGTATCGTTACAATATGGCGGAAGAGTTTTATTTAAAGATGTTAATTTAACTTTTCAACCGCAAAATTGCTATGGAATAATTGGGGCAAATGGTGCTGGTAAATCAACTTTTTTAAAAATACTCTCTGGTGAAATAGAGCCTAATACTGGCGACGTTACTATATCCGACAAAGAAAGAATGTCTGTTCTAAAACAAAATCAAAATGCTTACGATAATGAATTAGTCGTAGATACTGTTTTGCTTGGTCACCCAAGGCTTGTTGAAGTGCAAAGACAGAAAGATGCTTTATACGCTAAGCCAGATTTTACTGAAGAAGACGGAATATTGGCTGGCGAACTAGAAATGGAATATGCCGAATTAGATGGTTATGAAGCCGATGCAAACGCAAGACAATTATTAAATTCGCTTGGAATTAGCAAAGAATTTCAAGATAAATATATGCATGAGTTAGATTCTAAGCAAAAGGTGAAAGTATTACTTGCTCAAGCATTATTTGGAAATCCCGACATATTGATTTTAGATGAACCAACTAACAACTTAGACGCTATTGCGACAAGATGGTTAGAAAACTTTTTATATAATTTTGAAAATACAGTAATCATTGTTTCTCACGATCGTCACTTTCTAAACAAAGTTTGCACAAGAATTTTAGATGTCGATTACGGAAAAATCCAAGTATACGTTGGTAACTATGATTTTTGGTATGAATCTTCACAATTAATATTAAAGCAACAAAAGGATCAAAATCAAAAAGCGGAAGCTCGTAAAAAAGAACTAGAGGAATTTATTGCGCGCTTTGCTGCAAATGCTTCTAAGTCAAAACAAGCCACATCGCGTAAAAAAGAATTAGAAAAAATTACTATTGAAGATTTAAAACCTTCTTCACGTCGCTATCCATTTATAGATTTCAAATTTGAAAAAGATTTGGGACAAGATATTTTATTTGTGGAACATCTTGGCAAAAAGGGTTTATTTACTGATTTATCTTTCACGTTAAAAAGAGGAGATAAAGTGGCTTTTTTATCCCCAAATAGCAATATTTTAAATGCTTTGTTTGAAATTTTAGCTGGTGAAGATAATGAATATGATGGAAGTTACAAATATGGTATAACTGTGATTCCAACATACTTACCAACAGAAAATTCAAAATTTTTCGACAATCATCAAGAATCTTTAGTTGATTGGCTACGTCCATACTCAAGTGACCAACACGAAAGTTATTTGCGTGGTTGGTTGGGTAGAATGCTTTTTTCTGGAGAAGAAGCACTTAAGCCAGTTTCAGTTTTATCTGGTGGCGAAAAAGTACGTTGCATGATGGCTAAAACTATGCTTACAGCCGGAAATCTTCTTATACTGAACGAACCTACCAATCATCTTGATCTAGAAGCAATCACCGCCTTAAATAAAGGCATGATAAATTATAAGGGCGTCTTACTTTTTACAACTCATGACCACGAGTTGATGCAGACAGTTGCAAATAGAATAATATATATTGATGAAAATGGTTTTTTAGATAAAGAACTAACATACGATGAATATCTTGATTTAATGGAAAAATAACTATGGCAAACGTACTATTAATTGAAAGTATTATTAGCAAAGAGGATATTACATATAAGCATCTTGAAATGCTTGATCTTTTAAAAACGCTTGAAATAAGTCCAACTCATTTTGTAAAACAAGAATTAATAGAGCCATATACTAAAACTTATTTGGGCTCAGGAAAAGTTCACGAAATACACGAATTAATAATTGAACAAAACATTGATTTAGTAGTATGTAACTTTGATTTATCTCCAGTACAATATATGACTTTAAAAGATGCATTTGACATTGAAATTCTTGATAGAACAGGTGTAATTTTGCAAATTTTCTCAAGAAAAGCTAGAAGTAAAGAGGCTAGATTACAAGCGGAAATTGCTAATCTAAAATATTTAAAATCTCGACTTGTTGATAAAGAAGCAAACTATTCTCAAGTTACAAGCGGTGGTGGATATCGCAATAAAGGTTCCGGAGAAAAACAAATAGATTTAGATCGTAGTAAATATAAAGTCCTTCTTAAAAGAAAAGAACTTGAATTAGAAAAACTTGTCACTCAAAGAAAAAATAACCGCAATAATCGATCAAATTTGCCAATCATGGCAATTGTGGGATACACAAATGCTGGAAAATCCACCTTGTTAAACCAACTGCTCAAAAAATCAAATACTAAGGAAAGTAAAAATGTTATTCAAGAAGATAAACTATTTGCAACTCTTGAAACTTCCACACGTCTTATTGATATCTATGAATACCCATATTTTCTATTAACAGATACAGTTGGTTTTATATCCAATTTACCTACTATGCTTGTTGAAGCATTTAAATCTACTTTAGAAGAAATATCTGATGCCGATTTATTAATACATGTAGTTGATGTATCTAATCCTAATTTTATCGAACAAATAAAAGTTACAAATTCAATATTAAAAGAGTTAAATTGTGAAAACATTCCTACTATTTATTTATATAACAAGCTCGACAAATGCAAATCTATTCCATTTATTCCTAAAAGAAATGAATTGTTAGTTTCCATGAATGATTCGGATGATTTAAAACAAATATTAGATCTTATTTTTAACGAAATAAAAGAAAAATGGGATTACATAGAATTAATGGTCCCATTTAGCAAAAATGTATATATGATAAAAAAATACGGATTTGTTGAAAATTTAGAAATGATAGAAGACAAATTTATTGTTAAGGGCTATTTCCCAACTTATCATATGAAATACATTAAATCACTTTTAGATGATTAGTGTATAATTCATAAACTTTTTGTGCCATATCTAGCAAAGTTAAATGTTCACTATCGATGACATAATTAACTTTGCTTTTTATTTCTTGAGAAAATTTTATGCTATCGTTAGCGATTCGTGACTTTGCGTTTTCAATTGAATCTCCACGGAGGAGCATTCTTTCAAAACGTGTTTTTTCATCTGCCTCAAGAAAGAAAGTTACGATATGCGAATTATTTAATGCAAGGAAAGAATCTAATCCAGCTGGATCGACAATTAATGCCTTATTATCTCCAATTTCTTTTTTTGATGATCCATAGTAATTTCCGTTGTAAAATGTTGTTTCCACAAAAGAATCATCGGCTTTCAATTTTAAAAAATCTTCTTCGGAAACAAAATGATAATCAACATCCATTACCTCAGATTTTCTTATTGGTCTTGTCGTATGAGTAACAACTTTTTTTATGCTATATAAAACATTCAAAAGTTTAGCCACTTCCGTTTTTCCACTTGCAGAAGCCCCTACTAAAATAATCATAAGTCAACCTTCTTTCCATGCTCTGGCTTTAGTATAACAATTATTTAAAAAAATAAAAATATTTATAATCTTTTATTTTTTGTACGCTTTTTTCTTTTTCGTTGACTATAAGTAATAATGGAGGGATTTAAATGGAAACATCAAATATGGATTGTATCCCATTCAGTGAATTATATCGTGGGGTAAAAGAAATTTTTGTTCAAATAAAAGGTATGAGAATAAAACATTATCAAAATCCAGAAGAAATAAATATTGTCTTTAAGGAAGGTGAGGAAAGTTATAATTATTTAAAAGAACACTCAACAGAACAAAATAAAATACTTTTTAATGTCCATCAGGCATTATTTTCATTAGAAGAGGAAGAACGCAAATTAATAATCGGTGAGTTTTATAACACTAGACCATTATGGTGGATGGAATACTATTCACGGAGCACTTATTATCGTAAACAAAGAAATGCCATGAAATTGTTTCTTTATTTTTATAGGTGTGCATTATGATAAAAAAATTAGTTCTTGTTTTTACTATACTTCCTTATGCAATACCGACAGTCAAAGCAAATAGATTTAAGGACATTTATATTACACCAATCTCAGATAACACTATAATCAGTTTTTCATATGTGGTTGGTCTTACAAGCGAGGTAAACTTTTCCATTTATATTGAATATCAAAATGAACCACGCAATTATTTATATAGCAATAAAGTTAATATTACTTTTAACTTTTCAGACGAATTTTTACTTTTTAAAGAACACGTAAAAGAAAATTCATATTTGGTTTTCGAAGCCAAAAGTAGCAATAGCTCATCTTATATAAAATTTGACTTAAAAACGCAAAATAACAATCACAATTTATTGGAGCAAAGCACCTTCTATTTAGAAGATGCTATACAATATATTGATGATCGAGAAACAATTCATTATGCAAATGAAACAATTGAATTTAACGACTTAAGTGGCGAATTAGACTTAACGCTTCCATATTTGTTCTATGATCATATTTGCTTTACTAAAAGCTCTTATTTTTTTCAAGAGGAATTGCCAATCGAAAAAATTGTTATGAAAATTTCAGACAAAAACAATATTTTCCCTCTTTTAAATCATGAAGGAGACTATGCGATTGTTAATTTTGAATTAACTAATAAAAATGATAGATATTTTTTATCTTTGTTAGATAAAATCTATGTCTATAACGATTCTTTAATTTTATCAAGTAGTCCAAAAGAAGGCTTTGTTCGAACGAGTTATTTATATATACCAAAAAATTGCTCAGAAACTGAATTTGAAATAACATTTTGTTTCAAAAATTTAGGTATACAAAAACTAAATTGCTATTATCGCTATATCTTACATAGAAAAAAAAGATATGTAGGCGGTTGCTCTACTTCACTTAACTGCGTAAAAATTGATGAAAGTAATAATTATTTTGACACAAATGAAACGGAGGTATTAGTGTGATAATATTTTTAACCGTAATATGTTTGTTTTCTTTTTCACTGATAAATTTCACAAACACAATAACTTATCATTCGATTGATCAAAGATTTTATTCAGCTTTAAAAAGTTCAGCAGAAAACTCCATTGTCTACTCTGGAGATGTAATCTATTTTGATAAATATAATTTAAATCAAAAATTGAACGAGCTATTAAAGCGCGAATTGAAAGACATTGTTAGTGAAAAATACTATGTCTACATTAACTATAACTATAGTGATGGAACAGCATGTAGCTATAGATGCAAAAATGTTAATATACGCCTAAAAGTATATATTTCTACAACCGCAACATATGACAAAGCGTATGAACTTATGATAGGGTGATAATATGAACGATAAATTATATGACTTCTTTTTTAATTCATTTTTAAATCCATTATTAAGTGATAACGACATCACAGATATTTATTACAATGGCAAAGATTTTTTTTATTTATCAAATAACAAGGGCAGACAAAAAGCGAATATATCTGCAAACCAAGAATATATTTATAACTTTATTCGTCAAATTGCCAATATGTCCGAAAAATTATTTTCAATTTCAAATCCGATACTAGACGTATCAATTCAAAACTTTAGAATCAATGCAGTGCACAGTTCCATTTCAAGAAAAAAACATGAAAAAGTCATTACTTTTGCCATTCGAAAAGCAAATAACACTTATAATGTAACGTCAATTTTGAAAAGATTACCCAAAAAAATACTTAGATATTTTAAAAAGGCACTTTCTGAAAAACAATCCATTATAATATGCGGCAATACCGGTAGTGGAAAAACCGAATGGCAAAAATATCTTATATCATTAATAGAAAAAAATTCACGATTAATTGTCATCGATAATATTGAAGAATTATCAATTATGAATAACGATCAATTGGACATAACATTTTGGCAAGTTGATGAAAATAGTAATCATATTGATTTAAATGGTCTAATATCCAATTCACTTCGCTTCAATCCAGATTGGACTATAATTGCAGAATCACGAGGAAAAGAAATGAACGCAATTTTGACATCTGTCTTAACAGGTCATCCTATTATTTTAACAATGCATGCAAAAAATTTAGATCTTTTACCTGCTAGAATTATGCAAATGATTTTGCAAGATGAATCAGCAATTCGTAATACTGAAATACTCGAACGAGATATATATTCCGCTTTCAATATTGGTGTACATCTCAAAGTAGAAAAAAGCAGAGGAAAAATTATTCGTTATATTGATGAAATAAAAGAATTTTATCCTGACCAAACAACAAAAATCATTTATAAATATGAAAGGAAATACAAGAAATTAAAATGATATTTTCAATATGTTGCAGTATTTTAATTTTCGTTTTGCTTTATTTAACGACTGGCCTTTTTAATTATAGCATTATAGGTGGAATATTAATGCTTCTATATGGATCTTTATATGCGAATAAAGTAATAAAAAAATATATTGATTCTCAAAGATTAGTTACAGAATGTGCAAATTTTATAAACACCTTTATTATCTCTTTAAGCATATCTAATTCTTTAGAAATGAGTTACAAAGATGCCACAACAAAGATTTCCAAACAAATGGAAAAAGCGATTAAGCAAAAATGTAAATCTCTTGATGTATTAGATAATCTAGAAATGTTACAAGAATATTTTAAATCAACTAATTATGCCGTTTTTTTGAACATTTTAAAAATGCATATAAATAACGGAGGTAATATCTTGGAAATGTCTGTAAATTTGCAATTAGAATTACGTAGAAAAGAGGAAATTGTTAATTCTATAAAACAAATTAACAATCGAAAAATCTATGAATTTTTTACACTGTGGGCTTTTTGCTTAGCAATAATATTATTTTGCAGATTAGGTTTAAACAATATTTATGCAATGATGCAATCATATTTTTTGTTCAATTACGAAATTATATTCTTTTTTGCCTTTATGGTCTTTTCATTCCATTTGTTTATTTCTAGTATTACAAATTCAATTAAGAAGGTGATATAAATGCCAAAATTAAAAAATAAAATACTTGCGTTAGAACTAAATTATAAAAAAGAATCAACAAAAATCATCGCAGTAAGTATATTTGTTTTTTTGATATCAGTTTTCCTGTCTTACTATTTAAAAATGTATTATTTATCTCTTATCGGTTTAGCAGCAATTTTTATAGTAATAGAAATATTTAGCTTATACTATGACAAAAAATTAAACCAATTAATGCGTCAAAACGAGACTGAATTCGTTGTAATTCTAAACTATATTCAAACTTACTTACATAATGGTTTTAATGTCTACAAATCAATTGAAGCAACTATCCAATATGCCTCTCCGTGGATGCAAAACAAATTAGGAATTCTTATTACTGAAATTGACAGCGATAAAACTATTGCACCATTTATTAATTTTTCACATTCTTTTAACTCGCCAATAATTGAGCAAGTAATGATTTCATTATTTCTTATGATTGAAAACGGAACAAGCGACGAATTTATTCTTCGTTTTGCACCAGTGTTCAATCAATTAGAAAAGGATAGTAAACATAAATTAGTAAAGCAAATAGAAAGTAAATTTGACACCTTAAATCTATTACCTGTAGTAGGCTCGGCTTTAATCACATTACTAATTATTACCGGTGTAGTTGGATTAATAGGAGGTGCACTAAATGGCATCTAATCTAAGTCATATTTTGGCTTTATTTTTAGTTATACCTTTTATCCTTTTTTCAACTGATTTGATTGGTATTCAGGAAACTTACACAGAATTAGAAAACATAGCAACGCAAGTATCATTTAAAATACAAAAGGCCGGATGTATAAGTGATGAATTAATTAATGAAACTTATCTAACATTTAATGCGTATCTAGAGAGTGATACAAATTCAAAACAGAATTTTGGAGATTTAGTGGAGTTCTATATATATAAGTATTATGTAGGCAATTTTATCAATGGTGGAGAAACGCTTGTGCGAATTAAACGCACGGTGATGATCGGATACATTGATTAGAAAGGAGAAAAAATGGGAGAACTTAAAGGACAAATTTTAGGCATCTTATTAGTGTTAATGGTTTTTGGCGGACTTATTACTGCTTATACAGCAGTATTTAACAATGCACAAACAACTATTACTACGCGTGCTAACAATTACATTAATTCTGAAACAATGCCAAATAGTTAAAAAGGGGAAATTCCCCTTTTTATTTGTTGTTTACATAAATGGCTTTTATGATATAATTATGAAGAAGAAAAAGAGGTATAACAGAATGAATAAATTAGAAGAAATAAAAGTAATGTTTGCTAAAAAAGTTAAAGTAGATGAATTAGATCCAAATGCCGAATTAAAATCACTTGGATTAGACTCATTAGATTTAGTTGAATTAATCATGGATATTGAAGAACAATATGGTATAGAATTTGACAATGAAGAGCTTGTAGAATTCAAAACTGTTGGTGATGTTTTATCCGCAATTGAGAAAAAACTTTAATTAATTATATATTTTTGTTGAAATTTGTTTTTTTCTATGATATTATTCTTTTTGCCTGATAATATCGGGCAAAAAGATTATGGTATGCTTACTTAGCTCAGTCGGTAGAGCTATCGGCTGTTAACCGATCGGTCGTAGGTTCGAGTCCTACAGTAAGCGCCATTTTTATTGGCCTATTGGAGAAGCGGCTTAACTCACATGCCTTTCACGCATGCATTCATGGGTTCGAATCCCGTATAGGTCACCATTTAAAAATAAAACATAATGACATTGTCCATTATGTTTTTTTTGCGTTTCACTGTCTTTAAAAGTTTATAAATCCTACTTTTAAGCGAGTTTAGCACTTCACATTGTTTGTAACAGTTATTAAATGGATTTTATACATATGATATTTATTGTCTATTTTTTATGTTGTTACTCGTATTTTTTTTTGATAAACTTAAATAATAATGATGATAATTTTTTCACACATGAAAGGAGCGATTTTCATGAAAAAAACAGCTAAGATTATGATATCATTAATTGCTTTAATAGGATTATCTTCTTGCGATATGTTTGCTTATTATTTACCAAAACCAAAAGATACTAATCTTGAATTATGGATTACCGAAAAAGTATCATCGGATAAATTAGAAACTTTGACATTAATGCCAAAAATACATGGTGAAAATATTTATCTTGGTAGCTCATACTCTCCAAATGAAGATGGAATGTTAAATTCTATGCCTAGCATCTATGTTGCCTATCGCATAACAAACTATCCAAATACAAGCAGTGATAATATATCAGTTACTTATATTGAGATTACTGACCCAGAAATAACATTTTACGGCATTACTTTAGGATCGACATTTGAAGAAATTGAAAATTCTATGAAAAAAGAAAAATTTAAGATTGAATACACTGATCAAGGATATTTAAATGCAAGCAAAAAAAATATTGAATTTTCTTTTTATGGAACATCTATAAGGATTACAGCTTTTGTAAACAATGATCAAGTAGTTGAGGAATAAATAAAAACTATTTATAGGAGATTTTATGCTAGAATTGCATTTTACTGATGATCAATATCCTTACTCAAATATTACGCACATAAGAAGAATTGCACGTGCAATTGTTTTAGATGAGAACAATAATGTGTTGATTCTCAAAATCAAGCGAAACGACATGTTTGGAAATTATAGTTATCTTGAGACTCCTGGTGGAGGAGTGGACGAAAATGAAACGATAGAATGTGCTTTAAAAAGAGAATTGGAAGAAGAACTTGGTGTAACAGTAACAATTCTAAAAAAATTAGGTATCGTAACAGATTTTTACAATCTATTGAACAGAAAAAACGAGAATCATTATTTTTTAGTAAAAACTATTGGAAGAACACAAATTCATCACGAATCATTTGGTGACACATTTATATCAAAAATTCTTTCTATGTCACTTGATGATGTCATCGTAACTTATCAAACAGAAAAAGATATAGATATTATTAAATTAGTTAAACAACGTGAACTGCCAATGTTACTTGAAGCTCAAAAAATAATATCAAATATCAAACAATAAAAAACTCACTTCAAACTAGAAGTGAGTTTTTGTTTTACATTCAAATCAATTAGAATCTATACTTTTTGAATGCTTTTAAGCCTTCAAATACTGCTTCTTCACCTAATTCATCTTCAATTCTTAATAGTTGGTTGTATTTAGCCATTCTATCTGTTCTTGAAGCTGAACCAGTTTTAATTTGTCCGGCGTTAATTGCAACTGATAAATCAGCAATAGTTGTGTCTTCTGTTTCGCCAGATCTATGTGAAACCATGCAAGTATAACCATTAACTTGAGCCATTCTACATGTATCCATAGTTTCTGTTAATGTACCGATTTGGTTTACTTTAACTAAAACAGAGTTTGCAACCCCACTTGTGATACCTTTTCTTAAGAAGTCTTTGTTTGTAACGAATAGATCATCACCAACTAATTGAATCTTATTACCTAAAGCATCAGTTAATTTTTTCCAACCAGCCCAGTCGGATTCTGCAAGACCATCTTCAATTGTGATAATAGGATATTTTTCACACATTTCCTCATACCATGCGATTAATTCTTCGCTTGTTTTGACGCCTTGACCAGATTTCTTTAAGTTATAAACACCTTTTTCTGCATCATAGAATTCACTTGAAGCAACGTCCATACCTAAGAAGATGTGTTTTCCTGGTTCATAGCCAGCATTTTTAATTGCTTCCATAATTAATTCTAATGGTTCAGTATTTCCTTCACGGCAAGAAGGAGCAAATCCACCTTCATCACCAACGCCTGTTTCATAACCTTTTTTCTTTAAAACAGCACGTAATGCATGGAATGTTTCAACACCTGCTCTTAAAGCTTCTCTAAATGTTGTAAAGCCTGCAGGGATGATGAAGAATTCTTGGAAGTCAACAGAAGAGTCAGCGTGAGCACCACCATTGATAACGTTCATCATTGGAGTAGGTAAAACTTTAGCATTGATACCACCAATGTATTTATAAAGTGGCATGCCATAACTTTCAGCTGCAGCTCTTGCACAAGCAAGTGAAACACCTAACATTGCATTAGCACCTAAATTCTTTTTGAAAGGTGTACCATCTAATTCTAATAAAGTTCTATCAATAACAACTTGGTCATCAGCATATAAACCAACAATTTTTGGTGCGATAACTTCGTTAACATTCTTAACTGCTTTAAGAACGCCTTTTCCACCAAATCTTGCTTTATCGCCATCTCTTAATTCTAATGCTTCACTTTCACCAGTAGAAGCACCGCTTGGTACAATAGCTCTTCCCATTGTTCCATCTTCTAAATATACTTCGACTTCAACAGTTGGATTACCTCTTGAGTCAAGCACTTCACGTGCGTATACATCAATAATTTTTGTCATATAAAATCTCCTTTTTTAATAACCTTTTTAATTATATATTAATTAAAAGTGATTGTTAAGAAAAAATATAACTAAAGACATTTTTAATTTTTAGTTATAGCAATTAAAGATAAAAGGAGTGATCCTTAACTCACTCCTTAAATACGCATAATCAAAATCAATTAGAAATTTGGACTAACGTAGATTTGTAACCAACCACCATTATCGTATAAACGAATATAAAGTGTGTAGTTACCAGATTCTTTGAATCTAAGACTTGGTGCATCTGCGCTAATGTATTTAATCCAATCTTCATCAAATTCGTTAATACCAGATTCATCAGGCTCTGCTGTTACTTCAAGATAATCATGAGCATAAAGTCCTGCAGCTACATCTGCACAGAATGTAAATCCATTATCACCTTTACCTGATAATAATGTTGGATAATAAGCAGATTCATATCCTGTAAATAGTTCAACAGTTGAATAGAATTTAAATTCATAACCAGCTTCAAAGTTAGCAGTAACACTGTATTCTTCTACCTTGAACATATCAGAATATTGAGCATTTAAGACATAACCTTTTGTGCTATCTGCGCTACTAGCAAGATATTGATAGTCTCCGCTAGTTGGTAAATCAGGTATTACATCACCTGGTGTTACACTTGGATCTGGTGTCACACTTGGATCTGGTGCCACGCTTGGATCTGGTGCCACGCTTGGATCTGGTGCTACGCTTGGTTCAGTTGATGCACTTGGCTCTGGTGTTGTGCTTGATTCACTCAATGAAACACTTGGTTCTTTATCAACTGATGGTTCTTTTTCTGATTCGCCTGTTGAATTGTTTTTTCCACCACAAGCTACTAATAAGCCAGCTAATGCGATGGCAAATAAAGGCATTACTTTTTTCATATTTTCCTCCCACTGAAGACATTAATAATTCTTCATATTAATAATATAATTACATTTATCTAAATAATCAACAAATTTTTGAAAACCCTTTCAATTTACATTATATTAAATTTATTAATAAACCTATCCGTTACTTATCTATTACCTATTATTTTAAATAATAAAAAACCGCCGAGCCATATGACTTATGCGGTTTTTAATGTTAATTAATTACTATGCAACAGTAATACTGATTGTATTAGAACTTGCATTCCAAGTAATTGTATATGTTCCAGCAGTATTAAATTTCATATTGTTATTATCGCTTGCATCAATAGTAACATATGCTTTACTTGCTGAATCTAATTTTTCTCCACCATACCAAACATTGTTGTCTGAAACAATCTTGAAAGGTACGCCTGCACTGAATGAACCAGTATAAGCAAATATGTTATTTCCTTTACTGCTCATTCCATAACTATCGTTAACACCCCAACCAGTCATTTCTCCAATTACATACCATTGGAAAATTTCTGATGGATCGTGATTTTCACCTAAATCTCCCCATAGGCCACCACCATTAACAGATGTTAAGAAGAACACTGGATGTTCATAGTCGAAGTCTAAATCTTTAGTTTGATGTGCGCCTGCATCGGTGCTATTCATACCATTGCTGAAAATTACTTTATTATAAACACCATTTTCTATTTCGTATTTATAACATCCGTTTTCCATATCATATTCCATCGTTTCACCTGGCCAAGCAACTTTTGGTGTATCAGTTTCTGAATTCCATGTGTAAACATAATATTGAGTCCAAGAAACTCCACTTACTGGTGAAAGATAGAATGTAAATGTTTCTCCATCTGGAATTGGATCTACTACTGGATCAAAATGATCTCCTATATTTCCCCATTGTCCACCTGTTAAAGATGTCAAGAAGAAGACAGGGTGATCATAATCAAAGTCTAAATCTTTAGTTTGATGTGCTCCTTCTACTGTGCTATCTAAGCCATTGCTGAAAATAACTTTGTTGTATGCATCTTTAACAATTTCATATTTATAGTATCCATTTTCCATATCATATTCCATTGTCTCACCTGGCCAAGCAACTTTTGGTGTATCAGTTTCTGAGTTCCATGTATAAACAAAGTAACTATCCCATGAAATGCCTTCTACTGGTGAAAGAT
>JAFLVA010000006.1:63758-90946 GCA_022508525.1 Erysipelotrichales bacterium
TGTATAAACAAAGTAACTATCCCATGAAATGCCTTCTACTGGTGAAAGATAGAATTTAAATGTTTCTCCATCTGGAATCGGATCTACTACTGAAGAGTCAGGTATTGTTGTACTATCAGGTCCAACTGATTCGCTTGGTTTTGAACTATCACTGCCAACAGAAGTACTTGGTTCTGAGCTATCATCACCAACAGAAGCACTTGGTGTATTATCGCTTGATCCCGTAGAATCGCCTACAACGGATTCTGGTCCAGTAGAATCAGAACCATTTACTGAAACACTTGGTTCACCTGTTGATCCACTTGGAGTATTTTCGGATTCACCATTGTTCCCGCCACAAGCAACTAACATTCCTGTTAATGCGAGTGCTAGCAAAAACTTAATTTTTTTCATTTTTTTCTCCTCCCGAAAAAATTAATTAGAATAATTAAAACATTATTCATACTATTACTATAATTTTATTTGGGAATTTAATCAACCTAATTTTGAAAAGCCTTACATTTTTTGCTAAAAAAAACGCTTTTTATACTTTCTAGTGCGATAGTTGCATTGAAAAGACTCTTTTTTAATGATATAATTTACTAGATAATTCTTAGAGGAGATATTAATAAAATGATAGATTATACAGAAGGTTCTGGAAAACAATACCATATTGGAGTTGGTAAAGATGATGTTGGCGAATATGTGATTTTACCAGGTGATCCAAAAAGATGCAAAAAAATCGCGGAGCATTTTGATGACGCAAAATTAGTTGGAGATTCTAGAGAATTTGTAACATACACTGGATATATAGATGGCGTTAAGGTATCTGTTACATCTACAGGTATTGGTGGCCCATCAGCATCTATTGCTTTAGAAGAATTAGTTGCATGTGGTGCTAAAACATTTATTAGAGTTGGAACATGTGGTGGAATGGATCCTAAAATTGTAGGTGGCGATGTTGTAATTGCACAAGCTGCCGTTAGATTTGAAGGAACTTCAAAAGAGTACGCTCCTATTGAATACCCATCTGTTGCTGATTTTGATGTCACAACCGCCTTAAAGAATGCTGCAAATAAACTCGGTGTTACAAATTATGTTGGGGTTGTACAATGTAAAGATGCATTTTATGGTCAACATCGTCCAGAAACATTACCCAACCATGCAGAACTATTAAACAAATGGGATGCTTGGTGCAAATTAGGTTGCCTTGCAAGTGAAATGGAATCTGCCGCATTATTTATTGTTGGTAGTTATTTACATGTACGTGTTGGATCCTGCTTTCTAGTTGTTGCCAACCAAGAAAGAGCAAAACTCGGATTAGAAAATAAGCAAGTCCATGATACAGAGATGGCTATTAAAGTTGCAGTTGAGGCAATACGTGATTTAATAAAAAAAGATAAAAACAAATAGAAAACACTGACGGCGTCAGTGTTTTTATTTAAATTTTGATTAGAAAAAAATAGTTTTTTTTGTTAGAATATAGAAAAGGAGGTATTAAGCTATGCTAAGTATAGGCAAAGTAGTAGTCCACAAAAAACACGGAATTTGTACGATTACGCATTACCTACAAATGTCTGGTCAAGATTATTATCAACTCATACCACGTTTTGACGAAAGTATGTCAATTTTTGTTCCGGTTATTAAAGAACAAGAATTATTAAGAGATGTTTTGACCAAAAACGAAGCAGATGACTTAATATCTTACATGCGAAATATCGATGAAGATTTAATTGAAGATACTAAAGAGCGACGCGATGATTTTCATAGAAGATTTTCAAGCGGTGATTTAAAAGATTTGGCATATATATGTCGAAAATTATTTATTTTAAAGAAGGCCAAAGAAAAAACTAATTCAAAATTTTGTCTAACCGATAGCACTTTGTTTGAAAAAGCAAATAAGATGCTTCTAGATGAATTATCCATTGCTTATAATATTGACCGATCAAATATATTCGATCATGTTTCTAGATTAATACATGAAAATGATTAGTGGTTTACTGATCATTTTTATTTGTTTTTTTAAATAAATATTCACAATTATAAAACTTCTTGAAAAATAATCTAATTATGATATCATTATATATGCATCTAAGAAGGTGAGATTATGTTAATAGATGAACTCAAAAAGGCAAGCATGTTAGCTTTAAAAAACAAAGAAAAAGATCAACGTGCTGCATTATCAGTAGTAATTAACAAATATAATCTTGCTTCAATTGAACTAAAGGCTCAAGGAAAAGAAATATCTGATGCTGATCTTATTGCCATCATTGCTAAAACTCTTAAAGAATTAGCAGATGAAAAAGAAGGTTATGCTAAGGTAAATCGCTTAGATCGCGTGGAAGGAATTACTGTGCAAGAAAATACTTTGAAAGCCTACCTTCCAAAAATGTTATCTGAAGAAGAAATAAAAGGGGAAATTCTCAAACTAGATGATAAATCAATACCTTCTATTATGAGACATTTCAAAGCAAACTTTGCTGGTAAAGTTGATATGAGCTTGGTCAACAAAGTAGCACGTACACTTTAGGTGTACAAATATTAGGGGTTTAGTTAAATGGTATAACTACGGTCTCCAAAACCGTTGTTGCGGGTTCGATTCCTGCAGCCCCTGCCATTTGAAAAAGCGCGACATTTATGTAGCATAGATGTCGTTTTTATTTGTTTTTTGAATATATTTTTTATGAAAATATGCTCCCAAGCATGTTCGTTAGGGAATATTTGATATAATACTTTATATGAAAAGATGAAGTGTTTTTAATTGTTAAATTAAATAATTGGTATTAATCGTGGACGGTGGTAGTATTAACTGTGGACGTCACTACAAAAAAGAGCGTATTTTCTGTGGACGCTCGAAACATTTAAGATATTTATGACCTATTTTGAACAAATAGGTCATTTTTTTTGCCTCGGTGAATTATACTATCAAGTGCAACAATAAAAAAGGGTTCATATAAATCAGATGTATAATGCAATTGACTAAAAAAACAAAAGTACAAAGGAGATTTATATGAACTATCAACATCTTAGCATAGAAGAGCGTTGTTGCATACGAGATTATTATTTGAAAGGGAAAAGTTATAGAGAAATAGCCAGACTAGTTGGGAGGAATGTAAGTACAATATCGAGAGAAATAAGACGAAATTGTACGCATATGTATATAAAACCAACGTATTATCCACATACAGCACAAAAAAAATATTTATTACGAAGATTGTATTGTCATAGAGGGATGTATCAAAAGAAAGAAATAATAGACTACATAAATAAAAAGTTAAAACAAACATGGTCACCAGAGCAAATTAGCAATTATCCAAGTGAATTGAAGATACCATCATTTAAGACAATATATCGGTGGATATACGAGAAATATTTAGTGGAAGGGGACATAAAAGTATTAAGAAGGAAAGGGAAAAATAAAGGAGGAAAGGAGACAAGAGGAAAATTTAATAAAGGGAAATCAATAAGAAAAAGAGATAAAAAAGTATATAAAAGAAAAAAAGTAGGACACTGGGAATTAGACACAGTAGTCAGTGGACTAGGGAAAAGTAAGGTTTGTTTTGCAACATTTTTAGAGAGAAAAACAAGATATTATATAGCAGTAAAAATGCCGGATCGGAAGGCAGAGACAATGGAAAAAACAATTATTGAGACTCTATCAAAATATCCTAGAGAAATGATAAAGACATTGACATGCGATAGAGGAACAGAGTTTGCGAATTGGGAAAACATTGAAAAGGCATTAAAATGTGATATGTACTTTGCAGATCCCTATTGTGCATGGCAAAAAGGAAGCAATGAAAACAGCAATGGTTTATTGCGTGAATTTTATCCAAAAGGTAGAAATTTAAGCAGAGTTAATCCTAAAACATTAGCTAAAAACCTAGCATTGATTAATGCTAGGCCTAGAAAAATCTTAAATTATAATTGTCCGTCTGATTTATTTGATTTAGAACTATCTAAGTGTTGCACTTAGTTTGACAATTTACTGCCTCTCCATTAACTTTCATGCCTTTTTACACCAAAAATATGTTAAAATAATAATAAGTAAAGTATAAATAGAATTAGCGAATGTATGCAATTTTTAACGAAAGGAGAAATGTATGAATAGAAAGATTCCACTTTTGGATAATTTTTATGATGACATACCATACTTAACGCCTGAAAAGATTTTGGGAGAGTTTGGAGAAAAAATTTTTCAAATTGTACAAAAATATAGAATTAAAACAGCTGTAATAACTTGGATTGATTCAAAAAAACTCTCTCAAGTTTTAGATAATTGTGAATTTGTTGGCAATGATCACGTTAGACAAACTTGGGTTTGGAACAAAAAAATTTTGATTGAAGTCATTACTATTGGAGCGCCTGTTGCAGCTGGAACAATCGAATATTTTAACTGTTATGGAATTAAAAATGTTGTTGCATTTGGATCCGCTGGTTGTATCTTAGATAAATTTGATGCAAAGAATTTATTAGTTGTTGAAAAAGCTATTAGAGATGAGGGCACAAGTTATCATTATTTACCAGCAACTTTGTATGTCGATTCAAACGTAGAACTTTCAAATAAGTTGGCAGCTTTTTTGGATAACAAAAAAATTCAAAATACAAAAGCAATAACTTGGACAACAGATGCCTTCTTTAGAGAAACAAAGCAAAGAATTTCAAAGCGTGTTGCACAAGGTGCAGTTGCAGTAGAAATGGAGTGTTCTGCATTGGCGTCAGTATGTAATTTTTACGGAATGAAGTTTTGTCAATTCTTATTTTTTAGTGACACAATTAAAAATGGTTCATGGGAGTGGACAGCTTCTCTGGAAACAAAACAGGAAAATTGGGATAAGAGAGCTACGCTTTTGGAACTTGCAATAGAGTTTGCAAACGAGATTTAAAAATACAAACAAAATCTAGAATGACAAAGACGGAAAAACAATTTTTATAAAAAACATTTTTGCTTAAAGTATTTGTCAACAAAAGCAGCAATAATGGAGGTTATTATGCGATTATTTATAAGCTTTTCGGCAAGAAAAAATGGAAACTCAGATGAGATTGCTAAATATTTGTCTTTAGAAGATGATAAAATTATTTTCTTTAGAAATTTAAATATTAGTAGTTGTAAAACATGCAATTACGAATGTTTTTCTTCTGAATGTAAATATCGTAATGATGACATCTATACTCTATATGAAGAGATGAAAAAATATCAAAAAGTCATATTGATTGTTCCAATGTATTGTGGAAACCCATCTTCATTATATTTTATTTTTAATGAAAGATGTCAAGACTACTTTATGCATAACGAAAGCGAATATGAAAACATTATAAAACGTTTATTCATTATAGGTATTTATGGTAACAAGGAACAAACGCCTGATTTTATCCCTTGCTTTGAAAAGTGGTTTAACTGTACAAAGTATACAAATCATGTTTTGGGGATTGAGAGACATAAATACAATTTGAAAATAGAAGATTCAATTTTAAATATTACTGAACTAAAAAATCAAATCGATGAATTTATTAACCCAAAAAAAGTCAATAATGAAGAAAGCGCTATGGCTATGGTTTTGTTTGGAGATAAAATTCTTACTACAAATGAATTGATTTATGGAAAAAATACATTGTCTCTACCCAAGGGACACAAAAAAGACGGCGAAGAATTTATTGATACTGCTATTAGAGAATGCTTTGAGGAAACAAATATCATTATTGGAACAAATAACTTAGTTAAAGAATTACCCTCATATTCATATGAATTTTTAAACAATTCAAATCAATTAATAAGGAAAACAATAATCCCTTTCCTTTTTATAGTAAATAGTGAAGGAACACCATTATCAAAAGAAGAAAGAATAATATCTACACAATGGATGAACATCGATGAATTTATTAATAATTGTACATATGATAGCGTTAAAAAAATTGTAACAGATATAAATATTAATAAGCAAAACAGATAAAGACGATACAATTGTAATCCAAGGAATTAAAATTTATTTAGAATAATATGTGATTAGTTTCGGTAGTTCCAATCATAGAAGCAATTACTATAGTAATAACTATTAAAATTATGATTTAAATCATGTAAAAATTATTGCAACTTCAAAATATAGAACGAAATAGTTGGAATATTTATCCACTGAATATAGTAAAATTAGCCTAAAGTTTGATCAAAAAATGGTGCGATAATAGTTTTTCCATTAAATAAAAAACGATAATAATAACAAAAAGATTATTTATGTATAATTAAATTCTGAAATATATAATTTTTACTCATAAAAACAGCAAAATGCATATGCTTATATGATATACTTTTTATGGAGATGATAATTTATGCCTATTATTGAAGTGAAAAACATTAGTAAAACATTTAAATTGTCAAGCAAGCAAAGAAAAATTAATAAGTCCAATGATAAGTATCTAGTTGCGGTAAAAAAACTGTCTTTTGAAGTAAACAAAGGTGAAGTTTTTGGACTTCTTGGACCAAACGGAGCTGGAAAAACCACGACTTTAAGAATCTTATCTACATTGATTAAGAAAGATGAAGGCGAAGTAATAATTAATGGACACTCAATCACCAGCGAGCCAGAAAAAGTTCGAAAAGATATCGGATTTTTAACTAGCGAATTAAAATTAGAGAATTATTTTACTCCTAATTATTTATATGATTTCTTTTCTAAACTTCATGGTGTAGATGATGAAACACGGTCATTAAGAAAAAAAGAATTGTTCGAATACTTTGGTATTGATAAATATGCTGAGGTAAAAGTTGGAGAACTATCAACAGGAATGAAACAAAAAATATCCCTAGTAATATCAATTGTGCACGATCCTGAAGTAATCATTTTTGATGAACCAACAAATGGGCTTGATGTAATTACCGCAAAAAAAGTTATTGATTTTTTACTTCATTTAAAAGAAAAAGGAAAAACAATTATTGTTTCAACTCATATTTTCTCACTTATTGAAAAAATTTGTGATCGAGTAGGAGTAATTATTAATGGTGAAATGTCTATCGTTTCAAATGTTAAAGATTTAACTAAAGAAAAAAATCTAGAAGATGTGTTCTTTGATCTTTATGTCGAAAGAGTGGGTGAAGAAAATGCGTAATATTTGGACAATTATTAAAAAAGAATTGAAACGTTTCTTTACTGACTATCGCATTTTAATCTCTTTATTTTTACCGGGTGTCATGATTTTCTTTATTTATTCTTTTATGGGAAATGTGCTATCCGATAGTTTTTCAACATCGGAAGATTATATATATCAAGTTTACGTTCAAAATAGAGCAGATTCCGGTAATGAATTATCAATCATGCTTGAAAATGCACTATTTAATGTTGATTTAAAGGAAGTAGAAAACGAAGAAATCACAATAGAAGAAATAAAAGATAAAATTACTAATAAAGAAGTAGATTTATTAATCGTATTTGAAGATAATTTTTATGAGAACATGATTAATTACACTGTAAATAGTGAAATTTCTGCCCCAAATATTGACATTTTTTATAATTCGGTTGAGACATCTTCGCAAGAAGCTTATACCTATTATGTAGCATTATTCAATAGTTATGAATCATTTCTTGCTAATAAATTTGATATAAATGGCAAACTTGATAATGTCAAATATGATTTGGCAACGCAAGAACAAACAACAATAATGGTTTTAACATCAATGCTACCATTCTTACTTATCACATTCTTATTCACTGCTAGCATGTCAATAACTCCCGACTCAATTGCTGGTGAAAAAGAAAGAGGCACAATTGCAACACTTCTAGTCACTCCAATGAAAAGAAGTGAATTGGCATTAGGAAAAATAATTGCTATATCTATTGCAGCATTAGCAAGTTCTTCAGTATCTTTCGTGGGATTAATTTTATCTTTACCAAAGTTAATGTCAATGGCTGAAATTGATTTATCAATTTATGGTATCGGAACGTATTTAGCAATATTTGGTGTCATAGTAGTAACAGAACTATTATTTGTTGCAATTATTTCGTTTATCTCATCAATTGCCAAAAGTGTTAAAGAGGCCACAGGATATTGCTCAGCGGTAATGGTTGCGATAATGCTTCTTGGAGTAACTACAATGGTTGGCCTATCTTCTTCAAATATCATTTCATATTTTATACCTGCGTATAACTCAATCCAGTGTCTAAATGAAATATTATCGTTATCATTTAATCTTGTTCATTTCTTAATTACAATTGGTATAAACATTATATATGTCATTTTAGGAACATTTGTAATTACTAAAGTATTTAATTCAGAAAAAATTTTATCAAACAATTAACGAGAATGTTTCTATATAACTTCTTTCGCCAAAAAGCATATTCATGATGAATATGCTTTTTTAGTTTATTAATTAATAATTATAGATTTTTATATTTTTTCTTTATTATGAAAGAAAGCTGAGATTTTTTGCTTAGCTTGATAAAATGCTTTTTTATAAAAATCCGGCATTCTTTTTCGAATCATAAATGCTAGTGGCGTATAACAAATAATATAGTAAATAGCAATACAGAATACTAAGCAAAACAATGTTTCTGCAGAAGAAAACTGATACCGAGTCAAATTCATTTTGTCTAAAGCTTTAAAAGTAGCGTACCAACTTGGAAACATTTTTTGTTGGAAGATAGGCATGGCCATCGTTTGATGGAATGCTAGTAAAACAAATGTTGTCTTCCCCAGTTCGCCAAGGACTTTATTTGAAATTGTATTACATAAATAAATAACACCTAATGATAAAAATACCGCACTAGGAATAGTTAAATAATACTCTTTATATTGATTGCCCCACATCTCTAAATGTTGGTTAAATACATGGTAATTTATTTCACTGAATAAAAATCCAATAAAGAATAAACCAGCGCCAACTAAAAGTGATAACCATCTTTTAGATAAAATATAATTTTGCATTTTTTTCAATTTCTCATGTGAACATAAATAACCAATATAAACGAAGAACACTCCAAAAGGCATTGCGTCCAAATTCCAAAATAAAGCACGATGATAATGATAATTTATAAATATTCCAAGTCCTAAGAATAGTAAAGAAATAATACTCATAAATACGATCTTGTTTTTACCTAATTTATAAACGGCATAAAAGAAGATGTCAGAGAAAAACAATGCTCCGATAAACCATAATGTTAACGCTCGTCTTTGTTCAACCAAATTTAAAAATTCATTTCCAAAATAAATGAGTCCGCCTTCTTTATGATAAAAAAACAATTGAAAAATAATAACGATGCTTCCTAGACAAAATATAGGAATTAAATAGGATTTTATTTTCTTTACTAGATACTCTCCAAAAGATAGATTGTCAATTTTTAAAGTCCAGCCATTTAAGATAAAAAACAAAGGAAGATGAAAAGAATATACCGTAGGTATAATATGTCCACCACCTTCTTGACAGTGAGTTAAAATAACAAGTATCATGCCAATAAACTTTGCAACATCAATAAACTCTAATCTTGTTTTGTTCATTTTTTTACCATTTAAACTCCTATAACCATTATATATTAGTAAACAAATTCAAAAAAGATAAAATTCTTAGATACGAATCTTACCACTACGCTAATAATAAAAATTTTTTGACCTTATAGTTATTTTTGGGTAAACTATATTTGAGGAAAAAATTATGGATAAAATAGAGCGAAACATAAAGCAAAAAAAAGTTTGGAGTATTATTCTACTAGTAGTATCCGCAATAACTTTACCAAGTTTAGGTGCATTTGGCATTTCATTTCTTAAGGATCATTTGACGAACGGTGAAGGATTGTACAAATTGGGAATGATTATTGTTATGATTCCTTTTGCTATAATTGCATTGGTATCTTTAGCGTGTATTATTACTTCTATTATTATTCAAAGTAAATTAAAAGGAAATCGTTCTCTCGCCCAATATATCATTTCATTCATTACATTAGTTCTAATCATCGCATTTTGCGTTTTATACTTTGTTGTTTTACTTATTTAATTCATACTTTTAATTCGGGAGGTTTACTATGATAATTGGTGTCGATATTGGTGGCACATCTATTAAAGTTGGTTTAGTTAAAGAAGATGGCACTATCATAAAAAAAGAAAGTTATAAAGTTGTAAATTCCAATCAAGAGAAAATGGCAGAAGAATTGGGTCATTTTATTCAAAAATTTATGAATAACGATTTTTCAGAAGTTATGGGAATTGGTCTTGCATGTCCAGGAATTATTGATCGTAAAAACGGAATTTGCCAAACTTCTCCAAATCTTTTTTGGCACGATTTGCACATTTGTGAAATTATCAAAGATATATGTCAAAAAGAAGTTCAAATCATTAATGATGCGAATGCTGCTGCTCTTGCAGAATTAGTACTTGGCGCAGGAGTTGGATATAATAGTTTTATTATGTTAACACTTGGTACAGGTGTCGGCGGAGGAATTGTTGTCAATCACGAATTATTTGAAGGAGAAGATGACTCAGAAACAGAATTAGGACACTGGACCTTAATTGAAAACGGAGAAGCCTGCAATTGTGGAAAGAAAGGTTGCATTGAGGCATATTGTTCTGCAACAGCGTTAATTAGAGATACAAAAATTGCCATGGAACAACATCGTGATAGTATGATGTGGGATTTTGCAGATATGCTTGTAAAAGCAAACGGACAAACAGCATTTGAGGCAGCAAAATTAGGGGATGCTGCTGCTAACGAAGTAGTGAATAATTATGTTACTTATCTTGCTAATTCTATCATAATGATAAACAACACATTCCATCCTGAAGTATTTTTACTAGGTGGAGGTGTATCTTTACAAAAAGAACATCTCACCCGTAAGGTGGAAGACAAAATATTTGAAACAACCAAAGAAAAAATACACATAATACCAAGTAAACTAAACAATGATTCTGGTATTATTGGTGCTGCGTGTTTATTCCTAAAATAACAAAAAAAATTCTGATTATTCATCAGAATTTTTATTTTCCTTATTTTCTTCTCTTTTTTCTTTAGTAGCATTTTCTAATTGCTTCATAAATTCATCTAAGGCCTTTTCTTGCTCTTTATTTAAATTCGCTTGGCCTTTCAAATCTGTATAAACTTTTTGCATGTTTGTATAATTCTTTTTGCTTAATTCATGAAACATCATTACGTAGGTTTTTTCTTGATAAAGCAATAAATTAGGAAGAAGAAGTGTAACCGCAACTAATGCTAAAGATGGGGCAATAACTAATGTTAATACTTGCAAATTTAGATAATATGCTAATAAGACTCCTCCAGCATAGAAAATAGGCACTAAAGCAACCTTATACCATTCGTGTTTATAATAAGTTTTGTAATAATATCTTGAATACTTTTTAAATACTTCCTTAAATACTGGTTTATTTCTACCACTTGGTAACGACGCACTTGTTTTGCATAATGCATATAAGGAATTGTGGAGCATTCTATATATGAAAAACATAAAGCCCGCTCCGTACGCAATTGAAGTACTGATAAAAATCATTTGTTTCCACGATTCACTATTTTGAATAAAGCCATAAAATATATCATACATTTCTTTAAAAGTTATGCCTTCAATTTCCATGCTTTCTATTAACTGCGTTATAAGACCACTATTTTGTGGGAGAAGAACAAAAACAATTATTGAAACTTGATTTACAAGATAATATATAAGTATCGCAAGTAAAACATTTATTAAAGTACCAAATGACATTTTAATTAAAGGCGAAAGACCAATTCTAAATAAACGATAAAAAGTTTTATTATTAAATTCTTGTACATCTATTTGAATAAGCATCATTTGCATAGCAATAAAATATGGCAAAATAAAAAAAGGAAATAAAATAATTGTGCTAAATGGTAGTAAATAATCTAGCAAAACAGTTAAAAGTGTCAGCATTAAAAAACCAAAAAGCATTGCTAAAATTATAGCGTAATACTTTTTCTTTTTTCTTTTTGCCTCGAGATATACATCTTGCATACTTAAAACCTCAATTCAAATATTACTATAAATTATTTTATGCCTATTATCAAGTGCATCAAATTATTTTATAATTTGAACTTAGCACAATACTTCATCTCATTCGCATTTAAAAGATCATCGATGTATTTTAACATTTTCTGGTAATGAAATCCAAGTTTAAAAAAAAGCTATGTTTTCACATAGCTATTTTATAATATTATATTCCATTCCTTGTGCGACTTCTAATTTTTTAGCAGTACTCAAATCTTTAGAATAAATTTGATATTTGATATTATCTTCGATATAAATTAAGTAATTATTTTTGCTATATGCTACTCCACTAAATACTGATTCTAATTCACCATCAACCTCACTAATGACTAGTTCTTCATTAGAGTCTAAGAGTTGTTGAACAACCGTGAATGAGTCAGTTCCTTCATATACCATAATAACAACTTCTGCACCACCGATATTACTAGTTATTTCTTCCTTTTTAGTAGCAGCAACATTCGCACCAGTTGGGTAAAGTGGGAAATCTTTTTCTATTGAAGAAGTTGTTTCACTCATAGTAGATCTTGCTTCTTGCATTGTTAGTTTGACATCAAAATATCCATCTTCAAATTTTGGTGAGAAATCAACAGTGGTAAAATTAATCTTAACTATGGCCTCATTTTTTGCATTATAGATATTTACATACTTTGGCGACAAGTCGTTTGTTAGTTTAACATCTTGTTTTACCCAAGTAGGATTATTTGTATAATTAGGGTTTGTAGTAACAATTATTCCATCATCGACTTTTTTAATTTCATGTTTTCCATCAAAGCTAGATAAAATTGCATGATACAAATATGGTTTAGGAGAATTAGTTGGCCACTCACTTTTAAATTTATAAACTTGATTCAAAGTTGGAGTTAAAACATATACACCTTCAGCGTTTTTAATAATGATTTGCTCTTGATTGATATTTGTATCTGTTAAAGAAACTTTGAAATTTTCATTTTCTTCCAATTTTTGGTAGTCCGTTTTAACTAAATAGTTTTTGACATTCTCACCTTGTTCGATATCCATGGTAGCTTCCATGTGGTATGCTGTTAGCTCATCACGCTTTTTTTCAATTGTTGTAGAAACATCACCACCTGAGAAAAACAATTTCCAACCCGCCAAAACAATTACACCCAATACTACTAATCCAATGATAATTTTCTTAAACATAATTCCACCTCCTTAATACTTATGAATGCACTAAAAAAAATATGATTGCATAATTTATAAAAAATATCACATATTAATAATGACTGGAGGTCATTATGAACATATTAGAGAAAATTGCTTTAGTATTCACAATTATTGGTGGAATTAACTGGGGATTAGTCGGAATTTTTGACTGGAATCTTGTCGAAGCCATTTTTGGTACAGGAAGCGTAGTTACAAGAATTGTTTATATTGTTGTCGCCGTCTCAGCTTTAATTAATATTCTTCTATTATTTATGCGACTTGACGAAAGCCAATATGACTACAGCACTGATTATCCTCGCAAAAGAGCGACAAATTAAAAAAATAGCACTTCACTGAGAAGTGCTATTTTTTATTTTGTTGAAAGCATAAACAACTTGTTGCAGCTGTTCATCATTAATATTATCAATATTTTCCTTTTCAAAACTTTCAATAGTTTTAATTAAATGTCGTTCTTTTAAAATTATGTGTTGATTGTTTATTTTAATGTTCTCATCTAGCAAACAATCATTATTGACAATAACAATAGTTACAAACATATTCATATCAATGCCTGTAACGAGTGATAATTTCTCTGCTCTTAACTCGTTTTTCTTTAATGGATTATCAATGTATATTCTTTTATCTTCACTTTTAAAAAGAAGCCATGATTTATCTTCCTCTTTACCATAAACACCTTTTGTCCAATATTTATCAGTAATTAAATAAATATATTTATTTCCAAAAATGACATGATCTAAATGTGCATTTGTGGATTCATCGATGGTGAATTCAAAATTATTTATTAAACGCAAATCTTTTTTTTCAACGTAGCGATATATTTTGTGATAGTAGAAGTTACGAAAAAATTTTCGTTTTATAAAATCATTTAAATAATGAGATATCAATAAATAAATGCTCAATAATCCAAGAATAACAATTAAGGCAATTGTTAATTCTGGAGTCATATTTACTCTGCAATCTCCAAAGCAATCTCAATCATTTTCTTAAGATTTAGTTGACGCTCTTCAGCAGTTGCTTTTCCCTCTTTAATAAAATGATCGGTGACACTAAGTAAGCACAATGCCTTTTTATTTAAACTTGCTGCAGTGGCATAAAGTGCATAAGCTTCCATTTCAACACCCATGACACCCATTGCAGCCCACTTTTGCCATGTAGTATCGTTATAAAAATTATCACTTGACAAAATATTACCAACATGAGCAGGTATTCCTAATTCGCGTGCTGTATCATAAGCTTTTTTTGTAATTTCAAAATCTGAAATGGCGCTAAACACACCATCAATGCCATATTGTTTGATCCAATTAGAATTTGTGCAAGCACCAGAACAAATCAAAACATCAAATAAATTAATATCTTCTTTGTAAGAACCGCATGTGCCAATACGAATAATCGTTTCAACATCAAAGAAATTATATAATTCGTAACAATAAATACCAATTGATGGCATTCCCATTCCTGATGCCATAACTGATACTCTCTTTCCTTTATAATAACCTGTATATCCTAAAGCATTACGAACTGTGTTAACTAGTTTTACATCTTGTAGAAAAGTTTCTGCGATAAATTTTGCACGAAGTGGATCTCCAGCCATTAAAACAGTTTTAGCAAAATCTCCCTTTTCTGCGCCAATATGTGGTGTTCCCATATTTATTCCTCCTATAAAAAAAACTCCTTAATTATATTAACATATAAATTAAGAAGTTTTAAAGTGCTGATTACTTTTTTCTCGTTAAAGTTTTTAAAGATGAATGCTCATATTTACTAATTAGTTGGCGATTTTCTTTGTATTCTTTTTTAGCAATTTCAATTAACTTGTTAAGAATATCAATAAAACTAATATCTAAATTTTTAAAAAGATAAAATGCTAACGATCCTGGAATTGAATTAATTTCATTCAAATAGACTTCTTTGGTTTTACTATCTAAAAGAAAATCAAATCTTAAAACACCTTTAACATTAAATAGTTTGAATACCGTTTGAGCAATATTAGTGATGTCATTTTCAACAGATTTTGGAATTCGGGCAGGAATTACATGCCCATCAAACTTTGATCTAAACAATTCATACTTATCTGAAAATGATAAAACATTATCACTAGAATTTACCATTTCAATTTCACTGATTTGATAATTTGTTGCATCCCCTAAAATTGCAATATTCAATTCTTTAAGATTGTTAATAACCTTCTCAACAATTACACTTTCATCATAATTAAATGCTAGTGTTAGATGCTCTTCAAATTCTTTTTGATTATTAACCTTCTTAACGCCTATAGACGAACCAAGATTTGTTGGTTTAACTATTAAAGGAAATTCAAAATTTTCAGGTATTTCAATCTTATCACCCTTACGTAGAAAGAATGCATCAACAACAGGAACATTGGCATTTTTCATAATTATTTTTGAAAAATATTTATCTTGAATCAACGCAGAAGAAAGAACCGAAGAAGAAGTAGACGGAATATGCATAAAGTCAAATAATGCTTTTAGTTTACCATCTTCCATTCCTTTTCCATGCACACAAAGTATTGCACAATCAATATCGATACATCGACGTTTGACCTTGAATTGATAATATCCATTCTTATGAACAAACTCTCCCCTTATAAAGTGTTTTTTCTTTTCATAGTTATCTTTATTTAGTAATGCATTACCAGTATAAAACACATTCTCATGACTCAGATACAAAGGCAAATAACTAATATTGTTTTTTTCTAATTCTTCTAAAACATATAAACCTGTGATTATTGAGATATCATGTTCTAATGAATCTCCACCAAATACAACCGCAATTTTTTTCATAAATTCCCTCTCATTTTATAAATTCTTTATCAGCTTTACTACAAAGTAGTACATAATTTAATTCGTGTTTTAAAAGGTATGTATAACCTTCACTATAATTACTAAAAACTTTAAACTTTTTACTAATGCTTTCTAACCCTTCTTTCAAATATTGTGAAGAATTACTAAGGATAACAACTTCATCAAAATTTCCTAGCAAGCAACCTAAATTAAAGTTTATTTCTTTTGTTTTTGTTCCGGCTTCAATTACGCCATTTAAAATAATTCCTTTAGTTCCCGTAAATGATGTGATAGTATTTATTGCCTCACTCAAGCCAATAAAATTGGCGTTATACGCATCATCTATAACATAAGTGTTATTAATCTTTTCAACACTTAAACGATGATTCTCTGCTTTTACAAAACATAAGCGATTAGATAAAATATCCTCTTTAACATTTAGATACTTTGCTACTTTAATTGCACCTAGTAAGTTAATTAATTGATGTTTCCCAAATATTGGAGCAAAATATGTATTTCCATTAAATTCAAATTTTGTTCCTTCTATATTCATAGATTCTATTTTAATTTCCTCAATAGAATATGGATGTGTATTATCTTTATTTAAAACATTTATAAGTGAACAATCTTTGTTATAAAATTTTGCTTTTTCTCCAACTAGATTATTAAACAATGATAGTTTTTCTTTTTGAATATTTTCAATTGTCTTAAATGTTGCTAAATGCATTTCGCCAATAGAAGTAATAACTCCAATATGAGGATGAAATATTTTAAAAAATCTTTTCATTGTATTTGGTGTATCCACACCTAATTCTAATATTAAAATATCATCATATGGCGTCAAAGAATTGTTTATAAACTTGCATATTCCCATCGGTGTATTAATCGATCCTTGTGTTTTAATAACGTTATATTGCCCACATAAAATTGAGTATAGATAATTTTTAAATGATGTTTTTCCAAAGCTTCCAGTTATTGCGATAATTTTTAAGTTAGGATTATCCTTAATCTTTTTTTTGGCTTTATTAATATAAAATCTTCTTATTAAATGTTCGTAAGGTGACAATATTAAATTCGAAAATATTACTAATAATTCTTGGAATAGCAAAGATATACTTGCAAATATATAAAATGAAATTTTATCTGCAAATATAGCACTAACTGATACAGCGGCTAGATATATAATTAAAAAAGAAATGCTTCTACGTGTAAATTTGAAAATCAACTTTTTAGTAAAAAAAATATTTATTAACAAGGCTAAGCATATAACAATTTCGGATATAAAAACATTGTTAAAAACTAATCCAAGAGATAAACAAAACAATGAAAATATAATTAAATTGTGATAACTACATTCAATAGTCCTTTGCTTTAATAAAATCAATAAACGTTTATAGTCATAATATTGACTAATAAATATAGCGGTGCAATAGAATAAATTCACAAAAATAAAACTGCTAATAAAAATTCTTAATACTATTTCCATGACTTCTCCTTTACAATTTCAAAAAGTAAGTTGGTTATTGCACTTACATTAACTATATAAGCAAAATGATCACCTTTAATGACTATTAAGTGCGAATGAGGGCTATATTTAGTAAACTTCTTCATTTGTTTATAACTTATATCTTGATCTCTATTTCCATAAATAAGATAGACTTCACTATTTAATGACCTTAGCTTTTTTTTATTTAAATAACTATTCACAATTTTTACAAACGTCATGCGATCTATCCCACTTGTATTTTGATAATCTTTACTTCCCATTAATGAGTTAGGAATAGAGTGAACAAGCTGATGTTTATATAGCCATTTAAACAGTTTATATAAGCGTATTTTAATAAACTTTTTTAATGAAAAACTCGGCTTAATCGTAGAAGGCGCCAAAAGAAGAAGCGTAGTAGGATGTTTAAGTGCGTAAAAGGAAGCTAACTTACCACCAAAAGAATGTCCGACAATAATATCAGGTTTAAAGTTATGTTCATTTAAAATATTGTCTAAATAATCGACATAGTCGTCTATAGAAAACACACTAGTTAAAACATTGTTTTTTGATCCAGGAAGATCAAGTGCAAAAACATTTGCAAATTTTTCTGCTCGTTTTGCAAGTGGCAACATCATTTCCTTATTTTGTCCATATCCATGTAAAAACAAAATGTTCGGATAATTTTTGTTGTCGATTTTTTTGAAGACAATTTCTTTCTTCATTTTTTGCACCTCCTTTTTATTAGTGTTATAATGATTTTAAGCATTGACATTATATGCAAAAGGAGACATTAAAATGATATTTGAATCCATTAGTTTTAATTGGTTATATATTGTTGCAATAATTGCTATTATCATTGGTATTGTTTTAATGGTGTTGTCTGGCTTTATCTATGTAAAAAAAGGTTATACTGCAATCATTGAAAAATTAGATGTCTATCACGGAACATATAAATCTGGTTTTCATTATTTTGCTCCTTTTGTATATCGCCGAGTTGCAATGTATAAAAATGGCCCAAACGAAATTGAATTAACCATAAATAAAACTATTATTAGAGTAAAAATTGAAATTATAGATTTTAAACAATATCATTACTCTACAAAATCTTATATGGATGTCGTTAACACTTTAAAAAATAACGATTACGCAGAAATAACACAGTTTATAAGTGAACTGCAAAATGAGCTTGTAAATATTGGTTGTAGCTTGATAAAGTAGGTGAAAGCATGGAAATAAAAACTTTTCTTGAAGCATATCATACACACATTTTTATATGGCTAGGCCTAGCTTTTCTTGCCATAATTCTTGAAACTTTTGTAAGAAAACATGTTATAGGATTATGGTTTGCTGTGAGTGCTGCATTCTCTATGTTGCTCGCTTTGATGCATTTAAAGTTTACAATTCAATTTATTGCATTTTTTGTAGTTTCAGTTATATTTATATTAATAGATGAATTATATTTTAAGAAAATAAGTAAAGGATGAAAAAAAATATGGAAGATAAATCACTCATTGAAATTCTACTAGATGAAAATAATAATGACGACATAGTTCTTTATGATGAAAACGACAATGAAACAACATTTGCTCAAATAGCTGTTATCCCAATGGGAGAAGAATTATATGTCATTTTAAAACCACTTGATGACATTGAAGGTGTCGATGAAGATGAGGCTTTTGTTTTTAAAGTCAATGAGGACGAAAGTAATCCTATTGAGCTTTGCACTGACACTGAGATGGCTGATAAGGTATTTGAAGAATATTATAAGTTACTTGACGAAAACAAATAACAAAACAAAAAGAGTCCAACTGATGTTGGACTTTTATTTTATAAATCTTGGACTTCTAAATAATCATTCAATGATCTTTCAAAATTATCTAACGCAATAGGAACAAGATTTCCATCCGCTGCAATAGAGATACGTCCTGTTTCTTCAGAAACAATTATGGTGACTGAATCAGTTGTTTCGCTAATTCCCATTGCTGCTCTATGACGCGCTCCATATTTACCAGATAGTGGTTTAGTTGTTGGAGTATAATAGACACTAGCAGAAACAATGATGTTATCTCTAATTACAATTGCACCATCATGAAGACGAGTACCAGGATAGAAAATAGTTTGAATTAATTCTTTAGTAATTGGTGAATTAATAACTGTTCCTGTTTTAATATATTCATCAAGAGAATCTTTTCTTTCAAAAGTAATTAAGGCGCCTGTTTTAGTTTTTGATAGATTTGTTACAGCTTCAGAAATTTCTTTAATCATTGTAGCTTGATCAGTAACTTTATTTTCTACAAGATTATTATTAACAAACAATTTACTGCTTCCTTTAATTTTATCAGTAGGATTTGCAATGTAATGTCTAAATATTCCAGCGTTAATAATTGCTACTACAGCAATAAATGTCATATATGCAAAAGAAAGAACACTGAATACTACATTATACCCAAATGCAAGAGCAGCTATAAGTAAAATAGTCATAGTAATATCAACCGCTAGGACAACTCTACGTTTAAATATCAACGCAATAAATACAGCAAATATTACTAAAATACTTGCCCCAGCAATAAAATCAGGACTTTTTAAAGTTCCTAAAACACCATTTAAATCTGTCAAAAACATAAAATCGCCTCTTTTGCACTTTTTAACTTTGTTAAAGTTAATTTCCTATTTAATTTTAGCAAACAAAAAGTATAAATCAATTAAAATATTGCGATTTTTATGTATTTTAGAACAAATATTCTGTTTTTATGAAATCTCTAAGTTCTTTTTCGATTCCTTCGTATTCTTTTAATAGATATTTTGTAATACCAATAAACTCATCATTTAAGACATTTATATTTTTTCTAATATAACGATTTAATTGATAAATTGCCATATGAAGTGTTTTTAATGCCTCTACGCAGATTTCAAAAGAATCTTTTATCGTTTTGATTTGCATTTTTTTCATGCACACAATCATATTTTGCATTATTGATAGAACATTACCTTCTTTTTCAATATGCATTCTTGATTTTATTTCACTCTCATGTTTTGAAAATTTTTCAATAATTTTATTAAGAAAGTCTTTTGTTTCTAAATTATTTGCGCATTGAGCATATTGACGAAATAAGCTTGCAGCCATATGCACATAACTTAATAATTCATTTTGTTCTTTTGTTTTCATAAAATAACATCTCCTATTTAGATATTATTTGCCGAAATATTCGTTTGAATACGTACGAAAACATAAAAATTTCAATTTAAAAGAAAAACCGATACAAGTGAGAATGTCGACTCATTTAATGTATCGGTATCTTTAATATATGTATAATTTTTAAAATGTAGCACTAGTTAAACTATATTTTTATTAATATTTTTTAATACTAAACAAACACGTTTAATTATCTTGTTTCAGAATACATTAAAAACTCTTCTATTTCTTTTTCAGCCTCTTCTAATGTTGCACATGTTTTACTAAAAATTGTTACCTGATTGATTATTTTTAAGTCTTTATCAAGATTTGGAAGTAATAATATAACGTTAATAGTCACTCTAAAACCAGTATCATTTTCAACAATTTTATAGGCAAAATTATTTTGAAATTTATATTCGTTCTTTAGTTCTTCATGCATAAATTCCATGTTATTAGATATATTTGTATTTAAGCTTTCTGGATCATTAACCAAAAAGTGAAGCACTGGTTTTACATTTACAAAATAAACAAGTTCTGAGGATTTATATTGACATAAAGCAACATAAAATTGTGTTGCTTTTCCATTAATAATATAAACACAATCTACATCTGCCACAAATTTTTTTAAACGATATAGTCTAATTTTTTTATTTATTTTAGCAATTTGATTAGCCACATCAAATACATCTACTCCATCTATATAAAAACTATGCGTATGTGTTATAGCAACAAATTTTTTACTTTTACGAGAAATTATAGTTCCCGGTTTAGTGCTATTATTACATATTGCAAATATTAAAAATGAAACTACAGAAAGTAAAACAATAAAAGTTAAAATAAATAATAAATCATATTTAATAGCTATATAACCACTAATACCAGCACCTATTAATTGAAATATGACTAATGGTATACAAATAAATCTATCGCCATAGTGAACAGGTGTAATTAGCTTGGTGTTTCTTAAATTTATACTTATACCAATCATATATAATCCTATAGGAATAATAAAGAAACAAGTAACGATGCAACTTTGCAAATCATCAAATACACCTGAGCCATCTATAAAATATGATTTTGCGTATAAAATCGTAGCAATAACACCAATACAAGTAAGTATCAATCCGCCCAAAACAAAGGCAATCATGCCTATTTTTTTACTTTTCATTTCTTCCACTTCTTTCAATATTTTTACGAATTAATTATAAATTATCACTATACAAATGACAATTATGTGATTGATTTAAAACTATAAATTATAACTTCAAAGTAAAATAATTCGAATTAAAAGTATCTCTTCAGCACATCATATTTTGACTGGCAGAAGCCTGATGTAATTGTTCAATATTTAACTATAAAGTTGACTTGTTCATATCAAATCATATCAAAAAATAAAAAAAGTCCGATAAAATCGGACTAAATCGGTTAAATGGTGGGTGCTAAGGGAATCGAACCCCTGACCTTCTGTACGTCAAACAGATGCTCTCCCAGCTGAGCTAAACACCCATTGTATATTTAAACAATTATAATATTGATCAGTTATTATAATTGCTACTCTACATATTATAAATATATTTTAATAAAATGCAAGAGTTTTTATAAAAAACAGACTTATTTTACTTAAACAAAAATAGTAAATATGATAATATTTCTATGGTAATGAATTATGGAAAAATATCTAATAGGCTCTGATCTTGATAGTACACTCTTAAAAAATGATAGCTATACAATATCAGAATACACAAAAAATTACATACACAAACTAGATAAACTCGGATCTCTTTTTTGTATTGCTACCGGCAGACCTTTTCAAGGTGCGTTAGATATTTATCAACGCCTAGGTGTCAATACTCCAATGATTGCAAGTAATGGTGGAGTAATCATGTATTTTGAAAACGACCTTAAAACAATAAAAAAGGTTGTTGATTTTTCTATGGATAGAAATGAATTTTTAGAATTCTATCGCAAAGTAAAAAAGTTTTTATACTCATACCAAGTTCGTTGCCCATTCAGTTACCATTATCTTGATTATAATCGTATCCCTTGGTGGCTAGTTCACGCCGATCCAATTGTATCAATGCATGAAAACGACATTGAAGAAAGTTTAGTTAATAATCCAATTGATGCTGATATTTATATTTATCCAGAATACCAAGAAGAATTTGAAAGAATATTAAAAGAATATAAAAATTTCAAATATATTCCTTGGGGTAAATTTGATGATCACATATCTTATGAAATTTCTTCTATCAATGCTTCAAAAGGCAAGGCTTTAGAATATTTAAGAAAAGAATTTAATATAAAAAAAGAAAATATGTTTGGATTTGGTGATCAATTGAATGATTATGATTTATTTACAGTTAATCATGGGGCAGTCATGCTAAACGCTCCTGAGCATATTAAAGCATTAGGAAAACACGTCACTAGTTTTGATAACGAAAATGACGGTGTCGTAAAATTCATTGATTCTGTTTTAAAATTACAAGAGTAAAACTTGTTATATTAGTTCTTGCTTAACTTCAAAAAAATCATTCCAAGCATTATTATCTAGATATCTTTTAATGTTTTTTATGTTAACTTTATTAGGAGTAAATTTATTTAAATCAGCCCAAGAAATGGGAAAAGATATCGGAAAATTCTTTCTTGCTCTTAAAGAATATGGTGCAACGCATGTTGCGCTTTTTTTATTTCTTAAATAATCAATAAATATTTTGCCATTTCTTGCATCTTTTTTAATATTAGTTGTATATAAATCCGGCCATGTTTTTTCCATAATTACCGCTACTTTTTTAGCAAAAGATTCAAATTTTCTATAATTGGTTACTTTAGAAAACGGGATAACTACATGATATCCTTTTCCACCGCTAGTTTTAAGAAAAGATTTTAAATTTAATTTATCTAAAATAGTTTTTAAGTCTAATACTCCTCTTCTCACTTTTTTTAGTGATAATTTATCATCAGGATCCAAATCAAAAACCATAATATGTGGTTGATTTGTTTTCACATTATATCCATACATATGAAATTCAATCGTACCATTTTGACATTCTAAAATAAGAGAATTTTTATCTTTTACATATATTAAATCATCACTATTGCTATGATGTTTTCTAAAAAAGGCACTTTGTATATCAGAATGACATCTTATTTCACTCACTGGTCTATTAGCTACAAAAGGCAAAATTATCGAACTAATTTGTTCATAATATTTAATTATGTCTATTTTTTTAATTTTTCCGTCAATAATTCTTTGAGGATGGGATATCGCAATATCGAATACTTTAATTTCTTTCATATTCTAATTTAACTTCTTTAGCTTTTTTATCTTTGCGTAATCCCATAAATGATGGTTGACGAAGCAAGTTGTTTTTGGTGATTTCACCAAATTGAATTTCTGCAACTAATTCTGGTTTTATCCAAATAGCGTTATTAACATCACATTTTTCAAATGGACTTGTTTTTCGAACTATACTCTTAAATTGTTTCGCTAATTCGATTCTTTTGTTTTGTGTAAAACCAGTACCAACTTTTCCAACAAAAATGAACTTATTATGGTCATAATAGCCGACTAATATCGCACTTAAATCTTTGTTTTTGTCAGTTGTTAAAAATCCTCCAATTACAAATTCTTGCCTTTTATAACATTTTATTTTTAGCCAATCATCATCACGGCTTTCAGTGTATTTAGAGTCAATTTTTTTAGCAATTATACCCTCTAAATTAAGTTTTTGTGCAGTTTTAAAACTTTCTTTACCTTTACGTGCGTAACTACTCATAATGATATTATTTGGTAAATCTTTTAAAGCATCTTTTAAAATTTCTTTTCTTTCAATAAGTGGTTCATTTCTTAAGTCTTTTCCATCTAATGCAAGTATATCAAAGACTACATAAGTAAAATTGTCTTTCCCTTGTTTTATGTTTTCATTTAAAAGAGAAAAATCACTTTTTCCTTTTTTATCAAACGTCACTAATTCGCCATCTAAAATCATACTTCTGTCAAACGATTTTAAGCCATTCAATATAGAAGGAAACTTTTTAGAATAATCTAAATTATTACGTGTTTTTAATTTAATAGTAGAGCCACAATATGCAACAATACGATATCCATCATATTTAATTTCAAATATATAGTCTTTGTTGGGAATACTATCCGTTAGCTTTGCCACTTTTACGTTGCAACTTGAAAATGGATTACGACTTTTCTTTGTTTTAACTTTTTCTTCATGTTTCATTATTAGCCAATTTGGTTCTTCTGTTTTAATAAGTGAATATAGTCCTTGATACTTTTTACCTTTTAAATAAAATTTAATATGGCCTTTTTTTAATCCTTTTTTCATGTCAAAAGCTGGTTCGTATGTTCCTTTATCATATACTTTGACACTTCCTGCTCCATAATTACCTTCTGGTATCTTTCCTTCAAAGTTAATATAGTCAACAGGATGATCTTCAACATGCACTGCAAGACGCTTTTCATTTACTATATCAGATAATCCTTTCGGAACTGCAAAACTTACTAATGCCCCACCAAATTCTAATCTAAAATCAAAATGTTCTTTTCGAGAGTAATGATGTTGGATTACAAACCTATTTTCTTTTTCCGTTTTTCTTACTCCTTTAGGCTCACTTGTTTTAGAAAAATTTCTTTTTTCATTGTATTTACTTAATGTCATTTTAATCACCTAATAATAGCATTTGTAAAAACAGAAAATTTTATTATTCTTAAGCACTTCTACTTCGTCTATTTTTCCCATTTAAACTTTGTTTCAATGCTTCCATTAAATTAATAACCTCAGTTGGTTCATTTTTATTTTTTGTTTCAATAATTTGTTTTCCTGAAATCTTTTGCTTTATTGCTTTTTTTACTTTATCAGTATATTCATCTTTGAATTTTTCTGGTTTGAATGGTGCGGTCATTTGATTTATTAAATTAATAGCAAGTTTAAGTTCTTTAGAATCCACTTTACTTTTCTTTATTTCTGGACACTTTTGAATTTCATTTTGAAAATAAAGTGTATTTGCAAGCATTTTACCATTTTGCACTCTTATAAGAATTAATGTATCCTTTGTTCCTATTACGGATTTGGCAATGCCTGCTTTATTTTGTTTTTCCATTGCTTCCAAAAGAACATTAAAAGCCTTCTCTCCACTAGTAGGAGTTACGTAATACGATTTATCATAATATATTGGATCTACCTCATCTAAATCTACGAATTGCTGAATTACGATGTTTTTATCTTTTTCACTTTTTAATTTTTCAAAATCTTTATCAGTAAAAATAACATATTTATCTTTTTCGTATTGATACCCTTTTACTATATTTTCTTGTTTTACTTCTTTATTTTCACAATCAATACAAGTCTTTTTATATTTAATTCTCGACATTGTCTTTTTATCAAGCATATTAAAACCTATATCATTTTCTTTAACAGAAACACTTAATGATATAGGTATGTACACTAATCCAAAACTAATCGCACCTTTATAAGACGCCATAATAATCACCTATAATTATGGTGAGCAATTAACTAAAACTTATTAGTCAAATTATTTATTTTAAAATAGCTATTACTTAAATATAGAAATTTTATTTCTATCCGTATTACTAATTACAATATTTATTTCCCCATTTATTGTTTTATTACTAGGTAATAATAAACATGATTTCATTAGGTCAAACGATGCATTATGGCTCAATAATGTTCTTGAACTACCAATTCCCATTAATGGCAGATAAATCGGATCAGACTGACCATTTTTATTATAAAAATCTATAAGCTTATTAATAGCATCTCGTATTTGATCTTCTGATGCATAAGCATTATTGTTTTTGTCAAATTTTGAAATAGCCACCAAATAAAACTTTGTATTATATTCTCCATTAATTATTGCTGTTGATCCCAAATTAAAACTCTTTAAATTCCCTCGCTCTCTATTTTCTTTAGTATACTCTTCTACTGGAATAAATCCTTGACTTTGTAAATTATTTTGAATTCGTCTGTTTAATTCTTCAACAGGGATTTTCAGATTATCACAATATCTATTAATCCATTTTCCATGTAATGTATTTGGTGAAACTAATGGCTTCGTGTTGAATTCATTTGATGTTTCAACAATAGTTTCAAATGTATCATTAACAGGTATTACAATTATTTTACTCCTTTTATTTTTTTTATTAAAACCAATATCAAGTAAATCTCCATACATGACAATAACTTTATTTTTTCCTTTTGACCATACTGTCTTTGATTTTAAAAAGAATAGCACTAATAAAGTAGATATAATAAAAGATATAAATATAATGCCTATTAGCACTATTATTTTTATATACCACAATTTAATATTCATATCCTCCCATGTAATAAATGCAAGTGCAATTGCTACAAGCGATAAAAAAGTGCTTGAAATTTTTAAAGACACACGCAATATTACTAAAATATTTGTTTTTATGTTTTCATACCAAATCATATTTTGCCCCCTAATATTCAATATTATTTTACACTTTTCGACATAATTTGTCATCATAACATTTTCAACAATCTTTCATTTAAATAACTATTAATTATTTTGGGGGA
>JAFLVA010000007.1 GCA_022508525.1 Erysipelotrichales bacterium
TTCTTAGTAGTACTAGCAATTATATCTCTTGTAATATATTCACTTGCATCATGCGAAACATTGTTATATTTTTATAAAACTTCTTCTAAAGTTGTATTTAAACATAGTATTATTCGCTATTTAAGAGAACGAGATATTTTGTTATTGCTATTAGTTGTATTATTTATTGTTTTACAAGTATGGCTTGATTTAACAATGCCTGATTACACTAGTGAACTAACAAAATCAGTTTCAAGTAACGCTCTTTCTATGAAAGATATTTGGCATAATGGCGGAATGATGCTGCTATGTGCATTTGGTAGTATGCTAAGTGCATTTGCTTGTACTTTCTTTTGTTCAAGAATCGCTAATGCTTTTGCTAAAACATTACGTGAAGCCTTATTTAATAAAACAACATCATTCTCGTCAACAGAGATGAAAAGATTTTCAATCCCAAGTCTTATTACAAGAACAACAAACGATGTAACACAAGTTCAAATGTTTCTTACAATGGGATTACAAATGCTAATAAAAGCACCAATTTTAGCAATTTGGGCTATTGCAAAAATATCGGTGACTTCAGTTGAATGGACTACTGCAACAATGATTAGCGTTGCAATTATTGTATTGTCTGTAGGTATCATTGTTAGTGTTGTTTTACCTAAGTTTAAGAGAATTCAAAAATTGACTGATAACCTTAATGATGTAACACGTGAAAATATAAGTGGTGTTAGAGTTGTAAGAGCGTTCAATGCAGAAAAATATCAAGAAGAAAAATTTGAAAATGCTAATAATGCTTTAACAAAAAATCATTTATTTACATCTAAAACAATGGGATTACTTATGCCTGTTATGACCATTTGTATGAATGGTTTGACTCTTGCTATTTATTGGATTGGTGCAATCTTAATTAATGATATTCCACTTGATCCAACAAATATTATGTACAGTATAGAACAAAGAGCTACTGTACTTGGAAATATGACTGCATTTACCCAATATGCATTACAAGTTGTTATGGCATTCATGATGCTAATTATGATTTTTATATTCCTACCAAGAACAATAGTATCTTCAAAACGTATTAATGAAGTTTTAAATACAGAGAATAGTATTATTGAAGGAACGATAGAAAACGATAGCAATTTAAAGGGTGAAATTGAATTTAAAGATGTATCATTCATTTTTGATGATGGATCTTCACCTGTTTTATCAAATATTTCCTTTACTGCTCATCGTGGTGAAACGATAGCAATTATTGGTGCAACAGGAAGTGGGAAAACAACTCTTATTGAACTCATGCCTCGTTTCCATGATGTAACAAGTGGAGAAATCATTATTGATGGTATGAACGTCAAAGATTATACCCAAGATGAATTGCAATCTAAAATCGCTATTGCCTCACAAAAGGCTTGCCTTTTTAAAGGTGATATTAAAGATAATATTATTTATGGCTGCCAAGAAAATGTTGAGGACGATGATCCAAGAATTAAAAAATCATTAGAAATTGCTAGTGCAAACTTTGTCTTTGAACTTCAAGATGGTATTCATAGTGAAGTAGCGCAAGGAGGAACAAATTTCTCAGGCGGACAAAAGCAACGTTTGTCTATTGCAAGAACAATTTTTAAAGATGCTGAAATAATGATTTTCGATGATAGTTTTTCAGCATTAGATTATAAGACCGATATGCTAGTTCGAAAACAAATAAAAGAACAACTTTCTGATAAGACAATTATTATTGTTGCACAAAGAATAGGAACAATTCGTCAAGCTGATAAAATTATTGTTTTAGATGATGGTAAAATTGTTGGACTTGGTAAGCATGAAGAATTATTAAAAAATTGCGCAGTTTACAAAGACATTGCTTTATCACAATTAGCAAAGGAGGAATTATAATATGCCACCAATGATGAGAAAAAACGCTCAAATGGGCAAAGAAAAGTTTGACGCTAAGTCATTTAAAAAGATTCTTCTTTATGCTAAACCTTATTTTTTCATAATAATTATAGCTATGATTTTTGCAGTGGGTGGAGCCATTACAACAATTATAGGACCAGATAAGATTATGGATTTAGTCGGATTAATTTCTGATGGAATTTTTGCTGCAAGTATTGATATGACAGGGTTTATGAAAGTAGTCATTTCGCTTATTTGCATCTATGGTGTTGGAGCAATTGCTAATTATGCACAACAATATTTAATGGCAATTGTTACCCAAAAAACTTCCAAAAGATTAAGAACTGATATTGATAAAAAGATTAATAAATTGCCTCTAGCATATTTTGATAATACAACTAAAGGAGATATTTTAAGTAGGGTTACTAATGATGTTGACACTATCTCTCAAACATTGGGTTCTAGTATTGCAAATTTAGTTAGTTCAATTGTTCTTTTTATTGGTGTAATCATAGCGATGTTTTCTAAGAACTGGCTATTATCTCTTGTTACTATTGGATCATCAATCTTTGGCTTTATTTTGATGAGTGTTATCCTTGTTTTTTCACAGAAATACTTTGTAAAAAGACAAGTTTATCTAGGAGATATGAATGGTCAAATCGAAGAAATATATACGAATTATAGTACAGTCAAATCCTATAATGCAGCCAAATTAGAAAAGGCAAAATTTAAAAAACATAATGAAAATATTTACGGTGTAACTTGGAAAGCGCAATTTATGTCTGGTTTGATGATGCCTATTATGACATTTGTTGGTAATTTAGGTTATGTATTAATTTTCGTTGTCGGTGTTTCCATTATTTTAAATGGTGGAAAAGAAGTTGGTATCGACACTTTAATGGGATTTATCATTTATGCAAGATTATTTTCACAACCACTTAGTAATTTTGCTCAAAGTATGACTTCAATCCAACAAGCGTCTGCTGCATCACGTCGAGTATTCGAAATTTTAGAGCAAAAAGAATTATCAGACGAATCTGAAAAAACGGAAAAACTTGAAAATGTTATTGGTAACGTAGAATTCAAAAATGTTCACTTCGGGTATTTAGAAGATAAAGTTATTATTCATGATTTCTCTGCAAAATGTAAGGCCGGACAAAAAATAGCAATTGTTGGTCCAACTGGAGCAGGGAAAACTACAATAGTAAATCTATTAATGCGTTTCTATGAAATGAATTCAGGGGATATTGTAATTGATGGAAAATCTATCAAAGATTTAACTAGAGAGAATGTGCATGATTTATTTGATATGATTTTACAAGACACATGGTTATTTAATGGCACAGTAAGAGATAATCTCGTCTACAACAAAACTGGTGTAAGTGATAAAAAATTAGATGAAGTATGTAAAGCTGTTGGTCTATCGCATTTTATACGTACATTACCAAACGGATATGATACATTCTTAAGTGATGTAAATTCCTTATCAGAAGGTCAAAGACAACAATTAACAATCGCAAGAGCGATGATTAAGGATTCTCCTTTATTAATTCTTGATGAAGCAACTAGCAATGTTGATACAAGAACAGAATTAATCATTCAAAACGCGATGGATGAATTGACAAAAGGAAGAACATCATTTGTTATTGCACATAGACTTTCTACAATTAGAAATGCCGATATGATTTTAGTTCTTAAAGATGGAGATATTGTCGAACAAGGAAATCATGAGAAATTACTTGCAAAAAATGGTTTCTATGCAGAACTTTATAATAGTCAATTTGTAAATATTGGTTAAAATCTTATTAAAAAACTCACCTGTAATCTTTGATTTATTGGTGTTTTTTTAGTGCAAAAAAACAATCGCAGAAAACGTGCAATTGTTTATGGATTTTAAACTATTTTTTCATTTTTTCAGCAATCCGATCTAGTTCAAATAAATAATCTATGCTCCAATCATAGCTTTTACAAAACTCCCCATTATAAGAGCCTTCGCCTGATTTTAAAAAGTCCCAATAATCACATTGTATATAAGTCTTATCTAAAGTAAGCATGGCGCGTTTAAATCCAACGCAGTTTACCCCGATATCTGATAATGTTTTGCGTAATCTAAATATAGCATTACGATAGAGAATTTTGGCTTTTTCAATTTCAGAGTCTCCCCAAAGAAGGCTAATAGTATCTGTCATTGTTAAACTTTTTCCATTATATGTTATAAGAAGTGCAAACAATTCTTTTGACTTTGATGATGAAAACATAACAAGTTTACCATCTACAAAGCAATCAAATCCACCAAACATTTTAATAGAAAGAACTGGTGTTCTTTTTTTAATTGAATTTAGAAATTCTGCTAGTTTGTTAGCGTTATAAGGTTTATATAAAAAACCTATTATGTTTTTCTTTATCTCATCATTTAAATCTTCAATGGTTATTGGCATACCTGTTATGAACACAATTGGTATTTCTGGGTTAATTTCAATAAATTTTTCTGCCAATAGCAATCCATTGATATTTGGCATACGTATGTCTGTAAATAAAGCATCAACGACGTTTTTTGTGGCGTATTCTAGGGCTGTGTTGCCATCTTTGAAAAATTTGTAATCAACATCATATTCAATAATATTACTTAAGAATGATTGCAACGCTAGCATTTCATCATCAACTACAACTATTTTCATTTCTTATTTTCCTTTTCTTTATTTAAATTTATTTTGATTTTTACGTGTGTTCCAGAGCCAAGGGTACTTTTAATTTCGGGTACAATACCTAGTGTTGAAGAGAATCGTCCGAAAGCGTTACGTATACCATGTGAATTTTCTGGGATTTTTGAAACATCAAATCCTTTTCCGTTATCAATGATTTCTACAATTACGTAGTTATCTTTTTTGTACGATGAAATAATTATAGTGCCATTTTCCATTTCATCTACGCCACTATATTTTAACGCATTTTCGACAAATGGCTGTATTGAAAATGGTGGAACAGAAAAATCTGTATAATCTATATTAAACATTACTTCAATTTTATTTTGGCGTTTTAAGTTTCTGAATTCTGTATAGTTAAATATGTTGTCTAATTCTGTTTCAAAAGGTATGAGATCGTTATCAAATGAATTAATACTTTTACGTAAAAAGTCTGATAAAAGATTCATTGCTTTATCACCAGTAGCTACATCCTCATGATAAAGTGCTCTTATTGCTTCAAGTGAATTAAAAATAAAATGTGGTTTTATTTGTCCTGATAATGCTTTTGTTTTAAATGATTCTGATTCTTTAGATTTTGTTACTGCTATAGTATCAGTGTTGATGGTAAACATTAAATATACAATTGCAAACATTGCAAGTGACAATACGGCATACACAAGTGAAACGCCTAATACTGGGGCGAATAATCCATTATATGTTAGAGCGTTTACATTTTGCATTCCAACACTAAAACAAAATAAAGCTGCAGATATATATGTAGTTAAGCCAATCTTATTGTTCTTTTCTACTTTATGCAGTATCAAATAAAACATCGTTGAAATTGATAAAGCTAGTATTAAGTGGATAATATATCCATATCCATAATATTGAGCAACTGAATAACCAATAAATAATATAATTATTGATCCAACTGCAGCAAAAATTCTTTTTCTATTTATTGATAAGTTATATAAAAACATTATGTACCAACAACAGCCTCCGGTAATAAGCAGAAAACATAATTCACTTAAAATTCCAAAGGATAGTTCGGATATTTTGATATCAAAATTTAACAAGAATAATTGCATATCGGTGGAAAATAGACATAAACCAATTAAACATACGGCAAGTAATGCGGTATGAAAAGTAGAATCCTCTATTTTAAATGTTGAAACAATCTCAACAATTAATACGAAAAAAAGTAAACCAATAACGGCAATATAAACGCTGCCCACAGCCAAATTGGGTAATGTATTGATTCCAAACGACGACAAACCGAACTGGATGGCAACGCCTGCAAATCCAGCTACTAGTAGTCCTAATAATACAAATGTTAGTAGTTTGTTTTTCATGTGCATATTTTATAACAATAAATGTTTTTTTTCAAATTTTTGAATTAATAATTACTTTTAACACTTCTTTAACGCTTTATGAGATAAAATATATTAAAGACAAATTTCAAATGTTATAGTGATAGTGCAGATTCAGATTTTAAAAAGGAAGAATAGATTGGATATAAATGTGATTTAGAAATGCTATAGAATATTATTCTAAAACTTATACTAATTTCTATGGAGATGTTCATAGATAGCTTCTCGGGTTTTGTCTTTGAGTTTAATAATCAAGTTAGTGCTTAAAACTGAATGTAGTATATTGCAATTTTTATGAAATATTAGATTGTATTATGGAGGATTGTTATGGCGTATTTTGATAAATATTTGAATACTAAACAGACTAATACTGTTTCATCCACTGCTTTAAAACTTAAACTTCGTAGAGCATATTATTGTAGTGGAAAAGCAGAGCATAATGGTGTAAATCCCAATGGAACTTATAAAATTTTAGAAGGATGGGTTGTTATTGGCTTTCTTGGACCTGAGAATAGCACATATATAATTCCAAGAACATATGAAGGCTTACCAATTATTGGAATACATTATTTTGCTTACGAAACATTAGATGGCTACAACGATGCAACTTATGAAGGAGCGTACAAGCTATCTAAAATGAAAATTAAAGTATGCTTCCACGAAGACTTTTTACTATTTGTTTTCCCGCCAAGAAGATATTCAAATCGAAGACGAATAGAAGTTGATTATGTTGTTACTTATGAGAAATTCTTAGCAGCAACAAATTATAAAAATCAGGCTGGAATGTATGTGTCATCTTATTTCTGCTATAACGCAAACGATGAAAGACTAATGCTATCAAAACTTATAGATTATACAAATTGTCCATTTGATTATGGATATGTATTTCGTGGAGAATGGAAAGAAGGATTTGTATATACGGTTGAAGGACCTAATGCCAAGAAAGAAAATTGGAATTTATCAATAACTCTTGAGCAGTCTTGTGAAAAAACTTATGAATCAAGCCATCCACGTGGTTGGACACTATATGATGACAAAACATGGCCTAACCCAAACTTTTTCACTTCATATAGTTGGGATTTACTACAAGTTGGAAAGTATTTCCGTGTCCCAAGTAAAGTGCCATTAAATGTAGAGCAAATGTTTAAAGATGCAGATAGTGTACTTTGTTTTATGCATATGCAAACTAGTGGTAATAGAGATTTTGTATTTAACACAATTAAAGGTAGTGATGTAATAATATATGCAGATACAACATTCCCACCTGTTGAAGGATATAGATAGTTATTAATGAAATATAAAGGAGAGTTTATTTATGCCAAGATACCCACAATCAGCTTTTGAAGCAATAGCAAGAGAAGCATCAAGAATATGTGATTTAGCACACGACGGAAATAAAGAAGCATTTAAAGCAGCTAAAATATTCTGCAAAAATGTCATTAAAAAATATGACGATTATGAGGCGTATTCATTTGAAAAAGATTTAAAAGATTATGAATATGATTATAAATGTGGTGATGAAAGATATGCGTGTAGAGGACTTGTCGGTCTTATAGAACGCTCCACTGAAGCAGTCCTTAAAAAAATGGAAGCTCATAATAGTGAATTTGACTATTAATTTTGCAATTTATTAAAGGAAGTTGCCTTATGTTAAAAAGAAAGATTTTATCTACTTTTGGATTTTTTATAACCCTTTCTACAGCACTATGTCTTTCAAGTTGTGGATTAAATGCAAACGACTATCAAAAAAGACTTGAAAAAAAAGATTACGAAGTAAAAATTAAATATTTCGATAAAGATAGTGACTCTGAATATGAATGGAAATTGGATGCGGTAAAGATTCATACTCATGGTGTTGAAAATGTAACAATCATCCAATATTATGATCAAAAAGATGCTGTGGATTATGAGAAAGTTTATCGAGAATTAATCGGAGACAAAGAAGGATTTTGGCGAGTTGAAGCTAGAGTGTTCTATGGTACTAAGCAAGGAGTAAAAGACGCAAGATTTGTCTAATAATAACCGTTAATAATGGAAAGCACTTTGAAAGCGAATAAGTCTTTATAAGTGCTTTTTAATTTATTAGTAATAAATAATAGCAAATAAATGCAATTATGCTAAAATAAATTCGTAAAATTTGTTTAAAGGAACCACTATTTATGTCAGAAAAAGAAAAAATGTTAAAAGGTGAAATTTATAATGCCAATTATGATACTGAACTAATAAATGAAAGAATAAAGGCTAAAGATTTATGCTATTTATACAATAATTTACTTCCTTCAAAAATGGATGAAAGAAAAAAGATGCTAAGTCAAATTTTAGGCAAAATAAAAAATAATGTCCTAATTGAGCAACCATTTAATTGTGACTATGGATATAACATTGAAGTTGGCGAAAATTTCTATGCAAATCACAATTTAGTTATTTTAGATGGCAATAAAGTTAAATTTGGCGATAATGTTTTTATTGGGCCGAATTGTGGATTTTATACTGCTGGACATCCGCTTGATGCTAAAAAAAGAAATGAAGGATTAGAGTATACTAAGCCAATAACAATTGGTAATGATGTTTGGTTTGGTGGTAATGTAGTTGTGCTCCCTGGAGTGACAATTGGCGATAATGTAGTTATTGGAGCAGGCAGTGTTGTTAATAAAGATATACCTTCAAATTCTGTAGCAGTAGGAAATCCTTGTAGAGTAATTAAAAAAATATAATTTATACCGAGATTATACTATGGAACATAACATGAATTTATATAATGATGCATTTGAAATGATAAAGTTGAAAATTAAAACCATTGAAATGCGTTTGAATGATGAAAAAAGAAAAAAGATTAAAATTGGCGATATTATATGTTTTCAAAACATTAAAACCAAAGATAAAATATATGCAAAAGTTATTAATCTTTATAATTTTGAAAGTTTTGATGAACTATATAAACAATTCCCAAAAACCGCTTTAGGATACAAAGATGATGAAGATGCAAATCCTAGTGATATGCTTGAATATTATTCAATTGATCAAATAAAAAAATATGGTGTTTTAGGAATTGAAATATCATTATTTGAAAGTAATAAATCACGTAGAATTCATTATACAAAAGAATTATTGAAAGATTTTGCGAAAGAAAATTTAGATAAAGATTTACAAAAAAATATAGAAGATATATTAAAATAGTTTATTAATTATGAAAGCACGTCGTTAATTATTTTATTTAAGACCTGCTATACTAATTATGGAGAGTGATTGTATGAATATAAAGATTCTTATCTATGATGCAAAAAACTATGATAAAGAAAGTTTTAATAAATGTTTAAAAGATTATTCCGATGTACTTGTTGATTATCTTGACACTGAATTATCATTGCAAACTGTCGAATTATCTAAAGGATACAATGCAGTATGTATATTTGTTAATTGTCAATTGAATAAAATATTAATTGATAAGCTTTTAGAATGTGATGTTAAACTAGTTTTACTACGTTGCGCAGGATTTAATAATGTAGATTTTGAGTATGCTAATAAAGTTGGTTTGACAATTCTAAGAGTACCAGCTTATTCTCCTGAAGCAGTTGCTGAACATGCCATGGCACTTGCACTTGCTGTAAATCGTCACATACATAAAGCATACATAAAAGTACGTGAGAATAATTTTTCTCTTACAGGTTTAACAGGCTCGACATTATATGGAAAAGTTGCGGGCATTATTGGCGTAGGTAAAATTGGAGCGTGTATGTGTAAAATTTGTCATGGTTTTGGAATGAAAGTCATTGCCTATGACTTATATCCAAATAAGGACTTAGATTTTGTAGAATATGTAAGCCTAGAGGAGTTATTTAAAAGAAGTGATTTAATATCTCTTCATTGCCCATCTACTTTAGAAAATTATCATTTAATAAACAAGCAAACGATTAATAAGATGAAAGATGGAGTTATATTAATAAATACTTCACGTGGCTTATTAGTTGATACTGATGATTTAATTGCAGGAATAAGAAATAAAAAATTCTCAGGAGTCGGCTTAGATGTATATGAAGAAGAAGGAGATAATGTATTTGAAAATCGTGAGGATGATTTTTTAGAGCATTCCACAACATCAAGATTATTATCTTTCCCAAATGTAATAATTACTTCTCATCAAGCTTTCTTAACTGAAGAAGCCTTAGAGGCAATTGCCAAAACAACTATTGAAAATGCAATTAGTTACTATGAAAATAATATAGACGAAAAAAATATTGTGAAATAGCGAGTAACATCGCTATTTTTTTGTTATTAATTTTATTTCTCACATATATTTTAATATGAAAAAATTAAGCGAGATTGAAGTTCATAAAAAAGTTAAAATAGTAGGATTAAAAAGTACTGGCAAATATCGTATTCGGCAAATGGAAATGGGATTAATTCCTGGAACAATTGTTGAGATTGTGAAAGTATCGCCATTTAATGATCCACTAACTATTTCACTAAGAGGCTATCAACTTACAATGAGAAAAAGTGAGTTGGATTTAATTGAAGTTGAGGAAGATCTATGAACATCGCTTTAGTAGGAAATCAAAATAGCGGAAAATCATCGCTTTTTAATATACTGTGTGGCGAAAAACAAAAAATTGGTAATTGGCCAGGCGTAACAATTGAAGAAAAAATAGGGATAATTAAAAACACTAATCACACTCTAATTGATTTGCCTGGTACATACTCTCTAATTCCATATTCAAAAGAGGAAGAAATTACTGCTGAATATATCAAAAACAATAGTGTTGATTTGATAATAAATGTTATAGATGTGACATTGCTAGAAAGAAGTTTGTATTTGACCACCCAATTAAAAGAAACGGGCATTCCAATTATTTTAGCGCTAAATATGTGCGATTTATTGGAAAAAGAACACTTGAAAATTGACCCAAAAGAATTAGGAAAACTTTTTGGAATAAAAGTTGTAATTATCTCAAGCAAGAAAAAAATTGGTGTTAGTGAGCTAATAAATGAAATAAATAGCAATAATTATTTGAATGAAAAAATATATATCAAGAAAAATCAGAGTTTGGAAAAAACAATAGAAAATCGCTATGATTTTATTGATTTAGTCACACAAAGAGTATTGAAAAAGGAAGGAAACAATTCCGATAATAAATTAGATAAGATCTTTTTGAACAAATATGTTGGAATACCAATTTTTGTATTGGTTATGACAATTGTGTATTATTTGTCGACAAATATTGTTGGAAATACATTGTCATTGTTTGTGGAAAATATAATTGATAGTTCAATATTAACAATCAATGATGTTTTATTAAAATGTAAAACATCAGAATGGTTAATTTCCTTAATTAATGATGGAATAGTTGTTGGAGTTGGTTCTGTTTTAACATTTTTACCACAATTACTAGTTTTATTTTTGTGTATAAATATTTTAGAAAATACTGGCTATATGAGTCGCATTGCTATGTTACTTGATAAATTGTTTCATTGGTTAGGATTAAGTGGAAAATCCCTAATACCTTTTATTGTAGGATCTGGATGTTCAGTACCTGCAATTATGACTGCGCGAACAATTGAAAATCAAAAAGAGAGAGAAAAGACTATTGCTTTAACATCGTTTATTCCTTGTTCGGCGAAACTTCCTCTAATTGTGTTAATTTCTAGTTTCTTTTTTCCAAATTATCAAGGTTTAGTGGCTGTTTCGTTGTATTTTTTAGCCATATTTGTAATTGTATTTTTATCTTTCATAACGAAAAAAAGAAAAAGTGAAGAATCTTTCTTTATTTCAGAATTGCCAAAATATCAGTTCCCAAATCTTAGATATGTTTTTAAAGATACACTATGCAAATGTTGGGATTTTATAAAACGTGCAGGAAGTGTCATATTATTTAGTTCAATTATTGTTTGGTGTTTGTCACATATTTCAACATCAATAACTTTTACAAATGATATATCAGCATCAATATTAGCTTTTTTAGGAAAAAGTATATCTTTTCTTTTTTATCCTATTTTAAAAACTAATTCTTGGGAGGCGTCTATTAGTGCACTTCAAGGTATTATAGCAAAAGAACAAGTAGTAGCTAGTATGGAAATATTGGCTGATAATACTAAAAATATTTTTTCTAGTGGAACGTTTAGTTTCTTTACGCCATTAACAGCATATAGTTTTTGTGTTTTTAATTTGTTTTCTGCACCTTGCATCAGCGCAATTGCTACTTTAAAGCAAGAATTAAAAAGTACGAAAAAAGTTATAATAATTGTAATGCTTCAAACATTATTTGCCTATATTCTTGCTTCATCTATAAGTATCATTGGAGGAATTTTTTTATGAGTGATTTTATAATTATTTCTCTTCTTTTCGTATTAGTGGTCTTTACAATTAAATCTAGTAAAATAAATAATTGTGAGTTTTGCAAGTTCAAAAAAGTTTGTAAAAAAAATAATAGGCATCAATAATTTTAAATATTTATCGCCTTTAATGCATTACTATCTAGTAAGCGACGATTTATTTTTTTATAATATAAATGGCTTTAGAGGTGATTTTTTATGAGAATAAAGTTTATTAATGCTCGTATTTTAACTCTTGATAACACTTTTGACATTTTAGATGGAGAATTGGTAGTTAAGGATAATTTAATTGAATACGTTGGTGATAAGGCACCAAGTGGGGACTATGATCAAATTATAGATTGTAACAAGAATCTATTAATGCCTGGATTTAAAAACGCTCATACACATTCTGCTATGACTTTTGTTAGAAGCTATGCGGATGATCTTCCACTTCATGATTGGTTGTTTGATAAAATTTTTCCTATGGAAGAAAAACTTACTAGCGAAGATATTTATGAATTATCTAAACTTGCAATCGCAGAATATGTTACAAGCGGAATAACAGCAAATTTCGATATGTATATGGAACCACGCTCTTTTGCAAAAGCAAGTGTTGATACTGGTTTTAGAACAGTTGTGCTTGGATGTGTTAATAATTTTACTGAATCTGTGCAAATAATGCGCGAAAATTATGAGTATTTAAATAATCTTTCGGATTTAATTTCATATCGCTTAGGGTTTCATGCCGAATATACGACTGATGAAAATATATTGATAGAATTATCTAAACTTGCCAATGAATTGCATGAACCAGTCTTTACGCATTCTTCAGAAACAAAAGATGAAGTCGAAGGATGCAAAGCTCGACATAATGGTTTAACTCCAACAGAGTATTTTGAAAAACTTGGCTTATACAACTATGGCGGTGGTGGTTACCATTTGGTAGAAATGTCAGATCATGATATTGAAATATTTAAAAATCGTAAACTCTATGCAATTACATGTCCGGGTTCGAACACTAAACTTGCAAGTGGTATAGCAGATATTAAAAAGTTTTTAGATAACAAAATACCGGTCGCTATTGGCACTGATGGTCCAGCAAGCAATAATGCACTTGATATGTTTAAAGAAATGTATCTTGTAACCGGCCTTCAAAAAATCAAACATGAAGATGCAAGTTGTTGTGACGCTTTAGATGTTTTGTATATGGCTACTGTAAATGGAGCAAGAGCTATGGGACTAGAAAATGCAGATGTATTAAGAAAAGGCAAATTTGCAGATATTATTATGATTGATTTACATCAACCTAATATGCAACCAATTAATAATATAGCTAAAAATATTGTGTATTCCGGTTCAAAGCAAAATGTTAAGATGACGATGATTAATGGCAAAATATTATATGAAAACGGAAACTTCTATTTGGGTGAAGATATTGAAGAAATATATCGTAAAGCTAATGAAATAACTCAAAAAATAAAAGATAAAATGAATTAAATTGGAGGTAATAATGAAGCGATTATTAAATATTACTGCAATATTATCATTTATATTTTTGACTGCTACTATCACATCGTGCGGAAAAACACTTATTTCAAATAATACTACGAAAAGTGACAATGTATCAGTCTCAAATGAAACTTTTCCAACTAAAACTACTAAAAAGGGGGGTATCAGTTGCTCGCTATAATGATGGTTCGCAAAGAAGTGCAGAACTTTTAGAAGATCTTGGTATTAGCTGGTATTATAACTGGGGTTCTAAAGATTTTGCTGATAATATAAATGCGGAGTTTGTTCCTATGGTATGGGGAACTAATAATATGGATATTAAAACTTTGAATTCTATACGTGATGGTTATGAGGAAGGAAGATTTAAGTATTTACTAACTTTTAATGAGCCGGACGTTTATTCTCCAGGTATCTCATCAGGGATTTCTGTGGAAAGAGCTTTGAATTTATGGCCAGAATTTGAAAAATTGGGTATTCCTCTTTCTTCACCGGCACCAACAAACTACTACACAGGTTGGCTAGATGAATTTATGGATGGGGCAAAGGAACGTAACTATCGTGTAGATTTTATTGCTCTCCATTGCTATCAAAATTTTGCTGATGAAAACGCCGTTAATGAATTGCGTAATCAACTCATTGAAATATATGAAAAATATCATCTTCCAATATGGATTACTGAGTTTGCTGCTATTGATATTTGGGTTTGGGGAGGACATACTGGCAATCCAGATTGCACGCAAGAAGCCGCAAAAAAATATACAAAAAATGTGACAGATATGCTTGAATCATTAGGATTTATAGATCGATATGCCTGGTTTATTGATAATACTGGTTCATACAATGAGACTCGTGCAAGTGAAGCAAAGTACACATATCTTTATAATAATGATGATACACTATCAGAAACTGGAAAGATTTATAAAGATTAAGTGTCGACTATACCTTTAGAAATTGTTGGCGAATTAGAGAGTGGTAAAGAGGGTAAAAAATATAGTGCTACAATAACTGCTAAAGGTGGAACAGGAAAATATAATTTTTCATCTGATGCACCTGATGGAGTAAAGATATGGAGTGAACTCCCGGAAGGATTATCTTTGAGTTCATCTGGAGTACTAAGTGGAACTATACAAACTGCTGGAACATATGATATTTATATTTCTGCAAAAGACGAAAAAAGACAAATGACATTTAAACATTTCAAACTTGTAATAGAATAGCAATTCTTGAATTGAACGATCAAAAAGAAAAACGATGCTGAATATGCATCGTTTTTTATTGATTAAATATGTGTTATTTCTTTTTAGATTCTAATTTTTGTTTAGCACGTATTTCTTGTTGCATTTTTTGTAAGAATTTTTGTAAATTCTTTTTGTGAGCGCATAGTTTTTCATTACAATTAGGACATTGAAGTGAACTGTTTGTGCTTTCAAGGAATCTTTCTGGATGTTTAGCATATAGAATTTCCCATACAATTAATAGTGTTGCACCTAATGCAAATAGGCTTAAAGTGAATGGGTTGAAAATAAAAACTAATGGAGTAAACATCATAATAAAGTCCCAGTTGTAAATTCTACAAGTGGTGCAACATTTGTTTTTGAGCATCCATACTTGGAATGGACAGAAGAATAAAATACAAATCATATCGCATACAGAATACAAAATACTAATTAAAATAAGGATTCCTTCATCGATAACATGAGTATAATAAAGTACGCCGAACACGCTGTTTAATATCACCCAAGAAACTATTACTAAAACTGTTCGCCATGAGGCTGGTTTTTCAACAACCATTTTTTCATTTGAAACAGGCTTATATTGATGAGCAAATTGCTTTTGGCATCCGCGACTTTCAAATTTAGATGGAAAAAAGCGAAGGAATGTTTCTAAAGCATAAATCCCCCAAATAACAACAAGAACAATATAATTTAATTTTATCTCTAAAAAAGGCAATTCATTTCCATTTACATGGTAGATGATATATAACGCTAGAACGCCTAAAAATAGCAGTGCGCGACCTACTAATTTTCCAAAGTGCATTGCTGATACTTTTGAAATTTTCAATGGCTGTCTAACTTTTTTGTACTTCATTTTTCACTTCACCTTTGATTTTCATTTAAAATTTATCCAAGTTAAATGATTTAAGTTATTTTCACGTTAAATTGTGACAAGTTTTTAATTGATAATTACTTTGCCACGTATATATTAGCATTTACATGCTAAATAAATAAACAATTATTTTGATTTTTTCAAAATTATAATAGTTGATAAATTGACATATTGCCTGTAAAACACATAAACGCACTGTTGATTTAAGCGTATTGGTTTAAAAAGTTTTTGAGTTTTGTGTCATGAACATTAGATACGCAATCTTTTTTGAATTGATTTTTTAAACTATTGATAGAATCTTTATGATAAATTGTTTCAAATTCAAATGATTTACCAATCAATTCTTCAAAGAAACTTTGAGTAACAGTGAACTTATATTTAACGGTATTACCATCTTCTTCAATTCCAGAAATTAATTCTTCTTTAAAAGAATCATTAACGTAGACATCACTTGCCTTCAACACACCTTTTTCATAATATTGGAAGGTAGGTACAACGCCTAAATCATAACCAAATTCTGGAGAAGTAGTAGTGGATAGTTGATATTTGTTTTTAAATTCTTGCCATTGAGTAGAGTCTACTTGTGGGTTAGAAGGGTCACTATCAAGAGAATATCGACGTCCAGTTACATCGCATTCAATAATATAGAAGGTTTTATTTTTGTTTTCTAACATATAGTCATCTAAAAAATGTGAACTTAAATATCCGCAATCAGAACAGGTTGAACGTGTAAAATAAACTACAAGTGACTCTTTTCTTTTTAATTTTTCGTCTAATTCTTCAGGTGCAATATAAAAGTATGAAGGAAGAGCCACGTATTTTTCAAACATTTTATTGAATGCTTCTTGGGTTTCAAAACTTTTTTCATTTGAACTATAAGGAACAATACCTAATTTCTTACCTTCTTTATAAAAACCAAGTATCGGTGCTGTCTTGCTTGATAATTTAAGAGGATCAGTAGAATCTAATGACCCGTAAACGATACGATATATTGTAAGACCATAATCATCAATATAGTGTTCTAACTTTTTCTCGACGTCTGCACATGTAAGACATCCCCTAGTTTCAGCGTAGATTATAAAATCCGCATTACCTTCACGAAGATTATTTAATTGTGTTTGGTTTATGTCTTCAAAATGTCCAACGTTAAATTGTTCATCAAAACTACCGGTCGTGAAATTGATTTTTTTGGAATTATCTTCTTTATCATTACATGATGATAATCCTAGACATGCAAAAAGTGGTAATAACATTAATAATTTGTGAATTGGTTTCATTTTACTCACCTCATAATTTATCTATAAAATTATAGCACAAAATGTTTAAAATGCGATAACAAAAAGCATGGTAACATAATAGGCAAAAAATGTTACCTAAAAATTACAAAAAAATTGATAAAAAATTTTGATAAAAAATCGGCGTAAAAAATTGGCTGATTTTTTGAAAAAAATGGCTTGTAATGAGCACGATGGCATCAACGTTTTTTTGAGTTTTTGCGATTTGAAAAAAACGCACAAAAAAAATTGTAAAAAAAGTGTTGATTTTTGATATCATTTTTTGTAATATTTTTTTCGTGAAAATTAGCCTAAAAAAAATCAAAAAAAATGTGACTGATTTTCTCAAAGTTTTAAATGAGGTGAGATTATGGAAGACAATGTTATTATTCGATTAGAAAATGTATGTAAGAAATTTGAAAACACATACGCCGTAGAGAATTTCAACCTTTATGTAAATAAAGGAGAATTCGTAACATTCTTAGGTCCTTCTGGATGTGGTAAAACTACTACATTAAGAATGATCGCAGGTTTTGAGTTACCTACCTCAGGTAGTATTACTCTTAATGGTCAAGATATCACTTTGATATCTCCGCATAAGCGTCCGGTTAATACCGTTTTCCAACGTTATGCTTTGTTCCAACATTTAGATGTTTATGACAACATCGCCTTTGGTTTGAGACTTAAACGGGTAAAAGATGCGAAAACAGGCAAGTTGCGTAAATTAACCGCAAAGGAAATTGATGAAAAAGTACTTAACGCTTTGAAAATTGTTGATCTTGAAGAATATGAAGATCGCAATGTTACAACTTTAAGTGGTGGACAACAACAACGTGTTGCCATCGCTCGCGCCATTGTTAATGAGCCAGAAATTTTATTACTTGATGAGCCATTAGGTGCACTTGACTTAAAGATGCGTAAAGATATGCAACTTGAATTAAAACAAATGCATAAAAAATTGGGTATTACTTTTATTTATGTTACTCATGATCAAGAAGAAGCACTTACAATGTCTGATGTTATTGTAGTTATGAAAGATGGCCAAATTCAACAAATTGGTACTCCAACACAAATCTACAATGAACCAGCTAATGCATTCGTTGCAGACTTTATTGGTGAATCTAACATTTATAATGGTACATATCGTGGTGATAAAACAGTTCGTTTCTTAAATAACAACTTCAGTTGTGTGGATGACAATTTTGAATTAAATGAAAAAGTTGATATTGTCGTTCGTCCAGAAGACATTAAGTTAGGTGAAGTTGGTAAAGGAATGGTTGATGGACAAATTGTCACTAAAGTATTTAAAGGTATTCATTATCAATATGTCTTTATGGTTGGTAAAAACGAAGTAGTTATTCAAGATACTAGAGATATACCAGTTGATTCTAAAGCAAGCATTTCAATTGAGCCAGATATGATTCATATTATGAAGAAAGAATTAGTAGACAATGTTTATCAAGATGCTTATATAGATAATAAAAACAGAGTTGTCATCGCTAAAACTGCATTTGAATGTGATGTAACTCAATTAGTGCCTAATGGTAAATTAGATTCAGAAGGATACCTAATTGATGCTAAAGGCAAAAAATATGATTTAAACGATGCAGATGTTGTTGCTTCTGTTGGTTTAAGTGATATTGAAATTTGTGAACACGAAGAAGAAGGAATGGTTCCAGGAAATATTGTCTCAGTTATTTATAAGGGAGACCACTATCAAGTTACAATTCGTACAGATGATGAAGAAGATTTCGTTGTGGATACTGAATATACATATAACGAAACAGATCGCGTTTCGTTAAATATTGCTAAAGATAAAATCTCTTTAAAAATAAAAGGAGATATTAGCAAATATGAAATTTAGATTTCAAAGAAAGTATTTATCCATTCCCTATATTCTTTTCTTTATTTTATTTATTATAGTCCCTTTGTTTTTGATTTTGTTCTATGCATTTACTGATAAAGTTACAGGACATATTTCACTTTCAAACTTAGTGAAATTTGTTTCGGATAGTACAAATTTAAATGTTTTGGCAATATCTTTAACATATGCGGTAATTAATACAATTTTATGTTTAGTAATAAGTTATCCGATAGCTTATTTCTTAGCTGATCGCAAAATTAATAAATCAGCAGTTTTAGTAACCTTATTTATTATGCCAATGTGGATTAACTTTGTTATTCGTACAGGCGCAACTCGTGATCTTCTAACTTGGATTGGATTATCCGGTGGATCATATCCTGAAGTTGCCACAGTAATAGGTCTAGTTTATAACTATATTCCATTTACTATTTTGCCTTTATATACAACAATGTTAAAAATGGATCGTAATCAAATTGAAGCTAGTAGAGACTTAGGTGCAAATGGTTTTCAAACTTTTGTAAAAGTCATTATTCCAATGACAATGCCTGGTATCGTATCAGCTGCAACGATGGTATTTATGCCAACGTTATCATCTTATGTTATTTCTGATATTCTTTCGGAATATAATGTCGTTTTATTTGGTAGTTATATTGATTTATATTTCAATCAAAGCGATTGGAATTTCGGATCATTTATGGCTTTCATTATGTTGCTTCTTATCTTTATTAGTGTGTTTATCACACGTAAATTCTCGAAAGATGATGAGGGAAAGGAGTCAATATGGTAAAAGATATAAAATCAAATCATATCAATGTTAAATCTCGAAATGTGATATGTGTTTTAGTGTCATTTATTTCATTGGCACTTTTGGTTGTATGTGGAATTACTATGTTAGGTGGAGAATTCTTTACATACGTAGGAAAAGGAATCCACTATGTCTATTATTTCCTATTCAATAGAGCGTTTGATTATAAAACAACTATTGTAATTGCTATTGTGTTACTTACACTTGTTGCACTTATATATTGGATATATGTCGTTTTTAAAAGCGAAAGCGTGAAGACATATGAATTAGTTGCACCATTTACCACACTTATGATGCCATTTGTTGTTCTTTCGGCAATTCGAGGAAAGACTTTGGGCATTTGGGATCGTGACGAAAAGCCTTTAGTCATTATTGCTTTAGTTGCTTTAATAATTTATGTTTTGGCTTCTATTTGTACATTGGTTTTTACTTTTATTGAAAGTAAGAAAAAAGTAAAAATAAAGGTAAACGGAAGAATATTAGCAAAATGCTTTATATATTTCATGCTTTTCTTAATGTATCTTCCTGTACTTGTTTTAATTGTTTATTCATTTACAACAAGCATTAACGTTGGTCAATGGTCAGGCTTCTCTTTTGGATTATATAGAGATTTATTTAGAAATAAAGCTTTAATGTCAGCAGTCTGGAATACGCTTCTTATAGCTTTGGCCAGTGCTGTAGTATCGACAATTTTAGGTACTTTAGGTGCTGTCGGAACATTTTATTCCAAAAAGAAGACTCGTAAGGTTATTGAAACAATGAACCAATTACCAGTTATTAATGCTGAAATTGTTATCGCATTGTCTTTGGCAATTATGGTCATTGCTGTTGGTGTTAGTTTCTCATTCTTTACTTTGTTAATTGGTCATGTTGTATTGACAATTGCATTTGTATATTTGAATGTTAAACCTAAATTAACTCAAATGGATCCTTTTGCCTATGAAGCTGCTTTAGATTTAGGCGCCAAACCTCGTTATGCTTTATATAAAATTGTTTTGCCAGAAATTTTACCTGGTATCTTATCTGGTTTTATGATTTCTTTCACTTTATCACTTGATGACTTTGTCATTACTCAATATTTGAAAGAACCATCATTTGAAACAATTTCTACCTATATTCAAAAAATTATTGCAAAGCACCCAGTTCCACCAGAAGTACGTGCTTTAACTACAATTATTTTCGTGATTGTTTTAGTAGTAGTAGTTGGTAATACAATTTACAACAATCGTCGTGCTAAAGCAGTTGTATCACGTAGAAGAAAAGGAGGATTTTAATAATGAAAACGATTAATAAAATTACTCTTATGATGGCATTTGTAGCTCTTCTTGGTGCAAATACCTCTTATAAAGTAGAAGCAATTGCTGAAGACACAAATGAAACTAAAACTAAAGTCAAAAATGCAAAGAAAAGTAACGAACTTGTTATCTTTAACTGGGAAGATTATATTGATGAAGATTTAATTGATGAATTTGAAGAAGAATATAATTGCACCGTTAAATATTACACTTTCGATACAAATGAAACTTTATATAATCAATTCAAGTTACAACCTGAAGGAACATATGATTTAATCAATGCATCAGAATATATGCTTCAAAAGATGGCAAGAGAAGGACTTTTAGAAAAGATAGATGTCGAAAAGGAATGTTCAGAATATTTCAACTATACCTCACCATCTGTTACTGATAAATTAAAATCAATGCCAGTTGGAAATGATTTAACACTTTATGAGTACGCTGCTGGTTACATGTGGGGTACATTAGGAATTATCTATGACCCTGAATGTTCCGATACGATTGAAGAAGATGTAAAATCTTGGGATATTTTCTGGGATGAAAAATATGAAGATTTGATTTCTATCAAAAATTCTATGCGTGACACAATTGTTGTTGGAGTTATGCATGCTTATAAAAATCTTAAAAACAAAGAAAATCCTAATGATGATGAAAAAGCTTTTTTAGAAGCTGTTGAACGTGCTGAAAATGACGCAAATGATGAAACTGAAATTATTCAAAATGTCTTTGATCTCATTATTCGTGAAGATAATTACCAATCAATTCTTGAAGTAATCAAAGAGGAATTAATTTCTCTAAAAGAAAACATTTTCGGTTTTGAAGTTGACTCAGGTAAAAACGATATCATCACTGGAAAAATTAAAATGAATCTTGCTTGGTCTGGTGACGTTATTTTCTCTATTGATACTGCATTAGAAGAGGCAGATAAAGTACTTAAATATTCTGTTCCTGAAGAAGGTAGTAATGTTTGGTATGATGGATGGAGTTTACCTGTTGGTGCCAATCGTGAATTAGCTTGTGCTTTTATTGATTTCTTATCAAGACCAGAAAATGCAAGTAGAAATATGGATTACATTGGCTACACTTCATTTATAGCCTGTGATGATGTGTTCGATTTAGTATCAGAATGGTATGGAGTTTCAGAATATAATGAAAATACAACATATCATGGAGCATATGCTTATATCGATGAAGATAATTATGGAAAATATTCCTATGTTGATGAAAGTATTGTTAAATACAATGATAAATTTTATCGCGCAACTGTCTTAACAGATAATACGATTAAAGTAGAAGATGGTGAAGATATTCTAGAATATTCAAAGATTGATGATGTCGATAGTGATGAGGATTGGGAAAATGTTGAATTCAGCGATATTTTACCTACTGATGAAGAATATTGGGAAGAAATTGATGAAGAAGAACTCGGATTGGCTGATCCTTATGATTTGACTTTCGTTTTCAAAAACGAAGATTCAAATCGTGAAGAATACATCATTTACCCTTACGAAGATAGTGCTAATGAACTTGAAACTCAATATCCATCAGAAGAAATACTTTCGCGTTGTGCGGTTATGAAGGATTTTGAAGAAAGAAATGATGATGTTGTAATTATGTGGGGACAAATTCGTGCCTATACAAACATGACTCCATATTACATTATTCTTGCTACTGTTGTTGGTGCATTCCTAGTCTTTGGTGTTTACTCTTTTGTTAAAAAACAAAGATCAATACGTAATCGCCGCAAATCTGTAAAATAATTGAAAAATCGAGGTGGTTAATACAACTGCCTCTTTTTTTTGTAATCAAATGGGGAAATTTATCATAAAATATGTTGCGAAATTATATGTGTTGTGTTAATATATTTCCGTTGCTTGCGATGGTTCCTTAGCCAAGTGGTAAGGCAATTGACTGCAACTCAATGAGCGTCGGTTCAACTCCGTCAGGAACCTCCATCAACTTTAAAATAGTACTTGATTTATTAAATCTAGTTTGCTATATTGTATAGGCGTCGATATATGCGCCCGTAGCTCAACTGGATAGAGTGTTAGACTACGAATCTAAAGGTTACGAGTTCGATTCTTGTCGGGCGCGCCATTATCGGGAAATAGCACAGCTTGGTAGTGCATCTGGTTTGGGACCAGAGGGTCGCAGGTTCAAATCCTGTTTTCCCGACCATTTGAATAATAGACTTCGATACATTTGATATCGAAGTTTTTTTGTACATTAAACAAATGCTATTACTTTACCACCTTATTAACGCTTGTAAAAGTAATACAATCATCGAAGCATTTATCATTAAACCTTTAAGGAAAAAGAAATATTTTCAAGTGTTACTCATATGTTATTATATTGATAGGACTATTTTGAAGTGCTAAAATTTTATTGAAAGAAGGAATTAAATATGAAAAGATTAAAACTTGTTGTTGGTCTAGGTGTGGTCGCTATGTTAGCTAGTTGTAATTATGCAGGCAAGACAATTACCGCTGAAACAGCTAAAGAAAGAGCAGAGGGCATAATAAATTATCAAAAACAGAATAGTGAAGAACTTTCTAAAAAAAGTTTTTCAGTTAATATGAAAATGAAAGAAATTATTGATGATAGCAGTGCTGAAGTAAAAATAAATCTTTCTGCTGATTTAGGGAAAGAAATTTATCATATTGCAGTTAGTGGCAAAGAGAAAACTAGTGTATCTTCAAATGATATACATTTTAATATGTATATTGGAAAAATTGATGGTGTTATTCATTTTGTTGAAACTGAAAGTAAAACATACTCTACTGATGAAGATGGAGCGTTGTCTGATGCGATTAATAGTGCAGAAATGTATATAGTAACTATTTCTAGACTTATGAGCAATGGAACAAATATATTTGGTCATTTACCTTGGGATTTGGAAGAGATTAATGAATATAGTTTTAAGAGTAAGGGTGAAGGACATTTATATGTTTCTCATAAAAAATTGAACGAACAAGAGGATTATAGTTACCAAACAATTGAGAATTATGAATTTGAAAATAACATGCTAAAAAATATTAATGGTACTTATACTGAAACTAGTACTTATGGAGATAAAACCACAACAGAAAGCATGGATGTCAATCTTGATGTAAAATGGAATTGTAAGTTATCAATGCCTAACATAAGTGGTTACGAAAAAAAGTAAAAAAAATTCTAAAAATCATATCTTCAACTGATATGATTTTTTTAATTACTAAATATTGCGTACGCTAATTTTATGATTATTACAAATAACAAAAATAGTGTATAATATTTTTCGTATTTATTTGTCAATAAATAAGGAGACTTTTTATGAAATTAGAACCTATTGTTATTAGCCTACTTGATACTGATTTTTATAAATTTAATATGCATCAAGTTATTTTTCACAAATATAAAGATTTAACAGGCGAGTATCATTTTAAATGTCGTAATGATAATGTAATATTTACAGATGAAATGATTAATGAAATTAATGAGCAAGTAGATTATTTATGTACACTTTCATTTAAAGAAAATGAATTAGAGTATTTACATACAATTAAATTCTTAAAAGAGGATTATTTGGATTTTCTAAAAGATTTTAAATTGCATCGTGAGTATGTAGACATTCATAAAAATAAAATTGGCGAGTTAGTGTGTATTGTAAAAGGTCCTTGTTTTTTAGCTATGCCTTTTGAAATATATTTGCTTGAAATAATTAATGAAACTTATTTTAGATTAAAATATGACTACAATGAATTACGCAAAGAAGCAGAAGTACGTTTGAAAGAGAAAATCAAGAAAATGAATGATGGTATTTATACTTTTAAATTTGCTGAATTTGGTTGTAGAAGACGTTTGTCACGTGATTGGCAAGATTTTATGGTTAAGGAATTTGTAACAAAAACCACTAATTGCGTAGGAACTTCTAATGTTTATTTAGCAATGAAATATAATGTAAGACCAATTGGAACTTATGCACATGAATTTGTACAAATGTATCAAGGGATTGATGGTATAAATTTGGCTCGCACTAATTACTATGCTTTAAAAGATTGGTACGAAGAATATCGTGGTGAAAATGGCACAGCGTTAACTGATACTTTAACAACGGATTTATTTTTATTAGATTTCGATAAAGAGATGGCAACTTTATATAATGGTGTACGTCACGATTCCGGCGATCCATATGCTTGGGGAGAACAACTTATTAAACATTATGAAAAGTTAAATATCGATCCAAAAATTAAAACACTACTTTTTAGTGATAGCTTAAATTTTGATAAGGCTCAAAGATTATTTGATTACTTTAAAAGTAGAATTAATGTAACTTTTGGTATTGGAACATATTGTTCTAATGACACAGATAAACCGGCTTTAAACATTGTAATTAAACTTCAAAGAGTTAACAATAAACCAGTTGCAAAATTATCAGACGCTAAAGGTAAAACTATGTGTCTAGATGAAAAATATCTAAAAGAGTTAGAAGAAAAAGTTGAACAGCGTCTAAAAACAAAATAATTTTGCGTTGTTTGAGTATAGTGTTTTTGCGAATTGTAAAAAGTTAACAAAAAAAATGCTTTATTATTATTTGACAAAGTAGTATAATAACTACAATTATTCTTTTGAGTAATTAAATATAATATATTTAGGAGGAAAAATTATGAAAAAGAAAAGTATAGCATTTATGCTTTTGAGCATCGCTGCACTTGGTTTAGCAGCATGTGGCACAAATGCAAGTGATTCTGTACCATCTGAATCAACATCAACACCTGATTCTGTACCATCTGAATCAACATCAACACCAGATTCTACACCTACTACTCCAGCAACAGAATATATCTCCGCTGCTGCGTTAAGATCAATCATGGGTAGCTTCACTGCTGATGGAACTATGACACTTAACTACACTGGTGGATATTTACCAACTCATTATGATATCCATCTTGCCATGGACGAAAATGCTATGGAAACATTATATTACGATGAAGGAAAAGATGAATTTACTGGAATTCAACAAATCTTTAATTATGCAGACATACAATGTTATTTCGTTGTCGATGCTGATAATGTTGTTAAATATGCTCCTTATTACGATAGTTATGGAAATTATATGGCATACGATTATACATTACTTTCAGCTTATACTGCATCATTTAGAACAACATATTTTGAAAAAACCTTCATGGGCACTTATGCTGTTGTTAATCAAAATGCTAGAAACTTAATTGCATCTACACTTGCTGCAACATATTATTTTGAAGGATATGGCAATGTTGAAACAATGGAACTTACTGTTGAAAATGATGAGGTCACAAATGTTAAATTTACAACAGTTAAACAAACTGTCCAAGCAACAGTAAAAGTTAGTGTTTCTTATGATTTAAATCTCACAAAACTTGGTACAACTGAAATTGAATCAGATGTTAAACCATATGATACTTACCCAGAAGCCAAAGCATTAGGTGATGCTCTTGATGCTTTAGAAGGTAATGTCACAGTAAATTTAACTGTAACTGTTGAAGATAGTGATGAAGTCTATAATGAAGGAACAGCATATTTATTTGATGACTTATTCTATTTATCATTAACTACTTACGGTGAAGAAACATATACTCAAGCATTTGGATATGTTGATTATCCAGAAAAAGATGGTATGATGCAATTCATTGTTGATGATGAAGGTAATTTTGAAGCAACAAGTTTATATGAAGGTTATAGTGTTGCTGAAGATGTAAGTTACTTTGAACCTTCTTTCGTTGCTCCAGAAATGTTTGAATACAAAGATGGAAAATATGTTACAAGATCTTATCAAGATGTTGGTATTGTTGCTCCATATATTGTTGTAGATTTCGATGGCAGCATCGATTATACAGGTGAAATTGCTATAACATTAGATGATGAAGGAAATCTTGATACAATTAGTTATGATGTTTATTTCTATACTGATGCTACACGTACAGATGTAGAAGCACACCATTATGTCTTAACTATTACTTCTAATGAAGAAAAAGTAACAGATCTTAAAGGATTAGAAGACTTCAAAGACATATTAACAATTTTCTCAAATTTAACATCTGATATGTTTGGTGTTTGGGCTGATGAAGAAGAAACATATACTGTAGAAATTAACTATGCTATATTCAAAATTAATGATGTAAATGTAACTCTTGAAAACGTTACTCAAACAAGCCTCACTGGTAAAATTGGTGATACTACATACGTCGCTACATTTGGTGAAGATGATGAAACTGGTGAACCATACATTGATTTAGTAATCGATGGTGGCGAAGCAATTCGCTTATATTATGCTGTATCAATCATTGATCAAATTGCTGATATCTATGGTATTACTAGACTTGCAAATCCAGAAGATTTAGGTTTTGAAATATTCTCTATCGATGACACATATTTCGAATATGGTCAAGTTGCTCTATTCTATAGCGGTGACTTTACAGAAACAACAATTGAAGAATACGCTGATATGTTAAAGGCTGGCTCATACATTTATGACTTTACTAATATTGATGCTAGTGAAGTATTCACAAATGGAAGTGGAACAGTCGCTGAATTCTTAGGTGTTGATGTCGTCTTAGTAAGTGCTAAGTATGATGCTATCGTTGGAATTGGTAGTTACGAATACGAAGGACAGACATTATTATTCGTTTTCATACTTGCTATTAATTAATAAGATGATAAAGGTATAGCGTGATTAAAGCGCTATACCTTTTTTCTAAAAAATAAATATACATTAAAAATTATAAAAAATATAAAAAAACACTTGCATTATAATTTGTAATTATATAAACTTATATATGCGTTACGAATAACGTATTAACGTGGGGCCTTAGCTCAGCTGGGAGAGCGCCTGATTTGCATTCAGGAGGTCAGGGGTTCGATCCCCCTAGGCTCCACCATTATTTTTATTTAAATGGCTGTGTAGCTCAGTTGGTTAGAGCGGCCGGCTCATACCCGGCAGGTCGAGGGTTCAAGTCCCCCCGCAGCTACCAATCTAGGGACCCTTAGCTCAACGGTCAGAGCTGCCGGCTCATAACCGGTCGGTTATAGGTTCGAATCCTATAGGGTCCACCAAATATACTTTGGAAGCTTACCCAAGTGGTTGAAGGGGTCGGTCTTGAAAACCGATAGGGGATGCAAGTCCCGCAAGAGTTCGAATCTCTTAGCTTCCGCCATCATTTAAATAAATTATTACATCGCGGGGTAGAGCAGCCTGGTAGCTCGTCGGGCTCATAACCCGGAGGTCGGAGGTTCAAATCCTCCCCCCGCAACCAATGGAACTGTGGTGTAGCGGTTAACATGTCTCCCTGTCACGGAGAAGACCGCGGGTTCGATTCCCGTCAGTTCCGCCATTTGGCTCGATAGCTCAGTAGGTAGAGCAAGGGACTGAAAATCCCTGTGTCCCCAGTTCGATTCTGGGTTGAGCCACCATCTGTTAATTGACGAACAATATTGTGTTGTTCGTTTTTTTGTGCTTAATTTAATTATTCTTTTGTTATTTTACTGCAATAATAAATGATAAAATAAATTTTAGTAAATTAAACGCAATGGGTTTGCATAAAATAGGAATAGGTCAAATAAGTTAATATTTGGCTAATAAAGAGATTAAAGAAGGCTTCGCAAAACCAAGGTTCGAAATTATTTAGAATTTGTATGGCTAAGAAAAAATAAGTGGCAATTATTACCAATATTTGTATGACTTTTGAAGCAATAAAATTCGAAAAAGACATAAAAAATCGGTTTTAACTATTAGAAAATATAAAAATTATTGCAAAAATTTACATTTTTTTAAAAAAAACTATAAATTTGTATTGTTATTTTTTGTTAAAGATGTAAAATTAAACTATAAAGGAAGGGGAATTTTTTGATATGAATTTAAAAATTAAATCTAAATCCGCTATTTGCGTTTTAATTTCATTACTTTCATTAATGTTATTAATCGTATGTGGTATGGCTATGTTAGGAGGAGAATTCTTTACATACGTAGGAAAAGGCTTCCATTTTATCTACACTTTCTTAACAGTTAGACAACATGACTGGAAAACATGGGGTGTTATTGGCATAGCAATATTATCAATTTGTTCAGCTGTTTATTGGTTGTATGTTGCCTTCAAAAGTGAAAGTGTCGAATTATATGAGTTAGTTGCACCTGTCACATCCCTTTTAATGCCATTTATAGCTCTTTCAGCTTATCGTGGCGCTAGCTTAGGAATTTGGGATAGAGGCGATAAACCATTAGTCGTACTTGCTTTAATTGCTTTAGTTATTTATGTCATCTCTTCTCTTGGTGCATTGATTTATTCTTTCAGTGCAACTAGCAAGAAAAGAAAAGCTGCAAAGAAAGCAATAGTAGACATTGTTGAAGAACCTGCAGAAGAACAAGAACCTGTAGTTGTTGAAAAAGTTGTTGAAAAGGTTGTTTACGTTGAAAAAGAACCTGAAGAACCTGAAGAACCTGTCGAAGAAGTCGAAGAGGAAGTAGTTGTTGAAGTTGCTGGTGCTAAAAAGAAAGTTATTAGAAGACCATTCGCAGAAAAAATGGCTAAGGCAAGCACTGATATTAAAGATACTTACAATATCCTTAAAAACGAATTATTAAGTTATGGTGTGAAATCTCGTATTTCTCACGGATCTGATACATTCCGTTTAAGAAAACAAGAATACGCTAAAATTACATTAGTTGGTAAAAACTTAAAACTATACGTTGCTACTAAACCACAAAAATATGATGGTACAACAATTCCTGTTCGTGATGAAGGAAGCAAAAAATGTTTTGCTGAAACTCCAACAATGATTAAGGTTAAATCAACATTATCCGTTAAACGTGCAAAAATGATGATTGCAGATTTAATGGCAGAAAGAGGTTTAACACAAGGAGAAGTTGAAAACGTCAATTATGCTAGACAACTAAAAGCTAAAAAAGCTCGCGTTGCTAAAAAATAATTAGTACAATTCAATTAATTTAAAAAGGGTCACTTATGTGATCCTTTTTTTTAGTATTAAAAAAGGTCATTTATATTATGACCTAATTATTTAAATCTTTTTGATGAGCGTCATACTTTTTACGATCAACAGTATTCAATATTTTCTTTCTTAAACGATAAGCAGATGGAGTTATTTCTACTAGTTCATCAGAGTTAATATAGTCAAGACATGCCTCTAAAGACATTTTTCGAGCGGCCTTTAATACAACAGTATGATCAGATCCAGCAGCGCGCATATTTGTGAGATTCTTACTTGTTGTAACATTGATTGCTAAGTCCATTTCGTATTTATTTTCACCAACAATCATTCCCTCATAAACTTCTTCACCTGGTACGACAAACATTGTTCCACGATCCTCAAGTTTTTGTAAGGCATATGATGTGACTTGACCTGATTCAGTTGCGACAAGAACGCCGATAGGTCTTTCACCAACTTTTTTATTGTCGAGTGGTCGATATTCTAAAAAAGTATGATTGATGATTCCATATCCTTTAGTCAAAGTTAAGAAGTTTGTCATGAAACCAAGCAATCCACGCGATGGAATAACATATTGTAGTCTCGTATTTAAGTCATCTGTGTCCATGTTAATTAATTCTGCATCACGTGTTCCCATTGATTCCATTATCGTACCTAAATAATCATTAGGAACATCAATTTGCACATCCTCATATGGTTCACATTGTACGCCATTGATTTCTTTAATGATGACTTCAGGCTTACTTACTTGAAGTTCAAATCCTTCGCGTCGCATGTTTTCAATTAAAATTGATAGATGCAATTCTCCTCGACCTGAGACAATCCAAGTTTCGCTATTTGGAACGCGACTAAACTTAAGCGAAACATCACGCTGTATTTCTTTGAATAATCTTTCTTCAATTTTGCGTGCAGTCAATAGTTTTCCCTCTCGACCTGCAAAAGGAGATGTGTTCGTTCCAAAAGTCATTTGTAATGTAGGCTCATCAATTCTTAGTAGAGGTAAAGCGTCTTTACTACCTGGTGTTACAACTGTTTCACCGACATTTAAATCAGGAAGACCAGCAATAGCGACAATATCACCAGCGTGTGCTTCATTAACTTCTAAACGTTTCAACCCTAGAAATCCATATAATTTTTGAATACGGAAATTTATAGTTGTACCATCTAGTCTTAAGCAAGATACCATGTCGTTAACATGCACAGAACCTCTTTTAATACAACCAATACCAATTCTTCCGACAAAGTCATTATAGTCAAGAAGAGCAGGTTGAAATTGGAAATTACCTTCTTCATCAATATTAGGTTCGGGTATTTCTTCGATAATCGTGTCAAATATTGGATCCATACCAGGTTTTTGATCTTCTGGATTTGGATAATAAGAAGATGTGCCTTTTAAAGCAGAGGCATAAACAACCTTGAAATCAAGCAACTCTTCACTTGCACCTAATTCGATAAATAATTCTAATACTTCGTCAATTACTCTTTGTGGATCAGCATTTTGTCGATCTACTTTATTGACTACTACAACTGGTTTAACGCCAGCTTCTAAAGCTTTCTTAAGAACAAAACGTGTTTGAGGCATTGTACCTTCAAAGGCATCTACAAGAAGAAGACATCCATCAACCATGTGCATTATACGTTCGACCTCTCCACCAAAATCTGCATGGCCTGGAGTGTCTAAAATATTAATGCGATAATCTTTATAATTGATAGCAGTAGTTTTAGCTAAAATTGTAATTCCACGTTCTCTTTCAATATCATTACTATCCATGGCACGTTCTGCAATTTCTTCATTGTCTCTAAAAGTACCTGAGCAACGAAGTAATTGGTCAACAAGTGTAGTTTTTCCATGGTCAACATGGGCAATAATTGCTATATTTCGTATATTCATAGTTAAACACTTCCCTAAATTTGCCTTATTATTATAATAATATCTACTTGTCCATACAAGAAAAAAATTGATATTTAAAAATAATAGGTTAAAATTACTATGTAATTTCTTAAAAAGGAGTATGAAATATGTTTAAAGCAGTTATCTTTGATTTAGATGGTGTTCTTATTGATACTGAAAAGTTAAATGTCAAATATAAATACTCCAAGGCAAGAGAATTAGGCTATAAAGTAACAAAAAATGATATAAGAAAATCTTTAGGTTTAGGAAAAAAAGAGGCTATTGAATATTATATAAATTTAGTTGGTGATGACACACTTTTTCCAATTCTAAGCAAATATCGAAGAGCGAAAACTAAAGAGTACATCTTAAAATATGGATTGCCTTTAAAAGAACACGTAATAGAGACACTTAATTATTTGAAATCTAAGGGTATTAAAATTGCTTTAGCAACATCAAGTTCTTATGATTTACTAGATTTCTATTTTGTTAAAGCAGATATTAAGCATTATTTTGATGTCATCGTTTCTAATGATGATGTAAGTGCAGGAAAACCTAATCCTGAAATATTTCTAAAAGCCGCCGAAAGACTTGAATTGTCTGTGGATGATATTTTAGTGGTAGAAGATTCCTATAACGGCTTAAAAGCCGCAAAACGAGCAAAATTAAAGACTTTATTCATACAAGATCAATGGATTATGACACGCAAAGATGAAATTTATGCTGATTATAAATTTAAAAGCTTAAAGTATATTGATACTTTATTTGATTAGGTGGTGAGATTTATGAAAAGAATTGGTATTGTCTCTTTAGGATGTGCGAAAAACTTAGTCGACTCAGAAATGATTTTAGGGATGCTTAAAGATGGTGGCTATGAAATAGTTAATAATCCAAGTGACGCTGATGCAATAATTGTTAATACATGCGGTTTTATATTGGACGCTAAACAAGAATCAATTGACACTATTTTAGAAATGGCAAAATATAAGAAGAAATTAATTGTAGTTGGATGTTTGGCGCAACGTTATGAAGAAGATTTGAAAAAAGAATTACCGGAAGTTGATTTATTTGTTTCTATACGTGACTATCCTCATATTGCTGAAAGAATTAATGCCTTATTTAATGATAATTCATTACAAAAAGGACTTTGCCCAACAAGTAGAGTTCTTGCAACACCTAAGTTTACTGCCTATTTAAAAATATCTGAGGGTTGTAATAATTGTTGTACATATTGTGCAATACCTCTAATTAGAGGATCGTTTAGATCACGTCCTTTAGATGAACTTATTGAAGAGGCCAAAATGCTTGCATCACGAGGTGTTAAAGAATTGGTGGTAATTTCTCAAGATACCACAAGATATGGCACGGACATTGATGATAAGACGACAATCGTTACTCTCCTTAATGAACTTTTAAAGATAAAAGAGTTTGATTATATTCGTATGCTTTATTTATATCCAAATGAAATAACAGATGAATTATTAGCGCTTATTGGTAAGGAAAAACGTTTGACACCTTATTTTGATATGCCAATTCAACATGCTTCCAGTCGTATTCTTAAGGCGATGAATCGAAGAGGAGATAAAGAGTTTTTAAAGGTTTTGTTTGAAAGAACACGCAAATTCATTCCTAATGCAGTATTAAGAACGACCATTATTGTGGGATTCCCAGGCGAAACAGAAGAAGACTTTAATGAATTATTAGAATTTATTCAAGAAGTACAGTTTGATCATTTAGGAGCATTTACTTATTCTAGAGAAGAAGACACTATTGCATATAGCATGGATAATCAGATTGAAGATAGTATAAAAAATGATCGTTTAAATAGATTGATGAAAGTACAAAGAAAAATTTCTTATGACTTAAATAAAAAACGCATTGGCGAAATTATGGAAGGATTAATTGTGGCAAAAAAAGGTAGTGATAATTACGAATTCCGTTCTGGATGGAATGCACCAGATGACGTCGATGGAAAAATATTAGTAACAAGCAGAAAACCTTTAGATTTAGGTGATAAAGTGAAGGTTAAAATTACTGATGCATTTGCCTATGATTTATATGGTGAAGTATTAAATTAGAGAAGTTTTTGAAAATGCGCATATATTAATATTGGTGATTAATAAGTGCGCTTTTCTTCTGATAAAAAAAGACAAAAAGATGCCAAAAAAGCATTTAAGAATATCTACAAGAAATTGGGTAATATAGAATCAGAAATTGCGTCTGAATATTTATCTTGGCTTGATAAAAAAACGAGTTATTTTAAAGATTCGGTAAATAAAACTGGCTATAATACTCAGCCTGATAATTTGGGTCGCGGGGATATTGTATGGGTGGAATTTGGTATCAATGTTGGAACAGAGTTATCAGATTATAACACTCGTGGACACTACGCACTTGTTTGGGCAGTAGATTTAGGAAATATTGTTGTTATTCCTTTGTCAAGTAGAGATGCAATTGGAAGTAACTTGACATTTGATATTGGAATAATTCCCGAATTAAATGATGAAGATAAAGAACAACATTCTTATCTTAAATTAGACGCCATAAGATCAATATCAAAAAGAAGAATTGCTAGAATGACGGGAAGAGAAAACGGAAAGATATCGCTTAGTAAAGAAAATATAAAGCTAGTAGAAAAGGCTATAAAAGTTGCTTTTTTAAGTCCTGAAGAATAATTGTTTTAGATAGTCTACGTTAATTTGCGTAGGCTTTTTAAGTTATGCTTAAATAATGTTGACAAATAGGCGCTAAAACTCTATATTATTAGCAGTAGTGCCTCCTTAGTTAAGTGGTATAACAGATCCATGGTAAGGATCCATTGCTAGTTCGATTCTGGCAGGAGGCACCATTAAATTTGTAATAGAAAAAGTGGAGATTATAACCCACTTTTTTTAATACTTAGTTAGTACTATCTATTATTCTATTTTTATTTAGATATGGAATTGCAATCATCAATATTCTTATAATATTTTTAATGATTGTAAATTTAATCATAAATTCTTGTTTATGAAAAATACAAATAAAGGAGAGATCATTTATGAAAGAAAAAAAGCCTTATTTTATTCACACTAAAGTATATTACTTTATTACAGAACTATTTGTAGGTATTGCTTTAATGGGAGTAGAGATGTCTGCATCAAGATTAATATCTACCTACTTTTCTTCAAGCCAAGTAGTTTGGACATTAATTATTGGTGTAATTATGATTGCTATGGCGATTGGAAACTATTGGGGAGGAAGACAGGCGGATAAGAAGCCTTCCTATACAAGACTATATTTAGAATTGTTATTTGCGGGTGCCTACATTGCCTTAATTCCATTTTTCGGTCGTTTTGTCATTGCCGGGGTTTCAGCATTATTTGCACTTATTGTTACAAGTAATTTGGTCATTTGGGCGAGCTTAGTGTCTTGCTTAATATTATTTGTACCACCATTATTGTTTTTAGGAAAAGTTACACCATCACTTGTTAAATACTCAATGGGAGAAAAGGTCTCTGGTAAAGTTATTGGGAGTTTGGAAGCTTTAAACACAATTGGCTCAATAGTTGGAACATTTTTACCAACTTTTCTAACTATTCCTTTTATTGGAACAAGTAATTCGTTTGTGTTATTTGGTTCAATGATAAGTGCTTTAGGTTTGATATATATAATAACTGAATTAATTGAAAAAAATAGTAAAAGAAAAATATCTAACGATGAAAATTTAGAAGAAAACGTCAAAATAAAAAAGTATGAATTTAAAGTCACAATTTTATCCGCTGTTTATAGTGCTTTACTAATTATTGGTATTGTTTTATCGTCTAATGCATCATTTATTTTTTGGAATGACGAAACATTAATAAAAGAAGATGAATCCATTTATAATTATTTAAAAGTCGATAAAATTGGAAATCAATATTCGTTTTCTACAAATGTATTATTTGGAATTCAATCTGCAATCAATGAGGATGATTCTTTGACAGATATGTATTATGACTATTTGCTAGTAAGCCCATTTTTGGTGAAAGAAAATCCAAATATTTTAATTCTAGGAAATGGAACAGGAACTTACGCTACGTTGATGAAAAATTATCTTCAAGTAGAATGTGAAATAACTGCGGTAGAAATCGATCAAAAAATCATAGATCTCTCATATGAATATTTCCATATGAGTGATGATATCAATGTAGTTTGTGATGATGGTAGAAACTATCTCACGAGATCCAAAGATAAATATGACATTGTTTTAGTAGATGCGTATTCTTCAATTTCGGCGCCATTTCAAATGACAACTGTAGAATTCTTTACTCTTGTTAAAAATCATCTCAACGATGATGGAATAATGATGATGAATATTAATATGGTATCCGAGGCCAAAGATTCAATTAATGTAGCTTTATGTGATACAGCCTATTCTGTTTTTGATAATCTATATACATTTAAAGTTCCAAACGGCAGTGGGATGGAAGTCTTTTCTTCAAAAAATAACGATGTTAATTTATTAGAACGAATACAAAATATAGATGCATCTGATTACGAATATGCCTTAGAATTAAAGTTCAATCAAATGAAACGTGGTCTTAAAGAATACAAAGATACAGGAATACGTTTATATGATGATACTTGTGATGTTGAGATTAGAAGTATTAGAGCATTAGATAATATCATTAATGCTGAACTAGAATATTATCGTAGAATCTTTAAAGAAAAAGGCATTCGAGGTTTAATGGAAGAGTTATTTAGAAGTTAATAAAATTATAGCAATAAGCACCTACTAAACTAGTTTTATAGGTGCTTTTTTTGTTGACAGAATGGAATGAAAAAAATAAAATAGGTATGACAAGTAAGAAAGGTATGACAATATGAAAAATGTATTAGAAGATCGTTTTATTGTTAGTGTTAAAGTCGGAGCTAAGGGACAAATAATTGTTCCAGTTGAGGCTAGAAAGATGTTTGACATTCATCCGGGAGATACATTAATGATATTAGGTGACAAAAATCGTGGTCTTGCAATTGTTAAGGATACAGAATTTTATAAGTTGATGGATGCATCATATGGAAAATAGTGCGATTAAAATAGTAAATTTAACAAAAAAATATAAATCAGTGATCGCTGTGGATGACTTATCTTTAGAAATTAAAAAAGGTGAATTGTTTGGTCTTTTAGGCGTTAATGGAGCAGGAAAATCTACGACAATTAAAATTCTTTCTGGTTTAGTTAAACCAGATTCTGGTAATGCTTTTATTCTTGATAAATCAATTATAAAAGAACCTAATGTAGTCAAAAGTTTTATCGCAGTTTCGCTTCAAGAGACATCAATTGCACGTAATTTAACAGTGAAAGAAAATTTGGATTTTTATGCGTCAATTTTTAATATAAAAGGCGAAGAAAAAAAGCGCAAGATTGATGAAATTGTTTCGCAATTTAATCTAAATGAAGTATTGAATAAAAGAGCAAAGCATTTATCAGGTGGGTGGCAAAGAAAATTATCAATCGCTCTTTCTCTTGTATCTAGTCCTAAAGTATTATTTTTAGACGAGCCGACTTTGGGTCTTGATGTTTTAGCAAGAAGAGAACTTTGGAAAACGATTAAAGAGTTAAAAAATAAAATGACAATTATTTTAACAACACATTATATGGAAGAAGCAGAAGCGCTTTGTGACAATATTGCAATTATGGTTAATGGGAAAATTAAAGATATTGGTACTTCAAATGAATTAATTGAGAAAACTGAAGCAAAGAATTTTGAAGATGCTTTTGTCAAAATTGCCATAGGAGGAAATGAATAATGAAATCAATCAATCGAATTTTCTCGTTAACAATAAGAAATCTAAAAGAAATTTTAAGAGACCCACTAAGTTTGATTTTTTTATTTCTTTTACCGCTTGTCATGCTTGTATTGTTTTATTTTTTATTTGGTAATTTAACTATTCAATTTGAAATAAAATATTTTGCACCTGGTATTGCTGCTTTTGGTGGGGCTTTTATTTCGCTTTTTATGGGCATACTTATCGCCAATGATAGATCAAGCGCATTCCTCACTCGCTTATATACAACACCAACAAAATCCTATGAATTTATTTTAGGTTATGCTTTTGCAATGTTTCCTATCGGATTGCTTCAAACAATATTATTTTTCTTAGTAAGTGCTTTATTAGATTCAACAATTTTAAGTTGGAATATTCTCTTGGTAATCGTAGTTAATCTATTAGTTACTATGCTTTTTATTGGATTTGGAGTATTTTTTGGTTCGTTATGCAATGAAAAAAGTATTGGAGGATTTTGTTCTATTTTGATTATGGGACAATCAGTTTTATCTGGAATGTGGTTCCCAATCGAGGGTTTAAGCAAGGGATTTATAACATTTATGGAAGTTTTACCTTTTAGAAATTCTGTTTTGCTTTTACAAAATATAATGTTAGGTAATGGTGAGTATTTTAAGCCATTATTGATAATTATAGCCTATACTATTTCAATATTTGCAATTTCAATTTTCACTTATGCAAAAAAGATGAAACAAAAATAAAATTTATATACCAAAATTTGTTAATCATAATAAAATTAATAAAACAGTGATGTAAAAATAAGTGGCGAAAAGTCTTGATTTTAAGCCACTTTTTTTTGCTGTGGTAGTATTAAAAAAATCAAGAGTTTTTGTATGGCAATTACTCCCAAGTAAAATCACTTATTTATATGTTAATATCATGTTGGAAAGGATGGATATGCATTATGAAAAAGAATGTATTATTTATTTTCTCAACATTATTATTAATGGGTTGCAGCAATAACAATTCGTCTATTAGTAACTCAAGTAGTACTGAAAATAGTATTAGTAGCAATACTTCACCATCAATTAGTGAATCTGCAGTGAATAATTCTTCAAGCATTAGTGAAGAAATAGAAGTGTTAAAAAAACCAACAAGAAACGTTAAGATCTATTTAAATCCTTCAGTTCAAACATGGAATAGTTACGCGAATAACTTAGGAACAGAAGCAGAGCATATGAACAATATTGCAAATTATATGGTAAAGGAATTAGAAAAAGTTGAATTCATTGAGTTGAAAGCAAACTTAAATTATTTACCTTTATCAGAATCTGTAAAAGAGAGTAATACTTTTAAAGCAGACATTCATTTCGCTCTTCATTCTAATGCTGGCGGAGGAAAAGGATTAGAAATATTAACAATCAATTCAAAAAAATTCTCAAGCACTATGTATGAAGGTTTCTTTGCATTAGGTAGTTTTAATAAGCGAGGAATAAAAGACGGTTCAGGAATTTATGAAATAAAAAATTCTAAGGCTAAAGATGTTGCTTTGATTGAATTATTATTTCATGATAACGTAGAGGAAGCTAAATTCATTGTGAATAACGAAAAAAGAATTGCAAAAAATCTTGCTGACTCATTAATAAATTATGTTGTAGAAAATTATTAAACAAAAAGGAAACTAGGTTAATCTTAGTTTCCTTATTTTTTTATTGGTAATAACATTCTTGTTTTCTTTTTATATTCAGCAAATCCTGATTTATAATTTTTCATATGATTTTCAGCCATTGGTATCGAGATAAAGATAAATAGTAAGGTGTTTAAAATTGTTCCAACAATTGCATACCAATCTCTTAACGCAAAAGATGGTGAAATTATAAACACAAAAGCTACGCCATACCAAAATAAGATCTCTCCTAAATAGTTAGGATGACGAGAATATTTCCATAGACCAACATTAATAATTTCAGAGTTGTCTTTTCTTATCTTTTTAAATTTTGCCATATTATTATCTGCTACTAATTCAAGTATAGTGCCAAGTAACATGATTCCTAAACCAATGATATTTAAAGGTTCAAATTGACGATTTTGGATAATATAAAGAAACATTGGCACTGATGCAAGATATACGATAATAGTAGGAACCATACATATTCCCAATAAATTGACTAGTTGAAAGAATTTTCCGGTTTTTTCTTTAAGCATCCTATATCTCCAGTCAATATATGTAATATCATTAAAACTACGAATAAAATTATAAGTAAGTCTAATCGCCCAAAAACTCAAAAATACAAGAAATAAGATATTGCCCGGATTTTTCCAATTGTTTGTATATATTAAAAGTACCAAACTTATAAATAATGTTTGTAAAGACCAATATGGATCATAAGTAGAGGCAGTATGAAATAAAATACCAACAAACCAAATTATAATAGTAGCGACCACATTACCAATGAAAATTGAAAGAAGAAGATTTAAACTCAATTTACTTATAAGTAAATATGTTACTAAAAATCCCAATGCAAAAGCGACAATATAAGATAGTAATAAAATCAATAAACCTTGAATTTTTTTCATAACATACACCTCAAGTAAACAACAATAATGTTAGATTAATATTATATATTAATCGTTGAAAAGAAAATAGTTTTTTGACTTTTGTACACATTTGAACCTATAAATGTTTATTCCTAAATTGAAAAGTTATATTCACATAGCGTAATTAAAAAGGAAAATTCAAGAAAAAAATGTTGCAATTATATTTTAATATAATTATAATAACTTTGTGCTTATGAAAGTAAGTATGACCTTTTGGTCAAAGACGTTTTCTAAGAGTGGGGAACTCCCCACTCTTTGATTTAATTAAGGAGGAAATATGCCAGTAATCGATGAAGTACGAGAATTAATTGAGCCATCTTTAAATGAAATGAATGTTTCCATATTTGAAATAACATATGGGAAAGAAGGCAAGGATAGAGTGTTACGTATTTTAGTAGAGAAAAAAGATGAAACGAACATTAGTCTAGATGAGATTGTCCAAGTATCTGAAAAAATATCGCTTCTTTTAGATGAAAAAGATTTAATAAGTGATGATAATTATATGCTAGACGTTGCTTCTGCTGGGGCAGAACATCCAATTCGTTTGAATGAATTGGATAAATATCAAAGCAAGTACATTAATGTTCATCTTATTAATGCATTAGATGGAGAAAACACTTATGAAGGTACATTGCTAGAAGTTAATGATGAAAACATATTACTTTCAATTAGAATCAAAACTAGAACAAAAAATATCACGATCGAGAAGAGCAATGTTGATCGTGCAAGATTAGCAATAAAGTTTTAAGGAGAATAAATAAATATGATTGATGCTAAAGTATTTTTAGAAGGATTAGAAGCACTAGAAAATGATCGTGGTGTTTCTCGCGAAGTTGTTTTAGGAGCTTTAAAAGAAGCATTAGAAAAAGCTTTTAGAAAACAATTAGGAAAAGACGAGGATGCCTTAGTTCGTGTTGACATTGATGACAAAAAATCAAAAATTAAAATGTATCAACTAAAAAATGTTGTCGAAGAAGTTGAAGATGACTTTTTAGAAATAAGTTTAGAAGATGCAAAAAAGGAATTTCCTAATATTAAAATCGATGATCAATATGAAATTGAATATAGCCTAGATTTCCTTACTAAAGGTTCAGTCCAATTAGTTGCATCTATTTTGCGTCAGAAGATTGCTGAAGCAGAAAAAGCGGCACTTTACGAACAATATAAAGATTGTATTGGTGAAATGGTACAAGGTCAAATTGAGAAAATTGATGAAAGAGGTGCGATTATTAATATTGGTCGTCTTTCCGTATTCTTACCTCGTACACATATGATTCCAGGAGAAAAATTTAGAATAGGCGATATTGCTAAATTGTTTGTCTCTGATGTTATTTCTACAACAAAAGGAGCACAAGTTATTGTTTCACGTACTGATCCTGGATTCTTAAAAAGACTTTTTGAAACAGAAGTACATGAAATTTACGAAGGCACAGTCATTATTAAAAATATTGCTCGTGAGGCTGGCTATCGTAGTAAAGTAGCTGTTTATTCTCTTGATCCAAATGTTCCTGCTACTGGAGCTTGTATTGGACCAAATGGTGGACGTATTCAAAAGATTGTTGCTCAATTAGGAAACGGACAAGAAAAAGAAAAAATCGATATTATTAACTATCATGAAAATCCAGGCTTATATATTATGGAAGCTTTAAAACCTGCAAATGTTCGTGGTGTTGTTCTCGATGAACATGCTAAAAAAGCTATTGCTGTTGTTCAAAACAATGAATTATCTGTAGCTATTGGTAAAATGGGAGTTAATGCTCGTTTAGCAGTTAAATTAACTGGATGGAATATTGATATTAAAGAACTAGATGATGCTTTAAGACTTGGAATTGTCTATAAGACTCAAGAAGATTTAATTCGTGATGATGAAATGAAATATTATGCTCCTGTTGAGGATGTCATAGAAAATGTTGAAGAAGTAGTTGAAGAAATTGTCGACGAACCAATAGAAGCAGTTCCAACTGAAGTTAAACATGTTGAAATTAAAGAAGAAAGTAAACCTGTTGAAGAAGAAATCAAAGAAGAAGTTAAAGAAGTTGAACATAAAGAAGAGGTTAAAACTGAAGTTCATACTACAGTTAAAACCAACAAGACTCTTGCTGATTTAGAAAAAGAACTTGAAAACGAAAAGCGTCGTCGTGAAAATGCTAATAATTATCAACGTAAATGGAAAAAGGCTGATAATAATACTAAGAAGGAAGAGGAAGAAGATATTTCTTCAATTATTCCAAATGCAGCAAAGACTGAAAAGATGGATATTTATACCGCTGAAGAATTAGCAGCATTTGAAGAGGAAGAAGAAACAGAATACGAAGATGATGAAGACATCGATTACGATGAATTCGATTCTTACTATGACGATTAATAAATAAAATTAGAAAGGATGTGCGTTATGAAAAAAATTCCAATGAGAAGATGTGTCGTTACAAACATGTCATTTCCTAAAAATGAATTACTTCGCATTGTTAAAACACCAACTGGTGAAGTAAAAGTTGATGTTACTGGTAAACTAAATGGCCATGGCGCATATCTTAAGAAAGATTTAGAAGTTTTAGCTACTGCTAAAAAGAAAAAAACACTAGAAAAAGTTTTGGAGATTTCTATTGATGATGCCATTTATCAAGAAATAGAAAAGTTATTACATGATTAATATTCTTCAAACTTTAGGATTAGCTTTTAAAGCAAAACGTATATTAATAGGTGAAGATATTTTTGTGGCTTTAAAAAGCAATAAAGTTACATTAATTATCTTAGCCAAAGATGTAAGTGAAAATACTAAAAAAAGATTTCATGACAAAGCTAAATTTTATGATGTTGAAATTATTGAGGCCTTTTCAAAAATCGAATTAGGAGAGGCTCTTGGTAAGGGATACGTGTCGGCGATTGGAATCTTAGATATCAAATTAAAAGACAAATTTATTAATTTTCTAGAAAGTAGGTGATTTATATGGCGTACAAAGGAAAAAACAACTCTAAAAATAATCGTGTTAGCAATATTCCAGTTAATAAAAATGTTAATAAGAACGAATATAACAAGGTTAATGGAGGAGTGTTTGTTTACACTGGAAACATCACAGTTGCTCAACTAGCAAAAGAATTAAATGTTCCAGCAACAAACATTATTAAATTCTTATTTAAAAATGGAAAAATGGTCACGCTAAATCAAAATCTTGATGATGAGCTAATCGGAGAAATTTGTATTGAATATGGTTACGATTTCAAAAAGGAAAAGGTCATTAGTGAAGAAAATTTCGAAGAATTAGAAATTGTTGACGATGCTAAGTATCTAAAAGAAAGATCACCAATTGTCACAATTATGGGACATGTTGATCATGGTAAAACAACACTCATTGATACAATTAGAAATTCAAACATTGTAGCAACAGAGGCTGGTGCTATTACTCAAGCTATTGGTGCGTATCAAAAAGAAATTAAAGGAAAAAAGATTACATTTATTGATACTCCAGGCCATGAGGCCTTTACGCAAATGCGTTCGCGTGGTGCTTCAGTTACAGATATCGTAATTATTGTTGTTGCGGCTGATGATGGAGTAATGCCTCAAACTAGAGAAGCTATTGACCATGCAAATGCTGCTAAAGTTCCAATTATTATTGCTATTAATAAAATTGATAAGCCAGGTGCGGATCCTGATCGTGTCAAACAAGAATTAATGGCTTTAAATATTGTTGCAGAAGAATATGGTGGCGACACAATTTTCTGTGAAATTTCTGCTAAGAAAAATATTGGTATTGAAGAATTACTAGAAAATGTCTTAGTTGTCGCAGAAATGCAAGAATTGAAGGCAAATCCAAATCGTTATGCTTTAGGTACAGTGTTAGAAGCAAAACTTGATAAGGGTGAAGGTGCTAAGGCAACTTTACTTGTTCAAAATGGTACATTAAACGCAAGTGATTATGTTGTTGTTGGTGCGGCTTATGGTAGAGTTAGAAAAATGACTAATGAATATCGAGCAGAGTTGAAAGTTGCAGGACCATCTACACCAGTTGCGATTATTGGCTTAACCGAAGTGCCTGTCGCCGGTGATAAATTCATGGCTTTCCCAACTGAAAAACAAGCCCGTGAAATTGCCGAAAAGAGAAAACTTGCTAAAACACAAGAAGAATTAAAAAATGCAAATATACCTACAACTTTGGAAGGTTTGTATATGCAAATGCAAGAAGGACAAATCCAAGCACTTAATGTCATTATTCGTGCTGATAACCAAGGTAGTGCAGAGGCAGTAAAAGGTGCTTTATTAAATATTCAAGTAGATGGTGTAAAAATTAATGTTTTACGTGCAACTGCTGGTGCCATTACTGAAAGTGATGTTTTACTTGCATCAACTTCAAGTGCAATTATCTTTGGATTTAATATCCGTCCTGATGCAATTGTAAGAAAAAAGGCTGAAGAAGAAAAAGTTGAAATCAGACTTCACACAATTATTTATCACCTTACAGAAGAAGTTGAGGCCGCTATGAAAGGAATGCTTAAACCGACATATCGTGAGCAGGTTACAGGCCAAGCGGAAATTCGTAAAGTTATTTCTGCAAGTAAAATTGGTAAAATCGGTGGAACGATGGTTACTAGTGGCGTAATAAAAAGAGATTCATTATGCCGCTTAATTCGTGATGGTGTCGTAGTTTATGAAGGAAAAATTAACTCTTTGAAGAGATTCCAAAACGATGCAAAAGAAGTTGCAGAAAATTATGAATGTGGCTTAACTATCGAGAATTTTAACGATATCAAAGAAGGAGATATTGTTGAGGCTTATGAGATGGTTGAGGTGAAAAAATAATGGCAAACAGAAACGAAAGAATTCATTCTCTAATTCAAAAAAACATCTCTGAAATAATCCAGTTCGAATTAAAAAATTCTACTGTTGGATTTGTGAGTGTAACGGAAGCAGTTGTAAATAAAGATAATTCGTTTGCTAAGGTGTACGTCACTTTTCTTGGAAAAGGAGATAAAAGAAGTCGCCTTGAGGCTTTAAATAGATGCAAAGGATTTATTCGAAGTGAACTTGCAAAACGATTAGATATTTATAAAGTTCCAGAAATTGCTTTTATTCTTGATGAAACTTTTGATAATGCCAAAAAATTAGAAGATTCTTTAGCAAGAGAAAAAGAACATATTGAAAACAAGAAGAAAATTTAAGTCTCCATTCTTTGGAGACTTTATTTTTTTGAAATATATAGCCAAAAAGTTTTTTATAAATTAAAGTTTTGTACTATAATAAAAAAGGAGAAAAGGTATGGATGGAGTTTTTTTGGTCGATAAGCCAGCAGGAGTAACATCTCGCGATGTCGTAAATAAATTGTCAAAACAGCTTGGCATCAAAAAAATCGGGCATGTTGGCACGCTCGATCCTTTTGCAACGGGATTATTAGTTGTAGTTGCAGGTAAAGGAACAAAAATTTCACCATTTCTTGAAAAAGTTGATAAGCAATATATTGCAACACTAAAGTTGGGTATTAAAACAGATACATTAGATTTAGAAGGCAAAATTATTGAGACAAAAGAAGTACCTGAGCTTGATAAGGAAACAATTACCAATGTTTTAAAATCATTTGTTGGGAAGTTAGATCAAGTTCCTCCAATGTTTTCTGCTATTAAATGTAATGGTGTTCCTTTATATAAACTTGCAAGATCTAATATAGAAGTAGAAAGAAAAGTTCGTACGATTGAAATATATAAAGTACGATTAATTAGTTTTAAAGGTGATGAAATTCGTTTCAGTGTATGCTGCTCGAAAGGAACTTATATTCGTACATTTGGTGAGCAAATTGCAGAAAAACTTGGCACTGTTGGGCATTTAATAAAGTTAAAGCGTACAAAAGTAGGTAATTTTAATTTGAAAGATGCACATGCACCAAATAAAATTGCTGCTTGCCATTTAATTGAATGTACAGAAGCCTTATCACATATGGATATTGTTGTAGTAGATGATAAACTTACTGCAGATATAAAAAATGGAAAGACTATTGAATTAAGTAATCATGACCAACAAGTTCTATTTGTTGATGAAACTAATAATGTTTTAGCAGTTTATGAAAAAATCAATGATAATATTTATAAATGTGTAAGAGGGTTGTTTTAAAAATTGCTTTAAATTTATGAAAAACATAGGCAAAATTATTAATTTATTATGAAAATTATAATTTTTCTTTGAAAAAATACAGTTTTTATTGAAAATAAATGAAAATTAATATACACTTACATAGTAACTTATTCTAGGAATAACGAATCCTCATCGTCACTCTTGGATTAAGCTGAAAAATAATAAAGGAGGAAAATAAAATGATTTCAAAAGAAAGAGTTGCTGAATTAGTAAAACTCTATGGTCGTGATGAAAAAGACACTGGTTCTACTGAAGTACAAGTTGCAATTTTAACAGAACAAATTACTGCTTTAACTGCTCACTTAAAAGTACATAAAAAAGACCATCATAGCCGTCGTGGTTTATTAATGTTAGTAGGTAAGAGAAGAAATCTTCTTGATTATCTTGCAAGAAAAGATAAAGAAAGATACCTAGCTCTCATTGCTAAATTAGGATTACGTAAGTAATTATTATTAGTCGCTTAATTAATAAGCGACTTTTTTTTGCAATTTAAAGCAGTTAATGTATAATTATTTTGAGGTAGAAAATGAAAGTTAGATTAGTGGATGGTAATAAGAAAGTACACAAATTCCCTATGGGATTTTCTTTTTTCTATTTGTTTTTTGGTCCATTTTACACGCTTATAAGAGGCAAAATCATTTATAGTATTGTTGTTATTCTATATTACTTATTATTGATTCCTAAAGATATATTTGTAAGTATTATTAAAAATATTATTATTGATGAAAATGTTATCAATGTTTTGGCCTATCCTCATTTAAAAATCGACTTAATCACCTATATATTTATTATTTTAATACCTCATGTAATAATTTGTATTTATATTGATAACTACTTTATCAAGAACGCAGTTAATAAAAAGAATATGCTGCCAGCGAGTGATTTAGATCTTGAAAGATTAACTAAAATTTCAAAGAAATATAAAGATCTACCAATAGATTCATCTTATATAGAAGGACTAGTTATTGTTAAAACAGATAAAAAGGAAAAACTTTCCAATAGAAATGTAACTGTTACTTCAATTGATTCTGATAATTTACTTAGCGAAGTTCAAAGAAGCAAAAAAGACCGATTGGATGAGGCGAAACAGCATCAATTAGATTTGATTTATAGTAAATATAACCTCGGTCTTCTTTCGGAAAAAGAGTTAATTGAGGCTAAAGAAAAAATAATAAATGAAAAAAATTAAAATTTTTGAAGACATCTTTAACTTTTTGTAATATAATATATTTGCAAGGAAGCTGGAATCTGATATGCCCTCAAAAATATCATACCCAAATAGGATTTCAACTTCCTTGCCTTTTTTATTATCATTGAACGAGTGTAAACTCGTTTTTTTATTTGTAATAGGCACAAACCATGATTGATTAACATATATATTATTAGGTGATTTATAATGGCTAATAGAGTAAAGTATACGAACAGTGAAGTTAACCTTCTTGGAAGATTAATGAGATCTGAAGCAGTTGGAGAAGGCCGTTTTGGTATGAAGCTAGTAGGCAATGTAGTTATAAATCGCGTTGTTGCAAAATGCCTTGATTTTAAAAATATAAACACAATCACGCAAGCAATATATCAAAAAGGCCAATTTGAAGGAATAAAGACAAAACTATTTTATGGAAATGCAACAAGTGTTGAAAAGAGACTTGCACTTGATACCATAAGGTACTGGAGGGCGTATCCAGCCTATGCAGCGTTATATTATCAAAATCCAGGAAAGGGAAAACCATGTAAGAATAGGTTTTGGGGAACCTTTGCGGGAAAGTTTAAAAACCATTGTTTCTATAATCCGGATGCAAGTGCAAAATGTAATTTATAATTAGTAAATTTGAATGATAAGTAATGAATAAACTAATATCACAAAATAAATATAAAAAAAATTATTAAATATTTTTTTGTTTTTTCTCAACAAAATCGCATTTTTTTCTTAAAAATTTCTCAAATTTAGCAATGTCTTTTAGTAGGAGACCCTGTCGCCATTTTTTTACACTATATTATTTATAGTCGCAAGTGGGTAAGGTAGACTACCATTTTTGCCAAGGAGAAATGTTATGGATGATAGGGCGAAGAAAGAATTACAAGAATATTTGAAAGATAGATATATTAGTTCTGATTTTGTCGATGAGGTAAAAAAGCAAAGAATTTATGATTTTATTTATAAGAATTTTTCTAGTACGTTCAAGGATACTTTAGAAGGATTTATTGCTGAAAAAGGTGTAACAGCACTTTATATTTATAAAAAGGCAGACTTGAATCGCAATATTTATTCTTGTATAAAAAAAGATCGATTTCACAATGTATCAAAAAAGACTGTACTTCGTTTTGTATTAGCTTTAGAATTAAATGTTTTTGAAGCGGAGTGTTTGTTAAATTCTGCCGGCTTTTCCTTCAATAGAGGAAATCCATTCGATTTAATAATTATTTATCATATAGAAAACAAATTCTATGATATTATATCTATAAATGGGGTATTAAATGATTTATTAGGAATAATACTATAAATTAATAAAGAGGGCAAAAAATGTGGAAAAAACGAAGTATTAATGATGGCAAAGAATATGCCGGTGAAGTTGTAATAATAAATATTAAGACAATAAAGAAAACTTTCGGTAGAAAGAAGTACCAAATGTATGTCGCGTGTTTAGATATACTTCATGATTTTGTGCGCGACCAAATATTCCGTTATATCGAAGAATACTTGTATGATAACTTGATTGAAATTGCTAAAACCAGCAATAATATAGAGGTTAAATTTCTTTTTGTTGGTCCACTATTTCCAAATAGTTCAAAAGAATTTACGAGAACATTTGCTTATGCAATTGGATTGCGTATCAATAATAAAGGAATACAAAAGTATAAAGCACGAAAAATATTAAATAGCGTAGGATTGGACTGGATGTTTGACTAAAAATGTTCTACCACATTCGACAAAAATGATTTAAAATGTTTTTGGTGATTAAAAATGATTAATGTAGTTTTATATCAGCCAGAAAAGCCGCAGAATACTGGCAATATTATGCGAACATGCGTAGCTACAAATGTTCATTTACATATTATTGGACCATTGACTTTTACACTTGATGAAAAATCCCTTAAAAGAGCAGGAATGGATTATATTCAAGAACTAAAATATACATATTATAATTCTTTAGAAGAATTCCTTAATTTAAACAAAAATATTAATATATACTATATCACTAGATATGGTACAAAGAGTCCTGACTTAGTAGATTTTTCAAACGTAAGTGAAAATATTTTTGTAATGTTTGGTCGTGAATCAACGGGAATTCCTCATGAAATACTTAGAAATAATTTAGATAAATGTTTGAGACTTCCAATGGTGCCTTCTGCTCGTAGTTTGAATTTGTCGAACACTGTCGCTATTGTGGTTTATGAAATATTAAGACAACAAAACTATTTTGGGCTATCAACATATGAGGCCATTAAAGGTAAAGATTTTTTAATGGAGGAGAAAAGCGATGAATAAACGAATTTTGTTTTTACTTCCATTAGTTTTGCTTGGTTCATGTGGCAACAATGGAACAAAAATAGAAGTGGATTACGATGATATTGGCGGTTTTGTAAGTGTTGTTAATGTCGAAGACTATATGAGTATTTTTAACGGATCAGGAAATACCTTGACTATATTTGCAATTAAAGATGCAAATTACTGTAGTGAATGTTTAAATGTTTCTCTTTCTAATACTGCACAATACGCAATAGATCACCACTTCATCATCTATTTTTATGAATTTGACCTCGGTAATGGACATATTGAAAAAAGCATTCGTGACTACAACAAGTTGGTAGAGATGATGAAAGTTAATAACGACAATGGTTTAAAAGAATTAACTTATCAAGATGGTGTTCCTGTATTTGATGGACTACCTTGCCTTATGTATAGTTCTAAAGGATACATCGGTTATAATGTCACGAGTAATTTTATACCTCAATTAAAAAGCACAATAGTCGTAAAAGAAAACTCTTAGTTTTTTCTAAGAGTTTTAATTTGTGCTTCTAAATTTTTATCAATATTTCTGATAATTATCGATTCATAGTGATTTAGAGATACTTTGCCAAAACTATTAATTTTTTTAACGTTTTTCTTTTGAGTCATTTGAACTTCGCCATCTGGCATTTTAGCGTTAATCAACGCAATTGAAGCTGCAGTCTCTATAATTTTTTTTGAAGGGTTATTATCAAATATTATTACATGTGAACCAGGACAATTTTTTACATGTAAGAAGTAGTAATCGGGTTTTGCTAAAGTGAAAGTTAAATAATTGTTTTGAAAATTGTTCTTTCCGAATCCTATTTTTACGTTGTCGCTTATGAAATAGTAAGGCTGTGACATCCCGTTTGTTTTGTTGTTTTGCTTTTTTAATATTTTCTTCTTAATATAACCATTTTCAATTAATTCAAATTCAATACCTTTTAAATCGGCATCATTTGATGAAGATAACTGATTATTTAACGTCTCAAAATAAGATATTTTATCTTCGGTTATAGCAATTTGCTCTTTTAAATGATTAATACTTCGTTTGGTTTTGGCGTATTTTTGATAATAACTATTAGCGTTTTCGACAATGCTTTTTGTTGAATCAAGAGGTATTTTATAATCAAAGATTTCTGCAATCTGGTGATTTAGCACATTTAATTCATCGCTATAGGTCAAAAGTAAATCTCCATATAATTTATATTCTTCCATCTTATCTGCAGCTTTTAGTTCACTTTTTAAACTTACTAGCTTCTTTTTAAGCGATTTTAAATGATGGGTTATAACGTTTGTGACTTCAGAATGCAAATCAGAACGATGATTTTTTTCCATTGTAGCAAGATAATTGGTATATAAATATTCAAGATCTATTTCTTTACTTGTTTTACTATTTATAACACTATAAAAGCCTAAATCCCAATAAAGTTTATCAAAAGTCTTTTGTTGGATATCTTTATTTTGTTCTAATTCGAATTTAGAAAAATCACTAGCATTTGTAATACTTGGTGGAATATAAGTGCTGCCTTTGACAATTAAACGGACATTTTTATTAAAACTTGTCTGACGAAGACTAATAATGATAGTGTTATTTTCATCAGTCAAAATCATATTTGTTTGATTTGGAATAAATTCTACATATAGATATCTGAGATATTTTTTATAAGCATCACTAGTATTTGATATTGTGAATTTAATTAAACGATCAGAGTCAATTTTTTCGACATTTAAGATTCTACCATCTTCAATTTCTTTTTTTAAAATCACAAGGAAATTATTACTTAAAGAACTGAAAAGTCGATTTTCTTCACAAAGAGTAATAAAAGGTTCATGAGCATTTAACGAAATGAAGAGTTTTTCTTTGCAATTTTTTGATTTGGAAATTAAAAAATCAGTATCACTTAACATGATAATTTTATTAATATGAGAATCAATTAAGTTGCTTTTAATTTTATCAACGATAATCTCAATAAATTTATTTGATAATGGCATATATCTCACCTTTTATATGATATCATATTTTTCATTTAACAATAATAAAATAATGTATTCAATAATTTGTTAATTAGATATAAGTATGTATATAAAATTCTTCCATAATTAAAGCACATTTAATCAATAATTTTGAAAAAATACGTGATTGACAAATGCGATAGTCGTTTATTATAATAAACGGAGTGAAAAGTTGGTGTAATTATGGAAATTAAAAAAGGATTACTAATTATCTTATCTGGACCAAGTGGAGTTGGAAAAGGTACAGTTAGAAAAATTGTTATGCGCGATAAAAGTTTAAATCTAGCATATTCAATTTCCATGACTACTAGATCACCAAGGGCAAAAGAAGTTGAAGGTAAAGATTACTTCTTTGTCAGTGAAGAACAATTTGATGAAAACATAAAGAATAACAATTTACTTGAATATGCTGAGTTTGTAGGAAACAAATATGGTACACCAAGAGATTATGTCGAAAAGCTTCGCAACGAAGGTAAAAATGTTATTTTAGAGATAGAAGTTAATGGTGCTCAACAAGTTTTATCTAAAGTAGAAAAAGATGATCGTATTTCAATCTTTTTAGTGCCACCATCAATTGAAGAATTAGAAAATAGAATCCGTCATCGCCGTAGTGAAGAAGAAGAGATAATTCAACAAAGACTTAATAAAGCTAAGCGCGAAATGTCATTAACCGACCAATATGATTATGTAGTTTTAAATGATAAAGTCGGTAGAGCTGCTGGTGAGATTCAATCCATCATTCGTAAAAATATAAAAAAATAAACAAAGGACGTGGAGGTATAAGCATGATAATCTTAAATGTCTTAATTGAGCATGCTGCATACGCGATTAATCGTCCTTTTTCTTATGTCTATGAAGGAGAAATGTCTCCAAAAGTAGGAGAAAGAGTCCAAGTTTCATTTCATAATAGCCAAGTTGTCGGATATATTATTGGTATAGAAGAGACTAATAAGTCTAAAGAAGAATATGAAGAGGAATTGGGTTACCAAATACTTGTTGCAGACAAATTATTAGATAGTGAACCTATTCTCACAGAAGAATTGAGAATCGTCGCTAATGAGGTGTCAAAGTATTATTTATCACCTTTAATTAGTGTTTATCAGGCCATGCTTCCTCCGAGTTTAAAACCCACATCAAGTGCAATTAAAAAAGCACAAATTGCTTATGAGAAGTATTTAAGAGTTATCAATGAAGATGAAAGCAATTTAACGCCTAAACAAATTGAACTATTACGTCTTATTAAAGGAAGTAGTGAAGTTAAGAAAAATGAAATAAAATCTATTTCTATTTTGAATAAATTAATCGCAAATAAAAACGTTGAAGAATACAAAGTAGAAAAGCGAAGATATAGTTTTAATGACATAAAAGAATTTAAAGAATTGACTTTAACTTATGAGCAACAAAAAGTTAAAGATGAATTTTTAAATACCAATGATAATGTTTATCTTTTAGAAGGTGTCACTGGTAGTGGCAAAACAGAAGTGTATATTTCTATTGTTAAAGAAATTGTTGCCTCTGGTAAAACTGCTTTAATACTAGTGCCGGAAATAAATCTTACACCTGTTATGATGCAAAGATTTTATCATTTGTTTAAAGAAAAGGTGGCTATATTGCATAGTGAACTTACAAGTGGCGAAAAATACGATGAGTATCGTAAGATTTTACATAGGGAAATTCAAGTTGTTATTGGTACGAGAAGTGCGGTTTTTGCTCCGCTAGATAATTTAGGCATTATTATTTTAGATGAGGAACATGTTGAATCTTATAAACAAGATAATGCCCCATGTTACCACGCTAAAGATGTAGCAATAATGAGAGCAAAGCATTTTGAAAATTGTAAAGTGCTTTTAGGTAGTGCAACTCCTACTTTAGAATCTGAAGCACGTGCTCTTAAAGGCGTTTATCACCATTTAAGATTGCTTAAAAGAATTAATGAAAGAGAATTGCCAGAAACAGAAATTATAAATTTACAAGATTATCGTAATATTGACTATTTGTCTTCGATTTTTTCAAAAAAACTAAGAGCAGCTATTAAAGAGACACTTGATAAAAAAGAACAAGTAGTACTATTACTTAATCGAAGAGGGTATTCTACAAGTGTTTTATGTCGAGAATGTGGACATGTTATTAAATGCCCAGAATGTGACATCCCACTAGTATATCATTCTTTTGATAAGATGCTAAAATGCCATAACTGCGGGCATGTAGAAACTCAAATTCACCAATGCCCAGAATGTGGTTCTAAATATTTAAGTCGCATTGGCTTTGGTAGTGAAAAAGTTGAAGATGAAATTCGAAAACTATTCCCAACTGCTTCTGTTTTAAGACTTGATTCTGATGTTGGCAAGGTAAAAAACAATATTGCCAGTACTCTTAAAGCATTTTCAAATCATGAAGCTGACATTTTAATTGGAACACAGATGATTGCAAAAGGTCATGATTTCCCAGATGTTACTCTTGTTGGACTTGTTTTAGCAGATTTAGGATTAACTTTGCCTTCGGCTAGATCAAGTGAAAGAACCTTTCAACTGATAACTCAAGCGATAGGAAGGGCAGGAAGAGGAGCAAAAAAAGGAAGAGCTATTATTCAGACATATATGCCGACACATTACTCTATAACTTATGGCGCCAAACAAGATTATATGGGATTTTACAAAGAAGAAATGCGAATTAGAAAACTTCAACAAAATCCTCCATATACCTTTGCATCGACTTTAACTCTTACTTCTAAAAATGAAGATTTAGTTAATCAAATGGCGTTTACTACCTTAGATCTCGTGCTACGAGAAGGCGAAGGTAATATTATCGGTGTGGGTCCAAGCAGCCCTTATGTTAAAAAAGATAGCCTTGGATATCGCCGAATTTGTATGTTCAAATACAAAGATCAAGACAAATTTAAAGAAATAATGCAAAATATTATTAATATTTTATCGAAAAAAGCAGGAATAAGCATTAAAATAGATATTGATGCTTTAGACATTTAAAGGAGAGATTATTATGATTACAATTGAAGTTATTGGAATGAATCATTATATGTTAAGTGATTATTCGCATATACATACAAAACAAATTGCGAATTTGTTTGAAGTTGATGAAGATGAAATATTTTTTCATTCTGGAGATTTAAAGTTATTTTATGATGGAGTAGACCAAACTTCATGGCATACTTTAGTGAGAATTCACGCTCCAAAAAAATACGAACCTTTTGAAAAAAATGTTGCTAAGTATCTTTTAGATACTTTGACAGACTACATATTAAATGCACATTTAGAATTTATTTATCTTGATGAAAATCATACTTATGAAAAGTTAAATCACGATTATGCTCCATTTTTGCCTCGTGAAGAAAATGATGAAGAAGACTATATTGAAGAAGATTATGATGAAGATGAAGATTTTTCAGACGAGGAATTATTCGAGGGAAACGCTTTTGAAGGATTCGAGGAAAAATTAAAAGCTAAACAAGATGCTTTAAAAGAAGAAAAAATGTGTGAATGTGGACATCAACATGTGTGCTGTAATGGAAAATCACCAGCTTGTGGCAAATTCTGTGCATGTGGTGAAAGATGCACGAAAAAATGTCATCACGCTCATAATCATGAATGCTGTGAAGATGATGACTGCGATTGTGGATGCGGACATGATCACCATCATCACAAGCATTAATATTGTTAGCTAAAAATTTACTATTTAAAAAACTTTATTGTAGATGGCATGTATTTTGCTATCTACTTTTTTTGCGGATTTTTCTTATATTTTTTTGTCTTTTAGACTATTTTGGCTTTTAATAATTTCTATTATTTGTTAGAATAATAGAAAGGTTAGTGATGGTCATGATTAACTTGTACGGAGTTGAATTACATAAATTAGAAGAGTTGATGATAGGCGAGGAACAAAAAAAATTCCGCGCGACGCAACTTTTTACATGGATTTATGAAAAGAAAGCTACTGGTTTTGATGAAATGACTGATATTTCTTTAAAATTTCGTGAAGTTTTAAAAGAAAAGTACTGCTTAATTAAACCAACTATTTACACCAAACAAGTGAGCACTGATGGTACGATTAAGTGCCTTTTAAATGTTAAAAATGATGATAAAGTTGAAACTGTTATCATGAGATATAATTACGGCAATGTTATCTGCATTTCAAGTCAAGTTGGTTGCAACATGGCTTGCACTTTTTGCGCTTCTGGTCTTCTTAAAAGAAAACGTAATTTAGATGTAGAAGAAATGGTCGGACAAGTTCTAGTGATGAATGACTTGTTAAGTGAAGAAAATCAAAGAGTTACACATGTTGTTGTCATGGGAACGGGTGAGCCATTTGACAATTATGAAAATGTTCTTGACTTTGTTCGTATTATGAACCATCCAAAAGCTTTTGCTATTGGAGCACGTCATATTACAGTTTCTACTTGTGGTATACCAGATAAAATTTTAAGATACGCGAATGAAGGATTACAAATTAACCTTGCAATATCTCTTCATGCACCAAATGATGAAATAAGGAGTAAAATTATGCCGATTAATCGTGCTTATCCGCTTGATAAATTAATGCCAGCGGTTCGCGAATATGAACGCATTGCAAAAAGAAGAGTAACTTTTGAATATATTTTATTAAAAGATGTCAATGATAGAATGGAGCATGCTGAAGAATTAGCACGCCTTATTAAAGGCACTTTAGCATATGTTAATTTAATTCCATACAATCCTGTAGATGAACATGGCTACAAACGTTCTAATAACGTTCATGCCTTTCTTGATAAATTAACAAAACTAGGTGTCACAGCGACAATAAGAAAGGAATTTGGCACTGATATAGATGCTGCGTGCGGACAATTACGTGCTAAACATGTTGAAATTCATGAAAACTAAAAAGGGACAATTTGCATACTATACCGACATTGGTAAAGAACGTGATACCAATGAAGATGTTGCTATTGTCTTAAAGAATAAAAGTAATGATATTTTGATGATTGTCTGTGACGGAATGGGAGGCTACACAAAAGGCGATGTAGCAGCTCAAATCGCTCTAAATACTTTGAAAGAAGACTTTGAAAAATATGATAGATTTTTAAATTCTTTAGAAGTAAGACGTTTTTTAATACGCAATATTAAAAGAGCAAACCAAAAGATTTATAAACTTGCTCATGAGAATAACCTATCAAGCAAGATGGGAACAACAATAACTGCTGCGGTAATTCGCAAAAATAGACTCATCGTAGTAAGTATTGGCGATTCTCGTGGCTATATTGTAGAAGACGATATAATACGCATAACAGATGATGATTCTTATGTAAATTATCTTTATCGCATGAACAGAATTAGTTTTGAAGAAATGGATACTCATCCGAAAAGACATATTTTAATGAGTGCTTTAGGATTGACTCCAAATATAAACTTTGATGTTTCATTTTATCGCCATGATAAGAGTCGTGTGTTTATTTGCACAGACGGATTATATACGATGGTAAGTGAAGAAAAAATGTATAAAATTTTGACTTTGGATAAATCGACAGAAGAAAAATGCCAATTGTTAATTGAAGCCGCAAATGAAAATGGTGGCAAAGATAACATTAGCTTGGCATTATGGGAGGTAAATAATCATGAACATAAATGAAGTAATAGATGATCGTTATAGAATTGAAAGAAAACTTGGAGAAGGCGGCATGTCAATTGTCTATGAGGCAACGGATATTATTAGCAAGAAACAAGTGGCAATAAAAATTATTAAAGGCGATATGATGTCTAATGCCACAAATTTATCTCGCTTTGAACGTGAAGCAAGAGCAGCGGCGTCTTTAAGTCATCCAAATATTGTACGTGTTGTAAGTTTAGGTACTTATGAAGGTCGTCCTTATATGGCAAACGAATATGTTAACGGAAAAAATCTTCGCGATGTCTTGGATACAAGAAGTCATTTTACACCGCTTGAAGCATGCGATATTATGTTTCAATTAAGCTCGGCAGTTATACATTCTCATGAGCATGGTGTTATTCATCGTGACATTAAGCCACAAAATGTCTATTTAACTGCTGATGGAACAATTAAACTTGGAGATTTTGGTATTGCTACATTTGAAAATTCCGCTCGTTTGACAAGAAGTGAAACAATTATTGGATCGGCACATTACTTAGCGCCAGAAATATCAAAAGGACAACAGGCCTCTTTTGCAAGTGATGTATACTCACTTGGTGTAACATTTTTTGAATTAGTTACTGGTAAAGTCCCATTTGATGCAGATACTCCAGTAGGAGTTGCAATTAAACATATTAAAGATAAATTTCCGTCACCAAGAAAAATAATTCCTTCAACACCAACAGAAATTGAAAGAATTATTTTAAAGGCTACACGAAAAAATCCTTTGGAAAGATATAAAAGTGTTCTTGAAATGCGAAAAGACATCGAACGTATTTTAAGAAATCCAGAAATTATTAAAGAAAAACATTCGTTCTTCTATCGACTATTCCATAGAAAAGGCAAAAAATAATTATGAATGGCATAGTTCTTTCTTCTCGATATGGTACATATGAAGTTCTGACCGCGTCTAAAACAGTGCTTACTTGTAAGCCACGTGGTTTATTTCGTCATAAGCAAATAAAACTTGTAGTAGGTGATCGAGTAACTGTTGATGAAAAAGAAGAAGTCATTATAGAAGTTGAAGAGAGAAAAAACTATCTGATTCGTCCAAGCATTGCCAATGTTGATGAATTGGCAATTGTAATGTCTGTGAAAGAGCCGGATTTCTCATCGCTTTTAATTGATAAATTCATTGCTTACGCTAATTTTTTCAAAATAAAAGCCAATGTGATAATTAGTAAGGTGGACAAGTCTTTCAATGCTCAAATTCTAAAAGATAAAATTGATGCTTTAGAAAAAGTTGGAGTTCACGTTATTGAATATTCTCAAGTCACCAAAGTTGGTTTAGATGAAATTGAAAAATTATTCAGTAATAAAATTGTTGCTTTAATGGGACAAACTGGAGTGGGGAAATCAAGCCTTTTAAATTCTTTGGTTCCTAGTAGTAAAAGAGAAATAGGAGAATTTAGTAAATCATTAGGACGAGGAAAACATCAAACCAAAGAAGTTGTACTAATTCCTTATGAAAATGGATTTATTGCAGATACTCCAGGATTTTCATCGCTTGAGCTTCCATTATATAAAGAAGATTTAGCCCAATGCTTTGTGGGCTTTGAACAGTATTATGATAAATGTAAATTCAGTAATTGCCTTCATATTCATGAAAAAGATTGCGAAGTGAAAAAAGCAGTTGAAGAAGGGAAAATTGCCAATGATACTTATCAAAATTATTTAAAAATTTCAGAAGAATTGATTTTAAGAAAGGATAGGTTTTGATTATGAGAAAAATTATAGTTTCACCATCATTATTATCGGCAGATTTCACAAATATTCAAAAGGAACTTAATATAATAGAGAAATCAGGGGCTGAATGGCTACATTTTGATGTTATGGATGGACATTTTGTGCCTAATATTTCTTTTGGTGTACCTGTTTTAAAATCCATTGCTAATAAACATCACATGTTAAATGATGTGCATATTATGATTTCTAATCCAATGTTTTATGCACCTAAATTTATTGAAGCAGGAGCGGATTTAGTAACCTTCCATTATGAGGCTGTTAAGAAGGCAGATGTCACACATGTGATTGATTTAATAAAGTCAAAAAATTGTAAAGTTGGAATATCCATTAAACCAAGCACTGATGTAAAGAAAATTTATCCGTTTTTAGATAAATTAGATGTTGTTTTGATAATGTCTGTGGAACCTGGATTTGGTGGACAAAAATTCTTAGATAGTGCCTTAGATAAAATAGCGAAACTACGTAAAACAATTGATAAAATGCACCTATCTACATTAATTGAAGTTGATGGAGGAATTAATTCAGACACAGGAAGAAAATGCGTGAATGCCGGAGCAGATGTTTTAGTGGCAGGATCCTATCTTTTTGGTCAAAAAGATCTAAAAAAACGTATTAATAATCTAAAGAGGATTTAATCATGCGTAAGGCTATTGTTGTTACCGACGATACGAAATTTTGTCAACTTGAGCGATATGATGGATATCCGTTTTTGGTGTTGACAAAAAAATATAACGATATTAAATCTGATAAGCGTTTTGAAGATTTTTTTAAACGCTCAGTTTTAGAAACTGTCGATCCTTCTCAATATTTAGATACTGAAAAAAATGATGATCCTATTGAATCCATGGAAAATGTTGTTGAGTTTTTGTATAAAAAAGGATTCGATGAAATTGTTATTTTAACGGATATAAAAACAAGCTCTACTGAGTATTTAAGTTATATTCTTTTATTAAAAAAATATCGTCATTTAAAGATATCATTTGAGACAATAAATGAGGCTATCCAATATTTTGAGACTGGCACACATATAATACCTAAAGAGACTACAATTTCTATATCGCTAGTGCCATTTACTTCGGCGATTGTCTCACTAGATTATATTGTTGATAAAAAGACAAATGTAAAGCTTGATGCTTTCAATAGTGCTTTGAGAGATATAAAATTATTTCAACGTATTGCCTTACTTAAAGTTGAAAGTGGTGCGGTAATACTAATCCGAAAGTTAGGTGACAAAGATGAAAATTGAGATTATGATTCCTAGTTTAATTGCGGTTGTAATGATTTTTTCTATTTTGTGTTGTGTAGGAAGAAGTAATTATCTTGAATACACAAAAGAGAAATTTGATTTTCGATCTCATTTTCCTTATGAAATGCAAGATAATCAACATTTTAAATACAATTGGCAAGTAAGGTTTTTATCATTGTTTTTTGCTTTAGCACATTCTCTGTTCGCTGTTAACGCCTTTGATATGAGCAATGCATCTAGTTTATCTTTTGTAATTGGTGTAATGATTTTAAACGCTATTGTAATGATGCTTGTTTTTATAGTACCAATGCGTAAGGCGTCACTTCATATGGCGCTTGCTATTATACAATTTGGACTAACATTTTTGAGTTATGCCCTTGTATCTAATTATGTGTTTTTCTTTAACACACAAGGATATCCGTTATTTTTAGGCATTGCCTCAAGCGTGATTGGAGTAGGAATTCTTTTATCGCTAATAAATCCCAAGTTATATCGTTGGATGTATTTAGATAAAGTAGAAGAGAATGGCGAAATAGTTTTAAAAAGACCAAAAGTAATGATGTTAGCTTTATATGAATGGATTTTTATGTTTTTAACAATATTGTTGGATTTATTAGTTGTTATTGCAACATTTATAATGCTAAATTCTTTAAAGTAAATTATGGTATCAAAAAATAGAAAAAATATATTTTTATATTTTAATATCATTTATATCAATAATTCCTGATGGAATAAAAAAAATAAAAAACCAAGGCGATTGGCCTTGGTTTTTAGTTTTGCTTTGCTGATTTATTAAGGGTTCTATAAGCACGTGCGGACATTCTAACTGTTTGGACACGTCCGTCAACGACGACCTTATATGGTTGTAAGTTGACATTCCATCTACGCGGAGTTGCTCTTAAGGAGTGAGAGCGTTTATTTCCACTTAAAGGTGCTTTACCTGTTACTGGGCAAACTCTTGACATTTTTACATACCTCCCTTAATTTTTTGCATTATATACACAATGCTTTTGTATAATAACATATTTTTAGTAGTTAATGCAATGACTTTTTGAAAATTTTAATCAACTAAATTTTAACTTTTGGAAATTGAATCAAAACTGACTCACGATCTTTTAATTTTTTGCATCTTTTAAGCATCTCATCTAGTAAAACTTGTTTCTTGTCTAAGACAAGATATATGGCGTCTCCGCGATCGGTGACAAAAAGTAAAATTTTATTTTTTCTTGACCAAGCCTCATCAATATAGATGATTCTGTTATATTCATATATATATTCTTTGGTTAATTTTTTTTGAGATAAATATTTCTTTTCTAATGTGTAATAACTCAATTTTAAAGTAATGAAAAAATATATAGCTGTAATGATAGCCCAACCGGCGATGGCAATGTAGGCTTGTGGAAGTAGAGGCCATTTGAATCTGCCATCAAAAGTAAAATAAAACAAAAGCAATATTAGTAATGAGACACCAAAAAACCATAAAAGAGTTTTTGTCTTGCTTGGATATATTTTCATAATAATCACCTAAAAAATATTATAACATAATCTTAAATATCACTCAAAAAAAATAAGCAAAAAATCCCTTGAAATGTTTTGTAAATTATATTTACAAAGCGTTTTTGAATATGCTAAAATTAAGTTGAAATTAGGAGGAGAAAATATGCGTTTATTTGATGTAATTCCGAGTAACTTTTTCTCAATCCTATCTTCTAAAAACAAAGAAGTTTACGCGATGACTTTAAGCGTTCTCTATAAAAGTTTAGAAACTGAAGAGATGTCTATTAAAAAAGCGGATTTTTTGCGTGTGTTAAAAGAAACCGCTACAGATCTAGTAATGAGTCTTGATTTAAATGATGAAGACGCTGATGATGATGCTTTAAATAATCCTACGCTTCCAAGTAAAGTGGCCTTTATTTTAAGAAGGTTAGAAGAAACAGGTTGGATTGATATACAAATTGATAACGAGACTTTTGAAGAAAATATTATTCTTCCATCGTATTCAATAAAAGTTTTAGCAACTTTAAAAGAAATAAGTGCTGAACAAGAAGCAGCTTATAATTCTTTGGTTCATTCTACATATAGTGAATTGAAACTTGAAGATGATGAGCCAGATGATTTAATGTATGTTACCTTGCTTCGTGCTTATGAAAATACAAAAAAGTTGAGAATTGAATTAGTCACTCTAGGACATCAAATAAAGATTTACCAACATCGTTTATCAAATTTATTTACAACTAATGATGTATTGGCTAATCACTTTGATGATTATAAAGTAAGAATATCAGATAGACTTTATCATCCTTTGAAAACTTTCGATTCCGTCACTCGTTTTAAAAGGCCAATTATGGCAATTTTACAGAAGTGGCTTCGTGATGATAAGATTCGTTCAATGTTAGTAGAACAATCTTTGCTTTGGCGAAAAGATCGTGATCATAGCAATGCTGAAGCTGATTTAATCAATAAAATCAACTTCATTCAAGATATGTATGAACAGTTGAATACAATGATTAATGAAATTGACCAAAGCCATAGTGAATATACAAAATCCAGTGCATCGAAAATTATTTATTTCAACAATAACGACAAGACTATTAAAGGTCATTTAGAAACAATTTTTAAAGCTTATGCGAAGGCTAATGCTGATATGAATGCTGGTAAAGGCTATAAGGATTTAAGATACATTTTATCTTCAATGCAAGAGTCTCTTTTATTCCATGAACAAGGATATATCGATCCAGATTCTATAACGCTTCCAATTGTTAGACAATATCGTGAGATTGGTGAGCCATTACCGATTGTTAATAACTTTGAAGAAGCTGGCGATTTAATCATGCAAAACTTCCTTGATCAAACTCGAAACATCTTTACTGATGCTCGTGTAATGGAATTTATGGAAAGAGCTTTTGGAGATTCTAACATATTAGATGTTGAAGAGATTCCACTTCTTGATTATGATGCCTTCATCTTATTGATTCTTGCAACTTTGAAACGTAATGATGAAGATTGTTTCTATGAAGTCGATTATGACAATAATGAACACATTATATCCCAAGGATATGTTTTACCTAAACTTGTATTTAAACGAAAGGAGAAAGCACAATAATGTTTGAAACAGAATTTGAAAAACTTACTAATGCTGAGCAAAACGAATTTGCAAGAGTTGTTAATACTCTAATGCTTCGTTCCTTTATCGTTAGAGATGTTTTTGATAGTAAAGAAAAAGCTATGAGAATCAATAGTGACTATCGTTTTATTGAACGTCACTTTGATTTAATTAATGACTATTTAAAATACACTAATTGGATTATGGAAAAAGATGTATTAAATGGAGTTGTCGCTCTATTTAATATGAATGAACAAAACAGATTAAGAATTGACCGTGAGACTTCACTTTTACTCTTCGTTTTAAGATTAATTTATGAAACAGAGAAAAATGAATCTAGCCAAACAGGTGAATCAATCTATATCACAACCCCAACACTTATTAAGACAATGATTGATCATGGTATAACGATGGCTGGTAAAAGAATGAGTGGAAGACTCTTTGCTAAGTCCTTAAGATTTTTAGCTAATCATAATATTATCGCCAAAGTTAGTGGTTCCTATGATGAGGGTAACGTAGCCTTCTATATTTTACCAAGTATTATCTTTGCAGTTGATAATCAAAAGATTAAGGCAATGTCTGAGGCTTTGGAACAAATGAAAGTAGGTGGCGAAGATGAAGACGCTTAGAAAAATAAAAATTATTAACTGGCACTATTTCTGGAATGAAACAATTAATATTGAACCAATTGTTTTCTTAACTGGTTTAAATGCTTCGGGTAAATCTACATTAATTGATGCTATGCAAATTGTTTTGCTTGGTGATACATCTGGTAGATTCTTTAATAAAGCGGCTAGTGAAAAGTCATCTCGTACCTTAAAGGGATATTTACGTGGTGAATTAGGGGATTCCGAAGATGGTGGTTTCAAATATCTTCGTGAAGGAAGATTTACCTCCTATATTGCTTTAGAATTCTATGATGATTTAAACGATAAATCATTTACTTTAGGATGTGTTTTTGACTCATACGATGATGGCTCAGAAGAACATCGTTATTTCTGTTTAGAAAATAAAATTCCTGAAAATGAATTTATTAAAGATAAAATCCCAATGGATTATAAGACTTTGGCACAATTTTTTGCTGCTAACTATGGCGAAGGAAATTATCGCTTCGTTGATACTAATAAACAATATCAAGAATTACTTAAAAAGAAATTCGGAAATATTAAAGATAAATATTTCTCACTTTTCAAAAAAGCTGTCTCATTTACTCCAATCACCGATATTACAACATTTATTACAGAATATATTTGTGATGCACAAGGTAATATTAACATCGATTCTATGCAAGAGAATATCTTGCAATATAAGCGCTTAGAAAATGAAGCCACAATTATGGGAATGCGTGTTGATCGCTTAGTAGAAATTGAGACTTCATATAAAGCTTATCAATCAAATTATCACAATATGAGCATCTATGGCTATATTGTTGAAAAGGCTGAACTCCAAATTGAATTAAATCGTTTGAAGTCATATGATGATTCTATTGAAAAGGCCCAAAAGAGATTAATTGAAATTGAAACAGAACTAGCAGATATAGATGTTAATATCGCGGAGTTAAATAGAAGAAAAACACGTCTTATTCAAGATAAAGCAAGTAGTGATACATATCGCTTAACTGATGAATTACGCGAACAAAGACAAGAAGCATTGGAAAAACTTGCGAGTTTGAACCGTGATGCTCAACTTGTTAGACAAAATTTAGAAAAATATGCGAATGATTTTATCGCAGTGGCTTCGCACATCGTTGAAAAGTTATCTAACTTAGATCAAACATTATTAAATGATGATCGCGGTTACGAATTTAATGAATTATTAGAGTGTGCTGCTAAGGTTGTTGAAACATCTACTAATTTGCGTGATAACGAATTACCACATATTGAAACTCTTTCTATTGAAACTTTAAAAGAATGGAGAGATTCACTTGCAAAATTTAAACAACTAGTGTCCGCAATGAGTGTTTCATTAGGTAGAACAATAACAACTTTTGATCGTGAAACTGCTCAACTTAAACAACAAGAAGCAGAAATGCGCAATGGTAGTAAATCATATGATAGAAGTTTGATAACAATTAAGAATGAACTTCAAAGAATTCTTACTGAACGTCATGGAAAACCAGTTGTTGTATCTTTATTTGCTGATTTAATTGATATTAAATCGCAAACTTGGGTCAATGCAATTGAAGGATTCTTACATGCACAAAAATTTAATCTTTTTGTAGAGAATAAATATTATTTTGAAGCATATGAGATTTTACGTGATCTACTTGCTAAGAATCATTTTTATGGCACAACACTTGTTGACCAAGAAAAAATTATTGAAAGAAATTATACATGCGAAAAAGGATCACTTGCTGAAGAAATTATTACTGATCATGAAGGTGCAAGAAGTTACACTAACTTCTTAATTGGAAGATTGAAAAAATGTCGCAATGTTCAAGAAGCTCGCGAGTCAATGAATGGTATCACTCCAGAATGTGATTTATATCGTAACTTTACCTTAGGTAAACTAAATCCTCGCTTATATAATCCAGCCTATATTGGAAGAAGTGTTGGCGAAGCACAAATCGCCTTAAAACATGCTGAAATTGATCGTAATAATCATTTAGTAGCGATTTTAAGAAATATTCATAAAGATATTGCTGAGGCAAATACTTTTGAAATTATTAATACAAACGAAATTAATAATACAATTACATTAATTGAAAACACTCGTAATGTCGAAGGCTTGAAAAACACTATTTCTTATTTAGATGAAGAATTATCTAAACATGATGTATCTCAAATTGAATCATTTGATCGTCGAATTAAAGACGTTGAAGAAGATATAAAGAATTTAGAGAACGAAAAACAAGCCCTATTTGAAGAAAGAGGACAACTCAATACACAAATTAAGACTTTAAAAGAAGAAAAGATTCCAGAAACTAAACTAAAGAGTGAAGAAAGAACTAAACACTTAGAAGAAAATTATGATCCATTTGTCGTGGCAGAAGAATCAGAACCACTCTTTAATCAAATGTTAGTTGAAGGTAAGAGTCCTATTGAGATGGTTAGTGAATACAATGTTAAATTCACTCAAGCTCAATACAAAGCTCAAACAATATTTAACAATGTAATGAAGTTACGCCGTGAATATGTTAAAGACTATCGTTTATCCTATGATACAGATCAAAAGGATAATGATGCTTACGAAAAAGAATTGATTGATCTTCGTGAGATTAAACTTCCACAATATCAACTTGCAATTACTGATGCTTATAATAAAGCGACTAAACAATTTAAGGATGATTTCATTTCTCGTTTGAGAAGTGCAATTGAAAGCGTTGAAATTCAAATTGAAGATTTAAACGAAGCATTATCGCATGCAGTATTTGGAAATGATACTTATCGTTTCACATGTCGTCCAAGTCAACTTTATCATCGTTACTACGAAATGATAAAAGATGATTTGTTACTTCAAGTTGGTGAAGATGAATCAGCATTTATTGAAAAATATTCTGAAGTTATGAATGATTTGTTTAGACAAATTGTTGATGTTGGAGAGCATGGAGATAAAAATGCACAATTAGCAGCTAATGTTGAGAAATTCACAGACTATCGTTCATATCTTGATTTTGACTTAATCGTTAAAAATAAAGAAGGACAAGAACAACGTCTTTCAAAAATGATGAAGAAAAAATCTGGTGGTGAAACGCAAACTCCATTCTATATTGCAGTTTTAGCCAGCTTTGCTCAACTATATCGTGTCAATGATGCAGGAGAACTCGGTAATTCCATTCGTCTTATTGTCTTTGATGAAGCTTTCTCAAAGATGGATAGAGGTAGAATTACTGAATCTGTACGATTACTTAGAAAGTTTGGCTTACAAGCTATTCTTTCAGCGCCATCTGATAAGATTGCCGATATTTCGGAACTTGTCGATGAAACTTTAGTTGTCTTGCATGATAAGAATACATCACGTGTACGTTTATACGCTGAAGAAGAAAAAATTACAAATAAAAAAGCAATTGGCCAGCATTAGTCTGGTCTTTTGTATCATATGAGGAATTATGGAACTAAGTTATGCAAGTAAAAAAATTAGAAATCAAAAGCGTCTGAATATCTTCAGAATGGTTTTGGTTGTGTTTGTATGTATTTTCATAGTTCTATTACTGAACGCTATATTTTATCTAATTATAGACCCGATATTTGGCATAATTACAAACGATATTGGAATAATTATCTCAATACTTATAAGTCTATTATTAGTTATCATCTTATCACTTTTAAATTTGACGATTGCATACAATTTACTTAATCGAAAGTATAAAAAGTTTTATATGGATTTGCTAAAAAATGAAGCAATGCTTGATGGTTTAGCCCTCTTTAAAAATGAAAATGGTTTAAATGATGTTGAAAAAGAGACGATTGAAAAATATGTTGGTATTGAAGTTGTGGACGTTTTAAATGCGATGTCACAGACTAGTAGCTCGGCATATTTTGATTTGTATCAGATAAAATATGATAGTAAAAACTATGGCGTAGTAATTAAAACAAAAATTGATTATATGAATAATGAATTAGTTATTGTGCGCAACGATGGAAGAAAAGGTAAATTGTCGTATGAAGAAAAAAATCTAAAGCAATATGGAATTGGAATATCTAATAATGAGTTGTATTTTGGAAATACGTTTGCATTATATGCAACATTAGATAATCGCATTTATAAGTTAATTAACAATCAAATTCTCGATGAATTACAAAAATTTGCGACTTTTGTTAAGACATCACTTTGCTTAACTCTTTTAGACGACAATCTGTTTATATTTATTGATAATTGGAAATTTGATTTAGAGAAATCTATGTTTAATAAAGATGGCATTTCTATTATAGATACACAGATAGAGGCATTAAAAATATTACAAAATTACATCGAAAGTATGACTTTATTGTTAAACAAAATAGATGAGTAATTATTGATGAAGTTGTTGGCAATAATATTATCAAAAAGCGTTTTTGAAAAAATTACAATTTAAAATACGTTTTAAAATAATCAAGCACAGTTAAATCGTTATTAATTTCTGGATGATATTGAACCGCGTATATCATCCTTTTTTTATCTTCGATTTCTTCAACAACATCATCATTTGTTTTTGAAATAAGTGTAAAATTTTCAGCTAATTCATCGATACATTGGTGATGAAATGAATTGGTAACCTTTTTATCGTTGTTATTTTTAATAATCACATGAAGTCCTTGGTGAGTATTAGGTACTTCCTTTAAAGTGCCACTAAAATAAACGTTTAATATTTGTAGACCTCTACATATTCCAAGTATTGGTTTATGAATTTTGAGAGCTTTATTTATCGCTAAATACTCTAAATTATCTAGTCGACTGTCATAGTTAATAAAATTGTCAATTTTGTTATATAAATGTGGATTAACATCCCCACCACCGATTAAAACAAGACAATCTATTTTATTAATAAAATAATTGAGGTTTTGCTTAGTAAGAAAAACTACAATAAACCCATAGTTTTCTAAATAATCTAAGTAACGATTATATATGCCTATGATTTCTTTTTTGTTTTCATAGTAAAAGCGAATTGGTATTCCAGCAATCAATGTTTTTTTCATATTAGAATAGATGAAATTTATTTAAAAAAAATAACCACATTATCTCTATTAAACGTTTCTAAATGGAAGTGTAAAGACATACATTTAAAGTGTTAGGGGTGTTTTTATGAATAAAAAGTATAAAGTAGCGGTAATAGGAGGCCATGGACTTGTAGCAAGAGCAATAATTTCAGACCTACATCGTTATGACTTTCCAATGTCCGAGCTTGTAATTTATGGCTCAAAAGAGCATGCATCAATTGATTTAGTTGTAGATCATAAAAAATACAAAGTAGTACCATTAGATGAAGAAAATGTTATGTCATTTGATCTAGTTTTCTTTTCCTCTGGTGAAGATTTATCAAATAAATATGCAGAATTATTTATTAAAAAAGGCGCACGAGTAATCGATAATTCATCATATTTTCGAAATATGAAAGATGTTCCACTTGTTATTCCAGAAATTAATGAAAGTGATCTGTTAAATGACAGCAAAATATATGCAAATCCAAATTGCACTACAATCATGCTGCTTTTAGCAATTTATCCACTTCATCAAGAGTGCAAATTAGAAAAATTAAACATTTCTAGCTATCAATCAATTTCAGGAGCAGGGAAATTAGCTTTAGAAGAATATGTCAATGAATCAATAGAGCCAAGTTATAGAGCAAAAATTTTGCCAAGCAAAAATTCAATAAAAAAGTCAATTTATAACAACTTATTGCCAGTTGTAGATAATATTAATGAAGATGGATTTACCATGGAAGAATTAAAAATTATCAATGAGTCACAAAAGATTTTACATATGAAAGAACTAGAAGTGAATCCAACGTGTGTGCGTGTTCCGACACTATACGGACATGGAATTACTATATATGCATTATGCAAGGAAAAAATAAACTTAGAACGTTTGAAGGAAATATATAATGATATCCCATATTTACGTTATAAAGAAAATCCTGACTATCCTGATTTAAAAGAAGTAGTAGGGACACCAATTGTTGAAGTAGGAAGGTTTAGAATAGATAAATATTGTGAATATACTTTAGATCTTTTTGCAACATCAGATAATTTAATTCGTGGTGCAAGTTATAATGCGGTGCAAATTGGTTTGTCTTTAATTAAATTAGGAGTGCTATGATATTTTATAAATTACAAGCGAATGGAAATGATTTTATAGTAATTTATAATACAAAAATATCAAAAAAACTTATCAAGCGAATATGTCAAAATCATTTCTCAGTTGGCGCAGATGGAATAATTTCATTACATAAAATAAATAACTATGATCTAGGAATGTGGATTTATAACTTTGATGGTAGTCAGGCAAAAATGTGCGGGAATGGACTCAAAATTGTAGCATATTTTTTGAGAAATATAATGAAGATAGAAAAAGAAGAGTATGAAATATTAGTCAATAACGAAGTAATGGCTACTGTTGGATATTTAAATGAACAATATTATGCCTTATTAGATAAGCCTAAATTTCTAAAAAGAGTAAAAAACTACTACATCTATAATGTAGGTAATTTGCACGCAATAAAATTAGTTGATTATTTGTCAAAATCTTCACTAACGAGCGATAAAAAGAATAAAGAATTCGATGGCATGAATGTTACTAATGTTCAAATTATTGATAACAATCGTGCAAGAATTTTAACTTTTGAAAATGGAGTAGGAATTACAAATTCTTGTGGTAGTGCATCACTTTGCACCTTCCAATATTTACTAGATTTAGAAAAAGTAGGAAGAAAAGTAGAGTTCTTATCATTAGGCGGGCATTATAGTGTTGAAAAAATATATGACAAATTGTGCCTCTTTGGGAAAGTTAATTATGTATATAAAGGAGAATTAATAGATGAATATTGATAAATTAGTAATTAAAGACTATAGCAGTATTTTTTATAATCGATTTCAAGATATCATCAATCAAAAAAATAAATATGATGGGCCTTTTTCTTTAATTGATTTTGGTGTTGGCGAAGAAAAGTCAATGCCAGATAAACGAATTTTAGAAACTTTCAAATCATCGTTAGGAGATTGTAAAAATCATAAGTATAGCGACAATGAAGCAGATGAACTTTTAAAAAGTGCAAAAAACTATTTAAAACGCAACTTTGATGTTGATGTAAAAAGTGAAGAATTGATGCATATCATAGGCGCGAAATCAATTTTAGCGATGATTCCATCTCTCTTCATTAACGAAAACGACTATGTTGTAACACTAAATCCTAGTTATGTCATTTTAGAGCGTGCAGCTAAATTATGTGGGGCAAAAATTGCATATTTGACATTAAATGAAGAAAATCAATTTTATCCTAATTTAGATGAAATAAGCGAAGAAATTTGGGCAAAAACAAAAATTTTAAATCTTAACTTCCCTCATAATCCAACGGGTGCTACAGTAGATGAAAAATTTTATAAATCAGCTATTGCATTAGCAAAAAAATACAATTTTATTATTGTAAATGATGCAGCTTATTTAGGAATAAGCTATCATAAACCTTTATCATTTTTATCGATTGATGGTGCAAAAGATGTGGGCATTGAAATATATAGCCTTTCTAAAAGCCACAATATGACAGGATTTCGTATAGGGTTTGTTGCAGGAAATGCACGAATTATAGAATTATTGAAGTTGTTAAAAAATAATTTTGATTCTGGACAATACATACCTATTCAATTAGCAGCCAAAGAGGCATTAGATAACGATGACATTACAGAAGCACTAAAGGATAAGTATTTAAGCAGAATGAAAAAAATAGCCATGATTTTATTTGAACATGGCTTATATGCATATATTCCTTATGGAACATTTTATTTATATTTTAGAATTCCTTCAAAAGTAAAAGACCAAACTTTTAAGACAGCACATGAATTTTCAAGCTTCCTTCTTGAACGTGTGGGAATAATGACAATTCCATATGATGAAGAAGGTCATTATATTCGACTTTCAATGACATTTGAATGTGAAGATGAAAATGCCTTTTATGAAGATTTAAGAAATAGATTAAATTTAGTTTTCTTTTAATTTATGAACTTCTAAAACTGGTTCATCAATTACTTCGATACTTTTAATTACAACCCTCTCTAAAGGACGATCATTTGGAGAGGTTTTTGTATTGGCAATTTTATCTACGACTTCAATTCCTTCAATAACTTTACCAAAGGCAGCGTATTGTCCATCTAAGAAGTCACCATCTTTATGCATAATAAAGAATTGAGATCCTGCTGAATCTTTATCGTATGCTCTTGCCATAGAAATAACACCACGTAAATGAGAAATGTCATTTTTATGACCATTTATTCTAAATTCACCTTTAATGGAATATCCAGGTCCTCCAGTTCCATTACCTTTTGGATCTCCACCTTGAATCATAAATCCTTTAATTACGCGATGAAAGATTAAGCCATTATAAAAGCCTTTTCTTGCCAACTCAACGAAATTTGCACAAGTGTTTGGTGCGTTTTCATAGTCAAGCATTATTTTTATTTTTCCATAATTTTCAACGTTTATTTCTATCATTTAAATCACCCGTGTTTATTGTATCATAAAATAAATATATTACACAAAATTAACTATGGTATAGTTAATTACTCTAAGATATGATAATATTTTATGAGATAGGTGATTAAACTTGTTAAAACTATTTAAGAAATATTTAAAGCCATATCTTGCAGGCATTATTGCCGGACCAGCCTTTAAAGTATTAGAGGCTATTTTTGAGTTGATTGTTCCACTTATTGTCAAAAATATTATTGATAAAGGTTTAAATGGAAATGCTGGTAAAGATTACATTTTAAAACAGGGCTTAATTCTTTTGGCCCTTGCGATTACTGGCTTTGCAACTACAATGTTATGTCAATATATAGCATGTAAAATTGCTTCAAAGTATCGCTATGACTTAGATAAAGACTTATATCATAAAATTAATACTTTATCTTTAAAAGATTTTGATATGATTGGAGTTTCATCTCTTCAAACGAGGCTAAACAATGACGTTTTAATTACACAACGTGGAGTAGCCATGCTAATAAGGCTTCTTGTTCGTGCACCTTTAATTTTAATTGGTGGAACTGTTATGTCATTCATCATTTCCCCACGCCTTGGTATTATTTTTATCGTAACTGGTATCTTAATAGGTTTAATTTTATTTATAGTTTCAAGACTTTCTTTACCATATAACAAACGCATTCAAAAAGACTTGGATGATGCAACAAATATTACAAAAGAAAACCTAGTTGGTGCTAGAGTTATACGAGCTTTCAATAAACAAAGCTATGAAAAAAGTAGATTTTATGATTCAGTAGAAACAATTGAAAAAGAATCATCGCATCTAGCTATTTTTTCAGCACTATTAAATCCAATGGTGACGGTTATTGCAAATGTTGGAATAATACTTATTTTTTATTTTGGATCAAAAAGCGTTAATGTTGGTGATTTAACTCAAGGTGATATATCTTCACTTGTTAATTACATGGTGCAAATTTCATTAGCGGTTGTTGTAGTAGGTGATTTAGTAATTACTTTTTCTAAAGCAAATGCTTCCTCTCAAAGAATTAATGAAATCCTATCATTAAATCCTAAAATCATAAGTGGAAGTGAAATTCCTGAAGAAAAAGAAGAAATTATAAAATTTGAAAATGTTTCTTTTTCATACCATGAGAATAATTCATATGCTTTAAAAGACATAAGTTTTAATGTCAAACGAGGAGAAGTAATAGGATTAATTGGAAGTACTGGCAGTGGAAAATCTACAATTATTAATTTGCTAGATCGACTTTACGACATTAACGAAGGAAAGATATTATTTAATGGGGTTGATATAAAAGAACATGATCTATCAGTTTTAAGAAAAAATATTGGAATTGTGCATCAAAAATCTTCACTTTTCAAAGGAACAATTCGATCAAATCTTTTATTTGCTAATAAAGATGCTACTGATGAAGATATGAAAAAGGCTTTAAGTACTGCCCAAGCCTTAGATATTGTTTTAAGCAAAGAAAATCAACTTGATAGTGTGGTAGAAGAAAATGGTAAAAATTTTTCTGGTGGACAAAGACAAAGATTATGTATTGCACGAGCCTTAATCAAAAAGCCAGATGTTTTAGTTTTAGATGATTCGTCGAGTGCACTTGATTATAAAACAGACTTAAATTTGAGAACTGCTATTAAAAATGATTATAAAGACACAACAGTATTTATCATTTCACAACGTCCAAATTCGCTTAAGTATGCTGATAAAATAATTGTTCTAGATGAAGGAAAAATTGTTGGAATCGGAAAACATGACGAACTTGTTTTAAATTGCAAAGTTTATAAAGAAATCTGTGATTCGCAGGACTATAAAGGAAGTGATAGTCATGCCTAAATCAACTATGAGATTTTTCAAAAGTAATCTAAAAAATCATCTATTATCCCTATTTTTAAGCATCTTTTTTGCATTATTGTTTGTTATAGCAACAATTTTATTTACTATTATTACTGGAAAAATTATTGATGTTGTCAAAGAAACATCTAACATAGATTTTGCTTTATTAAGGCAATATTTAATTGTGCTTATTATTTGTGCGCTAGTGGCCTTATTTTCAGATTGGTGTCTTCGTTATATTTCATCAAAAATGTGTTATCGCATTGTTAGCGAACTAAGAAAGAAAGCTATTGATAAATTATTATCTGTAAATATTTCCTATATTGATAGTCATCAACATGGTGATCTAATAACTTCAGTAATTGCAGACATTGATATAATTTCAGATGGATTAATGCAGTTATTTCAAAAATTGTTTACTGGTGTAATGACAATTATTTTGACACTTGCCATCATGATATATCTTTGCTGGCCGTTAGCGATTGTTGTATTTGTTTTAACACCACTCTCTGTGATTTTTTCATTAATTATCGCAAAAAAATCTAAAAAAGTTTATAGATTACAATCTGAGATAAAGGGAAAAATTGGTGGCTTTGTTAATGAGAACTTATCCAATCAAAAAGTAATTATTTCATATAACAATGAAAAAGAAAAAGAAGAAGAATATGAAGTTATTAATAAAGAATTTTTAGATGTTAATTTCAAAGCCGAACTAATTGCCGCTTTTATAAATCCAACGACAAGACTTATAAACGCTATAATATATGCTACTATTGCTATTGTTGGAGGCCTATTTGTTGCAAATGACTGGTTTAGTTTATCAACTGGTATTTTAGTTTCATTCTTACTATTTGCTAATCATTATACAAAACCATTTAACGAAATTTCTAATGTTATTTCCGAACTTCAAACGTCATTTGCATCAATCAATCGCATCCAAAATTTACTTGATGAAAATGGTGTTGTTGATGATAGTGATAAACTAGCATTTGAATATAAAAACGGTGATATAAAAGTTGAAAATGTTGATTTTTCCTATGATAATCAACATCTAATATTAAAACAAATAAATTTTGCAATTAAATCAAGACAAAAAGTTGCAATTGTAGGCACAACTGGGTGTGGAAAGACAACTCTTATCAATTTGATAATGCGTTTTTATGATCAAGACAAAGGAAAAATTTTCGTTTCAAATCAGAATATATTAAATACTAATCGCGATACTTTACGTGATCATTTTGGAATGGTGTTGCAAGATACATGGATTTTTAAAGGAACAATAAAAGATAATATTCGTTATGTTAAGCTAGATGCAAGTGATGATGAAATTATTGAAGCTGCTAGAAAGGCAAAAGCACATAGCTTTATTATGCAAATGAAAAATGGTTATGACACTATCGTAAGTGATGACTCTGGATTATCAAATGGACAAAAACAATTAATATGTATTGCGAGATTGTTTTTAGCAAAGCCGGAAATGTTAATTCTAGATGAGGCAACATCTAGTATTGATACAAGAACAGAAATTCTTATTCAAGAGGGTTTTGATGAAGTAATGAAAGGTAAAACTTCAATTATTATTGCTCATCGCTTATCTACAATTAGAAATGCTGATTTAATTTTAGTTATGGATAATGGAAAAATTATTGAACAGGGTAAACATGAAGAACTATTAGATAAAAAAGGATTTTATTTCGAATTATATAATGCACAGTTTAGGCAACAATAATATCAAAATGATAGAAAAAAAATATTGCACAACTTTTAGGTGCGCGCAAAGTTCTTTTAAAATATATGCTTTTATCATTTAATATAAGTGTGAGGTGATCATTATGAAATTTAATGAAAAATTAAAAGAATTACGAATCCAAAAAAATCTGACACAGGATGATGTAGCAAGTCATCTACACATTTCACGCCAAAGCGTTTCTAAATGGGAACAAGGTATTAACGAACCAGATATTCAAACTTTGAAACAGTTGTGTTTGTTATTTGAAGTTCCAATTGATGAGTTAATAGATGATGACAGAGAAGTTGTATTATCTAAAGAAGAGAAAAAAAGAAGAGTATCAAAAAATCTCTTTATTGCTCAAATCACTATTTGCTTATTTAACATTTTAAATATTTTATGCTTACTAGTATTTATACCTTCTAAAGTTGTTACACATTATGATTTTGCTGGTAACGCTACTTATGGAAGCAAATTTACATACCTTTTATTTCTTACATTACCAATAATTGTAATTTTGATTAGCGCTTTATTCAAACTTTTTACAAAGAATAATATTCATTATAAAAAACACGCAGTATTTACTAATTGTACATTCCTTATAATGCAAATATTGTTCTTTATCGGAACATTTATACCAATGGTGTTATTAATTGAATTTGATGAAATAACATTTTCTAGATTTATGATTTGCGAAATAGCGTTGATATTTATATGTGCAACAGTTTCAACAAATCCTATTGTTAATAAAAATCCTAATTTTTATGCAGGTTTTAGAACAAGCTTTACTCTTTCAAATAAAGAGGCGTGGCATAAAGTAAACATGTTACAATGCATATTAGGTTTTATTGCCGCAGTCATTATGTTAGTTGCTTCTCTTGTAATTAAAGAACACTGGGTGATTTATAGCATTTTCCTAGTATTAATTAGTTGCATAATCACCTATATTTATCATGAAGTATTGCGACATAAAATGAAAAAAATAAATACTTAATTACAAATTCCGCTTGTGATTTATCTATTATGGACACATGTTGTGTCCTTTTTTATTTATTGCTTTTTTAATAAATATTTCAGCTTTTGGAAATATGAACTTATTATATTTGATTAGAGGCTATATAGTTATCAATATGTATTGCAAATATGAGAAAATGAGTATTGATAACATGAAAAAAGATAACCATAGCAATGATGGATATGATAATAAATTAGTAATTGACATACTTATTAATAGCAACCAATTTAACTTAAAAAGTTATGGCATTTGTGCGTATTTTATTGAAATAAACATTTTCAAATTTTAGTGTGAAAAGCGACTAAATATCTATCATCAAATGAAGATGAATTGTTTGATAGTTGGTCTAGTAATGGTAATAAATACTATAATGAAGTAATTGCGTAGCATATGACATAATTAAAATTTTCTAATAATACAATTTGAAGTAAGCAATTGATCTATGATAATTTAAATGAATATGACTTAGAGGATGCTAGTGGCTAAAGCTAAATATTTAATTGAAATCAAGTATAATGTAAAGTATAATTTTATTGAAATAATTTCAATAAAACTTTTATTGTACAAACTCAATTTTTTGATTGGTATCGGAGGATTTATTATGAAAAGAAAAAATAAAAATTTTACAAAGCCACTTATTATGTTTTTAATTACTGGTTTTGTAACGACTCTTGCGGCAAGCTGTGCGCCAAAAAAATCAAATTCTATTGATATAAGTGATTTGATAAGTGGCGATGGAAATTCGTCAAATAATGGCTCAAATGATTCGACAACAACACCGCCTAGTTCAGAAGATATCCCACCTATTGAAGAAGAAGGGGAGTTAAAATATACAATCGTAAATAATAACGGAAATAAATATGTCGAAGTTTCAGAAGGCACAAATGTTCAATCTATTACTGAAATAGAAGTGCCATCAAGAATAGAGATTAAAGGAGCAATGTATGAGGTTAAAAGTATCAAAGCAGGTACATTTGCTAATTACACTTCGTTAAGAAAAATAACATTACCATTTTTAGGAACAACGAATACTACATCTGGAACTTTATATTCACTGTTTGGTACTTCCGTAAATAATATTCCTGTTACACTCAAAGAGGTAGTAATCAAAGGTGGAACAACATTAGGATCATCTGCTTTTAAGGATTGTGCAAATTTAACAAGCATTACGATTGCTAATACTTTTGAAGAAATCAAAAAAGGCGCATTTAAGGGATGTAGTTCTTTGGAAAGTATAGAACTTCCATTTGTAGGCGCAAGAAAAGATGGAACAAAACCAAGTGATGATGGTTCTTATGGAATGGGAACCACTTATGATAAATTTGGTTGGATATTTGGCTTTGGATCAGTTGCTGAGCAAAACAATATTTCAAATCAAAGACAATATATTCCGGCTAATTTAGAAAAAGTAACAATCAATGGTGGAACAAAAATTGTAAATAATGCCTTTGCATATTCTGATATTTTCGCAATTACTATCAAGGCATCAGTAGGTTCAATAGAATGGAATGCTTTTGATTCAACGACAAGTATTATATATTTTGAAAATTCAAATAGTTCTCTTTTTAGTGGTACATATAATAGCGCAACTGCAGTTTATTTTGGTGTCAATGAAAATACATCTAAAGAAATAGATAATATGCGATTTGTGATTAGAAATGGTAAAGCGATATTAGCAGAAAATTTAAAAGATGAAAGAACTAAGTTTATACCAGATACAATAGATATCTCTAATACAAATTATGAAGTCGAAGAAATAGGCAAATATGCATTTAAAAATCATACAAATTTACAAACTATTGAATTACCAAATCATTTGAGAATAATTAATCATAGTGCATTTTATGGATGCACATCTTTAGAAAATGTAACACTTCTAGATAATGTCATAGAGATTGGAGAAAAAGCATTTTATAACTGTACTTCACTTACATCAATAAGGATACCTGATTCAGTATCTACAATAGGCAGTTCTGCATTTGAAAATTGTAGAAAGTTAAGTAGTGTCAGCATTCCGTCAAAATTAACAGTGATTTCTGAACGTCTTTTCTCTAATTGTGAAAAAATTGAGAAAATTGAAATACCTTATGGAGTACAGACTATTGGAGATTATGCTTTTGAAAATTGTCGTTCTCTTAAAACTATTTTAATTCCAAATACTGTTACTAGTATTGGACGTTCAGCATTTTATGGATGTTCATCATTAGCTTCAGTTTCAATTCCAAGTTCTGTTACTACAATTGGAACAAGAGCGTTTGAAGCATGTGGTGTGTTAACAATATATGCTGAAGTAACATCAAAACCAGCTGGCTGGTTCTACGATTATGGTGGCAGTTGGAATCAAGATAATCGACCAGTAGTATGGGGAATCAAAGAGATTGATGGGATTTTATATCGTTTATCAGGTAGTACTGCAACCATAATTGGAATGCTTGATACGAGCGAGCAAATTATAATACCTTCTATCGTTTATTCAGAAGGTAAATCCTACTCTGTTACAAGTATTGATAAAGGAGCATTAAGTGAAGCAAAAGATGTGACAAGTTTAACACTTCCGTTTGCTCCAACATATTTAGGACTTTTATTTGGAGCATCATCGGCAAGTCAAAATAGTACATATGTTCCAAATTCATTAAAAGAAGTAACAATTTCAGGAGGAAGTGAAATTCGTTCTGAAGCGTTTATTAACTGTACTTCAATAGAAAAAATTACTCTTTCTAGCACAATAACAAGCATTGGAGCACAAGCGTTTTATAACTGTAAATCTTTAGAGAGTTTTATTGTGCCTCAAAATGTAACAAGTATTGGAAATGGTGCATTCCAAAATTGTAGTAAATTAAAAGAAATTACATTGCCATTTGTAGGAGGTTCATCTAGTTCAACTACAAATTCATTCTTTAGTTATATATTTGGAGCATACTCATCTGCACAAAGTAATAATTATTTACCTATTGCATTAAAGAAAGTTACAATAACAAAACAAACAGTAATTCCAGATGGCGCATTTGAATCATGTAGCAATATTGAAGAAATTATTTTGCCATATTCAACAACGAAGATTGGTAATCGTGCATTTAAAAATTGTACATCACTTACAAATTTTGTGATTCCTAGTAGTGTAACATCAATTGGGCAAGAAGCATTTGTTGGCTGCGTTGCTTTATCAGATATTAATGTTTCAAATAAGACAGAAGAAGTCGGTAAAGATGCTTTCGACGAAAATATGGATTTTGCTGAATATGGAAATAGTTTATATATTGGAACATCGACTAATCCATATTATGTTTTAGTCAAAGCTAAAAATACTGATGTAGAAGAAATCACTATACATCAAAATACAAAAGTAATTGCGGATGAAGCATTTGTAAATTGTATGAACCTCACTTCAATTACAATACCATCATCTGTGACAAACATTGGGAAAAATGTATTTAAAGGTTGCAATTCTTTATCATCTTTAACATTATCAAATATGAATAATCCATTGAACTATTATTTTGGTTCAAAAGAATTTATTCCTTCATCGTTAAAACAAGTAACGATAAATGGAGGAACAGCAATTGTAGAAAGAGCATTTGAAGGATGTAGCGATATAGTTACAATTAATCTTCCAAGCACATTAAAAACTATTGGTGCTTCAGCTTTTAGTGGTTGCAGTTCATTAAATACTATTACAATTCCTAGTACTGTAACTACAATAGGTTCAAATGCATTTAAAGATTGTGTTGCATTAGAAGAAGTTGTTTTACCAAATTCATTGACAACAATTGAAAATGGTATTTTAAGTGGTTGCACTGCATTAAGAAAATTAACATTACCAAATTCATTTGAATACTTAGGCAAAGTATTCGGTGCGACAAGTTATACGCAAAATTCTTCGTATGTACCAAGTAGTTTAAAAGAGGTAATTGTTACAGGTGGAACAAGTATTGAAAACTACGCATTCTATGGATGTGGTTCATTAACTTCAATCATACTTTCAAATGGCATTAAAACAATAGGTGCATCAGCATTTAATGGATGTAATAGCTTAGCAAGTTTAACGATTCCAGGAACTGTCACAAGCATTGGAAGTAATGCATTTAAAAATTGTAGTTCGCTAAAATTGATTACAATTCCTAGTGATGTTAAAACAATGGGTAGTTCAGTATTTAAAGGATGTACTCAATTGTTTATATATTGCGAAGCTGAAAGTAAACCAAGTAGATGGGATGAGACTTGGAATCCAGACAACCGCCCAGCTTTCTGGGGACAATCTGAAAAAGATGTTATAGTTATTGATAATATTAGATACACAATAATTGATGGAAAAGCGATTGTAACAGGATATGTTGGAGAAATTGTGAACTTGACTATCCCACAATTTATAACCGATTCTAATGGTACAAATTATGAAGTTGTATCAATTGGAAGTCGCGCTTTCCAAGGATGTAATTCATTAAAGTCAGTTACAATTACTGCTTCAATTTATGAAATTGGAGATGGAGCATTTTATAATTGTAATCAAATTGAAGAAATGACATTACCAATTATTCCTGAATATTTAGGAAAATTATTTGGTGCAGATAGCTATGCTCAAAATAGCATATTTGTGCCAAGTAGTTTAAAAAATTTAAATTTTATAGGTGGAGATAATATAGCAGCACATGCATTTGAAGGATGTAGTTCTTTAGAAACAATAATTCTACCATATAGCTTAAGTTCAATCGGAGAAAGTGCTTTTGCCTCTTGTGAATCACTACGTACACTTAACATTCCTACTTATGTAATGAGTATTGGAAATGGAGCATTTAAAGATTGTAAATCATTAGAAAAAGTTGTAATTCCTGATTCCGTAATGGTTATTGGCGAAGAACTATTCTATGGTTGTAGTGCATTAACTTTAGTTATAGTACCTAATTCAGTAATGAGTATAGAAGCAAGAGCATTTGAGGGATGTGAATCACTTTCCAATATACGTATTCCATCTTCAGTTATGACAATAGGAGAAAGTGCATTTAAATGGTGTACAAGTTTAGAAGCAATTACACTTTCAAGTAATGTGTTGAATGTAGGTGAAAACGCTTTTGCAACATGTCGTGCATTAATCATCTTCTGTGATATGGATGCATTACCAGGTGGTTGGAGTCGTAATTGGAATCCAGATAATCGACCTGTTTACTTAAATTCTTCAGAAGAAGATGTTGTGATTATAGAAGGTATTAAGTATCTTGTTATAAATGATAACGTCATAGTCATTGGATGCACTAATGACGTAGTAGATCTTGTGATACCAAATCAAATAAGCATCAATGGAACAACATATGATGTTAAGCAAATAGTAAGTGGTGCATTTGCTAATCGCCAAATTGTTTCTGCTGTAATTGGTAATAAAATTACAAATATTGGAGATGGAATATTCTATAATTGTAATGAGCTACAAACAATTACATTACCATATATGCCAGAATATTTAGGCTATTTATTTGGTGCATCATCTTATCTTGAAAATGAAGATTATGTGGTAAGTAGTTTAAAGTATGTTGCTATTATAAGTGGAACTGAAATTTATGAAAACGCATTCTATAATTGCAGTTCTTTAACATCAATAACTTTACCTAATACACTTGAATATATTAGAAATGGCGCATTTGAAGGATGTAGTTCACTTGGAGAAATTACAATACCTTCATCTGTAAAGACAATTGGTAATGAAGCATTTAAAGGATGCGAATCATTACAAACAATAATTATTCCAAGTCTAGTAACTTCTCTTGGTGATCGCGCATTTGAAAATTGCATAAATTTACAATCAATTTTGTTCGAAAATAATAGTAAATTAGAAAGCATAGGGCAACTTGCTTTTAATGGATGTAGTTCTTTGAAAGCAATTGTTATACCTAATTCAGTAACTTCAATGGGACAAAATATGTTAAGTGGTTGTGAGTCTTTACAAAGCTTAACTCTTCCTTATATAGATACATATCTTGGATACTATTTTGGAGCAAGTTCATATTCTAAAAATGCAACATTTGTACCAAGTAGTTTAAAAACTATAGTGATTACTGGTGGAAATGAAATTGCCTCACATGCATTCTATGATTGCAGTGAAATAACATCTATTACATTACCAAATACAATTGAAAGTATTAGAGGTGGTGCTTTCCAAAATTGTACATCACTTATTGGAATTGTTATTCCATCATCCGTTATGACAATAGAAAGCTTTGTCTTTAGTAATTGTAGTAGTTTAAAGACTGTTACGTTTAATAAAGGAAGTAATCTTAAAACAATCAAAGAATCAGCATTTGCCTCATGTACATCATTAACATCTATTACATTACCGTCATCATTAAAAACAATTGGTGCTAATGCTTTTACAAGTTGTGATAAATTATCAACTTTAAATTTTGAAGAAAATAGCAAATGTCAAACAATTGGAAATGGAGCATTCCAGGGATGTATTTCTTTAACCACTATTTATATTCCACGTAGTGTAGAGTCAATTGACAATAATGCTTTCAAAGGATGCATTAACATTACTTCATTTGTAATTGAAGATGGAAGCGTCTTATCATCAATTGGTGCTTATGCATTTGATGGCTTAGAAAAACTATCATATATAATTTTTCCTTCTACAACAATAAACGTTGGATATGGTGCTTTTGATAATTGTAGTATTATATCTATTTATTCTAAAGCATCTAATAGACCAAGTGGTTGGTCAAATGGTTTTAATCCAGATAATCGTCCTGTATTTTTTGCAGTAAGTAATATTTATGAATTAGATGGTATTCAATATGCAATAATTAATGGAAAAGCAATTGTATCTGGATATATACCAGGTGTTAGTGAAGTAAACATTCCTACTTTTATAGAAGTAGATGGACAAACTTATGATGTTATAGCAATTGGTGAATCAGCATTTAGAGGATGCGAAACTTTAACTTCTATTTATATTGCAAATAGTATTACTTCAATTGGTGCTTATGCATTTGAAGGTTGTACTTTGCTTACGACAATATCAATTCCTAGTACCATAGAAGAGATAGGAACAGGTGCGTTTAATAACTGTAATTCATTAAATTATTATGTGTTAAATAATTGTAATTACCTTGGTAATGAAACAAATCGTTATCTAGTATTGGTTAATGTTATTCAAACTAATGCAACAACAGTATCAATTCAAAACACAACAAAAGTAATTATGGATCATGCATTTAAAGATTGTAATGCTTTAACATCTATAATTGTTCCAGATTCCGTATTGTCACTAGGATTTGCAGCATTTGAAAATTGTAGTTCATTACAAAGCATAACAATATCTTATGCTCCAGATTATTTTGGATATTTATTTGGTGCAAGTACATATGAACAAAATGCAAATTATGTACCAAGTAGCTTAAAAACAATTATTATCCGTGGGGGAAACGAAATTAAAGACCATTGTTTTGAAGGATGCACATATATAACTTCAGTAACATTAAGAAACACGATAACAAGTATTGGTGAAAGAGCATTCTCAGAATGTACATCTCTCTCATCTATTGTAATACCTGCTTCAGTAGAAAATATTGGTGCTTATGCATTCTATAATTGTAAACAACTAAATTCTGTTGTAATTCCAGCATCAGTAGAGGTATTAGGAAAGTATGCTTTCTATGGCTGTAGTGCTTTAACTTCGATTGTAATACCTAATTTAGTAACAGAAATTAAAGAGTACACATTCTATGGATGTA
>JAFLVA010000008.1 GCA_022508525.1 Erysipelotrichales bacterium
TGGGGCTCGACACCTGTAATACCCGAAACTTTCCCTTTACATATAAAATGAGTATTCGAACCCTAAAAATCATTGTTTTTCACTAAAACTGACTAAAATTATAAAAAAGTATAAGGTTCATAGAGTTAAACAACTTCCACGAAAGTTAATGAAAAGGCAAAAAAAATAACCTATTTTATATAAAATAGGTTATAACTCTCTTAAATGGTGCAGCCAGCGAGACTCGAACTCGCACATTTTTCAATACTAGATTCTGATTCTAGCGCGTCTACCAGTTCCACCATAGCTGCATGTAATTATTTTAGCATATTAATAATCCTTTACAATTTTTTTGTTTATTTTTACATCTTTATTTTTTAAAATAATGATAGGAGAAAATACCATGAAAATTGTTGTTATTAGTGATACACATCGCGATATCGATTCAATACGTTTAGTGCGTTATATTAATCACGACGCTGATATGTTTTTGCATTGTGGAGATTCAGAACTCCCTGAAGATCAAATAGATGGTTTTGCTTCAGTAAAAGGAAATTGCGATTATTTTGATTATCCTTTAAACAAAACATTGAAAACACCATTGGGAAATATTTATATTGAACACGGTCATAAACATGCACTTAGTGATGAGTATATACTAAGCAAAAATGCAATAATATTTTTACATGGTCACACTCATCGACATTATGTAAAGAAAGTCGGAAATTGCTATGTTGCAAATCCCGGCTCATTAATTAAGCCTCGCGATGATTCTAACGGTACATATTTAATAATTACCATTGATAACGAACAAATAAAATTTGAATTTAAGGAATTAAATTAAGAAAGAAAATCTAGAATTTCTCTAATAATTTCTTTTTTTCTTTTAGATCTTAACATCATGTGCGAGACATTCTTAAATGTCACTGTCGTTTTATTTTTACAATATTTTGATAAGTATTCATCAGAACTTTCAGGAACCAATTGATCAATGTCACCCATAATTACTAAAGTTTTGGCATCAATTGATTTAATATTATCTCTACAATATTTTACAATATCCCGAAATTCTCTTATTGTTCTTAAATTATAATTAGGCAAAATAAACTTTCTTACGATTTTAACCACATCTTTATCTTCTAATACTCTTTGATTAAATTCTGCTATCTCTAGCTTATAATCTACCTCTTTTTCTTCTAAAATTTTTGCTTTCAGATATTCCATAAACTTCTTAAATCGAGATATTGGATAATTAGCATTAATATACAAATTAGCAGGTGCAAGTAACACAAGCTTATTAACTCTATAATGGCTGGCTAGATGAGTTGCCAAAACTCCTCCCATTGAAAAGCCTATAACATCAATTACGTCATACTTTTTTTCTAGTTTTATCATTTGTTTTTCAACGTCAGAAATTGTTTTTTTCGCTGTAAATCCTTTCAAATGCAAAACACTATGACCTGGTAGATTATTATTTTCTACATGATCATAGAGTTTTTTCAAAAATGGGATAATTGGATTAAAATCAGTTTTATCGGTCGCAAAACCATGCAACAACAAAATCGCTTTTTTCATTGCCATAACCTCTTATAGTTATTATGGCATTAATGCTTACATTTACTAACAATTTTACTGTATTTTTCAACACTTTTTGTTATAAGTGCATTGCTTCCAATAATTGAATTTGCACCTACAATAGTGTCTCCGCCCAAAACTTTGGCATAAGCATAAATTGTAACATTATCTTCAATTGTTGGATGACGTTTTATATCACGCATTTCCATAACATTTTCAAGAGATATTGCGCCCAACGTAACGCCTTGATACATTTTTACATTTTTACCTACTATTGAAGTTTCTCCAATTACAACACCTGTTCCGTGATCTATAAAAAATGGAGAAGATATTCTAGCACCAGGATGAATATCAATACCAGTTTTTGAATGTGCATATTCAGAGCAAATTCTAGCTAATACTTTTTCATTTAGCTCATAAAAAATATGTGCTAAACGATATATGGTTGTTGCATAAATTCCTGGATAACACATCACTATTTCTTCTAATGAATTACTAGCAGGATCCGAGTCATAAGTAAAATATACATCATTTGCTATATCTTTTTTTATATTTATAAATTTATCTAAAAATTGATATGTTTTTTCTTTATCTAATAGCAAATTAATTTTACTTTCAATTTCATCTAGAGGTACTACTTCTTTCAAGAAATCTGCAAACATGTATTCTATAGTTTTATCTATCAAATCTTTTATATATTCTTTTACTTTTATCATAAATATCTATCACCAGAGTCTGGACATATAATAAGTATTTTTTTGAAATTATACTTTTTGCTCACTTCAATTGCACCACATAATGCTGCACCAGAAGAAATCCCTAATGAAACTCCTTCTTTTTTTATTAGTATCTTCTGATACTCAATTGCTTTATCACTAGGAATGGTAATGATTTCATCAATTAATGATTTATCTACAAGTGGTGGAACAAAATTTGCTCCAATTCCTTGAATTTTATGTGGACCAGATTCGTTTTTGGTAAGTAATGGTGATTCACTTGGTTCCACACCAAATATCTTTATATCTTTATTATGTAATTTAAAATATTTACTAAGTCCTGTAATTGTGCCACCAGTACCTATACCACACACAACAGCTTCTACATCTTCTACATCTTCTAAGATTTCTTTAGCAGTCTTATAATGTGATTTATAATTGGATTCACTTCCAAATTGATTTAGCATTATAGCATTTTTCATACTATTTAATATTTCATAAGCTTTATCTTTGGCTCCTTGCATTCCACCATCTGCCAGCACTAATTCTGCACCATAATTTGCAATCATTCGTCTTCGCATCTCCGACATTGTTTTAGGCATAACAATAATTATTCTATTATTGAATATATTAGACATAGCTGATAAAGAAATACCTGTGTTACCACTTGTATATTCTATTATTGTTGTATTACTATCTATCTTCTTTGTGTCATATAAATCTTTAATAATCTGATATACTGGTCGATCCTTCACACTACCAGTTAAATTAAAACATTCGAGTTTTGCATAAATTTTAGTTTTATTAGAATATGAAGTATTTAATTCTAAAACAGGTGTATTCCCAATCAAATCGCAAGCATTTTTAATTAGCATACAAAATCTCCTTTAGTTAAAATATATTCCTCATTTATAGTTATGTGCCTATTTTATTATTTTTTATGCTATATCTCTTTATGTATTAATGAAAAAAAATTGAATTTTGAGCAATAAAAAAGTTGTAGATTTCTACAACTTTAACATTTTTTTATTTTTTCACATTATAATTAGACAATTACACTAATTATTAAGACCTATTTCATCGTAAAGTTTAATTAATGTGTCTCTTTTCGCTGTTGAATTTTCGACTTTTTTAATATTTTTGCTTTTTACAAACACACATGTGAAGACTCTTTGAACTCTAGCAATAGGCAAAAGTATTGGATGCTTTTTTAAATACGGATAGTATCCTTTCATAATCTTGCGATTTGGAAATAGTAATTGTAAATAAAATTTAAATTTTGATTTTTTCTCTATTGCCATTCGATTTGCATAGACATTATCTTTGTTATTAGAACTATATCCATGAACACCAGCTTCAATAATATTGGTAATATATTCATTTAAATATTCCATTTTTACATATTCATAAGGGGCAAAATCAAATAAATAATCTACAACATTTAAAATTGAATTAAAAAATTTATCTAATTTTAAATCTTTTGCTTCTACCATTAATTTATTAATATCTACTGGATATTCTTTTAGTATGTAGTAAAAATCTATATAAGGTCTTATTCCAGCTCCAAATAAATGCATGTGCTTATTTAAATGACCTATTTGAAATAAATAGAAAAACACTGGTTCAAATTCATATTCGTGATTATCTTGTTTTATAGCATGATCCCAAGCGTTTTCAAAGTATGAAGTCCAAGATGATTTAACATCAAATAACTTCCGATGTAATTCTACAATAATATTATTTCTTTTGAATTCAATATGATGGCAGCTTTCTTCTAGTTTTTTAAAATTATAACTTTCTAGTGGTTTTTCACATTCGAATTTGTGATTCGAAAGCAACTCACTTGCCTTTTTTAAATCTGCTTCACGAACTAAAACATCAATATCCCCCATTAAACGCAAGAAATAATCTGGATAAAACTTTTTAATAAAACTTCCTTTTAAGAAAATAAAATCGATGCCATTTTCATTAAAAATGTTCTTTATTTCTTCTACAATGTCTTCTTGATATTGTTTTATAACAATGCCGCTTAAATAATATTTTTTTAAGTAGTCTAAATGATAAACGTTATATAATTGATGGATAAGCGTATGATCTTTAAAAACCTTACATACATCATTAATATCATCTTTTACTTCTAGCGTTTGATTATTTGCAATGGCTAAAACTACTTCTTTCATGCGTTCATTACTGATCATAATCTACACTCCTTAATGAAAATTCTTTCAAACCAGCAACATTTATATCACGGTGCGTAATTAAAATAATTGTTTTGTCTAAGCCTACTAAATTATTAATGATTTCTTTTTCAATGTCTTTATCTAGTGCACTAGTAAATTCATCTAATAAAAGAATTGGTTTATCTTTTAATAAAGAAATTGCAATTAAAATTCTTTGTATTTGTCCTAAAGATAATCCTACGCCACGTTCATTAAGTTTAGTATCTAATTTGAGTGGCATTTCATTGATATCATTAATAATGCCTGCTAAAGTAAGACACTTTTGAATATCTTCTTCTTTGCTATTAGGAGCAAACAAATCAATGTTATCTCTTATTGTTCCAGAGAAAAGTATATTTTCTTGTGGAACATAACTAAATAGTTTTCTAGTTGCCTTAGAAACAGGATAATGCTTATCTTTATACTTGATATAAATATTTCCGCTTGTTGGAACAATGAATCCTAAAATTAAATTTAGCATTGTTGTTTTTCCAATTCCACTTGGTCCTTTTAAAGCCCATATTTCTTGTTTTTTAATTTCTAAAGATAAATCATTAAGAACCAATTTATCATAACTAAATGACACATGATCAAAAACAATTGAATCAAAATCATTAACCTCTTCATCATTTATTTCATCAGTTAAATAATCAATATTTGAAATTCTTTGCTTACTAACTTTGAAAGCATAATAGCCATTTAAAAAATCGGACAAAGCACTAATAGGTGATTCAAAATAATTTACTAAACGAAGCAAAGCAACCAACTCTCCATACGAGAAAATATCTGGACGTTTAAATAACATAAATGCTCCATAAATTAATGCAAAAATATAAGTTAAATTAAAAATAGACATCATTCCAGTTGAGCCAATAATTGCAAAGTTATTAAATCTATGTTTAATTTTATAGTTTTTCTCCGCTTTGTTTTCAAGAATGTTTTTAGCATTTTCTTCAACAGAGTTCGCCTTTATTAATTTAATATTTTCTACCGACTCTTGCATATAGGCGGTTAATTCACCATTACTCTCTAATACTTTCTTTTGAAATTTTTTAACATATTTTCCATATGGTAAAGACAGTAAGTAAATAACCACACCTAGAAGTAAAGCGGCTAGTAAAAATATATAGTCAATTACCATAAGAGCAATAAAAGAAAAAACAAAGGTAGAAACATTTAAAACGACATTAGGAATTAATTTAAAATATCCATCGACGATGTTTCTAACATCACTCATGTATAAATTCGACATTTCTCCTGAATGTATTTTTTGAATACTCGATAGTTCTTTGTTAATAAATTTACCATATATTTGCTGTTTTAAATCTAATTCATAGCGAATCGCGTATTTATTATTAATAAATTGAAAACAAATACGTAAAGCAATCTGTAAAAGCACTACTGAAAATAAACAGATACTATATTTTAATAAATCTGAAAATAAGTTTTCTTCACCACTTACTGCAGTATTAATTAAAGATCTCGTAAGTAAAGTGACTGCGATTAAGCAGCCTGAGCGAAATACATTTAAGATACATAATAGCACTAAAGCTATTTTTTGATTCTTCTTGATAAAGCCCACTTCACTTTCATTATTAAAAATCTTAACGGATAAATATTCCAAACAAAACTATATAAACGATATTTGAACGATTTAATCGAAACAAATTTATCATTGCGAGTATAACCAACCATTTTTGCTATTACTAAATTTTCATTTAGTATCTCTTTATTTAATTGATTATCTCCTAGCATAATGAGATTATTTCCACGTTTCTTGTGTATTCGATGTAAGACATATTGTCCACTTTCTCTTTTATAGAAAACTACATCGCGTTTCTTTATTTTAGCGGTTTTAATGCTTTCTAATAAAACATAATCTCCGGTATGTAAGAGAGGAAGCATTGAAGTACCATTTACTGGTAACTCAAATTTTAAATTGTTATTAAAGGCTTCTTCCATTAATGGAAATAAGTCTTTAATACTAGACATCAAGAACTCCTAATGAAATAAATCTTTCGATCACATCACTAACATCCTTTTTTAATACTTCCTTATCAACATTATAGTCTTTAAGCATACGCTCTACGATTTCTTCTTCATTTAATCCATCTTTTAAAAGTGTGTAAATTTCTAAACTTGTCTCATTTAAAGTTATAATATTTTTCACACTCATGAAATCATTATTTACTGGTAGTAACATTGATTCATTACCTACATTTTTTAAAATAAATTTACCACTGATTTTCATCGTTTAATTCCTCCAATTTGCTTTTTATAACATCCACAGCTTCTTTAGAAATATTACAACCTAATTCGAAACAAGGAATCTTTAATAATTCATCGATCATTTTTGACCAATTATCAATTGCACTACTATCAAATGGTTGAATAATTTGAAGCATAATTTTCATTAAAGCTTCTTTGGCACTTATTTTTCTAACCACATTTTCTTTTGATTGATAAAGAAAGATGATTGATTTTAAAGGTGCACTAATGTTGTTGTCTAAGTGGTGTTTTCCACTCCAAGGGTTTCCATATAGTTTTAATTCATTATTTTCAAAAACAATAATATTTTTATCATCATTAATCATTTCACAGTCCACATACTCTCTCCATAGTCTTGTATGTGTCGATTTTCCAACTCCAGATGGTGCAGAAAACAAATACCCACGTTCATTATAAGCAAGTGATGATCCATGCATCCAAATAGCGTTTTTAAGTTTCATCATATAGTATGGAAATACATATTGAGTTAATAAATATTCATCGAGTTGTATCTCACTTAACTTGTTTTCAAGAATATAAATAGTTGCATTATTTAAACCATATTCGATATAGCCAAAATAGGATAGATCTTTATCTCTTCTTTGATATTGAATAACTAGACCATCATTTTCATACACATCATAATACTTCGTCTTGTTAACAATTTTTCCTTTTGGTTCTGGAATGTTTTTTATTATATTTACTTTGGCGCTTACCTCTACTTTTTCATCATCAATTTGATATTTTTTTAATGATGGCAAAACAATTGATTTTTCTATTAAATCAAGTTCAATAGTCATATTTGCAATTCGATATTTTGCCATAAACATTCCACCTTTTATTTATTATACCATAATAAATAACATATTAAATGTAATATTTTAACTTATTAAATTAACACTTAAATGTTAAATAAAAATGCATGAATAAAAATATCATGCACTTTCTAATCTTTTTAATGGCAGCAGTCACAGTCATCATCAGAACATCCACAACCGCAATCGCAGTCACAATCGCTATCGTGATTACAATTACAAGCATGTGGTCCATCATAGACAAGCTTTATACCTTTTGATTCTTCATCAGCATCAAAAATATAATGTTCTAACAATTTGTCTGTTTCCTCATCCATGATAACTTTAATACCATTTATGTCTTTTGCTTTGTCACCTTCAGATAATTTTACGCATTGCATATCTAAGGCTTTACCGGATTCATGATCGGTTAAAGTAATTTTAATCGCATCACTTTCATTTTCTTTCATAACTTGAAGAAATATTGGTTTGCATTCATCAGTAATTCTCATATTTTTTCTCCTTAATTTTTCTTAACTACATTAAATCAGACCAATGAGTATTATCTATTTCGAGTATTATGGTATTTAATTGCAATTCGTAATATTCACCAGATACTTCAAAACACCACTCTGTATCCAAATTTTTGTATTTGTCCGAATCACTCTTTAAAACTCGAAAATAATACATTCCTTCATCTAGCTCTTTAAAACTAAATAAACCATTTTCATCTGTAGTAGTTTTATCTATTTCGTTTTTATTAACATCAAAAAGGCCTAACATTAAATTTGAAACTGGGTTATTTTTGTTATCTTTGAAACATCCAGTAACATTGTAATAAGCGACTGTTGAATTTTGTGATCCGCTAGTAAATTCACTATTAGGTGACTCTGAATCAGTACTACTAGAAACTGGCGTGACTGAAACTGGTATTTCACTTATTGAGCCACCATCAGAAACACTATGGTTATTTGAACTTTCAACATTACCACATGCAGCTAGTAACAACAATGGAAAAACAATCCACACTTTTTTCATGTTCTAACCTCCTTAATATAATTAATAATAATTTACTATTTAATAACTTGTTTTGCAATATAAATATTGCAACCAGTTTTAATGTATAATTTATTGTTATTTTATTTCATCATAATCATCTAAAAAAGAATGATACACTCCTTTTTCTTTGTACCCCAGAATCATATCTAAAGTAACATTGGATGCACTCTTAAAAATGTTTTTTTCAACTTGCGGATTCGACTTTAAAAGTTGCTTTATAAGCATTTTGGTTTCTAATCTTTTTGATCCTCCACCACCATTATCGCAAATTGCACAGTTTTCTGTAAATCTACAAGCGCATTGAATGAATGTTAAATTATGATGGTTTCTAAAAGCAATAATATCCTTTTCACGAATATAATACATCGGTCGAATTAATTCCATTCCTTCATAGTTTGTAGAATGTAATTTAGGAAGCATAGTTTGAAACGACCCAGAATTTAGCATATTCATTAACGTAGTTTCTATTACGTCGTCATAGTGATGACCCAGTGCAATCTTATTGCATCCGTATTTTTTAGCTAAGTTGTATAATGCCCCTCTTCTCATTTTTGCACATAAGAAACAAGGTGATTTTTCTTGACTATTCGCAACTTCAAAAATATTAGTTTCTTCAATGACTGCAGGAATATTTAATATTTCTAAATTATTCTTAATTACTTGTAAATTAATTGGATTATATCCAGGATTCATTACTAAATAAGTAACTTCGAAAGGAAAATCAGAATGTCTATGCAAAGTTTGGAAAAGTTTAGCCATAATCATTGAATCTTTGCCACCCGAAATACATACACAAATATGATCGTTTGGCTTTATAAGCTGATATTCTTTAATTGCCTTAACAAATCTTGACCATAGTTTCATGCGATAAGTTGTTGTTAATGACCTTTCAAATTCATCGACATTACTCATTTGTAATCACCTCCAATGCTTTTATTAATTCATCAATCTCTTCTTTCTTTGTTAAGTAAGATAACGATATTCTAAATGAAGATAGTGCACGATTTTTATCATGATACATAGCCATTATTATCTTAGATGGAGTGTTTGGAATGGAACACGCAGACTTTTGACTGACACATATATTCATCTCATTTAGTTTTTTTACTACATCATGACCTTTTTTGTTCTTAATTGATAAATTAATTATATACGGATTAGACGAAGAATTTACAATTATACATTTATTATCACTAATCGCGTTTATTAGTTTGTTTTTCAAAGATAAAACATGCGCAAAATTGATGTCTTTATCGTTGTATTCAAGTTCTAACGCTCTTATTGAAGAGCATATAAGGCTCACAGGAACACTTCCTCCACGATATATAGATTGACTAGTTCCACCATGAATTAACGGAGTTAAAACAATATCTTTTCTTTTTACTAAAAACCCCGAACCTAATAATCCACCAAATTTGTGGCCAGAAAAAGTAAACATATCAATTTTGTCATAATTAATATCAAACTTTCCCATTGCTTGAGTTACATCCATTAATAAATGGACATTTTCATGTTCTTTTATGACACTAGCAATATTTTCATAATCTTGGATAATTCCAGTTTCCGAATCTTCTAAAGTAACAATAACAAGAATTGTATCTTTTCGAATTTTACTCTTTAAATCACCTAAAGAAATCTTACCATTTTCATCATTTTCTACAAATTCTATTTCAAATCCGTGATCTTTTAAATATGATAAACAGGCATTAACAGAATTATGTTCTAAATGACTTACTAAAATATGTTTTCCAAATCCTTTATAAGAATTTGCTACACCTTTAATAGCAAGATTATTTGCCTCTGTTGCAGAGCTAACATGAATTATTTCGTATTCCGAATTATTTAAATTCAATAATTTAAAAAGTTTACCAATAGCGTTATCAAGTAATAATGACGCTTCTATTCCTAGAGTGTGTGAAGAATTTGAGTTTCCTAGTCTTAGCATTTCAATCTTATTAAATTCAAATAATACTTCTTCTTTTACTGGGTGATGCGCGGCATAATCTAGATATATCAAATTCAACACCTCCTAGTAAAATTAACATTAACATTTTAACATATTTAATATTATTTTTAATATTAAAACAAACTATTATTTCAAATAAAAAAATAGACCACCGACAACGTCAGCAGTCAAAGCGATAAATAAATATCACTTATGCCATAAAGATATTTAGTCTTTACTGCAAAGTAATTCAATTAAGAATTACGATCCAAGTAGTTATGGACTGTCATTAATATTAAATGGCATTTAAATTGATGTCAATAATTAATTTTTTTATAAAGCATTACCTTTAGTTGGTGTTTTTAGTTTAGATATATCAACACCTTCATGATTAAGCAAATATTTTTTTACATCTAAACCTCCACCAAAACCAACCAAATTGTTATTAGCCCCAATTACACGATAACATGGGACTATTATTGCTAATGGATTACGACCTACTGCATTTCCCACTGCTTGTGCGGACATTTTTGGACTAATTTTACGGGCAATATCTTTATATGTAGTAACTATGCCATAAGGAATCTCACATAAAAGTGACATTACTTTTTGTTGGAACTCACTACCTATAAATTTCAATGGAAGATCTTTTATATCCGGCATTTCACAATTAAAATACTTGTTTAACCAAATCTTTGCGAGTTTAAAAACATCCAAATCATCACATTCAATTGTTTTTAAATTACTAGCAATTGAAGGATATCTTGATTTATAGAGTCGAATTTCAATTAGACTATTACCATCAGACAAAAGAGCAAGCTCTCCTATCGGCGAAAAATAATAGGCCTTATATAGTATTAAATCATTATCAATGAAATTTTTCATACAATCACAATTGCCTTTCAACTAATTACATTAAAACATCATTTATGTTATACCATGTATTTTTCTTATGTGAAACATTTTTATTAATTTTGTTTCACATAAATTTAAGATAATAAAAGCGTAGATACCATAGAAAGTATCTACGCAAATTATTTTATATGATTTTACGCAAAAGAATTTATATTATCTTTTATAAATATCTAATGAAGTTGCATAGCAAAGGTAAGTATCACAAACATCATCAATAAATTCACAATCTTCAAAACAAATATATGCTTGTTTTCCTCTTATTGACCAAACTTGTACTTCACAACCAGGATAATCATCAGATTCAAAATTATATTGAGTATCGCCTAATTTATGGTCTTCTTCATGGCAAGTAAAATTAAATGAATCCCCTGTATCAACTTCTAAAACTGCTGTGCCGTCAGATTTTACAGTAAATGTGAAAGTATTCCAGTAAATTTGATCTTCTGTACCATCCCACACGCCAACAATATCAGCAGGGAAGCCGGCTTCTTCGCCTTCTTCATATTCACTAATTGTGAGTGAGAATGGTTTTTTAATCTCGCCATTTGCACCTGTAACAGTTGCATAAATATTTACTGTTCCAGCTTTCTTTGCGCTTAATACACCAAATTGATCACTTGCATTACTAATTGAAGCAATTTTGGTATCTTCACTACTCCATTTAACATTTTTAGGTTGATTGATTTTACCATTATCTTTCCAAACAACTTCAAATTGTGCTTGGTTATTTACTTTAAGATCTCCGAATTTTTCGCCACCAACAACTGTATAGATGATATCAAAATCTTCTTCAGTTGGATAAACAGCTTCAGTAACATTGTATTCAACATCTAAAGATTTTGATGTTCCGTATGCATCTTTAGCTGTTACAGTAACTTTTGCATATCCACCCTTTTTGTATTCAACTTTTACTTCAGAAGAAGATGCTGTTGCAGCTACTACGCTATCATCAGATGATTTAGCTGAGACAGAAACTCCGCTTGGTAAATTTCTAAGATATAGAGTTAAAGAACCTGGTGCGAAAACCTCATTAGGTCTAGACGTATCAACACGTGCATAGCCAGTGTTTAAATCTTTATAATATTCCATATAGAAACTACTAATGTGGTCTAATACTTCTGCGCTATAACCATCACGTAAATTAATTTTGTTCTCGCCGTTATACATAAAATCTTTGACACTTACGTTAGCCTTAGTATATGAAGTACCTTTACTAAATGAGGCTTTGAATCCCATTTCAGAATCACCAAAGACAAGATATTCTCCTTCTTCACCAGTAACTGATGCTTCTACTTCAAATCCACTATATGTAGCTTTAGCAGTATATTTGTCTACAACCTCAAGAGAAACATAAGAGCCAGAATATTTATTTCCTACGCCATCTACAATGTATTCTTCTAAATTTGGAAGTTTGACTTTATTCAAGCTCGTTGATCTTTCTTCAAGTGCTTCTGATTCATTGACAGTTAATTGAACTCTTACATCACTAGCTTTAAATGTACTACTTGTGTAAGTAATTGAATAACATGCCCAATACCATCCTTCAGTAGCTTCAGTAGCTTCATTTACAACTTTTTCGCCATTGTAATAAGCACTACCATCACTTACTTCAATGGATCTATATAATGTAGTAACAGGAACAACATTTTCCTTTGCTTGAGCACTTCCTGCAGGTGCACCATCAAGAGCAAATCTTGTGTAAGATAAGCTTTCAACATTACCTTTAACGGCAGTAGCAAATCTTAATACATCTTCTCCAGATTCGTTTACACCAGATTGTACAAAAGTTTGAGAATATTCAAACCCTGCGCCTTCTGCACGTAATACATGAAGACCTACACCTCTATTAGCAGCATAGTCTTCTGCAGATTCTTTCATTCCATTGTGTGCAAATGGTGATGAGACATGGCTCATTGCCATCAAAGCGCCAAGTGATAAAACTAAAGCAATTCTCTTCTTTACCATCTTTCACCAGCTCCTTCACCCATTTTTAGTTCTTCGTCATTAAGAGCTGGAACAGAACTCAAAACAACATCTTCAATTAACATCTCGTCTGCAATAACAATTGGTTTTTGATATTCTTTCATAAATATTTTCCTCCTCAAAAAATTAATAGAACCATTAACTTTATCAAAATATAAAATATTTGTGTAAAACGTAATAATTTTACTTCTAATAAAACTTATGGTTGCAACTGTTATTAATTGTTGATATCTTACACTAAATATTTATTTTTGTCTACTAAAAAAAATAAAAATTATTTTATGAATGCGTTTTCATTTTTTATCAAATAACTTTAAGTAACATATTGTAATTTTATTGTTTCTTTATATTATAAAAACGTTTAGCTATTTATTTTTATAATTAATTAAATCTTTTATTATTTCTGACGCAATAATTAATCCCATTGCTGATGGAACAAAGGCATTTGAGCCTGGAGTTGTTCGTTTGTTTGTTCTTTCAATATCTTCTGCTTCAACGTGTGAAATCGGTTCTTCCTTGGAGTAGACAACTTTAACATTTTTTATATCTCTTTTTCTTAGTTCATATCGCATTACTTTAGCTAATGGATCGACACTTGTTTTACTTATATCACTAACTTCTAGCATACAAGGATTCATTTTATTTCCAGCTCCCATCGCGGAAATTATTGGCTTATTATATTTTTTTGCTTCAGCAATAATTGAAATCTTTGCCGTGACTGTATCAACACAATCTACAACATAATCATATTCTTCAAAATTAAATTCATTGGCGTTACTTGGTAAATAAAAGCATTGTCTTATTTCAACATTTGCCTCAGGATTAATTGATAAAATTCTGTTTTTCATAACATCTACTTTATATTGATCAATCGTATCCATAGTAGCGATTATTTGTCGATTTATATTTGTCACACACACTTTATCATTATCTATAAGAACAAAGTTATAAATACCACTTCTTGCTAAGGCTTCAACAACGTAGCCACCAACTCCACCAATACCAAAAATAGCAACTTTCTTCTCTTTTAAAATACTCATTGCTTCTTTCCCTAATATTAACTGAGTTCTTGAAAATTGATTCAGCATCAAAATCACTACCTTTTACTATTTCATATTTTGTTTAAAAACTACTTCTGCATTTATTAATTGATTTGCCCTAAGCAAATCTTTTTTTAACTTGTTTCTTTCAAAAACAAATTTGTCCACTGCTTCCCATACGAACACCCATCCAATGATTTCTAAAACAGTAATCCATATTTCACCAAAGCCAAGAAAAGAAAAAACAATCATTATAGCTATAACAATTATGCCAACTATAAACATTGTAAGAGATGCTAATTTATTGGATAATAATTCACGAATTAGTTGCTTTTGTTCATTACGATAATAATTCCTAATTGATTGAACATGTATTTCCTCTTTGTCTTTAGTAATAACTTCACTACTAATATGCAAAACAACTTGTGCCTTTGGTGGAACTGTCTTAATTGAATTATCTAAATATGTTGCAGCATCTGAAGAAATAATTGGAGATCCACCACAAAATGGAGAAATAAAACTGTCATCATCTAAAATCATCATATCAATAATAAATCTTCCCTTATCATCAAGATTTGGTTCAATTAATTCTGATATTTTTTTTGATATTTCTTTTTTCATATTGGCACACTTCTTTCGTTTATTACTATACAACAAAAAAGAACTCTAGTTAAGAGTTCTTAGGTTTATTTTAACTTTAGTCCATCTTTAAAGGCATGACCAACTTTGTTACCAAGCTCAACATAAGTATGTCCAATCGGATCATAGGTAATAATATGTAATTTGTTTAAGTCGATTTTTCCATCAGTTAATACACTTTCATCAGCGTTAACGTTAATGATATCTGCAACAACCCAAGTTGTTCCATCATCCTCAGTTATTTTATTAACCTTACACTCTAACGCCATAGGGAATTCTTCAAATAATGGAGCATCAACAAATTCACTTTTTAGTACATGTAAATTAGCTTTTTTAATTTTATCTTCATCTTTTCCAGAGATTATACCAACATAATCAGCTTCTACAAGATGTTTGGTGTTAGCAAAACTTATTGTCAACTCATTTTTAAGTTTAATATTGTCCGTAGTTTGATGATCTGTACTCAAACATATAAACACTTGGTTAGTATCGTAAATGCCGCCCCAAGCCGCATTCATGGCGTTAGGATTACCTTTTTCATCATAAGTTCCGATAATTAATACTGGTAATGGATAAAAATAAGTATTCTTTCCAAAATTTTTTCGCATGTTTTTTCTCCTTTATATTTGTTACTTTTTATAAATACATTATATAATTTTTATCTAATTTTTCGAGAAATAATCTGCAATTTCTAACATTCTTTGCATCTGTTTAACATTGAATGGACATTGGCTATTACAATGACCACATTGCACACAACTTGTGGCATTAAGTTTTAATTTATGATAATGAGATTTTGCTAAATCATCACCGATTGTCGCTAAATCATAATATTTATTAACAATGCCAATATCAATTCCCATCGGACAAGGTTGACAATGATTACAATAAACACAATTATTTTCAAGTTTATTAATTTTAAATGTTCCTATTATTGCATAATCATTTTCTTTTGGACTAGTATCAATAAAACTCAATAATTCCTTTAGATCTTTTAAATTTCTAACACCAGGCACACAAGTCAATACTGCTGGTCGATCTAAAGCATATTGAAGGCATTGATTTTTCGTTAATTTCACCTTAAATGGTGACTGCTTCTCATCAAGAAGTTTCCCTCCAAAAAATGGTTTCATAACTGAAATACCAATTCCTAAAGATTCGGATCGCACAAATAAATCTTTTCTTTCTTTGACTGATCCTATTCCTAGTTCATCGCCATATTCATAATCATAGGCAGGATTAATTGAAAACATCATCATATCTATTAAACCAGTATCAATGACAGCATTAGCCACACTTGGAGTATGCGAAGACAAACCAATATGATGCACTACTCCTTGACTTTTTAAATCTTTTAAATAATCAAAGACACCATTACGTTTTAATTCTTCAAAATCATCTAATTCATCAACACAATGCAAGAAACCAAAATCAACATAATCCGTATCCAACTCTTTTAAAATATACGCAAAAGTATTTTTAATTGTTGCTAAATCTCTTGACCAAGCATATTCATCTTTTTCATTATAAACAGCACCAAAATGAACTTGAATATAGACTTTTTCTCTTTGGTTTTTTATGGCCTTTCCAAAAGCTCTAAATACTTTTTTATTTCCCGCGCATAAATCAAAAAAGTTTATTCCACTAGTAATAGCTAATCTTATAACTTGTTCAATTTCTTCTTCACTAGCTTCAACTAGACTCCCCGTACCTAATCCTAGTACACTAATAAGTTCATCACCATGTGGTAATTTTCTATATTCCATATTTATTTACTCATTTCTTTTATTTTGTTTTGTATTGCTTCATAAGCAATTTTAGGATCATCAATATCAAGCACTAAAGTTTCCATTGGACAATAACCTGTTTTATCTCTATTCATAATTAGAGGAACTTTTGTTTGATAATGAATATTAACGTTATAGGTATTGAATACCTCTAATGCCTTTTCACTAATTAAATCAGTGTAGATATTTTTAATTCCTAAATTAATATAAAGTAATGCCGCTGCTTTTCCAATAACACGATCTGAAGCAAAAAACTTGCTGTAATCTTTATTCCTGTTTAGAAGTATCATAAGAGGTTTAACCCCACGATCAAAAAATAATTCTTCAAAATCATCTAAAACTATTGCTAAAGTTGCGTTATTTTTATTCATCAATTCTTTGGCTTTTTCTAAATTTTTATTCATAAAGTCACCAATCCTTACTTATCAAAGACATGAGAAACTTCATCAAGTAATTCACGAATTTTTAAGTGTTGCGGACAAGTATTTTCACACTTTCCACATTTAATACAATCTCTTGCTTTTCCATTTGCTTTCGTATGTATTTGATAATAATAACTACTATTCCAATCATCGTGATAATTCTTTTGATTCATACAAGCAAATAAATCTGGAATCAATATTTTTTTAGGACAACCATCTACACAATATCTGCAAGCAGTGCAAGGAATGATGTTTATTCCATTAATGATTGCATATACTTTTTTAATTGCATCATATTCTTTATCATTTAAAGGAATAAAATCTTTCATATAAGAAACATTATCTTCCATTTGAGCAATATTAGACATTCCGGATAAAACCATTATTACATCATCAAAAGACGCGGCAAAACGAATGGCATAACTAGCATTAGAGCCGCCATTTAAACTATCAAATATTTTTTGAGCATTAGATGGTATATCTACTAGTGATCCGCCTTTTACTGGCTCCATGATAATAACATCTTTATTGTATTTACGACAAACCTCATAGCATTTTCTACTTTCAATGCTTGGACTATCGTAGTCTAAATAATTAAATTGAATTTGAACAACTTCAATTTGAGGATATTCTATTAATATTTGCTCTAACACTGCGGCTTTATCATGAAACGATATACCAAAATGTTTTATTTTACCTTCTTCTTTGAGTTTTAAACTTACTTCATAGGCACGACATTCTTTGTATTTTTTAAATAATTCTGCGTTTTGTGCATGCATTAAATAATAATCAAAATAGTCCACACCACAAGCTTTTAGTTGTTCTTCAAAAACAACACGTATATCTTCTTCTTTATGAAAATAAAAATCCGATAATTTATTTGTTAAAATATATGAATCCCGTGGATACTTTGAAGTTAAACATTCTCTTATTGCTGTTTCACTTTGTCCTTCAATATATCCATGTGCAGTATCAAAATAATTAAATCCGTTTTCTAAATATATTTTTATCATTTCCGAAAATTGTTTATAATCGACAACACCATCTCTCATCGGAAGTCGCATACAACCAAAGCCTAATTTTTTCATAATATTTTCTCCCTAATTCATTTTTTATTATAAATAAAAAATGGAATAATTTCATTCCATTTTTCTAATATTTCTAATTTAAATAAGAATCAATTGCCACAGCAATCGCAAGTGCTCCCGCACCAATATGACAAGATACACTTAAAGATAGAGCATCGATAAATCTAAATTGAATTTTTGGTAAAGCCTCTAATATTTCATCTTTAAACTTCAAAGCTTCTTCATAATTTTGTGTATGGGCAATTGAAACAACCATTTTACCCGCTTCGTAATATTCTTTAAATTCTCCGTTTAATTCTTTGGAAATTTGATCAATCATTTTTTTCTTAGCTTGAGTTATACTACGAACCTTAGCAAAAGTATCAAATTTTTCGCCTCTTGTATAAAGAACTGGTCTAATTCCTAATAAGTTTGCTAAAGCCGCTGCGGCAGGTTTAATACGACCGCCTTTTTTCAAATATTTCAAAGTATCTAAGTAGATATAAATTGATGCGACGTGTTTAGTATCGTTAAGATATTTAACTATTTCTTCAACACTATATCCCAAATCACGCATTTTAACAGCCTCATAGACACTTTCTTTTTGCGTAATTGATATTCTTAAGTTATCAATAACATGTACTCTTCCACCAAATTCTAAAGCTATAGTAGTTGCAGATGCACATGTCGCAGATAAACTTGACATCATTGGTATATAAATAATTTGCTCATATTCTTTTAATGATTTTTCAAAAATATCATTTAAATAATAAGCGGAAGGTTGAGATGTTGAAATATTAACAGAATCATCTTTTAAGAATTTATAAAATTCCTCTTGAGATAGAGTTAATTCTTCTAAATATTCACTTCCATTAATGAAGAAAGGCATTGGAATTACATAAACATCCATGTTTTTTCCTTCATCGATTTTAATACCTGAATTTGAATCAGTCATAATTAATACTTTTTTCATAATTAAATACTCCTAACTACTTACTTCACATTTTATATAATATAAACAATATCACTTGGTCTATACATTTATAAGAAAAACTTAAGATAAGTAACACTACCACCTATTATAGTGTACTTTTGTTTCATCAAATCTATCGATTTGCTTCTTATCTTCTGCTTTGTATCCTAAGGCAATAAAACCTGAAACAAATACGTTATCTGGTAAATTTAATAATTTTGCATTAATAGCTTCAGTTTCATCGCGACGTTGACCACACCAGCAACCACCTAATCCTAATCCTTCAATTGCTAATAACATATTTTGTATGCAACTTGAAGTATCATTCATAACAAATTCCATGACATGATTGATATTTAAATCACCTAATACTGCTATTACAACTGGAGCTCCAACCATTATTCTTTTGCCAAGTGATAATTTAGATATTTCTAAAATCAAATTTTGATCTTCAATAACTAGAAAATGATATGGCCTTAAATTTCGTGCACTAGGTGCTGCAAATCCTGCATTTAATATTTCATGTATTTTTTCTTTTTCAACAGGCTTATCTAAGTATTTACGAATACTGCTTCTTTTATAAATAATATCCAAATTGTTCATATTTTAATTTTATTCTTCACTTTTTTCTTTCTTTAATAATTTTACTAAAAGAATTACGACAACTGGAACGACAATAAGTTGGATAATAATTCCCCAATATCCATTTAAGATTTGATTCCAAACGAGATTACCCTTTATAGAACTTACGCTTTGGAATATAAAACTTATTGCCAAGAAAGAAAGTCTTCCAGCTAGAATTGCACTAATTACTGCAGGATATGCCATCCATTTGTTTTCAAAAATCTTTTTAGAAAATAATCCACTAACTAAACCAAAAATTGCTAATTCAACAATCATATATGGTAAACGAGCGGCAATTGGCATTGGGTTTCCCATCAACGATGTAATTAAGTAACTCGTAAGCGGAGACATAATTCCAACACCTAATCCCCAATATGCCCCTAATAAACATCCACCGATAATTACTGGAAGATACATTGGTAAATAAGTAACTCCACCAGCAGAGCCTGCAAAAATATGGACAAATTGTGGTAAAGCTACTGATAAAATTACAACCAATACACTCACTAAAGTTTTTATACTAATTTTAACTTTTGTACTTACATTTCTTTGTGATAAAACTAAATCTAACATTATAATATCCTCCTATTTATCAATATCAATTAATTCATATTCTCGTGAGCCAACTCCAATTTCTTCTGCCCACTCAACTGTTCTAATTGCATGTTTTTCTAACATTCGATTTACTAAACTAGTTTTTCCTTTATCTTTAGAATTCATTATTGTGTCGTAGCAACATTGATCTAAAGCAACTGGATCTAATGATGCAAATATACCAATATCTTCCATTTCTGGATCATGGGGATTGGAGTCATAATCACAATCAATTGATAAGTTATTTGCAACATTTATATAAGCCAAATTAGATTCTTTAAAATATTCTTTGACTCCTTTACATGCTTCTGCCATTGACTCTAAAAAGCCATCTTGATCTTCAACAAGATCCCAAAGTTCATCAGGGTCTTTTGTTCTTCCAACTGTATGAATCCAAGCTTTACCGCGACGAGATGCAACGCCAATACTCATGTTTTTTAATGCTCCACCAAAGCCACCCATCGCATGTCCTTTAAAATGAGATAGCATTAACATTGAATTATAATTATGAATGTGTTCACCAACAATGTCATAAGAGAGATGCTTTCCACTTTCAATAGGAATTTCGATTTCTTCATCTTCATCCATGATGTCACAAGGTGCTATATCCATAAACCCATGTTCTTTAATAGCCTTCCAATGTTCAGGAGCATCAAATCTTCTTCCACGATATGCAGTGCAACATTCAACAATCGTACCATTAAGTTTATTTACTAAACCTTCAATCAATTTCGGATTAAGGAAATTATGGCCACCTGGTTCTCCTGTTGAAATTTTCACGGCAACTTTTTCTTTTAAATTACAACCTAAAGCTTCATAAATTCTTATAAGACTTTCTTTGCTAATTTCTTTTGTAAAATATACTTTTGCTTTTTCCATAATTTCCTCCTTTGAATTATTATCATTTTATCACTTAAAATTGTATAAATAAATCATTTAAATGATTTAATAATAATATGTTTTAAAAAATGTTTAATAATTTGAAAAATAAGTATTAATATTGTTTTATTTTACTGACATTTTAAATAAAAATGGTAAAATAAAATCATGATAAAAGCAATTATTTTTGATTTCGATGGAACGATAGTGAATTCCCATAGTTTACTAACTCAAACATTAAAGAAAACAATCTTTAAAGATTTTAATATTGTCTTAACTGAAGAACAAATTAGACCTTATTATGGAATGAATGGTATAGGTATTTTAAGAGGGATTTTAAAATCAAAATATCAAAAAAGTGTTTTTAATGATTACTATATGATTTATCAAGAAATTCATGATCAACATACACCAGCTTTAGATTTAACTCTAATCGAGATACTAGAATTTTTAAAAGAAAAGAAAATACCACTTTTTATACTTACTGGACGAGATTCTAAAACTTTAAATTATTCATTAAATAAATTTCATATTAATAAGTATTTTAAAAAGAAATATTATGGATCATCAACTTTTAAAAACAAATCCTTTAATTTCACCAAATTATTAAAAGAACAAAATCTTAAAAATGATGAAGTAATTTATATTGGAGATTCTGTCGGTGATATAAAGGCCTGTAATAGTGTAAATATTAAAATAATAAGTGTCGCCTACTATCGTGATGAAGATATGCGAAAATTAGAAAATTACAACGATATTGTTTGTAATTCTTTTGATGATCTTAAAAATACGCTAATCAATTTATTTGATTTATAATTGTTTGAAAAGCATCAATTTTGCATATTAATTTTTTGTCCTAGAATCAAAGGATAGCTTATAAGGGTCTCTCCATCTAGGTTTTCTTTATGCATATCTACACCTGTTATTTGACTATTTTCATATGTGGTGTAGTAATAAATGCCTTTATCAGTATTGCAACATGAAGAATATATTGTATATTCATAACCACCTTTAACATGACAACATCCTTTTTGCTGCGCTGCAGATCCAAGAATATGAAAGAATTGACTAACACTTTCTGATTCTGACTCACCAGAAATAGAGTTAAGTTTTGTAAATGCCGCTTTTACAAATCTAGATGCGGAAGATAAATCTCCAGGCAATCCAATCGCGCCCATTCCTCTACTATATGTATTTAATGTGATTTTATCAGAAAAATTATTTATAGGATCATTTCTAGATAAACCCATATAATTTGCCAAATTCAATAAATGAAAATCAAAAGTTGGATTATTAGTCATTACTCCTACTGGATTATCATAAACCTTTAAACCCTCTTTTAAAGATTCTACTACTATACTTTCATCTTTATCAGATATCATCCAATGAAGTGGAGATAATGGTAATGATTCACTAAAATTTTCATTTAACAAATTGATTTTATTGAGTAATTTTCGTACTTCTTTAACAGTTGCACATTGACTAAGTATCCAAGGAATTAGTTCAAATGGTGTTATATTATCTTTATCCAATTTAAATTCATTATAATAAGCATTACCCGGAAAGTTTAATCCTGCAATACTTAATCCCTTTTCATTTGTAGCATCATAATAAAGTGGATAATTTTCTTGCACAAAAGCCATTCCAATAATTGCGTAATGTGTTTCAATTTTTCCCATCTTTCGAAAATTGAATACATAATTTCTAGGTGTTATTGTTACTGTTTCATTATATGAAAATTCATAGTCGAGATTTCGACCAAAGTAATGATCTTTTGTTTTATACGTTGCTGCTGTACACATATGATATCCTCCAAAAAAATAATTATCAATTTAATAATAATTGACATTATATAATTAGTCAAAAAAATGTGATATCATCGAATAAATGATGTTAAAAAAGTTTGGATTTTATTATCCAAACTTTTGTTTAGTTATTTATTCTATTACTTGAGTATACTTTATTCCATCAAAGACAAATTGCCATACCCCATTTTCTTTAGTCGCTGTGAAGTACTTTAATTCTCTTTCATCTTTGTCATTTTGATATATATACAAGAACATAACTTCTTCATCATTAAGCGAAATAATATATATTGTTTCGTAACTAATAGTTGTACTATGTTCGGTTTTTTCGACCATGCCAATCATACCTCTATCAGATATTAATCTTTCGCTACCATCTTCACCAATATAGTTACCAACAAAATCAAAGTCTTTAAATGGAGTTGCATTATAGGTGAGTTGTTCTTCTCCTATTGTGAATTTTTTTTCACTCCAATTGAAATATACATATTCATCTTCACCGCTATCTTTGTGTAACGCTAAAATTGATACTCCATTTTCATGACCAGAAAACCCAATCCAACCAGAATCTACGATTTCAAAGTTTTTAATTCTAAAATACCAATATGATGAAATCATGAAATCTTTTCCAGCAGTCCAAGAATTTGTAACATAGAAATAATCATTATACTCCCCATATATTCTTGAACTTATGTCACTCATATATACATTAGATATAGTTACATTGGTAAAAGTCACATCTTCCATTATCGGAGTATTTCTATAACCAGGTATTGTATAGAATGTAATATCAGTTTTACTTACAACTTGAATAGGAAACCTTTCTCCTTTTGTTACAACAAATTGATAATGTGAACCATAAGTCGCCACAATTGTAACAATAGCCTGAATTTGAGTGTCAACACGTTTAACAGAATATTCATATAAAGTATCAGCAGTCCAAAGTTCAATAATATCCTTTTCTAAGATATAGTGTAAAATTGGTTCGTTTTTGGAAGTTCTTATCCAAATATCGCCATTATCTTTTTGCTCCAAATAATATTTATATGCTTTAGATCCTCCCGTATAATACAAGACATCTTCTTCAATCCTAACAATTACTCTTCCGTCTTCTTCTCTATAATAAATTCCTAAATATGGTTTTTTATCATCAATAATTGGTTTACTTCCGACTACAACAACACTATCTGATGTAAAGATTGTCTCACTAGTTACTCTTACATCCATTGTCTCATCTAAATAGACACCACCATACGTATTATTTAAATATTGAATTGAATTACTAGATAAGTGCCCATCAACAGCAACTAACTTTATGTCATTTGAGGTAAATGCCCCACTTAGTGATATAAGATAATCATCTTCGTCTAATTTAAAGCTAATCATATCTGGATCGCCTCTCATTAAACCAGTAATAGTCATTATACCAGTAAAAGGATTGTACCTCATCTTTTGATTATGTTTAGAATCAGATATTGTTATGTTTCCATCTGTCACTTCTTTTTTTAAAGTTACGTTACTACTAATAACAATTTCTGAATAGTATATTTGTGCTATATCATTTTCAATTTCCATTGCTAATATTGTAGGAGGAGTGTTTTCGTACATCTCATCAACGATACCATATTTACCACTTATATCTAATTCACTTATTGGTCTTACATCAACATCATATGTCAAAGTAAAATCATTATTAGAATTTAAAACAACACCTATTTCATATGTTCCAACTTGATCACTATTATAAGAAGAATCATCAATGGTACATTCTGTCAATTTTGTCTCTATTTTGTTTCCATTAGACAATTTTTTTTCAATAATTAAATCTTTAGTATTTATAGATTCACCAACATAATACGTTATTCGAGATTTTTTCAATTCTATTCCCGTAATTTCATCATTAGTGACATTTACTTTGTAGCTAGTTTTAATCGTATTATTTGATTTCAAATACACAAATATCTCATAAATGCCCGCTTTTTTGCTATTAAATGAATCATAATTTACAATGACTTCCTCTTTTGCTGCCCTTACAATTTTCCCGTTATCCATTTTTTTATCAACAATAATACCAGTTTCAATAAAATTACAATTCTTTTGATATTCCGTAACAAGATCTGCTTCATTTGCAATAATAATTTCAGACACATGTGACGTCGAAGCAAAATATATTGAAATCGGTATAATCATTATTAATAGTAAAAAAGCACTAGCCAAAGCAAGCTTTATCTTTGTTTTTTTAGTTTTAACTTCTTGCTTATCTATAAATTTATTTACATCAATCTTATCTTGAATATCAATATATGATTTATCATAATTCAAAGATTTATCAAGTTGATCTAAAAACTCTTTTTCAATCTTTCTCATCTTATTTTTGCTCCTTACTTTTTTTATATTTTTTTAATGCGCGATAATACTTGCTTTTAATTGTCATTGTATTTTGCTTTAATTTCAAAGCAATTTCTTGAAATTTAAAATCATAAATGAGGTGTAGAAATACAATAGTTATTTCTTCTTTTGATAATGTTTTATCCATATCCTCAATTATTTGAATTAAATTATCATTAACATAAAAGTTTGCTTCACTCACGTTATTTAAGTCTTGCAAATATATAATATTTTCTATGTCAAAATAATCGATATTTTTTTGTTTCTTTAAAAAATCAAGTGCTTTATTTCGGCAGCTTGTTGTCAAAAATGATTTAATAGAAGTATGAATTTTATCTACATTATTGAAAAAATCAACAAATGTATCTTGCACAATATCTTCAATATCTGACTTACTTTTAATATATTGGGCAGTAACAAAAATAAGTAACGGTTTATATTTTTGATAAAAATACTTAAATGTTACATCTAATTCTTCTATTCTATTTGAATTAAGTGCTCTGAAGAGTCTTGTTTCATCAGTCATATTCGGATCCTCATTTAGAACTTTTATCGCTCTTCACATATTAGACGATTAAAATTGCAAAAAAGTTTCATTTTTTCAATTTTTAGACTATTTTAAAACCGGATATGACTACTGCACATCCGGTCAATTTTTGTTTTGGATATAACCAATTTTTATTTAAGGTAAGTTAGGCTATCACCAATTTTAGATAATGTTCCTGTATAGGAATTTTCTAAGACAAAGATTCTAGCATTTCCTTTAGAAATAGATCCAGTAGACAAAGTTCCATTTGTAACTGTAACTCTTTGTCCTGAAACTAAATCAACATATGTTCCATTTGGTAAGCCACTAAATGTTGCACTACTTGAAATAGCTACACATGCTAATGAATCAATATTTCCTTCTGTATAACGACGAATGAATGCCATATTACCAGAAACATTTGAAGTTGTATATTGTCCACGTTTTAATGCTGGAACAGCACTTCGAATTTGATTTAATTTTTGTAAATGCTTAGCAAGTTTTGAATTAAGTGTCTCACTAACTTTTCCAGATGCAGTATATTTACCAAAACCAGTAGCCTTTACTGTACCAGTAAGATGATCACCAAAGTATGCTCTTCCTGTATTTGCCAAAGCAGTATTTGGTCCATCATCGATAACTTTACCAGCTTGGAATTCAATTTCACTTCCATAATAAATACAAGGTACTCCACGGAATGTGAACATTAATGACATATTTTCTGCCCAAGCATCAGTTCCACCTGCAAATCTTAATCTATCTTGTCCATCTGGACCATAGTCATGAGAATCGACATAAACAACGTTATAAGTTGAATCTTCAAAATATTGATCGTTTTCTTTTGCAACTCTAAATGCATCTTGAGCATAACGGAAGTTCCAATGCATTGGGAAATCAATAACACCTGCTCCACTTGCTCTAGAATGATCTGGTTTATGATAATTGACACCATTTAATTTTGCGTTAGTAGATGTAGGTTGATTTTTTGTAGTTGAATTATCATTATAAGCTTTTTCAATACTTGCTAAGTTTGTAACTTTATCTCCCCAAGGATATTCTTTAGTTTCTTTCCAAGTATAGAATGGTGCACTTAAGGCTGGAATTCCATGATTCCAAACTTCGCGAACACGTGCACATACTTCACCAAACATATAGAAGTTATTATTACCACATCTTCTTGCGAATTCATAAAGTCCTGGTAATAAATAATTATTAAAGGTTAATCTTGAAATATGTTTCATAGTGTCAATACGGAAGTAGTCGACACCTAAACGAATAAAGTCGCCATAACATTTAACTAAATATTCTGCAACGATAGGATTCTCAGTATTTAAATCAACACAGTCACCAGCAATTTGAGCAACTTGTTCTCCAAATGATTCCCAAGAGAAATTGCCATAATGGTGATAAATATCGTTCGGATCTGAGCCGTCATTTCTTGTATTTTTCATATTAGCAATTCTTGCATCATATTGTTGACCACCATTTAAAGAATTATAGTTTGCTGGTAATCCTGAATTTTCTAAAATGTCTAAACAGTTTATTGAAGATAAATCGCTACCATTTTTTTCAAACATTGGGAAGAGATTTCTTTCACCAAAGTTACCTGTATGATTAAATACAACATCAAGCACTAATTTCATATCTCTAGAGTGTACTTCATCAAGTAATGTTTCAAAAGAGACATCTTCTGATTCATAACGCGAATCAATTTTTGTGAAATCCAGTGCATGATATCCGTGATAGTCATAACCAGATGCATTTTCAACAACAGGAGTAATCCAGACTGCTGTAAATCCTAAAGCTTTAATGTAATCAAGTTTTTCAATCAATCCTTTAAAATCTCCACGCCATGCAGGATCAGAAGCAGGATTCTTACTATCCCAGCAATCTACGTTATTAGATGGATCGCCATCATAGAAACGAGTTGTAATTGCGAAATAAATTGTTTCATCACGGAAATCAGTTCTTGTTCCTTTATAAGGATGCAATACTTTAAAGTAGTCATCACCTAAATCATTCCATATTGAGAAATCTTTATATGACTTAGCTTCTACTGGATCCATTGGGAGTTGGCTTCCGCCTCCGCCTCCACCACCTGGATTGCTAGTGAAGTCTCCACCATAAACATCGGAATGGCTCCACTTTCCTTGGTCGTACCAATGATATCCAACACCAGATACGCTTAAATCACCAGTTTGATTTTGGTTACTTCCAATATTAAAGATGACATTTACTGCAGTCATTCCTTCTGCAAAATCATAACACAACCATGTGTCATCATATTTTGTTAAATTTGTGCCAGGCCATCCACCACAATACTCAGTAGTTGAGCCGTTAGTGGTATTCCAAGCATAAATATGTGTATAACTTGTTTGTGCTTTAACCAATACTTTTATATGTGAAATTACTGGTAATACTTCTCCTTTTGGACCTTCAGCCGAACTGGAGTTTTGGCTTGATCCTGAAGAATTAGGTGTCGATGCACTAATATCAGGTGTTGAAGTACTTGTATCAGGTGACGCAGCACTATTATTGCTTGTTGCATCATCAATTGAATTACTATTGTTTGTACCTCCACATGAAACAAGGCTTAGTAGCATTATTGCTGTTAAAAATAAAACTGTCTTTTTCATATGTTTTTCCTTTCAAAATATTATTTATTTTATTATACAAAAATAATTGAAATAATGAAATATTTCATTATTAAAAATAAATAACAATGTAAATTCTTAATGCTCAATCATTATTTTTTACCCAAAGAAATAAAAATGTTCTTTATAAATTCCCACGTGTATGGGCACTTGCTTTCAATTAAACTTTTTATCTCATTTGCAGAAAATGTCTTTTGATTATTTTCCAAATCAAATGCCGCTTTCCCAGTCGCATAACCACCATACCCTATTTCACTTGCAATAGCAGCGCCACCAATTGAATACACTCCTATAGCAATTCCACCAATAGCAAATATTCCTAGCGCTATTCCTCCCAAAGAAACTGTCCCTATTGCAAAACCTCCAAGTGCAAAAAATAGCGCAAGTGAAAATCCACCTAATGCCAAAAGTCCTAGAGCTAACCCGCCTAACGATACAACTCCTAAACTTATGCCTCCTATAGCGACTACACCTGTCGCAATATTGCCAATTGCAATTATTCCTTTGGCTTTTTTCATACCAAATCCAATATTAATGTGCACTAGTGGAATACCTTTTATACTTTTATTACTTTTGTATTCATAATGAAAGTCATTATGTATTATATTTATAGATTTCTTGTTACCCTCAAGATCATCAACACATAACAAGCTATCAGTTGTAATATTAAAAACATCTGCAAGTGACACTATTTTTTCTAATTCGGGAGTAGAAATACCTAATTCCCAATTAGAAATAGTTTGCCTTGTAACATTAATTAAATTACCCAATTCTTCTTGTGAGTATCCTTTTTCTTTTCTTAATCTTATTAGTCTTTCATTAAATTTCATTATTGTTTCCTCCGTATATAATCTAAAATAATTGAGTTTTATATTCTAGAGATACATTTAGGCAATTTGTCAAAGAGTTTTAACATTTTAACAAATTATGTTTGTCATAACAAACTAAAGAATGAATTGCAAAATCAATAAGCTTTTCAATTTGCAGCAAAAAAATATTTTCTTTTTTTAAATTCGACAAATTTTCGGTACCACTTTTTTATTTCCAAAAATGTTATAATATATTTTCATTTGATAATTCATCACTATAACGAAAAACACTATTAAGCATTTCGCCTAATAGTGTATCTTCTTAAATGGTTTTTATGATACCGAAGTAATCATTAGTAATAAATAGTAGTTGTTTCGGATTATTTTCGTTTGGTGGAGCTGACGGGGATCGAACCCGCTACCTCTTCCATGCCATGGAAGCGCTCTCCCAGGTGAGCTACAGCCCCATTACTTTTGGTTGCTAAATAATAATAAAAAATAAATGGCGAATTGTCAAGAAAAACGGCGAAATTATGATATGCTAATCCTACCTGTCAAACAACGTAAGAATTATTTGTTTTGAAAAATTTAAAGCAATTGCTCCAATTGAATTAGCTAAAGTATTTACTAATATAAATAACAATGCTTTCCAACTCCATGTGTTTGAAAAACTAATGTAAAACATATTGGCAATACAGTGATTCAATTTTAAAGCAACAAAGGTTCCAATAAAGGCAACTACGAGAAATATTCTTACAGCGATGTTCAACTTTTTAATTTTAAAGGACTCAACCGCAGCGTATACAAACATGCCACATAAAATGCCGCTTAATAATAAATCTCCAAAGTTAAAGTCATTTAATTTAGTTACAGTGGTTACAAAATTAATTTCGTATAACCCTGTATTTTTAAATATAAAATACGCCAAATAACCAATAACGATTGCTCCAACAAAATTACCAAAAAACATTATAATAAAATCAAAAAACGTGAACTTTTTTTCAAATACATAGCCGATTTTACCTGTAAACAACCATAATCCAAATATTAAAACTAAAATTAGCCCAATGCTAAAAGAATACGAGGCAAGAATAGACATCCAATTTGATGTATTCAAAGATTTAATCAATAAAAAGATGATACCACCTAATGCAATAGCTGCACCAGCAAGTATAGATAAAACAATTTTCTTTATTGACTTCATATACAACACCTCATGGCATATTTTAACATAGTTAAAAAAGAATACTACTTTTTATTTATAATTATTGTACAATATATAAATAATGAAAGGGGAGATTACTTGTGAAACATAAATTATTACTTGTTGCTTTATTATTGACATTAACAAGTTGCGGATCATCTATTCCTTCAATTTCAAATAGTGTGTCAACAAGTCCAGATTCAACTAATATAGAAAATTCTGTTTCAGATCCTTCAAATAGTAATGAAACTTCTAATATTCCAACAAGCAATGAAAGTTCTGAAGAGGTTAGCAAGGAAACTCCTTCAGTTACGCCAAGTGTGACTCCTCCAAGCATTTCTAATTCACAATCTACTCCAAATGAGTTAAAAGAATTGTCAATTGAACAAATTCGATCATTAGGAAAGGCATTAAATGATAATGAGGTAGGGGATTTAGTAAGATTCAAGGCCACCTATTTACGAACTGTTACAATGAGTAGATCCAACGAAGATTTAATGTATTTTGCTGATGAAAATTCTTATATCTATTTGCGCGTTGCGTATGCTAATTATACTGGCTATCTTGCTAATAGATATACTAATCAAGAATATATAGTAACCGCAAATGTTGCAAAAGTTGATGGGGTAATTGAACTTGCTTTTAACAAAGATATTGGTGCAAAAGAAAGTGTGGTCAATTGCGGAGAAAACGTTTCAACTACTGTAAATTTTGAAAATGTATCAGAAGTTAAAGATTCAATTATTTCGATGGTAAGTGATTTTGAAAGCATTCAACTTAACAAAAAGAAAAGTGGCAGTGGAAAAATTGTTACATTCACAGGACAATTGATTGCTACCGATCGTGAAGATGCTAATAAAAAAGCCGTATTTAGTGATGGTACAGGTGTTATTTCTGTCATTGCTGATGAAAAAAAATTTGTTGGTGCTGAAGATATTGGTAATTACTATAGAATTATTGGAATAATGAATATTGAAGTTACAAGTCCTGCTATTTTACATTTAAGTAGCACCTTTATTAAAGATGAAGTTGAAATTGATGTAAGTAATGCCAAAATTGTCGAGCCAGATTTCCTAAAAGCAAAATACATTATTGGTGATAAGTATTATTCACCTTCAATTAGAGAATATCTTTCTTTATACAAAACTACCGGATATATCGTTGATAATAGTAAATACAACAGAGATAACTATTACTTAGGTATTGCCAAAGAAAACAAAGGAAGTTTAATATCTGATTCTTCTTCCTCAAGTATAAAATCTGTTTCCGGTTTATTTTTGATGAATCATTACAATATATCTGAACGCTCTTTTAGTTACTCACCACTATATGATTATTATATTTCAGATTCACAGATTGAATTATATTTCACAATCCATCAATTTTATTCTCAAGATCATGGTTGGAAAGTATTCCCAATTGAGGCTATAGTAGATTCTTTAAATTAATACATAATTAAAATCCCAAATTCATACGAACTTGGGATTTTTTATTATCTTTTTTTCGCAGTATCAATGCAGTACCAAAGAATCAAAGAAACCTGCATTGGTATACCAACAATAAATAATGGCCATGGAACAAATTTTAAAAACTGGCAAAAGAATGCAGTTAATATTGACCATGCAAGAATAGAACTTGTGTAGAAAAACATACTTTTATTTTTGAAATATATCTTATTAAGCCATAAAAGAATTATACATGATACAGGTATAGCCCAAACAAATGCCACCCAAAGAGCATTTAGGTGATTATCCATTAAGGTATATACAAATACTATTGTTGCAATCATCCACGCAATTGAAACAAGCAAACAAGAAATTGCAATTCTATTTTTTAATAATCTTTTATTTGTATCTTTAACAAATTGCTTTTTATTTTCTCTATGAGTAAGGTAATCTAAAGTCACATCATAAAACTCACATAATTGATAAAGTGTTTCAATGTCCGGTAAAGTAGATCCGTTTTCCCATTTTGAAATAGCCTTATCAGAATAATTGAATTTTTCTGCTAATTCATATTGAGTTAATCCTTTTTGTTTTCTTAATTCAGCAAGATTTTCGCCAATAGTTTCTCTAATATTTTCCATAATACTGTTTAAACCTCAAAACATAATGTAAATAAATAAGATGAATTAATTTTCACTTAAATTATAGCATAGTAGAGTAAAATTGCAAACTTTCACATAGAAAATGTCCTATTTTTCTTTCAAGTCTCTTAAAAAGAGAGAGGGAAATACGGCTAGAATTTAAAGAGATTTAACTCTCTCGTTAATTCTTTTTTTAAGAGGTAGTATTTACAAGTAAAATTATTAGAATTAGGCTGTATGAAAAAGAAAGTTTCGAAATCTTCAATATTGTTTATTGTCGGCTCAATGCTTGTAGTCGGCAGTGGCACAACGATTGGCCTACTATTAGGACAAAAATATTTTGATTTTGACATACCTGATGCAGAAATTGATGAGCATGATGATTCATTATATGAAAAATATCTTCTACTCAAAAAAACAAATGTCACAACATCAAAGTTGATTGATGAATTCCGTCCTTATCAACTTGTGAAGTTGGGGCTTATGAATTTTGAAAAAGCATCGCATGCACAAATAACCGCTACTGGTTCAGTTGATGCTTCGATTTCAAATCAAAGCGTAACTTCGAAATACATCAAAATTAATGATACATATTTTGCAGAAAGCTTATCCTTTGGAAAAATGGTCAAAGTTGGATGGCGCTATTACCAAACAAATGATGAAATAAAAGTATACAAAGCAAATAAATTAAGTGACACTTATTCTGCTTCTTGGCCAAATGAAGATAAAACTACTGAGGTTCATACCCTTGAATCTTTCAAAGAGACTTGGGGTAAAAGTATGACATTACCATTTATATATACACTTAATAGCATCACCGTTGATGAAGAAAGTTGTAAAGAAGATGGTGACAATATAGTTGTTGATTTATCTCTTCAACCAGAACTTTCCACAGTAAATTATGGAAAGCAAATGAAAAAGACTTCCGATTTAAAGGGAGTTCCAACATTTAATTTAGTAACACTAAAGTTCACTCTATCAAGCGATCTTATGATTACTAAAAACGAAATTTATGAAAAATATAGTGTACCATACGGATTTTCAGTTCCAACTACGGGCGCTATCACTGAAGAATATACCTACTTAGATAACATTAGCATCCCTTCTTTAGATGAAAATGCTAATTACAATTAAGAAGAAATGGAGGAACAAAATTATGGAGAAAAAAATTCTTAAAACTAGTGGAATATTATTTGCTTTATTTGGAGTTAGCCTAGGGGCTGGATTTTTATCTCAATTTAGAAAGCCAATAAACATTGAAAAGCCAGACGAGAAGCCAACACCTTCTAACCCTATTACCAACCAACAAAAATTATTAAATAATTTGCTTGAAATCAAGGCTTTCAATATCAATGCTGAAGTCGAAGCTATGACACCAGAACAAAATAGAGTAGGTATTGATTTTGACGGGAAAGGTGATATTTCTAATTTGGAAAATATCAAATTGGAAGGTAAAGCAAATGCTAATCTGGATGGAAATAAAATCCCTCTTGAATTATCATATGTTGATTCAACAACATTCTTTGCATATCGTGATTCACGCTTTAGAATTGATACTGATTCAGTATTTGAATTTATCGAAGAATTACCAACAGTTTATGGAATAGAATTAGAAGTTCCACCTGAAATTAAAAACTTGGATATTGATTATTTAGTGGATTGTGTCAATACCATGGAAGATAAGCAAATGACTCCTGAAGGCGACTTATGTTTCAAATTAAATTTAAGTGAAAAGGTTAAGTTATATATTAAAACAGATGCCGAAAACAATTTTAAAGGAATCAGAACTGACCACTTCTTCTATAATGGCACATTGTTCTATTTAAATATTAACCTCGAGTCAATTCAAGAAATTGAAATCATTAAACCAGACGCTAGATTATATCAAGATTTCAAGCCTGTATTTACAATTTTCGATGGAATATACAATTTAACAAAGAAAAGACAAAATACAATCAATGTTGATTTAGATTTGAAAAAGAAAATTAGTGAATCAGATACTGATGCAGAAGTTAAAGATTTATTGGGAATGAATGTCGATTTAACTTATGACTTCGACAATAAATTATATGGATTAGACGGAAAACTTCTTGTCAACGAAAAAGAATCACCATTTAATTTTGCTTTATATCAAAAGAAAATATATGCAAAATATTCTAATCTAAAAGTTTCTGTTAAATTAGATTCTCTTACATCATTAATTGATTATGCATTAAATAAAATTGGCGAAGATAAAATTGAAGATACAATTAATTCTGCCATGGATAAAATGAAAGATGTGAATATATTAGATTATATTAATAATGCTGATAAGGCACTTGGAGAAATTGTCTTAACTGAAAATAATTTAAATGTCGACATTGCTCCTGGTGAAGCTGGAATTGGCAGTGTTTCAAATTTCAAATTAACATTAAACTTTGATAACAGCGGTTTAAAAACATTATCAATTACTGATTTAAAAGTTAAAGATTACTTTGCAGATGTTGTTATGACATTTGGTGATTATAAACCATTTACTGTAATTGAAAATGATTATGCTGAACTTGAACCAGTTCTTGGTTTAGTAGATGTATTCGAAAATTATCTAGCTATGCCTGAACATAAATTCCAACTAGCTTTTGATGGAAATGTAACAAATAATGACGAAACAATCAAACCTATAAACATTGATGGAAACATTCAATTTGAAATCGATCCAGAAAGAAGCGAAGAAACAAATATCGGATATGGATATGGTTACGTAAACATCACTGATAGAGATGAATATTTACACAATATCAAAGCCGATATGAAATCAGTTGATGAAATCTTATTCACATATAACGATACCATGAATGGTAAAGCTAAAATTAGAACATTAAAAGAATTATTAAATATGATTACTGATATTGTTCAAAACCCTGATGAGCACTTCAACGAATTATTTGGTGACATGCTCGAAAAAATCAATGACATGCCAATTATGCAAATAGTTGGTGGTGACTATACTCAATTATTAACTACAAACATTATTAATAGATTAGATACTGGTTGTAAAGATGGCATCTATTATATCGAAATCGATATTGCTCTAGATGTTATCAATTATTCGAACTATGGTTTTACCTTAAGACTTGAATACGAAAATAAGCAAATCGAAACAACCGATGAAGAAACTGGAGAATCATACTCCGTTCCAAATCCTGTAATTAATTGCTTAAAAGTATCAAATTGTAACTTTGGTGAAGAAAACATCGAATTTAATATTCATTTATATGATTATGATCATGCAAAAGATGTAACTCGCCTTGATCCATATGTTGAATATATTGATTTCTCAGATATTAAAGTATTATTACAACTTGGTATTAACACTTCAAAATTCAATTACTATCACTTTACTGCAACAGCCAAATTAAATATTTCAGCTTTAGGTGGAATCAACTTCGATATACCAATTGATGTTAAATTACATTCTCAAAATGGAGATGTTAAGATTGCAATAGATTTTGTTGATATTCCTCTAATTTCACTTGTTAATAAAGGAACATCTCTTCTATACGGAACTGACACAAGTAGAAAAGCAACTCTTTATTATCACGATAATATGTTCTATTTAGATCGTACTGACATATCAGAAAGCGGCGTAATCTTCTTTAAAACAACATATAAAACAACTATTACTAGACGTTTCGATATGGATTATATGAAAGAAAACATTCTAAACATCTTACTTCAAGACGTCTTAGGTGCAAATGATACTATTATGAATTTGATTGAAAGATCAACAAATGATGGTAATAATGGTCAAATGAAGTACGAAAAGATTTTAAAGAACTTTATCTATAACGCAGATGGTAACTACTTCTTCTTCGATATTGATATTGGAGAATTAGCGAAAAACAATCAATTAACAAGTCTTACATTAAAAGTAAGAACAGATGATAGTGATGAACAATTAGTTGGTGTAGATGTCCATTTAGGTGTTTCTGTTGGAATTACTATTAACATTGATTTATCACTTGATATTGCAGATCGTGCTGAAGTAGCTGATAGCTCTAACGCTATAACAAATTTAGAAACATTCATTGCTGCTCACGCAAGTGACACATTAAATCAATTATTCTCAAATACTGCTCGTGTTTAATTGATATAAAAAGTAGAGTTAATCCTCTACTTTTTTAATGCTTACAAAATTATATATTCATTAATTATTTAATGTTTAATCTTACATTATTTATAAAAGCAAATTAAAACACACTTTAGTTTGATACTTAAGTGTGTTTAAATTATTTTATTCTAATTCAAAAGCGCCGGTATATAGTTGATAGTATTTACCTTTTTGTTTAATTAAATCCTCGTGACTACCACGTTCAATAATTTTACCATGTTCTAATACCATAATAGCGTCAGAATTCATAACAGTTGATAAACGGTGAGCAATTACAAATACTGTACGACCTTCCATTAATTTATCAGTGCCTTGTTGCACTAATTTTTCTGTACGTGTATCAATACTTGAAGTAGCTTCATCAAGAATCATAACTGGAGCATCTGCAACTGCAGCACGTGCGATTGATAATAATTGTCTTTGACCCTGAGAAAGATTAGCTCCATCGCCACTAAGCATTGTATTAAATCCTTGTGGTAAACGAGTAATAAAGTCATAGGCGTTTGCGATTTTTGCTGCTTCATATACTTCTTCATCTGTAGCATCTAGTCTTCCATAACGGATATTATCCATGACGGTACCTGTAAATAAATTTGTATCTTGTAAAACAATACCAAGTGATCTTCTTAAATCATCTTTCTTGATCTTATTAATATTAATTCCATCATACCTAATTTTTCCATCTGCGATATCATAGAATCTATTAATTAAATTAGTAATAGTGGTTTTACCAGCACCAGTTGCACCAACAAAGGCAATCTTTTGTCCAGGATGAGCATATATTGATACATCAGTAAGAACAATCTTTTCTGGAACATATCCAAAGTCAACTTGGTCAAGTATAATATCACCTTTAAGTTCTGTATAAGTAATATTTCCACCATCTTTATGCGGGTGTTTCCAAGCATAGAATCTTGTTCTTTCATTTGTTTCAGTAAATGATCCATCTTCATTATATTTAATATTAACGAGTGTTACATATCCATCATCTACTTCGCTCTTTTCATCTAATAAATCAAATATACGAGAAGCACCAGCCATACCCATAACAATAAATGTTACTTGTTGAGAGAATTGGTTAATATTATTAGAGAACATTCTAGCAATCATTAAGAACATAAGGATAATTCCAATTAATTCATCAATGTTCGTTTCTTGTCCAATAATATTAATATTATGAAGTGTATTAGGGAACATAATGAATAATCCACCAATAACAGCAATTAAGACATAGAGTATGTTTCCAATATTACCGATAATTGGTCCTAAAATGTTACCATTAATGTTACCAACTGTAGCAACTTCACATAAATGATCATTTATCTTATTGAAATCTTCAATAGATTTTTCTTCATGGCAGAATACTTTAATAACTTTTAAACCATTAATTGATTCTTCAATTGAACCTTCAACTTTTCCTAAAGCCTTTTGTTGTTTAACGAAGAATTTAGCAGATTTTCCACCAATATTTTTAGTACATAAAACCATGACAACTGTACCTAGCAATACAACAAAAGTCAACCACAATGAATTTAAAAGCATAATAATGAGTAAGGCAACAATTGTAATTGAAGTTTGGAATAAACTTGGTAATGATTGACTTACTAATTGACGGATTGTATCAGTATCATTTGTGTAGATAGACATGATATCACCATGGGCATGAGTGTCAAAATATTTAATAGGTAATGTTTCCATGTGTCCAAACATTTCTTTACGAATGGTGTTTAAAAACTTTTGAGTGGTAATACCCATAGTATAGTTATAAATAAATGATGCAATCAGACCTACTAAATATATAGCCCCCATAATAATAAGTAATTGAATTAGTGGCCAAAAATTTGCTTCCTGATTATAAGTAAATTTATCACTAACAATATTAGTTACAATACTCGAAATATTTTTTACAAATAAAGAAGAAGTTATATTACTTCCCGCTACAAGAACAATACAAATTAAAGCAAGTAACATTTGCCATTTGTAGTTTTTAAATAACATTTTAAGAAGTCTAGGCAAAGTACCTTTTTTAGCCTTGGCATGACTTCCATTTTTTGGCATACGCATTGGTGGCATTATTCATTACCTCCATTCTTTGTTTGAGTTGTATATACTTCTTGATAAATCTTATTGGTCTTAAGTAACTCTTCGTGAGTTCCGATTTGATCAATATGACCATCATCCATAACAATGATTTGATCTGCCTCTTCAATTGAGGATATTCTTTGGGCAATAACAATTTTTGTTGTCTCTGGCATTTGTGATTTTAAACCAATATTAATTAACTTATCAGTTTTTGTATCAACTGCAGAAGTTGAGTCATCAAGAATTAAAATCTTTGGCTTTTTAAGTAAGGCACGGGCAATACAAAGCCTTTGCTTTTGTCCACCAGATACGTTTGTGCCACCTTGCTCAATATAAGTATCATAACCTTTTGGGAAAGATGAGACAAATTCATCGGCTTGCGCAACTTTGCTAGCGTTAATTATTTCTTCCATTGAGGCATTTAAATCACCCCAGCGAAGATTTTCTTCAATGGTTCCTGAGAATAAAACATTCTTTTGTAAAACGACTGCAACATTATTTCTTAATGTATCTAAGTCATATTCCTTTACGTTTAATCCTCCAACAAGGATTTCTCCTTCTTTAATATCATATAAGCGAGATATTAAATTAACTAGTGAAGTTTTACCCGAACCGGTTGAGCCAATAATTCCAATAAACTCACCACTTTTAATCTTAAGATTAATATTTTCTAAAGTGTATTTTTCTGATCCTTCTTTATATTTAAAGTTAACATTATTAAAGATGACTGATCCATCATTAACTTCAAATACTGGATTTTTCGGATTTTTAATCGTTGATTCTTCTTCTAATACTTCAGAAATACGGCGTACAGATTCAATAGACATTGTTAACATAACAATGATCATAGAGATCATCATTAAAGACATTAAAACTTGAACGCCATATGTTAAAAGGGACGATAATGCAGGAAGAGTCAAATCAGCGCCCAAAATACTTGTAGTGCCATCAGGTTTTTCAATTATATCACTTGCTGTATCAATAATAATTTTTGCACCAATCGAACAAACTAAGATATTTGATAAATGAATCGCAAAATTCATGATTGGGTTATTAAAAGCTAATATCTTTTCTGCTGAGATAAATTCTTTACTAATTTTATCACTTGCTGCATTAAATTTCTTTTGTTCAAATTCTTCTCTTACATAGGATTTAACAACACGAATTCCTGAAACATTTTCTTGTACAGATTCATTTAAAGCATCATAACGTTTAAATACTCTTTTAAATATAGGCATTGCAAGACGAATAATCATAATTAAACCAAAAGCCACAAATGGAATAATGCCAACAAAGATCCATGCCATATTCCCTCCACTTATAAATGCCATAATAACTGAGAATATTAGCATTAATGGAGCACGTACAACAATTCTTATACACATCGCAAATGACTGTTGAGTATTTGTAATATCTGTCGTCATACGTGTAACTAACGAGGAGTTAGAGAATTTATCAATATTTTCAAATGAAAATGATTGTAATTTCTTATACATGTCAGAACGCAAGTTTTTAGCAAGACCCGTTGAAGCAATCGCGGCAGTTCTTCCACCTAATATTCCACAAGTAAGTGAGAACATTGCCATTAAAATTAAACTAATAATATAAGGTAATAAATCTACAAAGTTAATGTTCCATCCCATTTTGTCAATTTTATCTAAAAATAATGACATAACATAAGGAATTGCACATTCCATAGCAGCTTCACCAACCATGAATATTGGTGTCAGTATTGCGTATTTTTTATATTCGCGAACACTAGCTAAAATAAGTTTTATTTTCTTAAACATTATTTATCCTCCTCCTTAAATAAATTTCTCATTGCACTATGAAGATTATCTTCATTTACTTCTTTTTGTTCATATAAATTCATAAGAACCTTATCAAGTAATCTTTTAAGTTCAATGATTTCTTCATCTTTAAAATCTTTAAATGATTTATCATCAAGCATCTTAAAATGAACTTCAGCATTTTCTAAAGCTTTCTTTCCTTCTTCTGTAATATAAATGAGATTTGCTCTTTTATTTGTTTTATCTTCTTTCTTTTTAATAAGTTTTGCCTTATTTAAGCGATTAATAGTCTTGGCAATCGCCGCGGCTGAAAGGTTAAACTCTTTGGATATTGCTATTTGACTACATCCATCATGCGTTGATATATATCTTAGTATAGGAAATTGCCCATGTAACACACTAGTATTAGATCTTTTAATAGAAGATTTGCGATATAAATCAATCATCTTTAATCGAAAGATAATTTGTTTCTTCAACTCTTCCATAAAATCACCTTCTTATTCTAAATTACAGTCAATTGTTAACTAGTTAATAGTTTACTTATTTATATATAAATAGTCAACAAAAAAATTACTAAAATAATGTAGAAAAATTACGTAAGTGTTTTCATAAAATAGTTAAGTTAAAAGAAAAGAAAATAGCATCAAAATGCTATTCGTACTTTCTTTCACCTAATTATTAACTTGTTTTAGGCGCAAAGCAATTAAATAGGTGGATTTTCTCCTAAATTCACTAAAAAAATAGGCGAAAACGAAAGTAAATAGGAGAAGCTTATTATTTGTTAAAAGAAAAGCATAGCGTTCACTATGCTTAGATTTCTTCAATATTTTTCCAACGTGTTGTAATCTTTTTAACTTCCAATTTTGCTTCATCTTCATTCATTGTCTTGCTTAATACTTTATGAATGATTGTAGCAATTTCTTTAGCATCATCTTTAGTACATCCTCTTGTTGTACTTGCTGCAAAACCAATACGAAGTCCACTTGTTTCTTTAGGCGATAATGTATCGTTTGGAATCATATTTTTATTTGTTGTAATTCCAATATCTTCTAAGGTGATTTGTGCTTCTAAACCAGTTAAATGATAACTATCTAAAGTATTAAGTAAGAATAAATGGTTATCAGTATCACTAGTTATTGCTCCTAGTTCTTTTAATGTAACTTGACAAGTCTTAGTATTTTCCACCACTTTTTTAGCGTGTTCTTTAAATTCTTCACTCATTGCTTCTTTAAAACAAATTGCTTTACCTGCAATTATGTGCTCAAGTGGTCCGCCTTGATAATATGGAAATACTGCACTATTAATTTTCTTAATAAGATTTTCATCATTAGTAAGGATTAAACCACCTCTTGGACCTCTTAAAGTCTTATGAGTTGTTGATGTTACAACATCTGCATAATCCACAGGATTTTGATGAATTCCTGCAGCAATTAAGCCTGCAATATGTGCCATATCTACAATAAATTTTGCATTTACTTTATCTGCTATTTCTTTAATCTTTTTAAAATCAATACTATAAGGATAAGCACTATATCCCGCTAAGATTAAATCAGGTTTCTCAACATTAGCAATAGCTAAAATACTATCATAATCTAACTTACCATTTTTATCTAAAGGATAATGAACAAAGTTATATAAATGCGAAGAAAAACTTACTGGAGATCCATGCGTCAAATGTCCTCCATCATTTAATACTAAACTTAATATTTTACCGCCATTTGGAAGTAACGCACGATACGCAGCGGCATTAGCTTGTGATCCACTATGAGGTTGAACGTTTGCAAATTTTGCATTAAAGAGTTTACACGCTCTATCAATAGCGATTTGTTCTACTTCATCGACAAATAGACATCCTCCATAATATCTTTTACCAGGATATCCTTCTGCGTATTTATTAGTTAAAATTGATCCACATGCAAGACGCACATCTTTACTTGTATAGTTTTCTGATGCAATTAATTCTATTCCATCATTTTGTCTAACTGTTTCTTTTTCAATAAGATCAAATATTTCTTTATCCATATTTTTAATCTCCTTGCTATTATTTTATTCAATACAATATATAAAGAAAAGGCAAAAGTTTATAAATAAAAAACAATGCAACTTAGTGCATTGCCTTTTTTCCTTTCTTTTCAATATATAATTCTTCAAGAATTGGGAATGTAACAGTTGTTAATAATTCAAAACATAATAATATAACGTGAATCCCTGCATGATGTTCTCCTGGTTCAAGAATTAATGTAATCGAGAAACCAATTACAATAATTGATTCTAAGAAACCAAATAACCTAGGAACTCCATGCACTAACTTATGAGCATATTCTTCTATTTCATGTGCTTCTCTTAAAATTGACCATACAGCCCATAATACACATATTGTAGCGTAATCATGAACTAATAATAACACAATTGATCCTAATATTACTTCTACTGCACCCCAGAAAAAAGTATTATGTTCATCAAATCTTTTCTTAGTTAGTAGATGCACTAAAACTTGTTCTAATCCATACACAATCATGAGTGTACCAATTAGATACTTTAGATTCTCCACCAATGTCTCGCGCATTACGAATATCGCAATAGCAGACAAAATATAAGTTATTAGTTTAATAATTCTCCATGTTTTCATAGTTTTGTACCTTGTGTTAATTATATCATAGATGCGCTTACAAATAACATCCTAAATCTATTTGCTTTTCAAAAATAGATTTATAAAACCATTCATCCATTGGAACAAAATACTGAATTCCATCATATAGTTTGCTGCATAATTCATGATGATTATTAGATATGATCTGAAAATATATTTTTTCTAAAACAAATAAACCTGCTAATGCATTAAACGTATTTTCTAAAGTGGCTTCTACAACATTATTAATCCTATTATGCTTCAATTTGTTGTGTGCTGTCCACCATGATGGAGTTTCTTTTCTTACATTAAGCCAAGGTACATATTCGAAATCATATAATTGAGCTTTAACCTTAAAATTAATTATTCCATCCGCGATTTCTTCATTTGTTTCAATAATTTTAAACCATTCTTCAATTGAGGTTAGATCTGAAAATTTAAAATTATTATCGATGTTTTTACAAATGATTTTCGAAATCATTTCTATTTCACCGCATATTAAAAATAATAGTTCTGTATATTTAGTTGAATAGCACTTATAATTGTTTTTGTGAATAGAAACATAAGATTCTGTTTCTAAAAACATTTTTTCAAGTTGGATATAATATGACCATTGATTCAATATAAAGCTTTTGCCTTCGCTGATAATCTTTTCTTTTATTTCTTCCTCATTCATATTGTTACTTAGTCCCTCCTAGTAGTATATAAAATCATCTGCTTAATAAATAACAGTTCAAAATTTATGCTTTATGTATTTTGCATATTGAATATTTTATTTTCATGCTATTAAGTCTACGCTTTGCATTGCTATATGATATTTTACTGAAAAAAGGTATTCTTGGTAATGTGGATTCATCTTTCGAAATTATCGCAAATACAACTTCATAATCATTAATATTATTAATACTATAATCTTCGATAATGTTATTTTCTTTTGACACTTCATCAATTTTAGTATTAGCAGCCAATAAAAAATTACTATCCGTAAGCAATTCTGCTGACACAACCCCTTGATTAAATAAATGACTAAGGGTTGCAGAACCAGAATACATTTTAATATGAATCAATTTTTTATCTTTTCTTAGAATATCGCAAATTTCTATCGAGCTTCTTCCTCCACCATATCGAACAACTTTAGTATCTAGATTTAAGCAATCATTTTTATGCTTTTTAACATATTGTTTAGTATATTCTCCTTCATTTTGTATATCTTTTGTGTAATCATCAAAAATAATATCTGATACAACACTGCTTTCGTAGTCATCATTAATTTTTTTGACATAATCATTGTCTACTCTATACCACTGTCCATTATTAATACAATATGTCTTATTTTCATATATAACTTCGCCAAACAAGCACTTATAAGCCGACCACTCATCAATTACCAATTCATTTAAACTACCAATACATTTTATTTTCTTTCTTTTTAATTGAGTGATGTCAGAGAAATTTTCAATTGTAGACATTACTTCATCAATAATAATATCTTCGCACTCTTGTGAGTTAGAGTATTTGAAACATTTAATATAATCCCACTCAACAACACCCGGAACAGCCATCCATATGTTTGGATTATTATCTTTGATTAATTTTACTAGTTCATTATCCAAATTAGAAATAAGTGCTTTATTTTTTACATGTGTTATTTGATCAACCCATGGAAAGTTATTCTTATAATTATCTAGTTTATATACATGATAAGTGTCAACTAAAAATCCCTCAATATTCTCTAAAGTATTTTCAACTGTTACATTCAATGAATCTGATCCGCTTATTATGCCTTGTAAATAATCTGTATTTTGAGAAACACCAGTTACTCCATTTATTAAGTCACTATCAAAATTATAATCGAATTCATTAATATTAGCCTTTGATGGCATTTGCTCATTACTTGCCTTTTGATTGCCACCAATTTGAACTTTGCTTATTCTCCTTAAGCTATTTTCATTAACAGTATTAAGAGTCACTTTTAATCCAAAACGTTCTTCGATAAATTTGTCATTTAAAAAGCTTTTTCCATAACCAAAAACTATACCAAATATTCTAAATTCATTGTCAATTCTTATTTTCTTCAATAACAAAGCTCTTGTATTTGCATTATATAAATACGATGTTTCTTCTATGCTTGAAAAAAACGATGAAACCCAAGTTGGTTTAATAGCATCTGCTTGTTTATAATAAAGTAAAGTATTCTCGTCAATAATTTGTTTATTTTCAAATTCATCAACAATTTGCCCAATGTCTTGATATTCACTTTTAATTAAATAGATTGATAGTTTTGTCTTATTATTCATTTTATATGCCCTCCCAATAAGATTAAATACATTTAGTTTAAAACATTGTGATACTTTAAATCAATATGTTAAATTTTTTTGAATCTTAACTTACAATACTTCACTACATTTACAATAAAACATCTAGCATTTTAATATTTATTACCAATTATTTTTCTTATTCTTTTCAATATATTTAAATAGCTCCATTGCCACACTATAACTCACATTAACTGTCACAGCATTTCCAAATTGTTTGTATGCTTGGCAATTTGATACAACTTGCACCCAATCAGATGGAAATCCTTGCAGTTTTCTGCATTCATTAGGAGTCAATTTTCGAATATTAACACGATCTTCTTTGCAATATTTGCGATAATTTATTTCATCAGTCACATAATTATCTTGACTTGCACGATGCATTTTGGCCATGGTTGCAGTGAGTGTTTTTGATATTGGTAAATCAATTGTTGGCTTAACAATATAATTTTTTGTACCTACCCCCATTATTGTTCCAACTATTCTTTTTGTTAAAAAATAGTTTTCTGGTACATCTGTATCTAGTAAATCTTGTGTTGTTATTTTTAATTTTTGCTTTTTTGGAAATTCGAATTCATCTATATCAAAATATTCACCACAGAAAGCTACAATATAGCATCTATTTCTTCTTTGAGGCACCCCATAATCTGCACTATTGAAAATGTGGTAAAAACAAACATAGCCAAGAGATTCTAATTCGTGGATAATTCTTTTAAAAGTTTCTCCTTTATTATGATTCATTATGTTTTTTACATTTTCTAAAACAACAACTTTTGTTTTATATTTTTTTATTATATCTTTTATCTCAAAAAATAATGTTCCTCGTTCTTCGTCATCGAAACCTTGTAGCTTCCCCAATGTACTAAATGGTTGACATGGAAATCCACCAATCAATATATCATGTGCTGGAATATTCTTCTTTTCATCTCTAATGTCACCACAAACAATGTTTTTACTGACGTTTGCTCTATAAGTCTGACATGCATATTTGTCAAAATCATTTGCCCATACGATATTAAATCCGGCATACATAAAACCAAGATCAAATCCGCCTATACCAGAAAATAAACTAATTGTATTATATTTAACTTGCTTCGGTCTTATTCTTTCCATCTGTTTTCTCCCATCACAAGTAAAACTTTTTTTAATATTGCCATTAAAACATCTACAACAATTGAATTGCCACTTTGTTTATATGATTGCGCTCTCGAAACATTTATTATAAAGTCATCCGGGAACCCCATTAAACGCAGTGATTCTCTAGGTTCCAATGCTCTAATATTACCATCAGTAGTTACATAATTATTGACACTAGCCCTATGTGTATTACCCTGAGTACTAAGTATTGCTCTTGCAATAGGTAAATCAATCTTTGCATCTTCGTGATAAAATTTTTTAGTGCCTGGCGACATTACGTAATCAATCAATTTTTGTGATAAATGTTTTTCTACAATTTGACCACCTGGCAAAAGCTTAATTCTACCATATTCATCATACTGAAAATTACCCTCTGCACAATTGTCAAGTAAAAAATCTTGCATAGTAAATTTTAACTCTATTGGTTCAGGAAAAGAAAAGCGCATACATTGTTCTTTATTTTTAAAGCCGATAACAAATAATCTTCTTCTACTTTGTGGTATGCCATAGTCTTTTGCATCTAATACTTTCCACTTATATTCATAACCAAGTTCTTTAAAAACGTTTTGCATAGTCCTCCATGTTTTACCATGGTCATGCGTTAACACGCCATATACATTTTCATAAACAAATATTTTAGGTTGAATTTCCTTGACTAACCTCACATAATCGTAAAATAAAGTGCCTCTCGTGTCTTCGAATCCGCCTCTAGCACCAGCTATTGAAAAACTTTGACATGGACTACCTCCGACAAATAAATCAATCTTACCCTCAAAGTCTGATCCATCTAGCAATTTAACATCATAAAAAAAATTATCGTCTACAACTTTATAATTTGCAAAATATGATTCTTCAACAAAATTCTTTCTTTTAGAATGATGTTTATACACTGCTTTAACATATTCTCTTTTTTCTTTTGGTGTTTTCATATTTTTAATTGTCTGTAGCTCTTTATCTGTATCTACATCAATTTCTATATCGCCATTATCACAAGCAAATATAATATCGTGATCTATTCTCATTCTTTTAAATGCTTGTTCAATTGCGCCAATACCACTGAATGCAGTAGCCAATTTTATTTTCATATTAGACATCTCCTGCTTATATTTGTTTTTTTCCCTGCGTATATAAATCATTATACCTGCTATACAACAAAAAAGCAACCAATATGGCTGCTTACTTTCCAATATATTATACTGATTTTCGTTTTTGTTCTAATTCTTCAAAAATATGTCGATGATATTTGAGATATTCCATCCTTTTTTCATTTAATATAGGCTTAAAAATTGGTTGCATAAGTAATAATTGCGCTTTTAACTTTATGTCAGAATCAAGCAAGAACGAAAAAATTAATTCCTTATTATCATTTATTGTAATGAGATGTTTATCAAAAAGAGCGTCCGCACTTACAGACAATAAAATACCATTATTTATATCATATTTCTCTTCGCCAGTTGTATTAGGATCACTAAAGCCTTTAATATGAGAAGCGACAAACAATGCACTTAACTCTGAAAAATTCGCAGTAATATAAGTAAACGGACAAAAAACTTGATCTGGAACTTGCGTATAGCCCATCATTTCATTTGCCAGCATTTTCCTCCATGCAGATTGTTGTTGTCTGGTGACCTCATCGTCTATTTGAGTTTGATTAAGAGCATTTGTTCTTGTAGTCACACGCTGAATCAAGCGCAATCTAGTTTGACGTTGATAATTTTCATATGCTTTATTAGTTTGATTTATTATAGAAAAGAAAATAGGATTTTTTTCTAATAAAACAAACAGATTGTTTTCATTATTATCTTTCTCAAATAAAAGAATTAATGTATCACCTTTGAACATATGGTGTCTTAACTTATGAAATTCTTTGTCTTGTTCCATCCCGAGTCCATGAACAGCAACGTGTAGTGGAATAGATGTAAATAATTCTTCATTAACGCTCAAATTCAGATCATCAAATTTCCACGATGATCTTTTTCTTCTTCCTATAACTTTATTCAATTTATTAAAAACGAGTTTAGTATATTTTGGTGAAAAGTATTCTATGCTTTGATTAACTAATTTTACATTCATAAAGTCATTAATTAGATAAGGCGAACGTTTTCTAGGATTTGGAAGACCCACCTTAGTATAAAAAGATTCTTTTAGACCAATACAACTTTGATGAGCAGTTTGGAACGGTTTCCCTGTTTTTAACTCAATATCTCGCATTTCAGATTCATCGATGTAATATAATAAATTATTTTGGTGTGCATTAACTTTAGTTGCCTTCCCAAATGTTGCAAGATCTGAGTGTGTCAAATATTTGTAAAACAATATAAAAGTAGAATTTGCATGTGAAACCATATAATCATACATGTCACTCGAAATTTTAGCAATAAAATCTATAATTTGATCTCTGTCTTCTAAAATAAAACTATCTTCATATCTTGGCATACTAAATACTTCTTTCTTTTTTTTAGTTTATCATATTCTTTTTAAGAATGCTATGTCTTAACTAGCACAATAGAAAACCGTAATGAACGGGTGTTAATTGACTTTGGTGTAATAGAATGATTTACATTAATTGATTTTACCTTTTTCACAACGTTTTAATTTATAATCTAGTTTATCAGTTAAATTGTCCATATCTTCTGGATATAAGCATATTAGAGTAACCTTATCTTCTTTATAAATTTTCATTTTGTAATCTTTTTGTCTATTGTAGTTTTCGTTATTTTTTACACCCCAATATTCTACGTAGACATCACCTAAATCTTTATAATTTGGTAGAATCCAATCTGGATATATTGTCCCTAACTCTTGATTGTTTGGTGTATATTCTTTTTCATATCTATGGTTAATGTTATGAGTATAGAAGTAATCATCTATTCTTGCTTCTTCATTACTTTTAACAATGTGTCCATCATACGCAGTAATCTTTTTATTGTTATATTGACTTTCTAATACTTCTGCATTTTGACAATTAGAAATTTTAATTATAACTTCTTTATTGTTAAATTTATGAAAACACTTTGTGCAAAAGTGGTAACCGTTAGAATCTTCACCACAAATTAAACAAGTATCTTGTGTTGATATATCGATTATATTATCTTTGTCATTATTACAATTTTTACATTCTTTGTCTGATTCATGCCATGATCCACAAGTTTCGCATTTAACTATTTTTCCATCTTCCTTTAATTCGTTACAAGTTTTACATAATGGAAAAAATCCACTTGGACGACCACATATTTCACAATTTTTCCCCATATTAATGCCCTCTCAATTAATTACTCAATTATTATAACAAAATAATTTTAAAAGACATAAAGTTTTTGAACTAATTAAGTTAGATTGTTTTCTTTATGCCTTTTTTTAGCAAAATATCGCGTGAATCCTACGGATTCACTTTTTTTGTGTTTTATACTCATTAAACTAGAAAATCAAATAAAAAAGTTTTAATTCGTCCTTGGCAAATCATCAAACATACAAACCCTCAACTATTATACTTATTTATAAAATAAATATAGCATTTATCTAATAATAAATCAGATTCTAATTATAATATTTGTCTTATTAGTTTTTATTTCAATTAAATTAAAATGCCCATTTAGTTTAACGTAATATATTAGGCTCTTATATGCTTTCTTTACTATTTTTTTACACTTTCTCACTTCATCTTCATCAACAAATTTCTTAATAAAGAATTTAGATTTAATGATGCTAGTGGGTAAATATAGTTTTATATTTTTACGATTTTTAGTCTTTATTATAATCTTCATATTACTCGATTCTTATAATAACTGTCTCACCGTCTGCAGTTTCAATATTTAGTAGTTCACCAAATACACCTTGTTCCACTAGTTCAATTAGTTTATTAAAATCTATTCCATTAAGTGCCTTATTTCTATAACTGACATTAGAAAGTTTACCATCTTCATCTAAAAATACTTTAACAACCGCTAAAGGGAGATTTATACTTACTTTATCTCCATCATCATCCACTATTGAAATTTTAAAGATCATTTTATTAATATCTTTTCTTTCTTCTTTTTCTAGATACAAAGTAGAACTTACTTCTCTTCCCATTAATTCATCTAAACTAATATTAAAGATATCTGCTAATTTAATTAATGAATCAATATTAGGAGATGTTAAATCATTTTCCCATTTACTTATTGCCTATGCAGATATATTTAATCTTTCTGCTATATCGTTTTGTGTTAATTCATGTTCTTTGCGTAATCTTGATAATCTCTGTCCAAATGTTTCCATAACTGTTTTCTCCTTATTTAGCACACTAATATTTTAAATAAAAGAACAGTAAAAATACATCGACAAGAGGTTGAATTACTAACTAATATGTTGAATATTCACTAACCAAAATGTTTAGACCTAATAGAAAACTCCTGAAATTTGCGCGTTTAACTATTTATTCTTAATTAAACGTATATCTTTCATTTTTTTAGATGTATTTGAAATATAATTGTCTTGTGGCTTATTCAGTAATTTATCAACGAACGACTGATTCTCACCAACATAATTTATTTTATTATTTAAACAATAGTTTCTAAAAATAAGTTTACACATATTTCTTATAGCTTTATCTTTACTACTTTCGTAGATGTCCATAATTTTATTGCCAAAATTCTTTGTATCCCCTAAAAAACCAGTAATCATTGCGTTAATTAATTTATAGTTGACGTTTGCGTTGTAATCAAAATTGTTTAAAGCCTTTTTAGTACTTTGTGCGCTAGCATACTGTGATGAAATATAATATACATTTAAAACAATAAACATCGAAATGCGTTGAATTTTTCTAATTGCCAAATCAATTCGATCTGAATTTATCACAATCTCTGAGTCAGTATTACTTTTTATTTGAGGAAAATCATTTATTATTTCTCCTAAATTCTCATCAATGTCTTTTAAAAGAAAATAAAGGAATCTATTAGGATAGACATAAACTGCCTCTACACACTTTTTTATTTTATCGACATTCATAACATGTATAAAATCGGGCAATAATTTTGATATCATTTCAATATACTTTATCCCTGTTAAAATCTGAAGCTCATAAGTTGCGTCTTCCTCATCATATTCATATATCTCTTCTACACGCAATTTATCACTTCTTTTTGTTGCCCTTTCACTAGAATCCATAGATACTTGTTTGTCGTGTATTTCTTGTTGCGAAGGAAACTTTAGATCTAATTCTCTTTGACTTTTAAGTAAATATTTTATATTTCCTTTTTCAAAACTTAGCTCCTCATATGGATTAAAAAACGAATTAGACTGTTTCAAAAGATAATCAATGATATATTGTTGATTATTTTCACTTAAATAGCACAAAAATAACAAAATATCCCCATTTAAGCCATACGCAATATTATCCACGATTTTTTCTATTGAATCCTTATCATTTAACCTAAGAATCTCTTTTGCAATGAAAAAGGACAAATACGAGTTATAACTGAAAGCAATTTTCCAATCACTACTGACGTATTTTATCAACCTAATATCATTTAAACGGCTAATAAAGTCAATAGCATTAATTATATCTCTATATCCCTTTCCTTCTTCGTTATATTCATTAATTGTATTAATAAATTCAGTTTGTGAAATCGGATAAGTTTTAGTTGTATGTATTTTATATGCTACACGCTGTAAAATAACCAATACAACAGAAGGATCAAGGGTTTTATCATTTTGTATTATGTTAGTAATATTTGATTGAAATACTGTATTAAACACTTTTGCTGCACCAAACTCAAAATTATGTAATAATGCACTTTTTGCAAATAAAACAATAAATCCTGGGTTTAACTGAAATATATTCAAATCCTTTGCTATCATTGAATTTACTGTTTTTACCCAAGTTTCCACAATTGCTTGATTATGCATAGGTCTTAATAAATTGAAAACTTTTGTTAAAAGATTATTCCTCTTTAAACTAAACATTTCACAAATTCTTATTTTACAAAATTTAATTTCATAATTATATTCTTTAAGTAAAGCGTTTATGTCGTAGTTAGATTTATTACTTCCTATTAAAACAATTTTATTAAAATGCACTTTTATTTCTTCTAATAGTTTATACATATCTTCATTATGAATTTTGTCAACGTTATCAATTATAGCAATTTTATCTTTCGAACATTCTTGTTTGAAATTATTAAAATTATATTGACGTGCATCATACTCTTCATTAAAAACTTCATTGACTATTTTATGAATAGAACGATTTTTAATGTTAGAAGCATTAAATAAAACAGGAATAGTATCTTTTGCGTATTTTAAAAACAAATATTTTGATAATGTTGTTTTGCCACTTTTATCATCACCTTCAATATAGCAAAATGATTTTTCAGATAAAACTCTATTAAAGTCTTTAAAAGTTGCTATCTTACTTTTTCCTTCTTCATTTATAAACTCTAATTCTGGAAATTCAAATATCCTTGTAAAATCATCTAATTCGTTTAACAAATCATCTTGCTTAATTGTTTTAATAAATGCGTCTTGTATTCTAAGGAATTTTTCAACTGAAAATTTGGTTTGTTTTGATTCATCAAAAGTTTTAGTTTCATCATTCCAAGTGTATTTATATAACTCGGCAATCTTAGTATTAGTATCTAATAAAATAAAATCAAAAATATGTTTACCATCCTTCGATAAAGGGCCACCCAATACTTTTTCTACAATGTTATTATTAGCTATACTTTTTTCTTCTTTAAATTGATGTTCATGGCCATAAAAGAATACGTCATCAAACTTCGACATATGCTCGCTTAATACCGCTTTTGAATTCTCATCAAAGTAATCTAATGAGTGATGCATGACTGTAATTTCAAGATCTCTACTTTTAGAGTCATTAAGAACATTTTCAAATCTACTTTGTGGAAAGAAATGTGATCCCAAATCATTATCTTTTTCATCACAAAATGTAGAAAAAATTGCGGAATTCACTAAATTTACTTTAATGACAAAACCAGATAAGTCAATATACTTTACATCTAAAAAGCGATTTTTAACAAAACAATTATATTTTTTTGCAAAGTCAAAAAACGAATGCATTTTATCTAAATATTTTTTTACAAATGCATTTTTATCTATTGATTCGTAATTTTTTCTTCTAGTAAACGGAACTTCGTCGAAATCGACATCATGATTTCCTGGTGCAATTAAATAATTTAATTTATATTCAGAATTCAATTTATCTTTGAAATATTTTTCCAAATTTGAAAGAATTTTTTGCACACAACAATATTGATCTTTTTTTCCACTAAATGAAACGTCGCCAGAAAACAAAACAACAGCCTCATCAAATTTTTCAACACTATTTATCGCATCTTTCATTTTATTAATTTTAAATTCTGTAAAAGTATTTACATCATTCATATGTAAATCACTAAGATGTAAAAAAAGTATTTTCATACCTACTGCCCCCTATAATATTATTTTTATTTTAGCATATAATTTATTTATATTGAACGTTTATCTATTAGAAAATTATTAAAATTATTTTATATGGACTAAATAACATTTATTGCATATGAAATATTATAGGTAAAAGTTATTATAATTTGATTCAATTTTACTAAATGTTTTTCAACGCAATATTTTGAACAAATCTACATACTTCTCTACAGCGATCAGATACATCTTCTAAAAGAGTATAAATTGTCTCTGCTTTATGAATAATTAATGGATCTTTTTCGGTTAAATATAAATTGTGTGTGTTTTCAATATAAATAGTGTCACTTTCTTCTTCTAAATAAATTACTTTTTCCACTAATGGGCGATAAGTTTCATAATTTAAATACTCATGGAAATAATTCATACAATTTTCAGTTTCTTTAATGCACTCGAGAGTAACTCTCATAAACTCTATTGTATTTTCAGGTAGTTTTTTATAATCATATAAATATAGTTTAAGAGATATCTCTTCTACTGCATCAGTAACTTCATCAATTAATCTAAGTAATTCAAAAATATCTTCACGATCAATTGGAGTCATAAACTCAGTTAATAATTTATTTGTTACTTCATGCTTATGTTCATCTGCTTTATGTTCGATTTCATGTACCACTGTCTTTAACTCTTCAAGCTTATCATGATTGAAGTTTTCCATAAAATTTAAAATCATTTCACCACACTCAACTGAAAAATGTGCTAAAACTGGAAATGAATCAAAATAATAATTATATTTTTTCTTTTTAGATTTAAACATACGTTTATCCTCCTATTTAACAGTCCATATAAATATTAAAGTTGCTAAGAATCCAACAAGAGCAGAAATTGGAAACGCTAATGCGCCCCACATAATAACTTCCCCTGCTTTTTTCCATCTAACTCGTCTAAATGATCTTGCTGAACCACCGCCCATAATCGCGGTATTTTTTATTGAACCAGTAGATAATGGAAGTCCTAAGAATGTTGCAAGTATTAAGCCAAGTCCTGCAGCAAGGTCTGTTGCAAATGCTTGATATTTTTTAAGATTTGCCATTCCTTTTCCAATTGTTTTTAAAATTCTTGTTCCACCAATTGCAGAACCTGTAAATAACACTAATCCAACTGGAAGATAAATCCACAAAGTTCCAGCAAGAGATTTAACAGCATCAGCTGTATTAATACTACTATCACTAGATATTAATGTCGCCGCAATTAAAATGAATATACCAATAAATTTTCCGCCATCTTGAATACCATGTGCATAGCTCATCAAAGCACTACTTGCGATTTGCCCTTTATTAAAGAATCTTGTAGTCTTTGCTTTATTCATCTTTCGACATATTACCTGAATTAGTTTTACAAAAGCAAATCCTAAAAGAAAGCCAACAATCAATGATCCAATAAAGCCAATAACAACTTTAATCCATGGTCCACTTCCAATACTTCCACCATTACCTAAAACAATTAAAGCAAGCCCAGCACCGGTAATACCACCAATTAAAGAATTAGATTCACTTGATGGTAAACCAAGGCGAGTACAAATTTGAGAGACAATTACAATAGCAGCTAAACCACATGCAATTGCACATAATATTTGATCAGTACTTGCATTTCCCCAAGAAACGAGATTTGCAATAGTTTGAGAAACATCTCCTCCTGCAAATTTTGAAATTGCACTTGAAAATATTCCAATAGTTAGAGTGCCCAATAAATTAAATATTGCACACATTATAAAAGCAACACGAGGTTTAATAGCTCTTGTTGTTACCGATGTTGCAATTGCACTAGGACCATCTGTGTATCCATTTACAAATACAACACC
>JAFLVA010000009.1 GCA_022508525.1 Erysipelotrichales bacterium
TAACAAAAAAAGTATTCGTAGACTTTTTTGTGTCTACAAATACTTTACCAGTTCATAATAAATTACTATGCAAAACTTTTTGAATTAGTTTATTAAAATTCAATTTCTGGCCAACTATTCATGTCGCTAGGGAAATTAATTTTATAATCACTATTTAAAGCACTTATTTCCATACGCGAATGAGAATTGAATTCATAAGACATTTCAGTTCGACTTGTGCGAAGAGCAATAATTTCGCCATCAGGTCCAACTTCATATGAACTGCTTGATGAACTAGTAAAATCTAATAGCTTTAAATCAACATCAAAACCGATTGCACTAATGAATTTATCATCATGAATTGTAATAGAAAGTGAGAATTCATTTAATAAGAAATATGAGGCGATTTCATCTTTTATTTCTTTTGCTACTTTCTCTAAGTCTAAAGATGGTTGTAATTCTCCATAGGAAGAGACGACGCTATCAACAGCGTTATAAATATCATCCATAGTGATGCTATATACAATAGTTAAATCTTTACCTTTTTCATATGCCTTTGGATCAGGTAGGCTTTTTTCTATTTCTGGTAAGAATGTTTGAATCATCATCAACGTATCATCATCAATTGGAGGATAAAAATCATCGCTACCAATATTACCAAATATTTCTTCAAATGCACTTTCCATTTCTAAAAGAGATACAGAAAACTTTTCGTTTAATTTAACTTCTTCTCCGTTAAAATCGCCATTTATGTTGGTTTGACCATAAAGTTTGGTGTTTTTTACATATAAGCCAGCAATTCCATTAAAACTTGCGTTTAAACTTTCTTTTTCGTCAAATCCTTCACTCTCGCTAGATAGACTAAAACTAGTTTCAATTAATGCATCAACACCGATTGTCTTTTTAATAATTTCAATATTTGACTCGGAAGTTACATTAAATGATAATTTTTGTGTATTTGTGGTTACTATGTCACCTACTGTAGTTTCATTTTTAAAGATTGCGCCAAGTTCCTCACTACTTTTTTCAGAAATCTTAAATCCAGCATATTCATTCATTGAATCAGCTGCAGCTTCAATTTTTTCTTTTGCTTCGTTTTTAGACATTTTTACTTCTTTGCCTAAATTATCTGCTCCATTTCCACAGCCTGTCATCATGAATAATGCAGTAAGTGCAACAATAACTTTTTTTGCTTGTTTCATAATTGTTTACCTCTTTTCTAGTTTAATTATATCATTTTTGATAAATTATGAGACTATTTAAACAATAATTTTTACCTGTTTTATAATATGAACCTTGATCTAATATGTGTTTATATTCAAAAATTAGACGATATTGCTTAATCTCATTACTCTTGAATTCAAATTCAATGTCTTCAAGTTTTGTATTGATTAGGTTTGTTTTTTGCACTGATTCAATGACTTCACCTTCACTATTTAGTCCCTCTACTGTAAAGATGTTTTCACTTGATAAATCAATATCTGAAGATGACGATAACATCATATTAAGAGTTACGACAGTTTCTCCTGTTATATTCTCATATTTTGGTGTTATAACATAATTTCCTTGTTCTTTAAAATTTAAATATGTTCCACTAAAATATGTCTCAAAATTCGAAGAAAAACCACTAGGAATTTCGCCATTAAAGTTAACAATATTTTGAATTATTTTTTTATAGTTTTGATTTTCTTTGATAACGATTATATTAATGCTATCTTCAATATTTCCATTACGAGCTGTGATTGTCGCTTCACCAACACTTAATCCAGTTACAACACCATCGTCACTAACAGTTATAATTGAGCGGTCAGAGGATAAAAATTTAATGAATTTGTTTTCATCGCTTGAAGTGACAATAGGATTTAATAAAAATGTTTCATTTTCATTGATAACTAGTTCATTTTCTTCAAAGCTAATACTTTGAATGTTAGGATTATCATTAATGATTCGTTCATTTCCTTTTAAAGATAATGAATAAAGAGCAAAACGGACATTGTTTTGAGCGTTTATAAAATCAAAAGCAATTCGAACATTGGTAATTCCATCTTCTTCAATTAAAAATGTAAATGGTACACTATCATCGTTTCTTCCAATTGTTAAATTTTCAATATTTATTGATGATGAACGAACCCAATTATCGTTTTTTAAGTATTCAAGTCCAAGATAGTAGGTATTAGGTATATTTTCTTTATCGCCTTTGCTCCACAAAGATAAATCAAGTGATACTTCGTGAATATTAAACGTGGAAGATGACATCAAATTGACATATCTTATTGTACTAGAATCTTTACCATACGCATTAAGAATTGGATAACCAGGGAATGTAGTTTGACTTGATACGTTATCAAAACTTATAAGAGCATAGTTGTTTTCCTTTTCATTCTCATCAACGAAGTAACTGACTTCTTCCATTTTGACTATATGATCTTCATAGCTATTTGATAATGCTTTAATAGCGTTAGAAAAATCATATTCACTGACTCTAGTTTTATAAGTATACGGAACATACGCATCATTTTCAGATGGTTTTGAAATGTTACTCCCTAATGATTCACTTTGTGAATGATTAGTTGAACAGCCTACTAAAAAAGCTGTAAGTAATACAAATAATTGTTTTTTCATAATTTCACCTTGCTTATTTTAACATAATAAAAATAAAAGGCGAATTATATCGCCTTATAAATTGTTATCTTCCTGTGACAGTTCTTACTAAGTCTACTAAAGCATCGGAAGTAAAGCCGAATGATTTAATTGCATCATTAGCAGGTGCACTAGTACCATATGTATCAATACCCATATTGAAACGAGCAAAGCGTGCCCAGCCAAATGTAGTAAGCATTTCTACTGATATGCGATGATCGTAATCTTTTCCAAGTACTTCTTCTTGATATTTCTTATCTTGTTTTAGGAATAATTCTTGAGAAGGCATAGAAACAACACGAATATCGATTCCTAAATTATATAATTTAGCTTTTGCTTCACTTGCAAGTGATACTTCACTACCTGTAGCGATAACAACTGCATCTGGTTTATTTCCAAATTCTTTTTCAATAATATAGCCACCTTTACTTACTCCTTCATAACTACTATTTTTCATTAATGGCAAGTTTTGACGAGAAAGGATAATTGCATTTGGTGTATCTAAAGATAATAAAGCTAATTTCCAGCTTGCAGCAGTTTCTATTGCATCACATGGTCTAAGTACATTTAATCCAGGCATACTTCTTAGCATTGCTAAGTGTTCAATTGGTTGATGAGTTGGACCATCTTCTCCTACCGCAATACTATCATGAGAGAACAAATAAATTGCAGGTAATTTTGAAAGCGCGGCCATTCTAATTGCGGACTTCATGTAATCAGAGAAAACTAAGAAACATCCCACATAAGTACGTAATCCACCATGAAGAAGCATACCATTTTGTGCGCTTGCCATAGCAAATTCACGAATTCCAAAGTTGATATTGCGACCATTTGGGGTATCTGAGGTCATATCTTTTTCATCTTTAATAATCGTGCATACAGATTTTGCAACGTCAGCAGATCCACCTACAAGATTAAATACTTGTTTATTAAGTAGATTTAAGACTGCTTGTGATGTGTTACGAGTAGAATCTTTAAATCCTTCTTCAAAATGAGGTAATTCTTTGAATACATACTTTGATACATCATTATTTAATGTTTCTTCAATCTTTAGTGCATCTTCTAGATGCATTTTTTTGTATTCTTTAAAGGTTTTTGTCCATTTTTTAATAGCTTTGTTTCCACGTGTAATGAATGTATTTTTAAATTGTTCATAAACAGTTTCAGGGATTTCAAATGGTGCATAAGTATAACCATACTTTTCTTTTGCAAAAGCTCCATCATCGTCACCAAGAGGAGCACCGTGAACTTTACAGGTGTTCTCATTTTTAGAGCCATAGCCAATAATTGTATGAACAATGATTAAAGTTGGCTTTTCTTTGCTCTTTTTAGCCTTTTTTAGCGCGCGATCAATTGCTTCAACATCATTACCATTTTTAACTTCTAATACGTTCCAATTACTTGCTTTAAAGCGTAATATAGTATTTTCGTTACTTGATAGATCTAAATTTCCATCAAGAGTCACTTTATTGCTATCATAGAGCACAATTAATTTATTTAATTTTTGAACTCCAGCTAAAGCAATTGCTTCTTGAGATAATCCTTCTTCTAAACAGCCATCACCACATAAGGCATATGTATAATGGTTAAATAACATATTTCCATCTGTGTATAATGCGGCTAGTGTTCTTTCTGCCATAGCCATACCAACTGCTTGAGCAATACCTTGTCCTAAAGGACCAGATGTTGCATCGACACCAGGTGTATGAGCAAATTCTGGGTGTCCTGGAGTGAGAGAATCTAATTGACGGAATGATTTTAAATCGTCAATGCTAATTTGATATCCTGCCATATGTAAGATAGTGTAAAGAAGCATTGAGGCATGTCCAGCACTTAAAACGAATCTATCACGATTTATCCAGTTTGGATAAACAGGTGAACTTACTAGGTGACGAGTATATAAAGTATAAAGTATAGGTGCACTACCAAGTGCCATACCTGGATGTCCAGATTTAGCTTTGTTTATTCCATCGATACATGTTGCTCTTATTGCGGCTATTGAAAGTTGGTCGTTATTCATAATTTAATTTTCCTTTCCTTTAATGAATTATTTAATCTTCTTTAGAAATTTCAATATGTAAATCTTTAAGTTGTTGCTCATCAACAGGTTGAGGTGCATTGAGCATTGGACATACTGCTGATAAATTTTTTGGGAAAGCGATAACATCGCGAATATTAGTTGTTCCAGCAAGAATCATTGCTAAACGGTCTAAACCAAAGGCCATACCGCCATGAGGTGGAGTTCCATAATTAAAGGCTTGAATGAATGTTCCAAATTTGTTTTGAATGTCTTCTTCTGTCAAACCTAAAATTTCGAAAATTTTCTTTTGAACCTTGCCATCGTAAATTCTAAGTGATCCACCACCTGCTTCATAGCCGTTAAAGACTATGTCGTAAGCTTGAGCATAAACCTTTGATAAGTCTGAATCTAAATATTTGACATCCTCATCACATGGTCTTGTGAATGGATGGTGGTTTGAAACATAACGTCCTTCTTTTTCGCTATATTCAAAGAGTGGCCAATGAACAACCCAAAGTAAATCATATGTATCAGGTTTAATAAGGCCTAACTCTTTAGCATAATTGTTACGCATTGCGCCTAAGCCAAAGCAGACATCGCGATTTGAGTCACTTGCAGCAATTATTACAATATCATTATCCTTGAGGCTTAAACGTTCTTTTAATGCTTTAGTGTCTTCTTCTTTTAAGTATTTAGTGAACGAACCAGTTAGTTCGTTATTTTCGACTTTTAATACCGTAACACCTTTTAGATTGAATTTACGTGCCTCCATGTTTAAAGTATCAATAACTTTACGAGATGTTTTATCTGCTACATTTTCAACCACAATACATTTGACGCTTTTAGCCATTTTAAAGGCTTCAAACTCTGAGTTAAGGAAAATGTCTTTGATATCGTTTAAAAGCATTCCAAAACGGGTGTCTGGCTTATCTGAGCCATAGACGTTAACAGCTTCGTCATATTCCATTCTTCTTAAAGGTAATTCTAGATCAATACCTTTAACATCTTTCATAATCTTAGCCATTAATCCTTCCATTAAAGTAAGGAATTGATCTTGATCTAAGAATGAAGTTTCAATATCAATTTGTGTGAAGTCAGGTTGACGATCTGCTCTTAAGTCTTCATCGCGGAAGCAACGGGCAATTTGATAATATCTTTCTAATCCACCAATCATTAATAATTGTTTATAAATTTGTGGTGATTGAGGTAAGGCATAGAAATGACCTTTATGGATACGAGATGGAACTAAATAGTCTCTTGCTCCTTCTGGTGTAGATAAACATAAAAGTGGTGTTTCTACTTCTAAGAAATCATTTGCATCAAGATATTCATGTACTGCTTTAACAATTTTTGCTCTTATTCTTAACATTTCTTGCATGCAAGGACGTCTTAAGTCTAAGTATCTATATTTAAGTCTTGTATCTTCTAATGCATCTGTGTTGTCATCAATAATAAGAGGAGTTTGACTTGCAGTATTAATTACATTAATTGAGCTTGCTACAATCTCGATTTTACCTGTTTTAAGTTTTTTATTTTCTACTTCTTTTAAAGCGACTTTTCCTTTAACTTGAATAACATATTCGTTACGTACATCAGGGATTTTAACTTCTTCAGTATTAACCATAACTTGCACAATTCCTGTTGTATCACGTAGGTCAATAAACATAATAGAGCCTAAGTTTCTCCATTTATGTACCCAACCAACAAGTGTAACTTCTTCATTGACGTTTAATTCACTTAATCTTCCATTAAAATGTGTTCTTTCCATAATTCTACCTTCTATTCTTCTTCATGGTGATGATGTTCATCTTCACAACCGCAGTCGCAGTGATGATGTTCTTCTTCACCTTCCATAAACATTAAATCTAGTGTATTTAGTAAGTTACTGAGTGGAATCGTAACTTGCTTTTGTGTATGTAAATCTTTTAAGACTACTTCGTTATTTTTAATTTCATTTTCACCAACTATAACAGCAAGTTTAGCATTCATGTTTTCTGCTCTTTTAAATAGTTGCTTGAATGATTTATTTTCTAAACAAATTTCTACCTTATAGGCGTTAGCTCTTAAAATTTGTGCGATGCCAAAGGCATCTTTAATTGAATCTTCACCAATTGGCATAACATATAAATCAGTATCAAGTTTTTCATTCTTTAAAAGATTATCATCTTTCATAACGGCAAATAATCTTTCAATACCAAGAGCTAAACCAACACCACTTAAACTAGGACCGCCTACTTCGCTGAGTAAGTTATCATAGTGTCCACCAGCTCCGACTGCACCAACATTTAAACCGTTTGCAGTTGTGTAGTGGAATTCAAAAATGATGTGAGAGTAATAATCTAAACCGCGTACTAGTGAGTTATCTATTTCATAAGGTATTTCGTATTCATCTAAAGTTTTTGTGATTATTTCAAATCTTGCTTTAGCTTCAGGAGTTAAATAGTCTTGCATCTTAGGTGCACCTTCTGCTATTTTTTGATCATTTGGAACCTTACAATCTAATATTCTTAAAGGATTAATATTGAAACGTTCTTTACAATCTGCACACATATCATCAATGTGTTTAGCAAAGTATTCTTTTAGAGCTTCACGATATCTATTACGGGATTCTTGATCGCCTAATGAATTAATTTTCAAATTGATGTTTTTAAAACCTAGAAGTCTTAAGGCATCGTATCCCATCATGATGCATTCTAAATCGTGATATGGCGATGACACGCCAACTGATTCGATGCCAAATTGATTGAATTGACGGAATCTACCAGCCTGTGGTCTTTCGTATCTAAATGCAGGACCAACATAATATGCTTTAATTGGTAAATCTTTAGTCGCATATAATTTATTTGTTACAATCGAACGCATAACGCCTGCAGTTAATTCAGGACGTAATGTAACTGAACGATCGCCTTTATCTAAAAATGTATACATTTCTTTTCTAACAATGTCTGATGATTCACCAACAGATCGTGTAAATAGTTCAGTGTGTTCTAATATTGGTGTGCGCATTTGTTGAAACGAATACATTTCTGCAACTGCTTTAAGCACCATTTCAATATATTCAAACGCTCTTGCATCATCATCAAATATATCGTGTGTTCCTTTTACAATATTAATGTTCATCAATATTTCCTCCTTAAAAATAAAAAAACGTCCATTCTAAGGACGTCAAATAACGCGGTACCACCTTAGTTCATAAAAAACTTATGCACTCATTTTGCGTTAACGCCGCTTTACGCTTATTCTACTAATTTCAAATAAGTGTCTCAATAGTGTCCATTTAGTTTACTTTGAATTTTTTCACCTTACAAATTCTCTCTATAAAAGCTTGCTAAACTAATCTATTTCATTGACAACGTTATTATAATATTTCAAATATTATAAAGTCAAATAAAAAGAGAGATATCGCTATCTCTCTTAATATATATTTTAGTAAACAAAGACAATACTTGCAATTGTTGGTCTCTTAGTAGCTGTGAATGTTAATGAATAAGCAGCATCGATTTCATATGTTAGTTCAGCAGGTGTTTGATAGTCTGATGTAGAGTGTGTAACACCATTGATATCCAAAGATACTGATCCTTCTTTTTCATTCCAACTGTACATTGAAACAATGACTTTTGTTACTGCTTCGGATGTTGTAATAGTGAAATAACCATTAGCGCTACTTGTACTAAATTTTAAACCTGCGACATCTGGTCCTTGACCAAGTGTTGCTTTGTAAACTAAATCACAAGCGTCGACAGATTCAATAATATTTTCACCTTCAGCTACACTTGATGTTAGAACATCTTTTAAAGTGCTCTCATTTAATTTAGTTCCGCCAGTTAAGTTACTAAAATCATAAGTAACACTTCCAGTTTCTTCTTTTACAGCGGTAACAGTTACATGAACTGTTGCAGTTACTTCAGCGTTAGCAACTGATTTAATAGTAATATCTGCTGTTCCTTCTTTAATACCTCTAACAAGACCATCAGCTACAGTTGCTACTTCTTCATCGCTTGAAGTAAATTCTAATGATTTATTTGTTGCATTAGCAGGTAATACAGTAGTTTCAATCATTTTAGCACTTTTCGCTGCGACTTCTAAAGTATCAGCAACTTCAATATTTGTTACATCGACGTATTCGCCAGTATGAACTTCAATTGAATCTGCACTTGTAAGAGAAAATTGTGGATTACCATTGTACCAACCAACGTTAACACCAATAAAGTCAACAGTATCATTAACAGTTAAGCCGTTAATTTTTTCAGCAATAGCCTCTTCAATATTATTGTCTAAGTACTTATCAGTTCTTACTTGAACTTCTGTACCAGCAAAATTAAATGTAATTCCACTTGATTTATCGACAGTAACTGTACCTGAAACATATTGTAAACCTCTAATTGTTGCTAATTTTGATTGATCCATTTGGGTAATTTCATCAAGTGAAGCAAACTCTGTAGGTGTAACTAATGTTCCTTCACCAATTTTTGTAGCAGTTGAATTAGAATCGCTACTATATGTTTCAATTAAGCCATTATAATTTTGAATTTTTGAAGTGACTCTAACAAGGTCGCCAACTTGTAAACCATCAATGGCTTTATTATAGACATAGAATGCATAATCGCCGTCTTGAATATAGTAAGAATTTCCAACAATAGCAGTAACTGTGCCTTCAACAGTATATTGAACTGCTGATGCAGCATTATTTGCTAGAGCAATACCAGCTTCTAATACTTCTTTAATTGACACTACTGAAGGTTCTTCAGGTACAACTGGAGTATCTGATGGTGTGTGTTCGTATACATATCCACCATTAGTTTCTGGAGTATTTCCTTTGAAATTCATAATTTTTACGTATAAAACAACTTCATCACCGACATTGATATTGTCTCCCTCAGCAAATTTGGCGTTTTCTAAATAATAAATACGATAAGCAGTGAATGAATTACTACCATCATCAGTAATTTTGAAAGTGCCATTTCCAAAATCTACGCTAATCTCAGTAACTTCACTTACAGTTCCCTTTATATAGTAACTATTTGCAGTTCCTTCTTCACCAACATGCTCTGCTACTTTAATTGCATCAGCGACATTAAATGGATCTGCAGCTGTACCAGCATGTGCTAATCCTTCTGGTAATTCGCTAGGTGTAACTGACGAATCTGGTGTAGATGTTGAGTCTGGTGTCGGAGTAGAATCAGGTGTTGAAGCTGAATCTGGTGTTGATGTTGAGTCACTTACTGATGGTGTTGATGGCTCGACATTAGGTGTTGATGTTGAACCATTCTTTTGTCCACAAGCTACAAGTGCTAATAACATAAGTGGTAATAGAATAACTTTCTTTTTCATTAAATATAATTTCCTCCTTTTCTATAACCAATACAATTATATAAATAATTGTTAACAAATACAAGAACATAAATTATTGCGAAATGTTGTACACGCTATATATACGCTTGTTATTATTGCATAACAAAATAAATATTTTCTTTTTTCCTTTAGTTGATGATGATAAAAAAAGATTAAGTTAAAACTTAATCTTGGCTTAAATTAATGAATTTTTCTATTTATTTGATAAACGCCAGTAACATTAATTAAAACATTACTGAGATTTTTTAGTTCAGTTGCATTTTTAACAAGTATCGTTACAGAAATTGTCGATGTCATTGTATCTTGATGAAGTTTTGCATTTAATGATAAAACATTGACTTTATGTATGGAAAATATTTGCATAATATCCACTATTAGGTTACTTCGATCATTACATTCAATTTCTAAATCAACTGGATATGTTTTTTCCTTTAAATCCGGATTCCAAAACACTTCTACTAGACGTTTACTGTTTTGGACATTAGGGCATTCAGTTCGATGAATGGTGATTCCCTTTCCTTTAGTTATATAACCGGTAATTTCATCACCCGGAATCGGAGTACAACATGATCCAAGGGTAATCATTACTTTTCCCGCATTCTTAACTAAAATTGGATTTTCTGTATCTTTTGAATTCATTTTTGCGAAGTTCATTTCGACTTTTTTCTTAATGTGAAGGAAGTCAATGATTGCATTAGGTGCAGGATTACGATTTGATATTGCAATGAACAAATCATCTAGTGTTTCACATTCAAATTTTTCCAATAATTTTGAGTTGTTAAGCAATTCTAGAGCTTTCTTTTCATCGATTCCGCGATCTCTAAAGGCATCTAAAATAGAAATCCTACCTTTAGCTATTTTATCTTCGCGTAATGCATCAGCATTTTTTTCTGCTAAGAACTTACGTATATGGTTTTTTGCACTATTAGTGGTGACAATTTTTAACCAACCTTCGTTAGGTCCAGGTGATGTTTTTGATGTCTTTATTTCAACAATATCACCAGTTTGTAAAGGAGTATTTAGAGGTACTAATACACTATTAACTAATGCACCAACTGCCGAATCAAATACCTTAGTATGGATGCGAAATGCAAAATCTAGAGGAGTTGCACCACTTGGTAAATCAATAACTTTTCCCATTGGTGTAAATACATAAATATTTGCTTCAAAAATTTCGTGTTTTAGTGAATCCATGTAACTCTTTGCATCGTCAGATAATTCGCTCGACATGTTGACGAAATCTTTTAACCAATGAAGTCTTTCCGATATTTCTTTTTGTTCAGTCTTGGCATTATAGTTTTTGCCTTCTTTGTATCTCCAGTGTGCAGCGATACCTTCTTCTGCTACCTCATCCATTTCTTTAGTGCGGATTTGGACTTCAAACCATAAATTTTCACCAGTAAGAATAGTTGTATGAAGTGATTGGTACATATTTGGTTTAGGCATTGCAATATAGTCTTTAAATCGACCTAAAAGTGGTTTATACATTTGATGAATAAAACCGAGTATTTCATAGCAATTTATTTCAGTTTCAGTAATAATTCTAATTGCCATAATGTCATAAATTTGCTCAAATGGACGTCCTTTAAAATACATTTTGCGATACACAGAGTAAACTGATTTATAGCGAGATGAGATCTCAAACATAGGAATTTTTTTCTCATAAAGCATGTCAGCAAAACGTTTTTTAAGTGATATTAAATCATTTTCGCGATTTTTAATTCGTGAATCAATTAGATTTTTTATTTCTTCATATTTTTCAGGTTCAAGATATGATAATGCAATATCCTGCAATTCTCCTTTGATATGGTTCATACCTAAGCGATCTGCAATTGGAGCATAGACGTCTAAGGTTTCTTTTGATAATGCCAATTGACGGTCATGTGATAGGTATTGCAAAGTTCTCATATTATGCAAACGATCAGCAAGCTTAATGATAATAACACGAATATCTTTTGCCATTCCTAAAAAGATTTTTTTATGGTCTTCTGCCTCAAATTCGTCGTTTTCTTTGTAGCGTTTTGAAAGCTTCATTCTTTGAATTTTGGTCACTGAATCGACAAGAAAAGCCACATCTTTACCAAATTCTTTTTCAATTTCACTAAGTGGGTAATCGGTGTCTTCTACTACATCATGTAATAACCCAGCAACGATAGTTTCTGGTCCAACAACAATACTTGCTAAAATATAGGCAACTTCAATTAAATGATGAACATATGGTTCGCCAGATTTTCTTAATTGCCCTTTATGCTTTTTTTCAACAAGACGATAGGCGTCTTCGATTTTTTTTCGGTCTTCTTGACTCTTTATATAACCGAAATATAGTTCTTTAAGTTCTTCAAATGTATGATTTGTATTTTCCATAACTATCACCTAGTATGTAACAATTGATTTAACGTTATATTTCTTCAAACGTTCTCTTCCACCAAGATTTAATAGCTCTACAACGAAGCATATTCCTACTACTTCTGCACCTAATTCTTCAAGAAGTTTTACACAAGCTTCTAAAGTGCCACCAGAAGCTAATAAATCATCGACTACAACGATTTTATCGCCTTTTTTTATGTCATCTATATGGACTTGCAAAACATCGTTACCGTATTCTAAGCCATAGCATACAGACATAGTTCTACGTGGTAATTTGTTTGGTTTACGAAAAGGAATAAATCCTAGATTTAAATATGAGGCTACAGGACAGCCGAAAAGAAAGCCACGTGATTCAGGTGAAGCAATAGTTTTTGCGCCACATTTTTTAGCAAAATCTGCGATTTCTTTTACAACATACTTATATGCTTCACCATCTTTTATTAATGGCGTTATATCTTTAAAATCCACTCCTGATTTCGGAAAATTTGGAATGTTAATAATAAAATGTTTTAAGTCCATATTTAATCACCTATTAATTATTATAAACTAATAATTAAATTAATAAAACAGCAAATCTCGATAGAGAATTTAGATATTACATTATACACCTATAACTATATTACTTTTATCGCATATTCTACGAATATTAAAGTCAAAACTTTCTTTGCCATTAAACACAGAATAACCAAGTTCACCATATATATCTATATAGTCGTAATTGCTCAATAATTCTTTTGAATAGTTAAAACCAATAATTTTTTGATTAACTGAAAGTGGATATAGAATATGAAGACGAGTTTTTGAAAAACAAAGAGATGATACTTTTATATCACTTATTTTCAATAGAGGCATTTTAAATCCTTCACCAAATGGTGCTAATGAGCGTAAAAATTTATAATTATCTTCATTTATATCGGTAATAGAAATATCGATGTAATCTTCTTTTTCTTCTATAAATGGATGTGTTTTAGCGTAAGATTCAAAGCGTTCTTTAAATATTTCAAAATTCTTTATATATAAGGAAAGCCCTCCTGCTTGTTCATGTCCTCCACTCGTAATTAATATATCCTTATTTTCAAGTAAAAATTCATTTATAGCTAAACCTTTTTTTGATCTAGCACTTCCCTTTATAACAGTTTCGTCATGTGAGTCTTTAGTAAAAACAATCGCAGGTTTTTTATATTTATTTAATAGATTATTCGCAAGTAGGCCAATAATTCCTTCTTTTAATTCAGTAATAAGTGCAATTGATGATTGATCATCATTAACACTTATACCTACTGCGGCATCTTTTGTTAATATTTTTCTTTTTTCATTTGTATCGTTAATAAAATTATACAAATATTCAAGTCTTTCAATATTATCTGTCGTCATATACTCGACTAAAACATTAACCGATGTATTTTCTACCATTCGACCAATTGCGTTAATTTTAGGTGCAATCTTTATTCCAATAATATTTTCATTGATCAGTTCATTATCCGCTAAAAGACTAATATTACGATATTTATTTTTATTTAAGTTATAAATACCTAATCGAACTATGTCACGATTATACTCTTTTAAAACCATCATATCTGAGATCGTCGCTATACTTGCAAGTGATAACAGATATTCATCATAGCGGTTTAATAATTTGCTTGCTAACATAAAAGCAACATAGGCACCACAACAAACTACATTGCCATATTTGGAAACAATAGGATGTAATATTGCCTCACATTCTGGTAATTTATCTTGCATTTCATGGTGATCAGTCACAATTACTTTCATACCTAGTTCATATGCCCTATTTATAGCGTCAAACTGGGCAATGCCATTATCAACAGTAATAATGAGCTTATAGCCTTTTTGATAGAAATCATTAACTCTTTTTTCGTTTAATCCATAGCCATCAATATATCTAGAGGGAATATAATATCCGACACGAACACCAAGCATTTGAAAACATTTAACAAGAATTGAAGTAGCCATTATGCCATCACAATCATAGTCACCATATATAACAATTTTTTCTTCGTTTTTGATGCTATTATTAATAATATGGCTTGCTTTGTCCATCTCTAAAAAGTTATCAAAAGATGGTAAGGAAATGTCTTTAATATTTCTTGTTAAATTTAAATAATCTGCTTCGTTTAAATTGAAATAATTTAAAATCTTCTCTTTAAAATTCATAATAATTCCTTCTTAGCAAAAAGACTGCACAAGGCAGTCTTTTTTATTAATCGTTAATTCCAGGATATAGAGCTTCTTCTGGTTCTCCAGAATCTTTACGCCCTTTAATGTTACCAAGCTTTCTCTTTCCTTCTTTTGCTTTACGCTTTGGTAAGTGAATATTGAGTGAACCAATATGTTTATCTAAGAATAGATGAGCGGATGTAAACATTGTTAAGTTAATCATAATGCTTACAAGAACACCAAGGATTAAAGCAACGAATGTTGTATTAAATGCTGGATGACCGAAAGCCAAGAAATCAAGTGCTAAATATGCAGCGATAACACCAGTTGCAAGTAATGGAGTAGCGCTTATACTTGTAGCACGAATACTGTTATCAAGGATTGAAACATCCTCGTTTTTCTTTTCTGACAATATTTCTTTTGCTTTTGATGCATGAATAATTGTAAATAATACATTGATGAGAGCTATACCAATTAAGGCGACAAATGTTGCTGGTACAACTTCAATTCTTGTCAAACTGAAGAATCCAAGTGGTAAGAATGTAGATAATGCACCTGCACCTAATGTAACAAGGCCTTTATTAATACCGAATCTTATTGCGACATATATAGCACCCATTCCAATAACAATAGCTGTAGCGATGAGAATATTTGTCATAGCTGGTTGTGTCACTTTGATAATTGGATTTCTTCCAACTTGACGGATGTTTTTGAATGATAGTGAATCAATTTCACTAGCGTCAACATTAATGATTGACCACATGTAGTCTTCTAATGTTTTAGTACCATCTTTTGTTTCGATTTCTTTATTCAAATCAACAACTTTTGCAAAGTCTACTACATAGTAGTATATTGTTGTTTCTGTATCTTCAGGATCTTTGTTTTCATATAAACTAATTGAGTCATATTTAATACCAACAGAGCTTAAGTTATCTTCAAAATATTGGATACTAATTTTCTTATTATTGTCACGGATTGTTTCACCATATTCATTTAAAACATAATAAGCACGTGTAAATTCAGCGCCTTTTGAGTTGTTGACAACACCATTTCCAAATACACCGAATCCAATCATAGCTAGTGCCAAAATACCAGTAGCAATACATGTTCCAAGTGTATTTCTCTTTGCCTTCTTAGTGAAATCAACTTTTTCAAATGCACCATAATATGTTTGTTTTTCTTCTTTGGTGATATCAGGAATATAATTCTTGTTAAGACCAAATAACTTAGTATTCTTTTGAAGTGAAGTATCGTTAGTAAGTAACCAAGTAAATCCACGATGTAAACTGATATTGACAACGAAACTAATTAAGCTTCCAGTAACTCCTAAAATTGCTAAAGATTGAATTGTGCTATGTCCAACAAAGTAAATAACAAGTGAAGCAAGCAATACAACTAAATGTGCATCAATTAAAGGAACAAAAGCTTTCTTATTGGCTTCTTGGTTAGCTTTTTTCATCGTACGGCCACGATATATTTCATTTTTAAATCCTTCAATATAAATAACTGAAGATACTAATGAAAGTAAGCTAATGACGATTAATCCAATCAAAGCACCGACATTGAATACCATACCAACAGCGTTAAATATAGCAAATGTTGCAAATAATGTTACTAACATATTAATAATTGCATTTAGACCTTGAATTTTATAGAAAACAATCATAAATACTGCAACAAGTACTAGTGCTAAACAAAGGGCAATTAAAGTACGAGAGAATGATAATGTATTAGGTTTTCCATAACTAATAAATGATTCTGCAAGTGGATTAATATGTTGTTCAAACATGAAAGTTAATTTTAAATCAATAGAACGTGCATTGAATAAATCAACATAAGTTTTTGCTAAGTCAGAACTAATTGCAAAATATTTAGAAGAATTTACAGCACTCTCATCGAGAATCATTGCAGAAATTTCTGTTTTGTCTTCATTGAAATAGAAGTCACGTGGATCGAATTTACACAAAATTCGATTGTACATTTCATCATTACCTTTGCCTTTTTCTTCTTCAGCAGTTGATAGATTATCTACTTCAGAATCGAAATCAGACCATAAAAGAATCTTACCTGCATCATTAATATTACCTTCATCATCTGTAGTACCTAATGAATTAGCGTGATTTATCATTTGAGTCAATGTGTTTCGTACTGAGGAGTCATCTTTAATAGGGATAACGAAATATGGACGAGGATCGTCTTTTTTGTAATCAACACGAGCCTTGACACGATTTTTTCCTGTGCCAAATATTTTTTCACCATCAAGAATATTTTCTCCATCAGAATCACTTGTAGCGAGACTGAATTCAGAGTCAAAACTCATTAAACGTTTAATATGTTCATACTTTGCATCATAATCAGCAGAAACTTGAACTCTGATTTGACTTTCGCCACTATAAACAGTATCAACGGAATCTTCGATGATAATTTGATATCTACTGACATTAGCAGAATCTAAGCGAGCTGATAAATTGTTGACGAGTTCATTCATCTCATTACTATCAATACTCATATCATCGCCTTCAGCTTTTTTCTCTACTGTATAGACGAACTCTCTTCCTGTTGTGTAATCAAGAGATAAATTAGCATTTTTCATCATGCCTGGTGTAGCAAAACCAATTCCTAACATGACAGAAATTGCTAAGATAATAAAGGCAATAAATCTACGCATATATTAATTCCTCCAAACGCATTGCACTTTTGTTATTTAAGTTCAATTTTTTTTATCATAACGACAAGTTATATTTAATATAAATATACTGTGCTTTACTACTTTACTACTTTTTTACTATTATTGCAAGAAAATGGGAAGAAAAAATGAATAAAAATCGCTCTTTTAACACAATTATGGTTTTATTGTTCCTTGGATTTGTCGCCAAAGTGCTTTCTACACTCGCTAGAGTACTAACAACTCGTACCATCGGCATTGATGCAATGGGCTTATATCAACTTGCGTCACCATGCATGTTGCTTGTTATTACTTTATCGCAATTTGGACTACCTACTGCGATGGCAACATTAGTGAGTAGATACAGGAGTCGTGCAAAAACTATTTTAATTTCTGGGATAACAATTTCTTTTATCATTTCCGTAATTATGATGATTTTAGTAATTAGTTTATCAAAAGTTATAGCGGTCAATGTACTGAAAAACCCTGATATAGAGCTTACTTTGTACGCATTAGCGCTTCTTATACCACTAGTGAGTTTATCGGCTATAATCAAAGGTTTTTTCTTAGGAATGAATGAAATTGAATTAACATCTACTTCTACAATTATGGAAGAAGTTGGCCGAATTATATTTATTATATTTTTCTTAGAATACTTTGCAACTAAAGGAGCAAGTTTTGGGTCATTTGGTGCAATGATTGGAGTATGTATCGGAGAAATTTTCCAAAGTTTATATATGATTTTCTTCAATAACCGTCAGTTGTATCTTCGAGTTAATGAATTGATGTCTATCAAACTAAAAAATAGATTTGATGAATCAAAAAATATCATTAAACTATCTTTTCCATTGACTTTATCTCGTCTCATAGGTTCTGTTACATATTTTTTAGAGTCAATTCTTATATCAAACTTAATGTTAAAATATGGCTATGGAATCGATGTTTTAACACATGATTATGGTCTTCTATCCGGTTATGTTATGCCTCTTCTTTTAATGCCAGGTTTTTTTGCTACGTCTTTCGCAAATTATTTATTACCAAATATGTCAAAAAGCATTGGACAAAAAGATATTAAATCTGCGAAAAGCCAATTTAAAAAAATGTTTTTAATTTCAAGTGGTACTGGACTATTCTTTTCGCTTATATTCTTTTTACTTGGCGACAAATTGATGTTATTACTATATGGGACAGACGAAGGTTTTGAACTCGTTAAAATTCTTGCATTTCCGTTTATAATTTACTACATCGAAGCTCCAATAGCTTCAGCAATGCATGCTCTTAATTTAACTACTAAAGCCTTTTATTCAACGACCATAAGTTGTGTAATTAGGATCATAATTCTCGTCTTATTTACGAAAACATTACAAGTCAATTCTGTTGCACTGGCCACTATTGTTGCAGTACTAGTTGATGTCATTATAAATGGAGTGTGGGTCTTTGATCGCTTATTTTTTCACAACGAGAAGATCACTCTTTAACGCGATACATAAGAATACGTCTTTAATGGAATGTATATCTTTCTTTTCTAATTCTTCATTTAACCAATTTTCATCACGACACAAACGATTTAATGTTTGTTTTACTACTACCCCATCACTAATTAATGGCTCAGGATCTACAACATTACAATCTTGTTTTGTAATGACATTTAATGTTCCATTATCTTCTAATATGGCAAAGCTCACCTCATCAGGTGTTTGAATATCTTTTGTACGCAACTGAACCATTAAATCTTCTATGGTATAACGTTCTTTTTTCATTACATCTTGTTGAATTTCGCCATTATAAATAATATAACTTGTTTGACCCTCAAGTAGTTTTCTTGCTTTGCTAGATTTGAGCGATAAAAATGCTGATATAAGCTGCAATATTACAATGACTGTGATTGGTATTATTGAATGTAAAATTGACATTTCTGGTTCATTTAATGATAGAGAAAAAAGTTCAGAAATAACAAAAAATACTACAATATCAAAAGTCGATACTTTTCCAATTTCTCTTTTTCCCATTACTCTAAGAATTGCTAATAAAAAGAAATAACTAATAACTGTTTTCAAAATAACATTAATAATTTCGTTAAATGTCATAAATTCTCCTTCTAAAATTTAATTCTCTTGCATATAACCTAATGAGGTGTCAAGAGATGAAAAAATATTTATCAAATATTAGTGTATCCATTATTTTGCTTTTTATAGTAACTTTAGTGTTTTCTTTAATTATTACGATACTTACATCAACAGGAGTGTTAAGTTCTAACGCTTCTTCTATTATTATAATGATTGTAAGCTTTGTTGTTTTCTTCTTAGTTGGCCTAGTATATGGAAAAAAGTCTAAAACAAAAGGACTAGTAAATGGTCTAGTCCTTGCACTTATTTATGGATTGTTTCTCTTGGTGTATTATCTATTGGAGGGTAAAGCATGGACTGTTCACACTACAATAGTTAATGTCGCACGAGTTTTATTAATAATTTGTGGCTCAGTAATTGGAGTCAATCTTCATAAAGAAAATTAGAATAAGGATCCTTGGTGATCCTTTTTTAAATGCTTATAAGCAAGTTGAGTGGCAATTCTTCCACGAGGTGTACGATCGATTAAGCCAAGTTGAAGTAAATATGGTTCATATACATCTTCTAAGTTCATTGATTCTTCACCAATTGCTGCAGCTAAAGATTCAAGTCCAACTGGACCTCCTTTGAAGCGCTCAATAACAGTATTTAAATATTTAATATCAACATCATCTAAGCCAAGTGAATCAACTTTTAAAGCATTTAAAGCAGCGATAGCATCTTCACTTGTGATATAATCCTCACCTCTAAAGTTTGCAAAATCACGTACACGGCGGAAAAGTCTATTAGCAATACGCGGAGTGCCACGTGATCTTTTAGCAATTTCTGTACATGCTTCTTCATCAATTGTAGTTTGGAAGACACGTGCTGTTCGATTCACGATATCTTTTATTTCTTCAATTGTATAGAAATTTAATTTTTCCATGATGCCAAATCTTGCGCGAAGTGGCGATGATAAGTCACCTGCTCTTGTTGTAGCTCCTACCAATGTAAAAGGTGGAATAGGCACATTAATTGTCTTTGCACCAGCATCTCTTTGTACAACAATTGAAAGCATAAAATCTTCCATTGCACTATAAAGAACTTCTTCGACAACACGAGGTAGGCGATGGATTTCATCAATAAATAAAACATCGCCAGGTTTTAATTTAGTTAAAATCGAAGCTAAATCACCTGTTTTTTCGATTGCAGGCCCATTAACGACAGTAATTTCGCCATGCATTTCATTTGCAATAATATATGCCAAAGTAGTTTTACCTAGGCCAGGTGGACCATAGAGTAAAACGTGATCTAATGTCTCTTCTCTTTTTAATGCTGCACCGATGAAGACTTTTAAGTTGTCTTTTAAATCTTTTTGCCCGATATATTCATCTAATGTTTGGGGACGAAGTGATACTTCACCGATATCATCACTAGTTTTACTTGCGTTTAATAATCTATCCATTTAATCACCCCAAAATCTGTAAGGCATCACGAATTATTGTTGAAGTGTCTTGATCTAAATTTATTTTCCTAAATGCCTCGTCAATTTGACTAACTTTAAAACCTAAGTTCTTTAAAGCATCTTTTGCATCTAATGCTTGAGATGTCATTCCAATATCGTGAGCATCTTCTAAGGACACTTCACCCTTTAAATCTAAAATAATTTGTGCAGCAGCTTTTGCTCCAATGCCCGGTAACTTCTTTAAATAGGCAACATTAGAGCCTTTTATCGCTTCTTTTAATTGATTTGGTGTCGTTTTACTTAATGCATTAATCGCAGTTCTTGGACCGATTCCTTTGACACTTATCAAGCGTAGAAAAATATCTTTTTCATCAATACTTTTAAATCCTACCAAATATTGTTCATCTTCTCTAACTACATAGTAAGTATAAATTTTAACTAATTCATCCATTGTATATTCTTCAGGATGCGCAACAGAAATTTGATAAGAAACATCGTGTACATCAAGAACAATATAATCTGATTTTATTAAATCAACATATCCTTTTAAGGCATAAAACATTAATTAATCACCTCAATTTGTCAAAATGATTAAGACAATAAGAAGAAGGATGATAAAAGCACTAAGTAATAATGCAAATATTATCGAATTAACCTTGTTCTTATCGTTCATCGTATCACCATTAATTATTATAGACTATCTAAAAATAGTTTTAAATTAAAAAATTATACTTTAAATTTTATTTAATTATAAAATTAATTTGACAAAATAAAAATCCCATAAACAATTGCTTATGGGTGGGCACATCCTATAGTAATGTGCCTGGTTACAATACCATTTGTATTATATGTTGTCCGTGTCCAAATGACAATAGAAAAAAAGACTAGTCATTACTAGTCTCTTATAAATTCTGTTGGCTTAGGTATTGGTTCTCTTTTATGGGCTGATACTTTATGAAGATGTTCTATCCTATTTTTAACTTGTTCAGGAACTTCTTTACCTAAAAGGTAATCATCTAATTCTTGGTATGTAACACCAAGCTCCATTTCATCAGTTTGTCCGACAAATAAACCAGCACTAGGTTTACGATTTAAAATTGCCTCAGTTACTCCTAACATTTTACTTGCTTCAAACACTTCACCTTTAGTAAGTTCAGCAATTGGAAGTAAATCTACCCCGCCATCGCCATACTTTGTGAAGTAGCCTGTGTAAGCTTCATCCAAATTATCAGTTCCTAAGACCAAGGAATTACGTGTTTGACCAATAGCATATAATGTAACCATTCTTAAACGTACTTTAATATTCGCTCTTGCCATTTTATCAAGAGGATGACCATAACTTTTTTCTAATTCACTAGCCATTTTTTGAAAAGTACTAGTTAAATCAACTGTCATATATTTAACATTAAACTTTTCTAATAATTCAATAGCATCATTAGCATCAGAATCATGAGATTCACAAGGCATAACAAGACCAAATAGCTTATCACCTACTGCTTTTTTAGCTAAAGCTAAAACTAGTGCGGAATCAATTCCTCCTGATACTCCTAAGACGTAGCCAGACATTTTAGTTTCCTCTAATTTATCTTTCAAAAATTTCTCAATAATTTTTAAATACTCTTCAAGTTTCATAGTTTTCTCCCTTAGGCAATATACTCGAATTCAAAGTCACAAAGAATGACAGTGTCTCCATCTTTTGCCCCCATCATTCTTAGACGATCATCAACGCCAATTTTACGCATATAATTTAGTAATTTTAAGATTCCTTCATCCGTGGATAGATTAATTAAACTATATGTTCTTTCAATTCTTTCTCCTTTAATAATGAATGTATGGTTATCTTTTCTAAATATTTCAAATTCATCATCGCTACTTGCTTTGGCTTCATATACTTTAACACCAGCTTGAATATTCTCTTCGTTATAGAGGCTAAACATCGGAGTTTTATCAAGTAGATCAGCGATTTTGTAGCATAATAAATCAATGTTTTCATTTGTTAAGGCTGATATTCCGATAATCGGCTTTCTAATGCGTTTTTTTAGAGCTGCAAGTCTTTCTTCTGCTCCTTCTTCATCCATTTTAGATGCAACAATTATTACTGGTCGTTTACTCAATCCATAGCCATATTCTTTGAGTTCTTTTTTTATCTTTTGGTAGTCATCATAAGGATCTCTTATTCCAGACATATCTATGATATGAACTATTACTCGGCATCTTTCAATATGGCGTAAAAATTGTAATCCTAACCCTCTTCCTAGATGAGCGCCTTCAATTAATCCAGGTAAATCAGCAGCAACGAAACTTCTTCCATCACCGACTCTAACTACGCCAAGATTAGGCACAATAGTCGTAAAATCATAATCACCAATTTCAGGCTTTGCAGCAGATATAATGCTCAATAAAGTTGATTTTCCGACACTTGGAAATCCTACAAATCCAACATCTGCTAAAAGTTTTAATTCAAGGATTAATCTTTTTCTTTCTCCTGGCATGCCATTTTCGGCAATTCTTGGAGTGCGGTTAACTGGTGATTTGAAGCAAGCATTACCTCTTCCACCACGTCCGCCATGGGCAACGACAAATTCTTTGCCATCTTCAGATAAATCGCAGATAAATTCTTTAGTTTTTTCATCTAAAACAACTGTGCCGATTGGAAGTTCAACAACTACGTCATCAGCACTTTTTCCGTATTGGTTCTTTCCCATTCCTTTTTCGCCATCTCGCGCAATAATGCATTTTGAATGGCGAAAATTCATTAAAGTATTAACACTTTTTGAAGCACGAAAAATAATAGATCCGCCTCTTCCACCATTACCACCACTTGGGCCACCTCGTGAAATAAATTTTTCTCTATGGAAGGCAATCATTCCATTACCGCCATTTCCAGCACGTACTTCAATAGTTGCTTTATCAATAAACATGGTTTTCACCTCACTTACTATTATAATTAAAAAAAGCCTGAGCTAGTCAGGCTATAAAATATTTACTTAGCTTCAACTTCGTAAACGGATACACGTTTTCTATCTTTGCCGACACGTTCAAATCTTACGATTCCAGACTTTGTTGCAAAAATTGTATCATCTCCACCACGCATCGTATTGACACCTGGATAGATTTTTGTTCCGCGTTGACGATAAATAATTGAGCCTGCTGTAGCAAATTGACCATCAGCTTTTTTAGCTCCAAGACGTTTTGATTCAGAATCACGTCCGTTTTTTGTAGATCCAACACCCTTCTTTGATGCGAAGAGTTGAAGATTTAACTTAAACATCACTTGCGATGCACCTCTTTCTTACTTAATAATTTTTATGTTAGATGGATAGCTTTCTTCAATGGTTCTTAATTGAATGTACATTGTTTCAAAAACTATCTCGTCATGAGTAGTAATCTCATTTTTTGTTTGGACTATTACAAGTCCTTCTTGAATATCTATATCGTAATTTTTTGCATCGATGTTATTCAATGCTCCAGTTACGATTGACGATACACCAGCACATATTAGGTCGTGACCATATTCTGCACTAGCAGCATGTCCTTTAACTTTTAAATATGCGAATTTGTGATCGACATATTTAAATTCTACTTTAATCATAATTATGCATTAATTGCTTCAATTACTAAGCAAGTATATGGTTGACGATGACCAATGGTCTTACGTTCATTTGCCTTGTTCTTGTACTTGAAGACGCGGATTTTCTTACTCTTGCCTTGTTTTTCAACTTTAGCAACAACTGTAGCACCTGCAACATATGGAGTACCAACAACTGTTTTCTTGTCAGCAACGAGTAAAACTTTGTCAAATGTGTAGGAAGCACCAGCTTCTACTTCTAATTTTTCGACGAAGATTTTTTGTCCAACTTCGACTTTGACTTGTTTTCCGCCTGTTTCGATAATTGCGTACATAGATACACCTCCTGAAAATTCAAATTTTTCACTAATGACTCGCTATTAAGGTCATAAATGTTAGTTACCTTTTCTATGCGGTTGTAGCTAGTGAGGCCGCAACGAAGTTAATTTACCACATATATATAATATATGTCAAATGTTTTTCATAAAATTGTTCAATAAGTACGTTGATCCCACAATTATTGTTTCCATTCATCAACACTAAAAAAGACATGTACATATATTGTCATTTATTTCTTTAATAGATTTTCAACTACTTTTTCTTCTGGATAGATATTGTTTCCAATTAGATAAAAATTATGTGCGTAGCGGTATATAACTCTTCTATTATTAATTTTTATTTTATAGTTTTCATATTCCCTTGATATATATCGCATTATTAGGAATTTCTTATAGTCTTTTTTGATAGTTACAATGTTTTTTATTGCGTAAAACACAATGAAAAAAGCAAATAAATATTGTCTTATTTCTAATAAGCGCAAAACAAATATTGAAGACATTAATATACCAACTAATGATGTAATGATTAATGACTTCTTTTCACTAATAAGAGAACTTATTACTATTTTTAATATTCTTCCACCATCAAAAGGAAAAATCGGTAATAAATTAAATACCATCATAAATAAATTAATTTCATTAAATTCACGAAAACCATAGATAGAAATTATATCATTTCGATAAAGAAAAGTTATGATGGCACGCGTAAAGAAAAATGATAATGGACCTAATAAAAGGACAATGATTTGTACACCTCTTTTTGCGTGTTCTAGATCAGATATTTTTGCATAACAACCAATAGGTAGGAATGATATTTCACTTATTTTAAGATTAAAGATACGTGCAGCAAAAACATGAAATAATTCGTGAATAAATGCAATGACAAAGAGATCAAAAACAAAAGAAAATCGCCCAAGTATTAGACTTAAAGCGATATATAATACTGTTAATGGATGAAAAGAAATCTCAGTTGAATATTTCTTCATATCTTATTACTTCATTATTTTTCATGAATAATGCCTTGAATTTTGTGTCATAAACTCCGATTGAATCGTTTGTTCTAATATTATCATTAACTTTTACTATTACGTCTGTAAGTTCAAAATATTGTGCTGTTATACCATTTGTATAGCTAATTAAGACATAATATCCGTTTTGATCTTCACTAATATTATTAATAGTACCATCTACAATTGCTGGAACACTTTGATCTTCACTTTTGTAATAGTTATTACCAAGATAAGTATATTTTGGAGAGGCAGATACAGTTTTATCATCACTACTTCCATTTACTTTACTTTTAAAAAGACCACCAAAGAAGTTATCAAATCTATTACTTATGTCTGCTAAAGGAATACCAAACAATTTTGCATCAGCATTTGATTTTGCATAAATCAATGTTCCCATAACCACAGAAATGAGTAATAATGCACTGATTGCTAATATATATAATCTATTATGCTTAGGTGGTTTATTAATTCTTTTTCTTATTTCTTTTATTTCACTCATATTATCACCATTAAACTTTATGATTTTAGGACGCTTTTAATGAATCTAGCCAAAGGCGATTTTTTGCTAACAATTTCTTCTTTACCTAAGAGTTTATTTGTGATGTTTTTAATTTCAACATCTAGATCAGAATTATTACTAATGAGCGTTCCATAATTTTGTAGTCCTTGAACTTCTTTGTCATCTTTTAAAACGCCAATGAGAGGGACATCCATAATACGTTTAACATCTTCAATTGTGAGTTGAGTTTTTGAATTACTATTTTTGTTCACAATGAGCTTTATATCAGTAATCTGATTGTTTTTCAATAGGCCCACAACCTTATCAGCATCACGCAATGATGTTTTATCTAAAGTCAAAACCACAATAGCTTCTTTTGCGTTTCTAATGGCGTTAAAAAATCCTTTTTCAATACCAGCTGGAGAATCAATCAAAATAAAGTCATATTCATTTTGAAGACTATTAATAATAGCGTTCATATAGTTTTCATCAATATCCGTAGCGTTTATTCTCATCCACGCAGGAAGTAAAAATAATGTAGGTACGTATTTATCTTGTACAAGCGCTTGTCTTAATGTGGCACGTCCTTTAACGACATCTTCTAAATCATATATAACTCGAGATTCTAAACCCAAAACTGTATCAAGATTTTTAAGGCCAAGATCTGCATCTATTAGAACAACTTTTTTGCCATTTTTAGCAAGTTCACGACCAACTAGAGCAGTAACAGTAGTTTTTCCTACTCCACCCTTTCCGCTCGTAACTACAATTACTCTTGCCATTTACATTGCCTCCATTTCTTCAAAAGTCATCAAATAATTTGTGCCAGAAAATTCTTTTTTTCTACCATATCGATCAATAAAGGTAGCATTGGTGAATTTGTCAGCGTAAATTGATGATTTATCATCTTCTAAATAGACACTTCCTTTGATTTCCCCAATAAAAACTAAGTTTGTATTGATGTGAAGTGTTGCACCTTTATGAACATTGCCAACAATGATTTTTGGCTCATTAAAGACAATTTCTTCGCCACTATGAATGATAACTTTTTCTAAATTACATTTAGTATTTTTTTCGTATTTTATCATCTTTAAATATGCGCTTTTGTAGTCATAAAATGATAGTAAAACTAGTTTAAAGAAATTTATTGTTGGCTTTTTAGAAAACACCAAACAAACTTCTTTTTTTCTTTTGTCAAATATTCTTTCTTCTAAGTATTTGTTTATAGTGGAAATAGCTAAAGACTCGTCGTCATTGTTTACAAGTATCGTTTCCACAAAATCACCTCGATAAAATTAAAACACTATCCGTTGTCGAATAGTGTCATATAAGTGCATTATCTTTAAAAGAAAAATAATTATGTTTTCCGAAAATAATGTGATCTAATAATTGAATGCCAAGACTACGAGCTTTTTTCTTTATCTCTTTAGTGTAATATATGTCTTCTTCTGAAGGCATTGAATCACCGGTCGGATGATTATGGATTAAAATGAATTTATGGCAGTTATTTTTTAATACATCACGGAAAATTGAGCGAAAGTCTATCGCTACTTCGTTAACTGATCCGCTTGCTATCACTTCCTCTTTTATAATTTGATTTGCGTGGTTTAAAAGAAGAATAGTAATTTCTTCATTGCTTTTCTCAAAATATTTAATGCGAAACATCTTATAAATATCTTCTGAATTAGTAATATGCGCCTTACTTACAACTTGAAGATGTTCGCATCGCTGCATTAATTCTTTAATTGCCAATAATTTTATTGCCGTGACTTTATTTATTCCTTTTATTTTTAAAAGACTTTCATAATCATGACTAAAAAAGCCACTTAAGCCATTACCTTTATCAAGTATATTATAGGCAATAGTTAAAACTGAATTGTTTTTTCCACCTGATTGGATAATAAGTGCTAATAGTTCAATATTAGATAAAGTGCTCACACCATATTTGAGTGCTTTTTCTCTTGGCCTTTCAAATGGTGAAATATCTCTAATTGCACCCATTAATCCCAGGTAAATTTGAATCCGCCTGGTAATGTAGCATTACCTTTTGCAGACATAAATAGGCGATAGGTAATTACTGTCACTAATGCAACGGCAAGTATTGCCATTATTGATGCGATGGTAATTGCTTCTCCGCCTTCAATCTCTTTTAATTCTAAATCAGACAGTTTTCTCATAAAAAGACCTCCTATTATAATGTAGGAGGTCGATTAATCAAAAAGCAGAATAATTATTTTAATTTTTCAATTTTTTCAAGTAATATTGCTTTTCTATTTTTATGATTTTCTAGTTTCTCTTTTTCAGCGTTTACTTTACTTTCTGGAGCTTTAGAAACGAAATTAGGATTAGATAACATTCCTTCTGCTCTTAAAATTTCTTTTTCAACGATCTCAAGTTCACTATTGAGTTTCGCTAAAATTGTTGCTTTATCAATATTATCTTCTAAACCAAATTGAGCAATATCATAGATAAAGACGTTATAATTTTTTAGACTATCTTCATATTCTTCAAAGATAATATCGCTTGCAAATGTAAATCTCTCAAGATATGGAAGATATTTCATAAATACTTTACCATTATCAAAAATATGAAGTTTTATTTTAGCATTAGGTGCTAAATCGTTTTCAACTTTATAATTACGAATATCTTTGATTAATTTAAATAGTGTTTCTACTTCTTCAATAGCTTTTTTATCCATGAAAGAATTATCTACTACTGGATAAGATTCTAACATAATAGATTCTTTATGCTCTGGTAAATTAAGATATAATTCTTCACTAACAAATGGAGTATATGGATAAATCATCATTATAATTGCTTTTAAGACCTTGAAAAGAACTTGATAGGTATTTTCCTTAGCTATCTCATTATCGCCGTTAAGTGTGACTTTTGCCATCTCTAAATACCAAGAACAGAAATCATCATAAACAAAGTTATATAAATGTGTAGATGCATTACCTAATTCATAACGATCCATATTGTAAGTTACAGATTCGATTGTACTTTCTAATTTTGCCATGATGTACTTATCAAGAGGATTTAGCTCACTCACTTTAATTTCTCTTGCTTTAAAGTCATTTGGTAAAACGCCTAATACGAAACGTGCAGCATTCCAGATTTTGTTAATGTAGTTTGCACTACTTTCAACTTTCTCTTCAATGTAACGAGAATCTTGTCCAGGTGTTCCAGTAGTTGTGATGAAATATCTTAATGCATCAGCACCATATTTATCAATAACATCAATTGGATCGACACCATTACCTAAAGATTTAGACATTTTTCTTCCAAGAGAATCACGAATTAATCCATGGATTAATACTTTGTTAAATGGTGGTTCTTTGGTGAACTCAAGACTTTGGAAAATCATTCTAGAAACCCAGAAGAAAATAATATCATAGGCTGTTACAAGTAAATCAAGAGGGAAGTATCTTTTGATGTCATTTGTTTGTTCTGGCCATCCAAGGGTAGTAAAAGGCCATAAAGCTGATGAGAACCATGTATCAAGAACATCTTCATCTTGTGTCCAGTTTTCTATATCAGCAGGTGGTTCAACAGACACTAATACTTCTTTTGTGACTTTATGATAATAAGCTGGAATTCGATGTCCCCACCAAAGTTGACGTGAGATGCACCAGTCATCAACTTTTTCCATCCATGATGTAAATACTTTATTAAAGCGGTCTGGATAGAAAGTAATTGATTTATCGCCTTTTTGGTTATCTAAAGCTTGATCAGCAAGAGGACGCATTTTAACGAACCATTGTTTAGATAAATATGGTTCAACAACTGCGTCACTTCTTTCAGAGTGACCTACTTCATGAGTAATTTCTTCAATTTTTATAAGATTACCATCTTGTTTAATTTGCTCTACTAATTGCTTACGGCATTCAAAACGATCTAAACCTTTATATTTACCACACAAATCATTCATAGTGGCATCTTCATTCATACAAATAATAGGTTTAAATCCGTATTTTTCTCCGATTTTAAAGTCGTTAGGATCGTGAGCAGGTGTACATTTCATGGCACCTGTTCCAAACTCAATATCGACATATTCATCGCCTAAAATCGGAAGTTTATCTCCATTTGCAGGATTAATACAATAAGCTCCAATTAAATGTTTGTATCTTTCATCTTTAGGATTTACGATGACACATGTATCACCAAACATTGTTTCAGGACGAGTGGTTGCAACAATTAAGTGTTCATTACTACCAACGATTGGATATCGAAAGTAATAGAATTCACCTTTATCTTCTTTATATATAACTTCAATATTACTTAAAGCAGTTCTTTGAACAGGGTCCCAGTTAATAATTCTTTCACCTTGATAAATTAAGCCTTTGTTATATAAGTCTACAAAGACTTTACGAACAGCCCTATTAAGTCCTTCATCAAGTGTGAATCTTTCCCTTGTATAATCTAAAGATAGTCCTAAAGTAGCCCATTGATCATGGATTGACTCAGCGTATTCTTTTTTCCATTCCCATGCTTTTTCTAAGAATTTTTCGCGTCCTAAATCATAACGAGAAATGCCTTGACTTCTTAGTTTTGCTTCGACTTTAGCTTGTGTGGCGATTCCGGCATGGTCCATACCAGGAACCCATAAAACATCATATCCTTGGGCTTTTTTATAACGGGCAATAATGTCTTGAATAGTGGTATTTGAAGCATGTCCTAAATGCAATTTACCAGTGACATTTGGAGGAGGAATAACCATTGAGAATTTAGTTTTAGTTAAATCTTCTCCTGCTTTAAAATATCCTTTTTCTTTCCAAAATTCGTATTTTCCTTTTTCAACCTCTTTTGGGTTATATCTTGTGGAAAGTGCCATAATATCAACTCCTTTAAATAAAAAAACGTCCTTAATTTAAGGACGTAAGTTACGCGGTACCACCTTAATTTGTATTTTGCTAATAAAATACACACTTAAGTAACTCTTAACGCGAGTAAACGTAGATTCCTCTATGACTCCAAAGCGACCTTCTTAGTTTTGGATAATTATGCTTTCACCAAACGCATAACTCTCTTAATATCTTAGACTAATACTCCTCTTTATCATTGTCGCTCATATTATAGATTAAAAAATCTATTATCGCAAATACTTTATATTAAAAATGTTATTCTTGCGTTGATTCACTCTCACTTTGCATACTTTCAGTTAGCAAATTTGCAAAGGATTCAACACTATGAAGTTTACTAAGAGTTTTAAATAAAGCACTAATATCTTCTATATCGTTTCGGTTATATGTTATATTTGGTATGAATAGGAAAGCTAGCAACCATTCTTTTTCATATCTTTGTAAAGGGTTTATATCCATATATTCTTTAATAAGTGCTGCGATATCAATTCGAGATATATATGCTTCATTAAATAATTGTCTTAGATCATAGATTTCGGGTGCGATAGCCATTTTATCTAAAGATACTATTTTATTTTGTTTGACTAAAATATGGCTATAATCAAAGTTTTGGTATGTCAATGATAGGTTGAGATTTGTTTCTTCTTTCCATGCTTCTTCAAGGTTATCAATTCTTCTTCTTGCTTCATCAATCGCCTTGCTTAAATGGTCATAATTCATTAAAAAATACCAGTCTGATGGCGAATGATATTCTTCTTTTTCAATTCTTTCCATACGACTTTTTATTAATGATTCTGCATTATCGCATTGTCTTTCTAAATAATCCAAAGATTCATTAAAAAAACCATCACTAACTTTTACACTATAATGTGACCAAAGATGAAGATTTGCTATTGCTTTGACATAAAAATGAAGTCTAATGTCCTTATTAAGCATTACTTCATCTTGTAAATATGGATAGATTGAAAAATATAAATTTTCATAATTTTCAAGGAAATTACCATTATAGGATCTTAAAGGAAGTAAAAATATTTCATTGTTGAGCATTGAAAGACGTGTGAAAATACTTTCTAAAGATTGATCTTTATGATATTTAAGTAAATATGTTCCTTCTTCGCACATCAATTTATAAGTATTAACCGTAATTTTAATAATGGCATTTACTTTTAAATTATATTTTGCTTCAACTATCTCTTTCATCTTGGGATTTGAATCAATGTACCTTCGCTTATAACTTTATTTTTATTAAGATCTTTTAAATCATATGGATTTAGATCGTACTTGAGCGCAATTGTTTCATATGTGTCGCCACTAACGCAACGATAAAATCTTGAAAATACTACAAAGCGTTCATTACCAAATAAACTGTTTTGGTTTGTTTCAATCTCTTTTTCAACAGTTTTCGCTTTAGTTTCATTTATGACATTATCTATTGCCTCATTATTTACACTTGAGTCAACTTCAACTGGATTATCTTCATATGGCACAAAAGGATAAACATCATTTTCTTCTTCACTTAGGCTTGGAATATCTTCTTCTAATGTTTGCACTTCATCTTCAGAATTATTGACGAATATATCTACATCATCTTTCATAAGATTTTCTAATTTTTCGGCCTCTTCTTGACTTAAAGTATCACGAAATTCTTGGACGAGTTTTTCTGAATCTCCATCGACAAAATCTTTAAATGCTTGCTCGACTTGGAAGTTTTCTTTATCTTCATCATATCCATTTAAATTGCATTTAATGCGGAAGTGAATTGAATCGTCGACAATATGGCAGTCGTAATTATCAATTACGAGTTTTAAACTTTTTAAGTGAGCAATATTCTCACTTGGCACGATTAAATCGACATCTAAAGTATCTACGAATGGAATAACATGTTCTTGACATTTACATTCACCGGAAATTCCAATTTTGCCTGATACATGTACACCACTATTCAAGTGCACGTAATCAAAAGAATTTTCTAATACAACTGAATTAACCTGATCTGGAGCTTCTTCTAAATTGATTTTTTTATCAAAATAATATGTGTTCATTTTATCACCTAATATAATTGTATTTTTCTCGTATTTTTTTATGATAAAATGACAAAAAAGTTATAGTGGTAAAAATAAAACATGCGTAAATACGCATGTCTTATATGTGATTAGAAATATATTTTTTTAATTCTTCAATCGAACTTTTATTATTAATTGAGGTAAAAATAATATCTGCATTTATTGAAGAGGATAACTTATGAACTTCTTTCATAGCTTTTGCTTTCTCACTTTGGTTAAGTTTATCTGCTTTTGTAAAAGTTATTAGATAAGGTATATTTTCTTCATTAAAGAAATTTATTAAATCACTTTCTTCTTCACGTACCTCACGACGAGAATCTATTAAGAAGACTACTAATGATAGATAGGAATTATTGTTAAAATAATCTTCCATCATTTTACCAAATACTTCATCATGTCTTCCACCTGCTTTAGAATAGCCATATCCTGGAGCATCAACAAGATATAGTGTATCTTTTATCTCAAAATAGTTTAAGAGACGTGTATGCCCAGGTTTTGAGGATGTAAAGCATAAAGATTTATTGTCACATAATGCATTAATAAGTGATGATTTTCCAACATTAGATCTTCCAACAAATAAAACTTCTTTTAAATTTTTGTTTGGACGGTCTTTTTTCAAAGTAGCACTTTTTATAAAAGTGGCTGAACGAAAATTAAGCATTTTAACCTCTTAATGCCACTTCAAGAGCATCATCAACACATTTCATTAGAACTATGTTCATTTGGTCTTTAACTTCTTTTGGAAGGTCATTAACTTGTGGAGTATTATCATTAGGAACGATGATAGTTTTAATTCCACTTCTTAATGCCGCTAGTGATTTTTCACGTAATCCACCGATTGCAATAGCATTTCCTCTAAGTGATACTTCACCAGTCATAGCAACATCTGCCCTTACTTTACGATTTGTTAGAGCAGAAATGATTGCTGTAGTAATTGCTACACCTGCTGATGGACCATCTTTTGGTACGGCACCTTCAGGGAAATGGATATGGATATCATCTTTTTCAAAAATATCATTATCAATCTCATATTTAGATGCATTAGCACGTACATAATCAAGCGCGATTGTAGCAGATTCTTTCATAACGTCACCAAGACTTCCTGTTAAGACAAGTCTTCCTTTTCCGACATAGTGAGTAACTTCAATTGGAAGAATTGCTCCACCATATTGAGTATAGGCAAGTCCTGTTACTACACCAACTTGATCTTTCTTTTCACGTTTTTCTTCTGTAAAGAGTTCTGTACCTAATAACTCTTTAACTTTCTTTTCGGTTATATGAACTTTTTTAAGTTTTTCATCATTGAGTAGTTCGACAACAACTTTACGGCAAATTGAAGCAATTTTACGCTCTAATTCACGTACACCCGCTTCACGAGTATAGTTATAAATAATTGCTAAAATTGCTTTATCATCAAACTTAATTTGTGATGGTTTCAAACCGGCTAAGTTCACTTGCTTTGCAATTAAATGATCTTTTGCAATGTGAAGTTTTTCTACAACTGTATAGGAACTAACTTCGATTAATTCTAAACGATCACGCAATGGTCCTGGAACATTTTCAATGTTATTTGCAGTAGCAATAAATAAAACATTTGATAAATCAAAAGCTTCTTCAACATAGTTATCGTTGAATTTAACGTTTTGTTCAGGGTCTAATACTTCTAAAAGTGCTGAGGCTGGATCACCTTTATATGAATTAGCAAGTTTATCAACTTCATCTAACAAGAATACAGGGTTATTGACACCTACTCTACGCATACCTGCAATGATTCTACCTGGCATTGCTCCTACATAGGTACGGCGATGTCCACGAATTTCTGCTTCATCAGATATACCACCTAAAGCTACACGATGAAATTTTCGGTTTAAAGCACGAGCAACACTTCTACCTAGTGATGTCTTACCTACACCTGGGGCACCGTATAAACACAAAATTGGTGCTTTTAGATTACCAGTCATTTTCTTAACTGCTAAATATTCAATAAGGCGGTCTTTTACTTTTTCTAGTCCATAGTGATCTTCATCTAAAATTTCACGGGCGTGTTTTAAATCGTCGTTATCTTCTGTCGATTCAAACCAAGGTAAATTCATTAAAGTATCAATATAATTTTTGATAATAGAGCTTTCTAATGAGGCTTGTGGCATCATTTGATAACGCTTCAATTCTGATTTGACTTTGGCTTTAATTTCTTCTGGATATGGATTATTCTCTAATCTTTCTAAAATTTTAGATTCAGAATCATTTGCGTCTTCATCTTCACCAAGTTCACTACGAATGGCCTTGAGTTTTTCACGTAATATATACTCTTTTTGGGCTTTTTCTGTTGATTTATGGATTTTATCAGCAATCGATTTATCAACTTCTCGTACAGCTTTTTCTTGATTTATAGCCTTAAGAAGCAACTCTAAGCGAGCATTTATATTTAATGTTTCTAATACTTCTTGTTTTGCTTTAATTGTAAGAGGCATATTATGCGTGAGCATATTGGAAAGTTGGACAGATGATACACCTTTTGACAATTGATTAATAAATGATTTAGGTAGAGCATCAAGTAAATCTGCCATTTGCTCTAATTCATGAATAATTGAGCGAATTAATGCCTCTTCTTCAATACGATCACCTAAAACATCGTTTAATTCAACATATGAAGCAATTAGACTATTACCATCTGGTCCGTTTGCAACTGATTTGATTTTAATTCTAAATTTCGGGTCGATTCTAACGCGTGTATATTCCTTTAACTCTGTTACTGAGATTACACGACAAAAGGTACCAATATAATAAAAATCTGTTAATCCTGGTTTATCAACAGCTGCATCAATTTGTGATACAACTAAAATACTATTATCATATGCTTTAGAAAGTTCAACACTTGCCAAAGTTGGGGTTCTGATAGCCTCTATTGTAGTTGGGCAGCCCGGAAATGCGACAAGGCCACGTGTAACAATTAGAGGTGCGATTAACTCTTTATTTTCCATAATAACTTACCTCCTTTATTTATTATGAGTTAGAAAAAATGGCCGAAGCCATTTTTTATTTGTTGTTTTGTAATAAGAATGTAACAATTTGATTTTGTTTGATATCTGAAATAAATCTATCTTTGTTTTTGAAAACAATTTCTTTAATTTTTTCTGCTTCCATGCCGTATTGTTCGGCCATTTTAGCAATTTCGAATTCGATAGTTGTATCAGTAACTTCGATTTCTTCTGCTTTAGCAATTTCTTCCATTATGAAGAAGCGGACAATATTATTTTTTGCATCTTCCTTCATTCTATTACGAACAATTTCTTCAGAAGTACTTGCAATTTTGTAATATGAATCCATATCTAAGCCATTTTGTTCAACTTGTTGTTTTAAATTATTGAACATACCTTCAGCTTCTTCATCAACGAATTCTTGTGGGACACTTGCTTCAGAATTCTTAACAATTGCATCCATTAAAGCATCAAAGTAACGTTTGTCTTCTGATCTTTTTGCTTTTTCTTCTAAATCCTTCTTGACGAATTCTTTATATTCTTCAACTGTCTTTACATCTTTAATGTCAAGATCAGCGACAAATTCTTCGCTTAATTCAGGTACTACTTTTTCTTTTACTTCATGTACGACAACTTTAAATGCTGCTTCTTTATCATTTAATCCATTTGGATAATTTGATGGGAAAGTAACAACGACATCGCGATTTTCTTCAGCTTTAGCACCCACTAATTGATCTTCAAATCCTGGAACAAATTGGTTAGATCCTAATTCAAGAGAGAAGTTTTCTGCTTTACCACCATCAAATGCAACACCATCAATAAATCCTTCAAAGTCGATAACTACTGTATCTCCAAGTTTAGCAGCATCTTCTTTTAAAACTAATTCAGCATTGTCTTTTAAGCGTTTTGCGATTTCTTCATCTAATTCTTTTTTGCTTACTTTTAATTCGTTATGGCCAATTTCTAAGCCTTTGTATTGACCTAATTTAATTTCAGGACGTGTTGGGATTAAAATCACAACTTCACATTCTGTATCGGATAATTTGTTTACATTAACTGTTGGACGAGCAACTGGTACAATGTTTTCTTCAGTTAAAACTTTAGTATAGGAATCTTGAAGTAAAGCATCTAAAGCATTATTAACAATATCAGCTTCACGCACTCTTTCTTTTGCAAGTTGAAGAGGAGCGTGTCCTTTACGGAATCCTTTGATTTCAACATTTTTTACTAATTTATTTAATGCAGCGTCGCGAGCAGCTTTCCATTCTTCTGGTTCAAATGTTACAGTAACTTCTGTGCGACAATTTTCTAATTTTTTAATATCTCTTTTCATAAATATACCTCCGAGTTTCTTTTTGCACGTTTTAAATTATATATTAAATATAATTTCATTACAACTATAATTGTCAATTTCTGCCAAGATGCACTTAAACTCATTAAAATAAAAAATCCCTGTTGCTAGGGATTTAATATATACCTTTAAAAGATTCCTATTTTATTGCTCGGTGTTTAAAGTTTCTTTGATACATTTCTTAATAGAAAGTATTGTCTCTTTATTTAAATGTTTTTGCTCTATGATATCTTCGATACTTTTTGTATCCTTTTGGAACATTTCGTTTGCGAGCATATAAAATGCCAAAATATATTCTTCTTCTCCATCTTCAAAAATTGTATCGGGATATATTTTTAAGGCATATTCAGCAATTAATTGACTCATAAGATTTAATATTGAGACATCTTTATCATTTATATTGCCATAGACTATTTTTTCTATTTCATCCATCGTAAGAATTGGATCCAGATAATGTGGTGTAACAATGTATTCTTTGTTATCTTTAATAATTTTTACTTCATCGTCTACATGTTTTTCCACTAATAAGATTAAAATTAGACTTTTTATAGTATCATCGATTTTATCACTAATTAATGCATTCTTTAAATATGATAAAAAAGGTTTTATATCACGTTTTTGTATCTCATAGACTGATTTTAAAAACAAATCTTTTTTATCATAATTTTTGATATTTTTGATGATTTCACTATCAGATATTTTAGAAGATTTATCATTCATTTTTTTATAAATATATTGCTTCAAACTCGGCAATAATTCTTCGACTTCTATAGAAATATATGGTAATTCTTCAAAATACGAAAATGTCGTTAAAGCTTTTACAAAATCATTATTTAAAAGGTATAAATCTATATTTAAAAACATCAATTTTTTTGGATCGTCTTTTAGTAAAATCTCTCGATTATTTTCAATAGTGCGAATAGCATTATCAATTTGATTCATTTGAACATATGAATCCACTACTAGCCATATTTCTTGAGGGATAGTAGAGAGTTCTAATTCTTCTACTATTTTTTGATATTCACCTTTTTTAAATAATTCTTCATATATGCTCATGACATTACCGCCTTATTAATTTTATATACATGCTAAATTATAGCATAAAATTATGCTTATCAGTCACAACATTTTAAATTGAACTTAGACAAGAAAATGAATTATAGTTGACTATACATCATTTATTAATAAGATAGCTTAAAATAGATAAGATAAAAATGAATTGTCATACTTTTGATTTGATGAATTTTCCCATCCATAAATTGAAAAACCAATTACGTCATATAATTTTAGTCCATTAATTTGTATAGTTTCATCTCTGTAATTTTTTTTAGAATCATCAACTACATCTATTTGATCGCAATTAGGCATGATATTATATTGCGAATATTTATTTATGGGTTCTAACCATCCCATAGTATAAACAAAAATAATTGTACTTGTGACATCGTCTAATAGAATATATTCATATACTTGCCATTTTTGATGTGGATTCATCCATTGTAAAATATATGCTGGATAATCAAAATGTTCAGTATCATAAATTGGCTTTTCGGAAAACTCTTCATATGAAAAACTAAATCCATCTAACCCTTCTTTGAAAAGATTAAAATTATTTTCGTCTAATTGGCATGTAAAATATGTTTCATATGTGTCTACATCTATTCCAGCGTGCCATTCAAAATAAAAGTCAGTTAGCGTTGTAGGAGTTTCTCTTGGAAATAAAATCAAATAAGAATTATATAAATATTCTCCAAAGCCAAAAAGATCATTTCTACGTGCAGATAGGGTCGCGTGCTTATTCCATTCTTTAACGATTGTATACATTTTTTGATAATTTTCTGTTCCTGTTACTTTTAGTGACAGCTTGCAAGAGCATAAGGATATAGCACAAGCGAAAGAAATAATTGGTAAGATAATCTTTTTTGCAGTTTTCTTTACTTTTAACATTTTTAATCTACCTCACACTCTTATAGTATTATATTAGTATGTTTTTATCAACTTGGTTAAAGGAAAGTTTAGTAGCGTTACTATGCGTTTTGCTCTTACAAATGATGAATAGTAATTAATTCTATTAATTAAACACGTAAGCAAAAAAAATAACCTATTTAGTACAAATAGGTTAGATTTATCTAAAATGGCGTCCTTGGAGAGATTCGAACTCCCGACCTACGGCTTAGAAGGCAGTTGCTCTATCCAGCTGAGCTACAAGGACACGCCATTTATATTACCATAATTAAAGATTTTTTCAAGTGTTTTGAATTAATTTACTATAATTGAACTTCATTATAGACAAATGATGATACTTTAAAGTCTTCTTCATCAATAATTCCGTCAACTTCATAGTCTTCGCCTTCAAACGTAAGGTTTACTCTATAATCAAGATCTGAATAATCAAATGTCAAAGCCATTAGCTCGTAAAGTTCCTTAGAAATAGTTACATCATCTACCATGCCCTCTTTAGTAATATCTAATGATACTGTTTTATCATTAATGACAGGTGAACTAGACATATTTAAATAAGAGTATTCTTTAACTTTTTTTAATCCTGTATATGTACTTGGTTTTATATCAATAGCATTATAAACTGTGTCTACTTTTGTTTGACCTTTTTCTGCCTCAACAGTCATTGGAACATAGAAATTATTCTTATTGATTTTTTTGTTATAAATCATTACTACTTCTTCGCTTTTACTTGTTTCACTTAATGAAGATACTTGCTTGTTAATTCCAATACTTTTATCTAATACAGTAGGAATCACATAGTTACCAGCAACTTTATCAGTTAAACAGCCGTCAACACAAAATCTTAATCCATTTACTCCATCAAAATCTAAAAATGTATAAGTAAGTGCTTCGACTGTACGCATGATATTTTTCATTGGAAGTTTTTCAAATTCTGAAGAAAAATCTAAAGTTAAAATTCCATTATTTAATTTAATATCATTTAATTTAGTATCAGATGGGATGTAGCCTCTCATCGTGTCATTTTCATATTTTTTATTATCTTTAATAAGATTAAATACATCTAAAATTTCTTCATCTTTTGTCATGCGTTCCTCTAAAGAAACACTCACAGGCACAACCATATTATCATCACTTAATAAAAATACTCTATGTGTTGTTGTGTCATCGACAAGTGTTACATTGACTTTAACACCTTCTTTAGGACGTGTAAGTATCCCAATTGTAATACCTGCAATTGCTACTGCGATTGGTACTATAAATAAACTTGCTTTTTTTAATGATAATTTCGTCGAAACAAAAACTTTTGGCATTTTGCTTTCCTTGAATTTTAGTTTTGGTTCCTTTTTCTTTACAATTTTTTCTTTTCTTTTAAAGAGATTAACAAACTTCACTTTCAATGTTAAAAAAAAGTTTTTAATTTTTTTCATGACCATGCACCTCAATAAAATATATTACTAGCACAAAATTTTATTACTGAAATTTAAGTAGCTTACTAAGTATTTTTTTGCTTTTCTATTTCCATCAAGTGAAATATATCCGGAATTCGGAAGTTTTTCGATAATTTTGTCTTCACTAGATATGAATATTTTATTTTTAAAAAAATCTTCAAAGATGAATTTAATTAAGGGAAAATGTGTGCAGCCTAGAATTACTTTATCTGTTTTTAATTCAAGTTTACTTACAAAGTTAATTATCTCTTTTATTTGATTACGTTCAATTAAACTTGGTAAGACACTACCATCTATTACAAAAGGATGATTAACATTTCTTAGTGTTCCTAAAGTAGCTAAAAAAGTTGTATTATCATCGAGCATCTTTAAATTTTCCTCAAATATTGAATATATTTCAATATTATATTTTGTAATATCAATGAATTTTAAATATGAGGATATTGTATTGCAGGCAATAATGATTTTATCATACTTTTTGCATGCGTAATTAAGAATAAATTTTAAGTGATTAATAATAAATTTTTGATCTTTTTTTCCTATTGGAAAAACATCATCATCCATATATAAATAGTATTCGTTATATTTTTGTTGCTTGAATATACTTCTTAAAAAAGGTAATACGCCTACACCTGTGTCATAAAGCATTACTTTCATATGTTCTTCCTCTTTATAACTTATTTACGTTAGTTCGAAAAAATGTAAAAAAATAGCCATCAGTGATGGCTACAAAGAAATTTCATTCATTCTTATTAATTCCACTACTGCGTGAGCACGTCCTTTAACACCTAATTTTTGCATAACATTAGATATGTGATTGCGAACCGTTTTTTCTGAGATAAACAGTTCTTGTGCAATATCACGTGTCGAGTAGTTTTGGACTAACAGAGTAAAGACTTCTCTTTCACGTTTTGTAAGTAGTGATGGCATAAATTCTCCTTATGTCATTTTATTTTATGCAACATTTTAGAATTTGCTTATAAATAGTTAAATAATAGGCTATTCATGAAGTTTATTATAGATATCTGTTGCAACTTTAAGCGGTACAATTTGTGATAATTCTTCAATACTTGCATCCATTAAATCTGCGACAGATGGATAAAGTTTCATTAATGCTTCTTTTCGTTTAATTCCTAAATTTTCGATATCATCTAATATTGATGCTTTATAATTTTTCAAGTGTTTGGAACGATGGAAAGTAATGGCAAAGCGGTGTACTTCATCTTGCATACGCATAAGAAGATAAAATAAAGGTGTATCTTTTTGAATTTGATATTTTCTACCTTCTACATCCATCAATCCATCGGTTTGATGTTTATCGTTTTTATATAAACCTAAAAGATTAATACTAACTCCTGATGCATCTAGTGCTTCTTTAGCAGCGTGAATTTGTCCTAAACCACCATCGACAATAATAAGATCTGGAAATTCTTTATTTTCTTCTTTGAGTCTTTTATAACGGCGATAAATAACCTCACGCATTGATGCATAGTCATCACGTGCTTCTTCGTGGTTAATATTAAATTTACGATATAATTTTTTAGCCTTTTCTCCGTTTATGAACGCTACCATTGCCCCTATTGGTTCGCTTCCTTGTAAATGCGAATTATCAAATAGTTCAATATAATAAGGCGTTGGAATATTAGCAATTCTTCCTAGCTCTTCAAGCATTGCATTTTTATCATCTTCAAGTCTTGCCGTTAAGAAATGTTCATCTAGGCCGTTTTTAGCATTAACAGAGGCATCGGACACAAGATTAAATAGTAATCCTCTTGTTGGAACAATTACCTCACAATCAAAAGTATTTTGAATTGATTCTTTTAAAGATGCTAAAGATAAGACCAATTTCTTTGGTACTTCATGCTTATCATAAAATTGCACAATCAAGTTAGCGAGTTGATCATTTAATTCATTAAACTCTTCGACTACATATAGCTCTTTACCAAGTAAATTACCATTACGATACATCATAAAAATAATACTTAAATAACCATCTCTTAAAGAGTAGGCAACTACATCAAGTGGTTTATTATCTTTAATTTGTACAGTTTGCTTTTGTGTACAATGATCAATAGCAATAATTAAATTTTTATATTCGTTAGCCCTTTCAAATTCAAGATTATCAGAGGCTTTTTTCATTTTTTCAACTAAGTCTCTTCTTGTCTCTTTATCGCGGCCTAAAAGGAAATTAGTAATCTTCTTTTTTACATTTTGATATTCGCTTATTTCAATTTTATTAATGCAAGGACCAAGACATTGACCCAAATGATAATATAAACATGGAGAATTAGGAATATGTCGACACTTTCTTATTGGAAATAATTTATTTAATAAATCAATCATATCGTATGCAGCACTTGAGTTAGGAAAAGGTCCAAAGTAATCATAGTTTTTATCTTTTTTATTTCTTGCTATTTTAAGTAATGGATCATCTGTCTTTTTTAAAGCGATATAGGGATAAGATTTTCCATCCTTAAGTAAAACATTAAATCGAGGATAATACTTTTGTATCAAATTACACTCTAAAATTAGTGATTCTTTTTCAGTATTTGTGATAATTGTCTCAAAATATTCAACTTGACTAACCATTTTAAATACTTTTCCTGATTGTGAACGCAAAAAGTATTGAGAAACGCGCTTATACAAATCCTTTGCTTTCCCAACATAAATTACCTTGCCGGATTTATCATGCATTAAATAGCAACCAGGGCGGTGAGGTAGTAAATCAATCTCTCTTTTTATTCTCTCGTTCATTTTAAATATACCACGGTCGCTCCAACGCCACCTTCACCCATTCCACCTAAGCGGTAAGATTTTACAAATTTTTGTTTATCTAAGTATTCATGTACTGCTTTTCTTAAAGCACCAGTTCCAGAGCCATGAATAATACGAACGGACTCATAGCCTTTAATAACTACATCATCTAAATATTTAATAACATCATTCATTGCCTCTTCTACGTGTTTACCAATTATATTTAATTCAAGTGGCACACTACGAGAGACAATAGCACGATCAATATAAGTCATTTTTTCGTTTTTTATCTTTTTAGTTGGCTTAGAAATCTTTGTAATGTCATCTTTTGTAACGACAATATTTCCAATATTCGTCTGAACAGTGATTTTAGCTCCTACAATGCGAATAATTGATCCTTCTAGATTCATATCCTCTAACAACACATAATCGCTCACATTAAAGATTTCGTGGCTATTTTTGCGCTTTACTTCTACGCTTTCTAATTCATCTAATTTTGCTTTAGCTTCAATTACCTCATGCATCTTTAAATCATCTTTATTTAATGCATGCAATATATCTTCAATTTCTTTACGAGCGTTTGAAATAATCTCATCTTTTTCATCATTAACATCACGCAAAAGATTTTCTTTTCTTTTTCTTAAATCTTCACTTATCTTATCGAGCTCTTTTTCTTTTTTTGAAAGTCTATTTTGTAATTCAATATTTTCTTTTTCAAGTACTTCATATTTATGAACAATTTCATCTAGCTTACTTAAAGATGTTGAGAAAAGATTAACGTTATCTTCTTTTAAATATTTTCGAGCCTTATCAATTATAGATTGCTCCATACCAAGACGAAGAGCAACTTCCATTCCATATGATTTACCTGGTACACCTAGTCTCATTTTATATGTTGGTGCGAAATTGTCTTCATCAAAAATCATAGATGCGTTGTTAACATAATCTTTATCAAGAGCGTATGTTTTAACACCCATAAAGTGCGAAGAAATTATTCCAAAAGCATGTTTAAAGTGAATAAAATCGATAAGAGATTTCGCTAAAGCTTCTCCTTCTTGAGGATCAGTTCCCGTTCCTAATTCATCAATGATTATTAAGTCTTTAGATCCCATTTTCCGTGTGCAATCGATGATATTACTCATATGAGCTGAAAAAGTCGATAAAGAATCGTTTAATGATTGTTGATCACCAATATCAATTTGGATGCGTTTAAAAAATGGTATAGTTGCTGAAGGTAATGCTAAAATTGGAAGTCCAGATTGATGCATAATAGTTAATAATCCAACTGTTTTTAAGGCAACTGATTTACCACCAGCATTAGGCCCTGAAATGATTATAATATGCTTTTGTGTATCAAGATAAAAATCATTAGGAACAATTGTGTCTTTAGAAATTAAAGGGTGCCGTGCACGTTTTAATGATAAAACACGCTCTTCAGAAATTGATGCCACTACCCCATCTTCATTTATTGCGTATTTGGCTTTACTAGCTAAAAAGTCTAAATAACCTATGATTGCATTATTCTTAATAATAGCGTCTTTTTCTTTTAAGACTACTTCAGTAAGTCTTCTTAAAATTTTAGCTATTTCATCTTGCTCTTCAATACGTAATGAGGCAATTTTATTGTTTAATTCAACAATAACTGAAGGTTCAATAAATACTGTATTTCCTGAATCGGAAGTATCATGAATAATACCTTCAATTTTAAACTTATAAGTTGTCTTTACAGGTATAACATAGTGCCCATTTCGAATAGTGACAGTATTATCTGACAAATAGTCTTGATAATTTCTTGCAAGATTTTTAACTTTTAAGGAAACATCACTTTCCAAAGTTACAATCTGTCTTCTAATCTTTTTTAAATTTGGCGTTGCATCATCAAAAATTGTTAAATTAGAAGAAATCACGCCATGAATCTCTTGCTCAATATAGCTAAGACTTTTCATCTCTTCTATTACATCTTTTAGCTTTGGAAAATGTTCTTCAATAGTAGAAAACTTTTTTAAAATTTTATCTACCATTAAAACATCAAAAGCAACTTTTTCAAGATCATAGATAGTAAGTATACCGACTTTATATGCATGATTAATGATATCTAAAAGATTTGAAGAATTATCGACTGGTAATTCATTAAATCTAAGAATTAATGATATCATTTCATTGAGTTTATCTAATTCAAGTTGCAAAGAATTTTGGTCATTAAAAAGCTTAATATTGGAAACAAGATTTTTCCCAATATCTGTGCGTGTATATTCATTTACTTTTTCTAAAACTTTAGAAAATTCTAAAGACTCATAAACACTTTGCATTCTTATCACCTTTATAATTTTAGCAAATTATAAATTTATAATCTATACTCTTTATAATTTGTACATTTTTACTAGATTTAATTAAAGAAAAGTTCAATGTGTGTTACACTAGTAAAGGTGAATGATATGGCAAGTAATAATGTTACACTAAAAATAGATGAAGAAACCAAGAATAGAATTATTGAATTCTATGAAGATTTTTCTTTAGACATTAGTGAAGACTATGTCATATTTAAAGCAAAATACGAAAAAGTTAGTATTAAAATATATCAAAATAATAAAGGTGAATATAAGGCAACTTTTAGTGGTGAAAACGCTATTAATGAAGCACTAATATTTGATGAAAATGCGGAAATTAATGAAACTGAAGTAAAAGAAAAAGCCGAATGGCTAGACTTATTAGATCAAATTGGCTCTGACGAAGTAGGAGTTGGAGATCTATTCGGACCAACTGTTGTTGTTGCGGTATACACTAGTAGCAAAGACATAGAATATCTAAAAGAATTAGGTATTAAAGATTCTAAAAAATTAAGTGATACAAGAATTAGAGAACTTGCACCTCTATTAATGAAAAAACTTACTTATTCTTCGCTTACAATGCCGAATAATAAGCTCAACGAAGAAATTGAAAAAGGTAATAAAAAATTAGTGCTAGAAGCCAAAATGCACAATCAAGCTCATTTAAATGTTTTAAATAAAATTAATAAGTATGTGCCAATTTATATTGATCAATTTTTAATTTCTTCTACTTATATTAAGTATCTTAATGATGTCACTATTGCACCAAATATATATTTTAAAACAAAAGGAGAATCATATTATCCTTCAATTGCTGCAGCATCTATTATTGCTAGGTACATCTTCTTAATTAGAATGGACGAATTAAATGAAAAGTATCAGACTATCTTTCCACTTGGTGCAGGAAAACAAGTCGATGATTTCTTAGCAGAATTTCTTAAGAATCATGAATTTAGTGAAGTTAAGGACTTAGTTAAAGCACATTTTAAAAATTTTAAGAATATTTTTGATTTGAAACTTGATTTATAAAAATAAACATTTGATAGTATAAAGCGGGGAAATAATTATGAAAGCCAAAAAAATAATCACATCAATAATCACAACATTAATCATAGTAGGAGCATTATATGTTGGCTACACTACGATCAACAAAAGTGGAATTCTTAATAATAATGAAGGATTTAAAACCTTACAGAAACCTACTAATTTGTCTTTTAATGAAGAAACATATACTCTATCTTGGAATGAAGTAAAACACGCAGATCAATACATTGCAAGTATAGATGGTAAACAAGAAACTATTGAAACAAATACATTTTATTATATTTCTCTTAATGAAGTAACAGAATTTAAAGTAATAGCTCTTGATTCAACAGGAACATATCTTCCTTCACAGTGGTCAGATACATATACATACACTTTACGAAATGACTTTTCTTATGCAAAAGTCGGCGCGTATGTGAATAAGCATGTGTCAGGAAGGGAGTTGCAAAAGATTATATGTGTTTATGTAAACAAAAATAGTCTATATTTTAGTGGCGTTTTTGATGATAACGGAAATGATAGATTATATGATTTAAAATTTAACTATTCAAATGATGCTACTAGTATTGAGGATGCTATCACTAATGAAAAAATTAAGGATATTGATGTAAATGATTTATATAAAATAGCCGAATACGATTCCGCTAGTTATTTATTGCAATCAAACACGTATGCAGGTGAAATGGAGCAAAGACGTTTAGAAGGATATGAATTTAGCGTTGTTTCTAGCCAGGCAGTGAAAAGTGGAGATAATGAGATTTTTAAAATTTATTCAACATACAAACTTACTAAAGGCCAGGAAATGAAATATATATCTAATACAATTGAGTGCTATGTACCAAATGCCTCTTCAAACGAAAAAACCAATTTCACAACAAAACTTATAGATCCTGAAAGTAGGATGTTACGTGAGTACTCCTACCATGAGCTTAAAGGTGATGAAATCGATTTTGCAAAAATAATTGAAGAATTAAATGCATAATAAAACGCATCAAAACTGATGCGTTAATTCTATTCTAAATTATCAATTACATCTTTAAAATCATCAGGAAGTGGAGCTTCAAACTCCATTTTCTTTTTACTTTTTGGATGAATCAAAATCAATTTATAAGCGTGCAATAATTGCCCTTTATCAAATAATAGATGACTTCTTGGTCCATATACTGGATCTCCTTCAATAGGATAGCCAATATAATTCATATGCACTCTTATTTGATGAGTGCGACCTGTTTCAAGTATACAAGACACTAAGGTATATTGATTAAATCTTTTTAATACATGGAAATTTGTTACTGCTTCTTTTCCGTTTTTCGTATCTACTGCCATTTTTTGACGGTTATACTTATCTCTTCCAATTGGAGCAATAATCTTTCCATCATCTTCTTTTATTACGCCTTTAACTAGTGCAATATATTCGCGGTGTAAAGTATGATCTGAAAGTTGATTTGCTAAGAATTCATGAGCATCATCATTTTTGGCAACAACGAGTAAACCAGTTGTATCTTTATCTATACGATGAACAATTCCGGGTCTTTTAACTCCATTAATACCTGATAAGTCTTTACAGTGATGTAAAAGTGCGTTAACAAGCGTTCCATCTTCATGTCCATTGCTAGGATGAACGACAAAATCACGGGGTTTATTAATTACGATAATATCTTCATCTTCGTAAATTATATCAAGCGGAATATCTTGAGGCTCATTACTCAAATCTTTTGGCTCTTCAATCGTTAATTCAATTTCATCGTTTTCTTTAACACGATATGAAGCCTTCGCTAATTTATTATTTACTAACACTTTTTCTTCGTCAATTAGACGCATAATAAACTCACGCGAATAATCTTTTAATTCACTAACGATAACTTTATCTAGTCTTAATCCTATTAAATCACTATTTACTATCTTGAGGTTTTTCTTCATCTTTATGTTTTCCTTTAAACTCATCGATAATAAATTTTATAATTAAGAGAAAAATACCAACACATAAACAAGAATCAGCAATATTAAATGTTGGGAAATTCATAAATCCTGTACTTATAAAGTCAATGACACCTTTTGAATAAAAAAGACGATCAATCATATTTCCCATACAGCCACCAAGAATTAATAATCCACAAATTCTCTCCCATAATCCAATTTTTTTATATTGAATAGCAATATAAACTATAATAGCAATTGTGGCGACCACAGAAATTAACGATAGTAACCAGTGTTGGCTACTTAGCATAGACCAAGCTGCGCCCATATTGTATGTAACACGGATATTAATAAACTTTTCTGAAAATATAGAAATTTGTTTTCCAGTAACATCATATTGTCCAAGAGATGACTCAATAACAAGTTTTGTTACTTGATCAACAATGATAACAAGAGGAGTAATCCAAATAAATGATTTAAAAAACCAAATTAGTCCATTTTTAATTTTTATTAATATATTATTCATAGACTATTCTCCAAGAGCATCATGACAACGATGGCAAAGATGAATTCCTTCTACTTCTTCAATATCATCAACATAGTTCCAGCAACGTTCACACTTATGACCAGCATGCTTTGTTACTTCTACTTCAGAAATTTCCATAGTCTTAGCTAATTTTTCTTCCACTAATTCAACTTTTGATACGATGAATAATCTTTCTTTTTCAACATCAGAGAATTTTAAGAATACATTTTTGACATTTTCATCCAAAATATGAAGTTTTACATGAGCCTCTTGTGCTGAACCAATTAATCCACTAGTTCTTGCTTCTTCAAGTGCTTTTAAAACATCACTTCTTAATTTATAAATTAGAGCATATTCAGATAAATACTTTTCATCATAAACATGTGTAATAGTAGGATATGCCTCTAATTGCACTGATTTCTTATGTTCAACTGGAACGTTTTGATATACTTCTTCCATTGTAAATGGAAGGATTGGTGTTAATAATTTATTTAAAGTTGTGACACAGTCAAATATTACAGTTTGAACTTGTAAACGGCGAGTAGAATCCTTGGCTTCACAATATAAAACATCTTTAGTTAAGTCTAAGTAGAAACTTGATAAATCACTTGACATAAAGTTTGTAATTGCCATGATTGCAGCTGCAAAATCAAACTCATCCATAGCCTTAACTACTGCATTTTTAACAGTTTCAAGGCGTGCTAAGATAAACAAATCAACTGGTTCAAATGTTGTTTGACGATCTTTGTTTACATCAAATTTAGATTCTTCACCATTTGAAAGATTTCCTAATAAGAATTTAAATGTATTTCTAATTTTACGATAAGATTCGGATACTTGTTTAATAATTGGTTCACCAATTCTTACATCACTTTGATAATCAACATTAGCAACCCAAAGGCGTAAAACATCAGCGCCATATACATTCATTAATTTCATTGAATCGACACCATTGCCTTTAGATTTAGACATCTTATCGCCATTTGCGTCTTGAATAAATCCATGTGTTACAACGTGTTTATAAGGAGCAACACCATTAACTGCAGTTGAAATAATTAAACTTGAATTAAACCAACCACGATATTGGTCAGAACCTTCTAAATATACATCAGCAGGGAATTTTAAACCTCTTTGTTTTAAAACTGATACTGAACTTGATCCTGAATCAAACCAAACATCCATAATGTCTGTTTCTTTAGTAAACTTTCCATTTGGGCTATGTGGATTTTCGTATCCTTCAGGAAGCAAATCTTTTGCTTCACGTTCAAACCAGACATTAGAGCCGAATTCTCTTACTAATTTAATAACATGATCAAAGACTTCTTCTTCAATAATTGGAGTTTCATCTTCGGCATAGAAAATAGGTAGTGGTACACCCCATGCTCTTTGACGAGATATACACCAGTCACCACGATCTTTAATCATATTAGATATACGTACTTCGCCCCAAGATGGAGTCCATTTTACTTTAGAAATTTCTTCTAGAAGCTTTTCTCTAATTGGATCAATTGAACAGAACCATTGTGGAGTAGCTCTAAAGATTAATGGTTTTTTAGTTCTCCAGTCATGAGGATAACTATGAACGATTGGTGAGTCTTTAATTAAAGCACTAACGTTAGTTAACATTTCTAAAACTTTTTCATTCGCCTCTTCATAAAATAAACCTTCTAATTCAGGGCCTGCTTCTTTCATCATATAACCCTTAGAATCAACAGGACAAAGAGGTTGTAAGCCATATTTTTTTCCAACAATAAAGTCATCTTCACCATGTCCTGGTGCAGTATGAACACAACCTGTACCAGCATCATTTGTGACGTGGTCACCTAAGATAATCACTGAATCACGATTATAAAGTGGATGTTTACAAGTTATATATTCTAAATCTTTACCTAAGAATTCTTTTTCTAATTCGCATATTTCAAATCCTAATTCTTCTTTTAGTGAATCTTTAAATTCTTTTAAGAAGATAAATTTACCTTTATTTGTATTAAATAAACCATATGTATATTCAGGATTTAAGCATATTGCAAGGTTTGCAGGCATTGTCCAAGGAGTTGTAGTCCAAATGATGAAACTTGAATCATTATCAAGTAATCCTTTTCCATCATTTACCTTGAAGGCTACAAATATTGCGTGAGATTTAACATCAGCATATTCAATTTCAGCTTCAGCAAGTGCAGATTCACTACTTGGTGACCAATAAACTGGTTTAAGTCCTTTAAAGATTAAGCCCTTTAAAGCCATATCTTTAAATACTTCAAGTTGCATTGCTTCATAGTCATGAGTCAATGTCATGTAACGATTTTCAAAATCTCCAGTTACGCCAAGACGTTTAATTTGTTCCATTTGACGATGTACTTGCTCATGAGCATATTCTTCGCACTTCTTTCTAAATTCTGGAAGTGGAGTAGTCTTACGATTAATACCTTTTTTAGTAATGACATTTTCAATAGGAAGACCATGTGTATCCCAACCAGGAATAAATGGAGTGTAATAACCTTCCATTGTTTTTAAACGCACAATAAAGTCTTTTAAAAGTTTATTAAGCATATGTCCACAGTGCATATCACCATTTGCGTATGGTGGGCCATCATGAAGCATATACTCTTCTTTTCCCTCATTATTTTTAAGCATTAAATTGTATAAATCAATTTCTTCCCAATACTTTAAGAAATTAGGTTCCTTAATTGGTAAGTTACCTCTCATTTCAAAATCAGTTTTTGGCATTAATAATGACTTTTTAACTTCCATAATTTTTCCTCCTATAAAATAAAAACGCCCTTAATTTAAGGACGTAATATACGCGGTACCACCTTAATTGCTTCTAAAATCTAGAAACCACTCAATAATCTTAACGCGATTAACGTATTATTCTACATATCGAATAATCTCTCCAAAGTGATATATCTTAGATACTTAATAATGACCTTTCACCAATTGTCATCTCGCTAAATCAGTACTTCTAAGACACGTGTCTTTATCAACGATTTACTTAAATATTATTAAATAATATTTGTTACTTGTCAAGAAATGACAATAGAAACTTTTAAAAAGCAAGTTGTGTATCAATTATTACGCTTTTTCAATTTGTCCTAACTATATGTATAATGAAGGACCTAGATAGTTTAGGCGCGCAAAACTCCTACTTAAAGGAGAT